>JAFEAV010000023.1 GCA_018266215.1 Cyanobacteria bacterium SZAS LIN-3 | reverse complement strand
CTACAACCTGGCCCTGCTTTATCACTCCTGGGGCAAGTATGTCGAGGCCGAGCCCTTTTATAAACTGGCGATGTCCATTAAAACGCGTGTTCTGGGCGGCAGGCACCCGGAAGTTGTCAGCCTGCTCGGCAATTACGCCGATCTGCTGCTCATGCTCGATCGCATCGAAGAAGCGCGGGAACTCAAAGCTCTGGCAGAAAAGGTGAAGGCAACCAGCTGGCGCAAAACAGGCAACTGGCAGGCCATGCCCGTACCTGCCGAGTCCGAAACGCTTTCCCAAACCTGATCTGTGCTGGGTTAGAAAATGACCTTTGGTTTAATCGGGTGGCTAAAATCACAACACCCGGAGATCGATTACGAGATTCCGGTCTGGTATCCAGGCAAAGATCAGCCTGACAATCGAGAATGGCTGGTTACCAATGGGCTGGGCGGCTTCTCTATGGGTACCGTATCCGGCGCCAACACCAGACGTTATCATTCGTACCTGACCGCCGCTCTGACACCGCCGGTCAGCCGCCGAGTGATTCTCTCGCGCGTGGAAGAGCTAATCACCATAGACGGCGTCGCCTACGAGCTGGCCAGTAATTACTGGGCATCAGGGGTGGTATCACCGACCGGTTTCAAGCGTCTCGACTGCTTCACTACTTTGCCCACCCCGACCTGGGTTTTTGACGTCGGCGGCCACTATCTGATCAAGCGCTTGTGCCTGGCGCAGGGCACGAATCAGCTCTTGCTGGGCTACACATTTCTTGCCGACCCCGATGCCCAGGTCAACGACGTCAAACTAACGACCCGTTTCCTGGTCGGCTTCCGAGACACCAACTCCACCGTAAAAGGCGCCTCCAACGACAGTTATCCCCAGTTCGTATCGGCAAACCAGAGCCTGGTCATCCTTAATGAAACAGGCAATCGCCTCTGCCTGACCTGGAACAACGGCCAGTATGAGCCGCAAAAACAATGGTGGTGGGATTTCAATTGGCCGGAGGAAAGTGCTCGCGGCGAAGCGGACGGAGAAGATTTATTCCTGGTCGGCAGTCTCACATCGGCACTGACAGCCGAAAAGGAAGTAAGCGTCGGCGCCAGCTTTGAAGATATAATATCAGGGCCTGATTGCCATGGCGCCGTTAACGAGATCATAAAGCGCCAGAACAAACTAATACGCCGCGCCAGCTTGCCGCGCTCGGGCAAAACGGACGCGCTGATTCTGGCCTGCGACCAGTTTTTTGTCCCCGATGCCTTTGATAAAAAGGAGCGAAAAGCCAGACGACAGGACGATGCCAACGAACGGCTCTCGATCATGAGCGGCTATCCCTGGTTTAATGATTCCGGCCGTGCCGCGCTCTACAGCCTGCCAGGACTGGCTTTAACCACTCGCCGTTTCGACGATGCGCGGGCCGTGCTGCGCACCTTCGCCGGCCGCCTGAGAGACGGCATAGTGGCCAACCGCACAATAGATCCGCTCTCCCCCTTTGTCGCCTTCGTCGAACCGGGGCTGGAATACAGCTCGGCCGACGTCAGCCTCTGGTACGGTCACGCTCTCTACAGCTACTACCGCGTCACCCGGGACAAGGAGCTGGTGGTAGAGCTTTTGCCGGTCCTTTTGCAGACTTTTCAGAGTTACGCTGCCGCCACCGTATCCGGTATCGCGGTCGATGCCAGAGACGGCCTGCTGCGCACCGGTCTGGCCGACACCGAACTGACCTGGATGGATTCCACTGTGGAGGACATTCCCATCACCCCTCGCGCCGGCAAGGCGATTGAAATAAACGCTCTCTGGTACAGCTTCCTGGAGACTATTCTCTATCTGGCGGAAGAAGCCGGCGTGGCCCTGAATATCAAAGACCAGGTAAAGAAGCTGGCCGACCAGGCCAGGGCCTCACTGCAGAAATTCTGGCACGCCGACCTCAATTGTCTCTATGACGTCATAGACAGGGAGAGCTTCTCGCGCGAACTGGGTGCGCGCAGCAACGGCAACGACGCCAGTCTGCGCCCCAATCAATTAATCGCAGTCTCCATGCCCTTCCGCGCTTTTACCGCCACCCAGGAGAAAGCAATTCTGGCCACGGTCGAAAGCGCCCTCCTCACTCCCGTCGGAGTGCGCACTCTGGCTCCGGATGACAGCCAGTACCAGGGCTATTACGGCTGCGGCTTCCAGCACGCCGACCGCTACCACCGCGACCTCTCATATCATCAGGGGACGGCCTGGACCTGGCTCACCGGCGCTTATATCGAAGCCCTGGTCAATGTCTATGGCAGTACGCCTGAGACGGCAAGCCGGGTCAAACTGCTGCTGCAGCCCCTGACAGCGCACCTGCTGGAAGAAGGCTGCCTGGGCTCGATGTCCGAAATTTTTGACGGATCAAGGCCACACCTGGCCCGCGGCTGCCCGGCTCAGGCAGCGGCTGTGGCTGCCGCAATGCGCTGGGTGGGCTGGCAGGTCAGACAATAGCTTATAAGGGGCAAGACTGTGCAATTGCACATTAACCTCGGGCGGGCATTTTCCTACGATGGTTGCCATCTTCCCCGCCAGAGGTGCCGACCATGCCAGACGCCAATCAACGCGAAACCGCCAATCAACGCGAAACAGCCATGCCAGCCCCGGCCGCTGCCGCTGCCGCAACACACTACCGCCCGCTTGATCGCCCCTTGCCCCATGAAAGCAGGGCCCTGGCCGGTCGCGATTTTCTCTGCCTGCCCCAGGATTTTTTCCAATCGGCCATGCACACGGCCGTGCAAACACCTATAAACAGTGTCACCCAGATGGTCGCAGCCAGGTATTTGCCCAGCGTGCAGATCATCGACGCCCCGGAGAAAGTGCCCGAAATGTCTCCGCGCTGGCACGCCCAGCAGCTCGGAGCCGGGCTGGGAGCGGCTGCCGACATCGGTTTGATGGAAATTGCCAGTCGCGGCACCCTGCCGCCGCAAGTGATCGGCGCCTGCTATGACGGCCTGCTGAGACCGGTTGAGCAGGACGGCAAAGAACTGAAACCCGCCGAGCAGGTGCTGGAGCGCCTGAAAAACGCCGCAATCGGCAGCCTGGGCCTGGCTACATGGGGTGTGACAAACAAGGGTCTGACTCGAGTGGTAGAAAATCATATCCCATGGAAAGGCATTAGTGCCAATAAAGAGATCACTAAGGCTCTTTGCGGCACCCTGGCCGGCATCCCGGCCGGGCTGATGACGACCAGTCTGAGCGGCGGCGAAAGTTTGCATGACCTGGCCATCGGCACCTATACATCGGCCATAGGCGGTCTGGGTCTGGGAGCCATTCACGCCGGTGTCGAACGCCAGGCCGCGGTCAAAAAGCAGGCGGCGGAATTTGAAAGACTGCAAGAACAAGCGGTGACCGATCACCTCACCGGCCTGCAGAACCGGCGCGGCATCGATCAAGCCTTGAACAGAGAGTTTCAGCACTCTATTCGCAGCGGCAAACCTCTCTCAATTATCTACGGCGATCTGGACGGATTCAAAAAATTGAACGATAACCTGGGACACGAAAAAGGCGATCAGGCCCTGAGCATTGTCAGTCGACAGATTAAGCAAAACATCCGCGCTTATGACCACGCCGGACGCAGCGGCGGCGATGAGTTCACCATCATCCTGCCCGAAACCGACGCCGCCACCGCGCGAAATATGGCCGAACGATTGCAGGAAGCGGTGCAGCTTCGCTATTCCGATGCCGCGGGCCGGGAATTTCCCGTGGGCATAAGTCTTGGCGTCGTCACCCGCCGCAGCGGCGAAAGTTCACCGGCTGACCTGCAAAAACGGGCGGATGCTGAGATGTACCGGGCCAAGCAAGCACGCAAAGGCCTAATTTAATCTCGATCTACCTCCGGCCGGGGTATGAAAAGAAACAGACTGAGTCTGTAAACTGTTGCTGGTATCCATTCTCCCAGAGCCCGGGGTGGCATGTTCAAACCCAATTCCAACCGCGCACAGCCGCCATCGGCTAACAAACCACAAGAATCAGCCACAGGCGGCGGCCCGGCCAGACTTCCGCGGCTATGGAACGAACCCAGCCTGGAAGACATTCAAAACATGCTGGCCAGAGCCAAAAAGAACAACGGCAATATGGTTGAGCAGCCATTTTCCATTACAGGACAGGATTCACTTTTTCAGGTTTCGGTAATCCTGCCCGAAGATTCGGATCCAATCTGGAAATTTGAGCGCGGCACCCTGGCCGGACTCTCTGAAGTCTGGTCCTTGCCCTCGATCGATGTGCAGCTGATTCAAAACCTGGTGATCTCGGAATGCACCGGCCAGCAATCAGTGGACCTTATATCGGCCACCAGCGGCATGTCTCGGTCATCGACAGGGAACCTTTCCCTGGGGTTAGCGGAGGTGGCGGAGGCCCAGGCTGAAACCCCAAAACCGTCAGCAACCTCCGAAATGCAAAAACTCCTGGCTGACCAGAAGGAAGTTAAACCCAAGAGCTCATCGGTATCGCTGGAAGGGGATCTCGAGAAACTGCAGCTGGCGGCGGTCTTGCAATCGCTGGCCCTGACCAAGGTCACCGGCCGCCTGGAATTGAGCGGAGCCAACGGCGGAGCTGAAATTTACGTCGTCGAGGGCAGCCCCACCCATGCCACAACCGGTGACACAGTGGGGGACAACGCCTTGATCGAGCTCCTGGCCTGGCAGAGCGGAAAATTCCGCCTGATGGAAAACGAGCGGGCCACGGCCACAACCATAAAGAAACGCCTGGAAAGCCTTCTCATGGAAGGTGTCGCCCTCCTTGACCAGCACAACTTTTTGAAATCGCTCGGCCTCAATCTCGACACCTACCTGGTGCAGGCCTATCCCAATCTTTCCGAGATGCAGTTTGAACAAACCGTTCGCCGCGGCCCCCAGGTCAATATGCAGACCCTGAAAGATCTGTATCTGGAAATCGACGGCTATACCTCACTCTACGACCTTCTGCGCCGACTGCCCCTGGCCAAGGCCGAGTGGGTGCCGCTTTTGTTTAACCTGACCCAGGTAGGACTGATAACCCTTGCCACCGAGCCGCCCCAGCAAGCAAAGGTAGTCGAGACCCGGGTGGCACCCGACGTCAAACTGGACGAAACCGGCATCCAGGCAGCGCTCCGCCCGATGCAGAGAGCGGAGACCGAAGTTTTTACCTATCCCCTGCTCCAGTACTTCGTCAAACAGGAGCTGGCACGTTTCGAGGTGGATTCGAAGCCTTTTGCCCTGATAGTTTTCGACCTCTACATGCAAAAGGAAAACAATTTGGTGCCCATGCCGCTCTCGATGGTGAAATCAGCGCTGCAGCGGGTGCGTGAGATGATTCGCGATATAGATACTATCGGACACTACGAGACGCTTGACTATGGCTTAATTTTGCCGCAAACCACCGGCCGGTCAGCCACTATAGTCGCCCAGCGTGTGGCAGAAAAGCTAAAATCAACTCCCCTGCCGGGGGTCGGCGCCCAGAGCGTAAATGTTGCATTTGGTATAGCAGCTGTTCCCCAGGACACGAAAAGCCCGGGAGGACTTATGTTGGCGGCTGCCGAAGCGAAAAAGAACGCCAGAAAAAACAATCTGATGATAGTGGAGTACAAGACTATGACCTAAAGGTTTCTTTCGGGGTAGATTGAATATGGAGACATCACAAAAACCACCCCCAACACATGTAAAGCGCTGCATGGATGGCGTATTATTGCATGGCTGGATGTGGGTTTTGTCCAAATAAGGGCAGGTCTTAGTTTGAGCAATGGCTCTAGTTAATTACGGCACGAAAGAAATAACCTTCAAACTGGTCTATTACGGCACCGGTCTCGGTGGCAAGACGACCAATTTGAAAGTTATCCACAGTCAACTGTCGCCGCAGACCCGCGGCGAGCTCGTTAGCCTGGCTACCGAAACCGAAAGAACTCTGTTCTTCGACTTCATGCCTCTCGATCTCGGTACGATTAACGGCTTCAAAGCCCGCATTTCGATGTACACCGTGCCCGGACAGGAAGAATACAACAAGAGCAGAAAGCTTATCCTGCGTGATGTTGACGGCATTGTTTTTGTCGCCGATTCGAACGTCACCCGCAACGAAGAAAATCATATTTCGCTGAACAACATGATGGAAAATCTCAAGGAGTACAAGCTAACTCTTGAGGATATCCCCTGGGTGCTGCAGTACAACAAGCGCGACTTGACGACGGCCATGACAGTCGAACGCATGGAACAGGAACTGAATCACCTGAAGGTGCCGGCCTTTGAAGCCATAGCTCTGGACGGCAAGGGCGTTTTTGCGACGCTAAAAGCAATCACCAAAATGATGCTGCAGCGGGCCAAGGGCGAAGATTAGCTCAAAATTTGGGCAGGTGGAATTTTTTCAGGGCCTTTTTGATGCCCCCGTCTTTACCCTCGTGCTTCAGCTTGTAGAGCGGATCATCGGGGTGTGAGCCGTGCTCGCCGCTCTGTTTGTGCTCCTTGTGCTTCTCTTCCAGCTTGTGCTTGACGATTGGTACGAGCAATTTCACCAGCGGCCCACCCGGCAAAACAGTTGTGGCCACACCGGTTATAAGCTCACCCTGCTGCTTGGAAATTTTCACATGCTTCAGGGGATTGCCACCATGACCGGTACCATGAACCGGACCGTGATCACTACTATGATGTTGCTCCTGGTGAGCCCCATCTTTCTTCTTTGGATGTTTGTCCTCTGTCAATTCAACGGAGGGCAGCACACCATGCTTAACCAGTGCACTGCTTTCTGCCTGGGCGGAGCTGGTAATGCTGTGCGAGGCAGGACCAAGGTGCTTGCCGTCGCTCAGCAGATGATTGATGTTCAATGTTTCGGCCTGGTGCGAGATGGCTTCACCGGCCTTGAAGTTTTCGACTGGACTCATAGGTCCTCCTGGTTGGGGGGGTCCATCAATCTAGTCGGGCAAAATGACACTGACATAACAGCAGTTAGAAGCCTTCAACCGTATATCCGAAACGGAAGACGGCCAACCGGGTCCAAAAGTGATACTGCTGGCAGTACCAAAAATCGAAGGGCGAGCAAATCATGTTGCTGACAGCTTCCTGCCATAAATGCAGCTTTTTGTTAATAGCGCTAAGTGCGCGAGCTTAAGGCTCTCTAAGAGTACAGAAGACTTGCTCTTTGTTCAGGAATAGTTCTTCACAATGCCCCGGGGCTGATTGTTTCCACTCTCTTGAAAACCGTAGTTTTAAATATACATTTTTCTCTTTTTGATTCAACAAGGACCGCTCTCAACTAATCTACAGCGCCCTGCAAGCCTCTAAACCCACTCCCGTCGCCGGGAGCGGTGACGCGCTGTCTAACTTTCCAGAGATTGGAAACCCTCTCTATGCAAGCAAACACTCTCCCACCCAGCGGTCAAACGACCGCTTCTCGTCTGATGTGGTTTTTCGCCTTCGTCTACGTGGCCGAAGGTCTTGCTCAAGTGTCGGGTATCCTGCGCCAGCCGCTCAACAATTTCCTGTTGAACGGCCTGCACTGGGACACAGCCTCCGTCACGAGTTACATGCTCATCCTCGGTCTGCCCTGGATGGTCAAGCCGCTCTACGGACTGGTCTCGGACTGCGTGCCGCTCTTCGGCTACCGACGCAAGAGTTACCTCTTCCTGTTCAACCTGGCCGCCACAGCCGCTCTCCTGACCATGACGAGGTTGACCGATCCGGCCTACATCCGTATCGCGCTCTTCGTCGACGTCACCGCCATGGCCGCATCCAGTGCCCTTTGCGGTGCACTGCTGGTGGAGCACGGCAAAAACAGCGGCCTGGCCGGTAAGTTCTGCAGCCAGCAGACGCTCTGGGTCAACATCGCCAACATCGTCGCCGCCTTCTCCGGTGGCTGGCTCTGCAGTTCCTTCGCTCCCTCCGGAGCTCTGCACTGGGCCGCTACCGTAGCCATGTTCGGCCCGCTTCTGGTGGTGGCAAGCACCTACCACCTGATCGTCGAAGAGAAAACCAGGGCCGATTTCGCTCAACTCAAGCTCGGCCTGGTCAGCATCCTCACGACGCTCAAAGCCCCATCCACCTGGGGTATCGCCGGCTTCCTCATGCTCTGGGCCTTCAACCCCGGCTTCGGAGCGCCGCTCTACAGCCACATGCAGGGCACCCTGCACTACTCGCAAAGTTTCATCGGCGACCTGAACGTCATCTACGCCGCCGGTGCCGCGCTCGGCGGGCTGCTCTACATGAAGTGGCTCTCTCCGCGCTACTCCATCAAAACACTGGCCGCTGCGCTCATCATCTGCGGAGCCGGCGTGCAGGCCATGTTTGTCTTCATGGGCAGTGAAGAAAGCGCCATGGCGCTCAACTTCCTCGAGGGGCTGGCCACGTCCATGGCCCTGCTCAACGCCCATGTGATTGCCACCAACCGCTGTCCGGACCATGCCGAAGGCTTCATGTACGGCATTCTCCTGTCGGCGGCCAACGTCAGTTTTTCCGCTTCGCAGGCAGTCGGAGGGTATCTCTATGACCGCGTGTTCCACACGCACATCGAGCCGCTCATCCTGCTGTCGGCTGCTCTCACCTTCAGTTGCCTGCTCCTCCTGCCCTTCTTCAACTTCGACAGGAAGAACCTCACCGCCCCCGACAAGAACGCGGGAGCGGCCCCAGGCAACGATTCAACATCCAAACGGAGCTAAACACTATGAACAAAGCAACCGCAAACGCTATCCCGGTCACGGCCGAAGCAGGCATCAACATCGCCTTCGTCACCGCCTCGACCCAGTATCAGGACTGGCTGGCCTCGATGGACGACAAGAAATTCGTCGTCAACTCGGTGCACCTGCAGTCGGTCGACATGTTCACTCCGACCAAGCTCGGATTCATCAAGTTCAAGGCCGACGTCACCGACTCCAAGGGCCAGCGAGTGCCCGGCATCGTCTTCATGCGGGGCGGTGCGGTGGGCATGCTCGTCGTGCTCAACAAGAAGTACGCCGTGCTGACCGTGCAGCCGCGGGTGCCGACCGGCTCCTTCGAGTTTGTCGAGCTGCCCGCCGGCATGCTGGACGGCTCGGGCAACTTCGCCGGTGTCGCCGCCAAGGAAATCGACGAAGAGCTGGACCTGAAAATCCCGGCATCGGCCCTGATCGACCTCGGCGCCGTCGCCAACTACACGCGAGGCTTCTTCGTTTCGCCCGGCGCCGTCGACGAGACGATCCGCCTCTTCTGCTACGAAGTGGACGTCAGCGACGACGAACTGACCGCCATGAACGGCAAGGCCACCGGCCTGATCGAGGAAGGCGAGCAGATCTCGCTCAAGATCGTCGACCTGGAAGACCTGTGGAAGATCCCCGACGCCAAGACCGTCGTCGCCTACACGCTCTACCAGAAGCTTCTCGCCAGCAGGGCCGCCGCCAAAGCGACGGTCTAATCCAAGGACTGTCAATGACGGATACACAACAACAACAGCACATCCTCGCCTTTGTCGACGCGCCGGACCCGGATAACTTCGCGCAGCTGATCGCGCTGCACAAGCTCAATCCGGGTGCGGCGGTCCACGTATGTCTGACCGGCCGCCCCGTGCGCTTCAATGCTTCCAAGGAGCACGCACTCTGGGAATGGGACGGCGCCAGCTCCCGCATGGCCCAGGAAGCCTCGGCCATGCGCATCAAGAACTTCCTGCGGCATTTCGGAGTCACGGTCAGCCGTGTCTTCGACGGCGGCATCGCACCGCGCACCCTGGTGCCGCACCACATCCACTTCGCCGAATACTACAAGTTTTTCGACGTGGACCCTCTGGCTGCGCTGCGTCACAGCGAGCTGGAACCGCAGGAAGAGCTGATCAAGATCATCATGTCGCAGCCTGAGGGCTCGATACCGGTGGCGGTGGGCGGTCCCATGACCGGCCTGCATCAGCTGATCGTGCGCTGCCCGGAGATCATCAGCCGCTTCAAGGAGCTGCATGCGATGTTCGCCACCTGGGGCAATGTCACGCTCATGCAGTTCGACGACAAGCCCCGCGGTGCAGTGCAGTTCAACGTGGCCTGCGATCCTCAGGGCGCGCATGCCGTGCTCAAGGGACTGGACTGCCCGATTTACCTGATGCCGACCGAGGTGACTCGGGTCAAGGACATCGGTTTCGAAAACGCCCAGAAGCTCCGCGAAGCCCTGCCCGACAACGCCGGCACCAAGGCTCTGTACCACCTCTACGCTCTCTGGTATGACGCCGCCGTCAGGCCGCGCCAGCAGAAGAATCCGGACGAGTTGATCTACATCCACGACCTGGTGGCCGCCCTCAGTCTCGATGCCGAGCTGCGCAAGGCCATCTACACCGTCGTGCCGGTGGAAATCACCTCGGTGCCGCATCTGCCCAACGAGGCAGCCGGCTGGGGAACCGTCCTGATGAAGCAAGCGCAGGACCCGACAACGACCAAGATCTTCGCCGCCACCTCCCTCACCGAAGGCGGCGCCGCGAAGTATCTGGAGACGCTCAAGCGCATCTTCGCCTGAGCGCCGCGGGATTAAATCAAGATACTGACCTGAAGCCCGGGCGATGGTTGGCGCAAGCCAAAACCTTGCCCGGGCTTCGCTTCGTCGCCTCGTTCAATTCTCAACTTCCGACTTTTCACCATGGACTTCATCATCGCCCTCATCTGCAACCTGGTTTTTCTGGGTTGCGGAGCCTTCGGCTTCCTGGCCTTCAACGCCGCTGGAGGAATCTTCGGCTCCAAGTCAAAAGGCGGCACAGCCATCTTCCTGGCCATCGCCGTCCCCGTCATCGCCGGCCTGGTTTCTTACCACTTTCTGGCCGGCACGGGTGTCACGGCAACGGTCACGGCCTTTGTCCTGCTCGTCGCCTTCATCATCTTCAAGCCTCTTGCCTGGCTGAAGAACCGTAAATAGCGGCTCCCAGGAGTTCTCAAAAATGGTGGCTCCGGCCACCATTTTTTGACCACATTCCTACTGCTTACTATAGTTAATCGCAAGAAAAAACCGAGCGGGAGAGAGATTTCCTGAAGAAATCCACTCTCCCACCCGGGAAAAAACCACGCGGTTTTTTATTGCAATCAGCGGAAGATCTGTCCCGGCAGGGCCGGAGCACTCTTGCTGAACATCAGCCCGGGATGCTTTTCACCCAGGGTCTTCTCCTTAGGCGGCACCGCCGGCGACACCTTGATCATCCAGTTGATGACCTCAGCACCATTGGGCGTACCCCAGCCGGAAGGGATGTCCCAGCCAGGTCCGGCGTTGTAGCCGTTGCCGACGCCGGCGCCATTGTTACCCCTGGTGACGTCGTAGAAGTACTTGTGATACTCCTTGAGCGCGCCCATGCGGTAGACATAGAAGTTGGCCGATCCGACACGCTGCTTCGTACCTTCCATCACGAGCGCCCAGAGAGCGGCCCATTCGGGAGCCGATGCACTGGTGCCGCCGATGCGCATCCAGCGCCCCTGGAAGTAGAACGAATAGCCGGTCGCCGGATCGCCGTTGAGCGAAACATCGGCGGTAGCGCGGCGATTGCCGGACGGAAGCGTGGGCGCCACCTGCCACACCGGACGATCCCAGTGGGAGGAAACACCGCCGCCGCCGCTTTCCCAGGTGGTCTCAGCAGTGCGCACACTGTCCGAGACATGCAGGGCCGTGCCACCAACAGCGGTGACATGCGGACTGGACGAGGGGAAATCGACACGCCACTGGACCTTTTTGGCGTCCGCGCCGCAGTCGTAAGCACCATCGTCACCGGCCGAGGCGAAGACAGCGATGCCTTGCACCGCGGCCTGACGGAAGATCAGGCTTTCCGTCTTCATCTGCAGCCAGCCGGTGTGCTCCTCGCACAATCCCCAGCTGACCGTCATGACGTCGGCCTTATTGTCAATCACGATCTGACCGAAGGTCAGGGTGAAGTTGATGAACGCCGGAGAGGACGCGATGTACATCAGGATGTCGGCACCCGGGGCCTGCGAACCGGCCAGCTCCAGGTCGAGGGTGGTCTCCTCCTCCAGCTTGGCCGTCGTGCCGTTGATTGGCACGTCGGTCAGATTACCGGTGCGCGTGACGTTATGTGTCTTCCAGTAGGTCTCGACATCGGCGCGGTCGTAACCGTAAGCCGTGGCGATGGCCACAGTCACGCCGTGGCCGTTGTACTTCGCACCCGCAGCCGGCACCACCTTGTTGTTGTCGTTGGGGTAGTTGTAGGCGGTGGCTACGTCCTGAGGGGTGAGCGCGCGCTGATAGCCACTCGGAGTGGCGCGGGCATGACGCACGCGACTCTCGAAAGCGTCCAGCGTATTGAGGCCGATGACCGACTCAATCACGTCCTTCAGGCCGGCCGGGATGGACGGATCACGGTCGTTGCTGAAGTACTTGGTGGATGCGGCCATTGTATTGTGCGCCGTAGGACCGGGCAACTGATACTGATTGATGGTCACACCAAAAGCCTTCTCCAGCTGAGCGACGTTGCCGACAGCGTGGATGAGCAGATGGTTGGAATAAACCCGCTTGATCTTCAGGCCGTTGGCGGTGAGGAAATTCACCACCCCGTCGACCTGCGACTGAGTCGGCGCAAAACGCTGCGTAAACTCGTCCGGCGAGATAAAGCGCTGATAGTCCGGCGAGGACGGGTCCTGCTGCCGGTTGATCAAAGCGTCAAGATCGGCTTCATTGCGAGCCTTGAGCCCGACAACGATTTCCAGCTGAGCTTCCGGATCGGCGTGCTGAATCTGCTGCGACTGCTGCACAACCTCAGGCACGCTGCCCGAGAGGGTCACCGGATGAGAGAAAAACGAGAAGATGTCGTCCTTGCGGATAACCATCCAGAGGGCAAGAACGATAAGGCCAGTGACCGAAATCAGTCGCAGAAGCCTGGAATGTTTTGAATGTGGCTTCATAAGACAACCTCCATGCACCAAATGTGGTGCTTTCATGTCGCCCTCGCATATTGCTATGCGAGGGCGAGTAGCGAAAAGTAAGTCCTGGTCCCGCCCTTACTTGGGCAGGTTACAGGTACCCTTGTTCATGCGTTCGAGTTCGCGGACGCGATCGGGCACGACCGGGTGGGTGAGCTGAAGGAAACGCCAGAACGCCACGAGGCGCTGCCAGAGATTCTTCGGCTTGGGAGCGTCGGCACGAGCGTCGAAGATCGGGTCGATGGTCATGATCGGGCGAATGGCGCGGTAAAGCTCCTTTTCGCGGCCGACGGGACGATGCGACTCGACATAAGCGACGAGCTTGAGCAGCGCCGAGGCCAGATCGCAGGGCTTGCCCGTCATGAGCGAACCGGTGGCATCAGCCGCCGACTCGCGGGAACGCATGACGAACATCTGCACGATCTTGGTCATCTGACCGGTGACCTGGAAAATGGCGTACATGACGATCCATTCCAGAACGCCGGTGAAGAAGCTCGGCTTGGGCCGATTGGCGTCGTGGTAGCGAACGCCGAAGTCCTTCTTGAAGATGCGCAGACCGCCGAGCAAGAGCTTCACACCCTGGTCGGTGATCATGAAGAAAATCATGGACAGGACCGAGAGCATGGAGTTGATGGCCACGTCGTAGTTTTTGACGTGCCCGAGCTCGTGGGCAAAAACAGCCTCGATCTCATCGTCGTTCATACCGCAGAGGAAAAGCCCCTTGGTGGCCGCGACAACCGCCTTGCGGTGGATGGGACCGGTGGCGAAGGCGTTGGGCAGCGGATTGTCCGAAATGTAGACCGGCGGCTTGAACTTGAGACCGCTCTTGGCGTAGACGCGATCGACGATCTCGATCAAGCGCTTGTGCTCGGGGTTGCTGGGATCAGCGGGCGTCGACTTGGTCATAGCCAGAGCCACTTTGGCACTGAACCACCAACTCAACACCGGAACGAGGAACCACAGGAGCCCGAAGCCAAGCTGCAGGTGGTAGGAGAAGTGAAAGACAGCCAGAGCACCGTAGATAAGACCGCCCATAGCCAGATAGCCGAGGATAGTCTTGGCCCAGGTCTCCAGCATCCGACGCCGAATCTGATTGAACTTCGGATCATCGGAACTGATAATTTTGTTAGCCATTGAAACCTCCCGGGTGCAAAAGCGCACCAGGTGTTGTTGTTTTGCAGCAGCCGTCGCAAGTAGTTGCAACAGCGCAAAGTCTTGCGAATGAGCCATCAGGTAAAAAGACAGCTTTCTCAAAAGGCAAAATTCACGGGCGGCACCTCACATGAAATCGAGATGTACAGCTCAATTCATGAAGAGATTGATGTGGTCGCGTGAAGATAAAGCTGGAAGAGAAGTGCCTGATGGAAAAAGAAATATAGGTGTACCCAGAGAAGCTAACGATTCCAGGGACTTGATATCAAGACAATGAACTGATGAATCTCTCAGCCTCCGAGACCCCACTTGACTGCCCCGCCTGGTTGCAAAGCGACGCCCGACCCCAAATGTCACACAGGCAGGCCACTTCCCACGGTTTCAAAGGAGACGGCCGGCTGAAGAACCCACTTGAAATCATCCTGCCAAGCGAAATCCTCGCCCAGCAATGTCAATAGCGGAACTGGGCGAACCACCAGAACGGGCATTACAGGCGGCTGCCAAGGTGGCGGATCCGCGCCAGCGGTTTATCCTCAAACTGAGAAAATTGGCACTTTCAACTGCGCAAAATCATAGAAGAAAGCATCAAAGATGGGTTAGCGTTCAGTGTCCTTCTCGTAATTTCTCCCATCTCTCCTGGTCTCTCCTTCTCTTTTTAATTCGCGCTTCTCAATGACGCTCAGCTCCCCGGGACAGAAAAATCTTCTGTCGCAGCTGGATACGGCGTCTCTGTTAAACGCGACTGAATTGAGATCGGTCCGGGCTCGTGTCGACGAATTACCTGAGGTTACTCCGAAACAAACTGTTGCTCACACGAGCGACGAAATCGAGAAAGGACAAAACATGTTTTGTAAAAACTGCGCCGGCAAAATGGTCATCGCCAACATCGGTCACTGCTCCGCCTGCGGCGGCATGACCAGCTCCGGAATGTACAAGCTCTGCGCCTCGTGCAGCCAGCAGAAGCAAGAATGCCAGAGCTGCCGCGTCTCCCTGGCCAAGCCGTCCAACCCCGGAAATTCGCCCGGCAACGGCGGCAACGCACAGAAGCTGTCGTTCATTGTCGCCATCGACACCGACCACTACCTGCCCGGCGGCGCCCCCACCGGCAGCGATGCCATCGCCATCCACCTGCAGAGCGCCTTCGAAAGTTTCAAGCGTGACCTCAGTGCCTGGGTCCAGAGCCGCAGCGCCCTGCCCGACGGCGAAGTCACCGTTCGCACCGAACTGCCGCGCCTGAGCACGGTCGTGGTGGAATGCAGCGAAGAAACGGCCGAAAGCCTCAAGTACATGCCCGGCGTCGCGCTCGTCGCGCCCAACGGCACCGTCAAAGCATCCTGAATTTCAGACCCGGACTGAGCCAATAACGGCTTTCAAAGCAAGTCTTCGAGGTCATATTTTTACAAGGAGAATAACATGCCTCTTAGCGGCTCTTCCTGGGTAAGCAAATTCCCCACCAGCACGGACGTCGAAGCGCTCAACGCCCCCTTCCGGGACAACGTGAAGCGCTTCATTTCCGCCCTGCGCTCTGCCGGCGCCGACGTGCGCATCAGCGCCACCTACCGGCCCGCAGAACGCGCTTTTCTCATGCACTACGCCTTCCGCATCGCGCGTGAGAAACTAGACCCGACAAAGGTCCCGACCAATCCCGACATCGATATCGACTGGTGCCACCGCACAGCCGACGGCTCGCTTGACCTGAACGCCTCGCGCCAGGCCGCCGAAGATATGGTCCAGGGATACGACATCGCCTTCAGACCGGCACTGTCCTCCAACCACACCTTGCGTCTGGCCATCGACATGACGATAGGCTGGTCCTCCGACAGCATCAACGTCGCCAATGCCTCGGGCAAGGCGGTTCCGATCAAGTCCAACCCGCACAGCGGCAGCAACAGGGACCTGATCGCAGTCGGCGCCACCTACAAGGTGATCAAGCTCGTCTCCGATCCTCCCCACTGGTCCTTCGACGGTCACTGAGCCGACAAGGACAAACATCAAAAAAAACTTACCAGCGGCCCAGCCATCAAAGGTGCACCACATTCGGTGCACCTTTTTTTTGCCCCACAGTACTACTCAGCATAGCAGAGTCACATCTTGGCCCCAGGGTGCTAGACTATTTCCACCGCCACACAATGAAAGAACCGTTTCCATGGGAAAAGTCGCCACCGCCATAGAAGTTGCCCAGGCCGCAGACCAGGCGCGGCAGCAAGGCAAAAGAGTGATCACGACCAATGGTTGCTTTGACATTCTGCACATCGGTCATGTACGCATCCTCAACCAGGCCAGAGAAGAAGGCGACGTGCTCTTCCTCGGCCTCAATTCCGACGCCTCGGTGCGCCGCCTCAAGGGCCCGGAAAGACCAATCAACAACGAAAACGATCGGGCCGAACTACTGGCCAACTTGCGCAGCGTGGACTTTGTCTACATCTTTGACGAAGACACCCCTGTCGAATTTCTCAAGCTGGTCAAGCCGGACATTCATATAAAAGGTGCCGACTACACCACCGGCGAGCTGGCGGAAACACCGGTAGTCGAATCATTCGGCGGCAAAGTGAAACTGTTGCCGCTGGTGCCGCAAAAGAGCACTACATCTCTGGTGCAAAAGATCAAAGAGCAGGCTTAGTCGGGGCGGCTTCGGCCGTTCCAACCGGTTCAATACTCTCCAGGGTGATCTCCACCCGGCGGTTGCGTGCCCGTCCGGGAGGATAGTCTTTGCCGTCAGGCAACGTGTTTCGGGCCAGCGGCTGGCGTTCGCCGTAACCGGTGATGGAAGCATCGGCGGCAATAAAATCATGGGCCGCCAACCAGTCTCTGACCGTGGTCGCCCGCCGCTCACTTAAGTCCTGATTGTATTCTTCGCTGCCAATATTGTCCGTATGACCGGCGATAGAGACACTGCAACTGCCGTATTTTTTCAGGGCCGGACCAAGCCTGGCCAGGACTTTTTCACTCCTGGGCGTGAGGGTAGCCTTATCGAAATCAAACAGCGTGTCGGCACCGATCGTGACCAGATGCTTTTTGCCCGAATCAACAATCTGAAAGGGCGGCGGCTCGGGCTTCTGCGGCACAGCGGCCGAGGTGGCCTGAAAATTTGGGTGCTGGGGTTTGAAATTGGGCTGAAATTCCGGGGCACGATAGGTGGAGTAGTCTGTGATCCAGTTGGGATGCACAACACCCTGCAGGTCAGTCCAGCTCGCATCCTGCTGAGGATAGAGTTTGTCACCATTTTTCTCGTAGCGCTGCCCCTTAATCACCACTATCTCGCCGGCCAGGGCGGCGGTCGTTACGAAGGGCGTAGAGATTGCCAGAAGAAGGACACCTGCCAAAAAACTCCGCTGCGTAATCGACATACTCACCTCCAAACTCCAGACAGGGGATTAACAGGTGTTGGCAAAAAAATAGGGTGGAAACTCGAAAATTTCCACCCTATGCATCTATTAGCCGTGTTATCTACTTGCTCACCTTATCGATGGCGGCAATCTTCAGTCTGGCGTCGGCGGCATAATCGGAATCAGCCGAAACGTTCAGGGCTTTTTTGAAATTGGTTTTGGCATCCTGCAAGCGATGACGCTTTTGCATAATCAGGCCCATGCGATAGAAGGCTTCACCAAATTTGGGATCATTGGCCACGGCGTTCTGATAGGAAACCATGGCCTGCTCCGGATCGCCCTCGAGCTCATAAGCAGTGCCAAGATTGAAGTGAGCTACGGCCATTTTAGGATCAAGCTTGACGGCGGTCTGCCAGTTTTTGATGGCGCCGGGCATATCGTGTTCGGCGCGCAGGGCCGCTCCGATACCGTTATATGTGATGGCATCACGGGGATTAACAGCCAGAGCCTTGTGAAACTCGGTCAGGGCACTGTCGTAATTGTGCATCTGATTGTAAGCCAGACCAAGATTACCGTGGGCACAACCCAGTTCTGGATTGAGTTTGAGGGCCTGCTGATATTGAGTGATTGCCTGGCTGACTCGGCCTTGCATGTGATTCTTCAGAGCGGAATTAAACAATTTCGCCGCGCGCAGCTTGGGTGATTCAGCAGCGGCCGGAGTTTCGGTCTCGGCCAGATTCGCTTCTTCATCGCTTCCGCCGGCGGCGGCTGTCGCATCGGCAGGAGTGGAGGCTGATTCTTCCCCTGCTGCGGTGGCAGCAGGAGCAGTTGCCGCCACTCTGCGACCGGGAGAAGGAGCGGCTTTAGCCACTGGAGCCTTTTTCACCGGGGTGGGCAATTGATGTCTGACGGGAGCGGGAGCGGCGGGCTCAACAGCGGGTTCCTCACCTGCCACCATATCCGGTTGCGCGGTCGAAGCCGCTTCTTCCTTAGGAGCGGCAGGAGCCTCAGCCGGCTGCGAAGCCGTTTCTTCCGGGGCTGTTTCGGCCACGGCGGCAGGCTTACCGGGGGCAGGAGCCTCCTCTACCGGCGTTGTCGGCTGCGCCGCCGCAGGAGCTTCACTGACGGCTTCCGGGGCCGGTTCTGGTGTAGCGGCGGGGGTAGCCTCGGTCACTTCAGAGGTCGGGGCAGGAACAGGAGCGCGTTTGGCTTTAGGAGCGGGGGCCGCCGCCTTGACCTCCGACACATCCTGTAGTGCCGGTGATTGAATCGGTGTGCCGATAATTCTTATACCTTGCTTCTTAATAGCATTGACTTCGCTCAGGGTGCCTTTGCGAGGTCCCCACTCACCGGCGGGAACGGTGGCCTTGGTCAGCTGTTTCTGCTGCAAAAACTTGCGGTAATACTCTTCATAAGCAGCCGTGGGGTCGCTGGTGCTGGACGGACTGGGAGTGGGCGCACTGCCGGAGGTCGAATCAATGTCGGAGACAGGAGTTTCAGGCGCACCGGCGGCGGAATTGTCGGCTACGGGAACGGCACCATCGGCGGCGCCACCGCTGACGGCATCTCCCAGACTGATGATTGCGGCACCTTCACGCAGATTGGCCACCGCCGGGGTGATCGCCAGGTCAGGATCGAGATCCAGCACAACTCTGACAGTTGGACTGGCGGCATTGGGCACAACACCGATCAGAGCCCGACGCAGGCCGGGCAATTGCGAAACGAGCTTACGAGTGAGCTGGTCCGAGGGCGGCACCGAATTATCGTCCAGGGTCGTATCGGCAAACTCAATGTACAGTTGATGATTAGGGGATTTCACCTCGGTCAGCTTGGGAGCCTGGGGCGCTCCGCCACCTCCGGCAAACTGCACCACCAGATGTCGCTGACTATCCACAGCCAGATTTTGCAGAGACTGCTCCCCGTCGGCGAGCGCTCTTCCAACTGCAAAAGTACCGAGAATTCCGAGTGAAAGTGCCAAACTGGTCAGGGCTCTTTTGGGAGCGATTGTATGCATTTCAGACATCTCTGCCTTCTCCGTACTTGTCCAACAAACGTCCACATTTTACTAAAAGCAGCCCCGGCTTTGCAGTTGACTTAGTTAAGGATAGTGTGAAATAAGAGTGCTCTCAGTAAAGGAAGCGAATATGACTGTTGAAACCGACAAGCACAATACCGGCTCCCATGGCGACACACGCCTAGATCATGTGGCTATAGCCGTAACCAATCTGGAAGAAACACTCAAATTTTACGAAGAAAGCCTGGGACTGACCCGCCTGGAAATCGAGGTTGTCGAGGAGCAGGGGGTGAGGGTAGCCAAGCTGGAAGTGGGCAACACGCATATCGAATTGCTCGAACCGCTTTCTCCAGAGACCCCGGTAGGCAAATTCATCGCCCAGCGCGGACCGGGCCTGCATCACATTTGTATTGGTGTGGATGACATCAGCTCACGCCTGACCTGTCTCAAGGACAGCGGCACGAAGCTCATAAATGAAGAACCCAAGATAGGAGCCGGCGGGGCAAAAATAGCCTTCGTTCATCCCAAATCGACCGGTGGTGTTCTTCTTGAGCTATCCCAGCCCCAGTGATTCGCGCAAGCACGCAAGCGCTTGACAATCGAGGGGCTCCAGGTCCTGCTTTACACAAACCTTGATGTTTTTGGGAGATTTGACTGCCGGATCAAGAAGCTCTGCTAGTCTAAGTCTCCAGAGCAATTTAGCTCCACGTCAAAGGGAGGCAAGCAACCTTAATGCCAGTTATGACCGAATTATCCAAAATTGAAAAAGCCTTGGGCTCGAAAGCATCTTATTTTCTTGAGCACCAGAGCAAAGGTATTCCCAAGGAGCACCTGCATCTTCCCGGAGGCGATTTTGTTGATCGCGTCGCCCAGATAAGCGACCGCAATCCGCGCGTTTTGAGAAGCCTGCAGAGCCTGTATAACCACGGCCGTCTGGCCGGCACCGGATATCTCTCCATATTGCCGGTCGACCAGGGCATCGAGCACTCAGCCGGTGCGTCCTTCGCCAAAAACCCCATTTATTTTGACGGTGAAAACATTGTCAAATTAGCCATAGAAGGCGGTTGCAACGCAGTCGCTTCCACCTACGGCGTACTGGGATCTGTAGCCCGCAAATATGCGCACAAGATTCCTTTCATTGTCAAAATCAACCACAATGAGTTTCTCAGCTACCCCAACAAGTTCGACCAGATCATGTTCGGCACCGTGCGCGAAGCTTATGAAATGGGCGCTGTTGCTGTTGGAGCAACAATCTACTTCGGCTCCCCCGAGTCCGGCAGACAGATCATCGAAGTTTCCAAAGCCTTCCACGAAGCTCACGAACTCGGCATGGCCACCATTCTCTGGTGCTATCTGCGTAACAGCGGCTTCAAAGTAGGCGACGTCGACTACAGTCTCTCCGCCGACTTGAGCGGCCAGGCCAATCACCTGGGCGTGACCATCGAAGCCGACATCATCAAGCAGAAGTTGCCGGAAAACAACGGCGGCTACAACGCCCTCAAGTTCGGCAAAACCGATGCCCGCGTATACAGCGAACTGACCACCGACCACCCGATTGACCTGACCCGCTACCAGGTAGCTAACTGCTACATGGGCAGACAGGGCCTGATCAACTCCGGCGGCGCTTCCGGCAAAAACGATCTCGATGAAGCAATCATGACGGCCGTTGTAAACAAACGCGCCGGCGGCACCGGTCTCATCTCCGGCCGCAAGGCTTTCCAGAAGCCCATGAAAGACGGCATAGAGCTCCTCAATGCCATTCAAGACGTCTACCTCTGCGAACAAGTAACCATCGCTTAAGCAGACGGCTCAGACAGCCAGATAAGAACGCAACAATAAAGGTGAAGGGGTTCAGGCCTCTTCACCTTTTGCTTGAGAGACACTTGCCATCCAGCGAGGTGGCGACCGGTTGAAAAGTGTTTCAAAAACTAAAATTCACCGAACGATAACATCGACCGGAGCTTAACTCTGATAAAGTCTGTCACTGGTGTTTATCGCGTCTTCGTTCGATAAATCCAAGGAATTCCCAGAACTCTTCCCCCGAGTTTATACAAATGGCTTCGAGGCATTTTTATGCCTAACCATACATGTATATACTTTCGCCCTTTGAGGTCCCTTGAAGAAGTGAATAGTTGCATTTCAGAGCTTCCCATCGGTGAAATTTTAGTCCGAGCCGGACTGGTCAACCAGCATCAGATGGACGAAGCGGTGAAGGAAGCCGGCACGCGGGCTAGACTCCTTGGTAAAACGCTGATCTCCCGTGGTGTGCTCAGTCAGGAAACGCTGCGAGCCGCTCTGGAAGCGCAATCGATGCTGCGCGACGGCGTGATAGACAGCTTCAAAGCCTTCAAAGCGCTTTCCCTGGCTGCCTCCAAGAACCTTACTTTTGAGCAGGCCCTGCAGAGCATCACCCCCAAAAACGAAGTCAGAGCCGTCCCCGCCGAACGCACAAGCAAGCTCGGAGAGCTGCTTCTAGCGGCCGAGGTCCTGGATGAAAAGACTCTGGAAAAAGCCCAGCAAAAAGGTCTGGCCAGCGGCGAGCCCCTTGGTGTAATCCTTGTACAGGAAGGCATCCTGACCGAATCTTTCCTTGACGCCGCCCTTGAATTGCAAGTGCGGGTGCGGGACGGCATGTTCAGCCGCGAACAGGCCATTTTTGCCATGAAGCAAGATCCGCGCAAATTGCTGGCAATGATTGCACCGCATATGATGGCGGACGAAGCCGAGGCCAAAAAGGCCAAAGCGGCAATCAGACTCGGTGAACTCCTTGTCCGCGCCGGCATAGTCAGCAACGCCGACGTCAATCAAGCCCTGGAGCTGTCACTTGCCCACGGTCATCAAATCGGCGAAATGCTTGTAGCGCGTGGCTTTATTACCCGCCCTCTGCTCGACGCCACATTGTCTCTGCAGCAGATGACGACGCAGGCACACCTGACAGCCGGTGAAGCCACCGCCTGTCTGATCAAAGTATTCACCACCGACAAAACCGTGGCCGAGTGCATTCTCGAACTCAATTCTCTCAAAGCAAAACCGGCTCTGCGTCAGGCGCAAAAGCTGCAGCGCCGCAACACTCTGTCGGGTGTCGAAGCTGCAAACGCCGGGCCAGCAGGCGATAATCAAGAAGGTCGCAATCCGCGCGATACCAGCACAGACCTGCCGGCCATGTCAGTCAGAGAAAGACAGGACATCGTCGTCAGCCGACCGGTGGAACTGGTGGAAATGTTCGATATGGTCGGGCCACTGGAGCTCGAGGAAGAAGTTGCCCCCGCCCCGGAACAGCCTGCGACGGCGGCTAATGAAAGCGCCAGGATGCCAGCCGGTCAACTTGATCTGGCCGCCAAGATTCGCCAGATTCAGCTCGACACCGAAGAGTTGCGTAATCTTGTGCCCGAGGATGAAACCGGCTTCGAAACATTCGAGCCTTCGGACGCCGAAATACAGGCCGCCACTCGCTTCGAAGAGTTCTTCGGCGCCAACTTTGCTTTCGTCAAGGATCACCGTGAATCGTTCTACCGCGGTCTGCGTGAAGCTTACGCCCGCCTGGGCAGAGTCTTTCTCAAGCGCCGCCAACTCAGCCAGTCCGAAGATTTGCTCAAATCAGCTCTGGAACTCTCCTACAGCGCCAATCTTGAAGATAAGAAAGTGGAAGATTTGATGTTCCTGGCCTGCCTTTATCTGGCCCACGGCAAAAGCTGGCAGGCCGAACGGCTGCTCAAGACCTGCCTGACGATTCTGGAAGAACGCACGGACGTTAATGCCAAGCTGGTTGGCCTCTGTCATCACCGCATGGCACTGGTTTACTGCCATCTGAGCCTGCTCTTCAAAGCCGAAAGACACTTCAAACAGGCAGTGGAACAGCTATCGGACGAAAAGGGCGGCAGAACCGCACCGACGGACAATCTGACCAAACGCAGACTGGCAGCGGTTTACCGCGACTATGCGGTATTGCTTAATCGTATGCGCCGCGAACAGGAAGCTGATCGCTACTACTCTCAGGCGCGGAAAATTCTCTCGTCGTCACTGCGGACAGGCTGAGTCGCCACTTGCCGTTGGCCCGGCACAAGTGTCTCGACCAGGTCCTGAAGAAGACCGCGGATGGTGTCGAATAACTCTGCAATAAATGTCATTTTGGCTGGAATCCTTCAAGTCGCATTGACTATGTACCCAGTTTTACACAAGCTCAACAGCCTCGCAACAACAATCTTCATAGACGGTGGGGCTCCTACGAACCGGTAAGGTCCACGCAAGTGGGCTGTACTCAAAATCTATCGCAGCTAGCTCACCCTCTCCACATAAATTCTTAGATTTACGCGCCGGTGCACGTAAATATTTAGAGCACAGCTATTGCTTGGAAACCACCAGAGCTTAATAAGCTCAGAGCTGTATCTCTTTTCTTTCAACTTCCGGAGCATTAGTCAAACCAAAAACACTGCGGCATAGACCCTGTCCCTATTTCCCCAGCGTTACTCAGGATTCTTCCTGGGTCCGAACTGACAGTCCTCCAAAACAACAACCATTTTTGTTACCTCAAACTCGCACACAGCTCGTGGCCATTTGCCCCGAGTCCTTTGTGCTGCAAAGGAAACCGATTATGACGACATCCAAAGTGAGAACGTTCAACGGTGTCGAGATTCCGGCCGAGGGCGAAGTCATCCAGTTCAAGGACGGCAAGCCCATCACGCCCGCGCGCCCCATCATCCCCTTCATCGAGGGTGACGGCATCGGGCCCGAAATCTCGGACGCCACACGCCGCGTCATCGACGCCGCTGTGAGCAAGGCCTACGGCGCCAACCGCCGCATCGTCTGGTTCGAAATCTTCGCCGGCGAAAAGGCCCGGGCCAGCTTCGGCAATTCACTGCCGGACGGCACCCTGGAGGCCATCGACCACTTCGGCGTGGCGATCAAGGGCCCCCTGGGCACCCCCACCGGCGGCGGCATGCGCAGTCTCAACGTGACCATGCGCCAGCGCTTCGACCTCTTCAGCTGCGTCCGACCGGTGCGCTACTACGGCGGTGTTCCCTCCGTCGTCAAACGCCCGCAGGACCTGGACGTGGTCATCTTCCGCGAGAACGTCGAAGACGTCTATGCCGGCATCGAATTCGAAATGGGCACACCGGCCGCCCTCGAGTTCATCGCCCTGGCGGCCAAGCACGGTCACAAGATCCCCGAAGACTCCGGTATCGGCATCAAGCCGATGTCGCGCTTCGGTTCCCGCCGCATCGTCCGCGCCGCCATCCAGTACGCCATCGAGCACGACCGCAAGGTGGTGACGATCGTCCACAAGGGCAACATCCAGAAGTACACCGAGGGTGCTTTCCTCAAGTGGGGTCTGGAACTGGCGGCCGAAGAGTTCGGCGACATCATGGTCTCGGAAGACGACCTCTGGAAGAAGCACGGCGGCAAGCTGCCCGAGGGCAAGATCCTGCTCAATCACCGCATCGCCGACGCCACCTTCTTCGAGCTGCTCTGCAAGTCCAGCACATTTTCGGTGATCGCCACGATGAACCTCAACGGTGACTACCTGTCCGATGCCGCCGCCGCTCAGGTGGGTGGTCTGGGTATCGCTCCGGGCGCCAACATCGGCGTGCACTGCGCCCTCTTCGAGGCCACGCACGGCACTGCCCCGGACATCGCCGGTAAGGGCATCGCCAATCCCTGCTCCCTCCTGCTCTCGGGCATCATGATGCTCGACTATCTGGGCTGGGAAGAGGCCGCCACCATCGTCACCAGGTCGGTCGAGAAGACCATTCGCGCCCGCACCGTCACCGGTGACCTGGCTCGCTACATGAAGAAGGCCACCACGCTTGGCACTTCCGCCTTCGCCGACGCGCTCATCGCCAACATGGTGAAGCCCCGACGCAAGGCGGCGCCCAGGAAAGGCACCGTTAAGTAAGCCCGGTAAATGACCTGTGTGGTCATCCGCCGGGATGTGATTTACCACACAGGAGAATCTACTATGGTCAAAAAGCAAGCAAAACAAGCAGCATTCCTGCTCCTGGTCGGACGCTGGCACGGCGTCACGAAAGACCAGGAGCGGGCTCTGCGTCAGGCGCTGAAGAGCGCAGGTGATGGCAAGCTCGTCTTTGTCATCACCGCTCAGGGGCAGGGCGCCACCAAGCGCCACCCCCTCTACGCCGATGAACGCGTGCAAGTGGTGGAAGGCCTGGCCCGTGCCCTGCGCCGCCCCTACGAGGTGCACACCGCGCTCGACATCAACGAATCGGCCACCGACGCCGACGCCTGGACCTCGCACATCATCGAGGTGGTGAAGCGCGAATCGGCCGGTGAAACCCTGCTCGACGCGAGCAACACCGTGCTCGTCTCGGCCAACCCGGACGTGAACAAGCACTTCGCCCGGGGTGGATACCGCGCCGTCGCCCCCTCTACCAGCGGCGCCCTGCCGGTCGATCTTCTGGCGGCCATCGCCAGCGGACGCGACTGGCGCAAAATCGCCACGGCCTCCACGCGCAAGGTTTACGAGGCCCGGGGAATCGTCGAGCGCATCGTCGAGCTTTTCGACGACGTACTCGTCAACGAGGAAGGCGAACTCTCCCACGGCCGCGACTTCACCGTCTACAGCCAGGGCATGGACGCCAGCCTGGCCGTCAAAATCCAGGACATCTGCCCGCACATCCAGCCCACGGCCGGCAAGATCGTGGACAAGGGCTGCGGCACCGGCACGCTCCTGATTCATCTCTCCAACCTCTTCCCCCGTGCGGAAATCGTCGGCATGGATCTGTCGCGCGAGCTGCTGCACATGTCGGACAGCCAGCACTACCCCAACCACAACGTCACCGTGGTGAAGGGCAACATCATCCACAAGCGCTTCGCTGACGGTTCGGTGTCGACGGCCATCTTCTCGTCGGTGATGCACGAGGTCTACTCCTACAACGGTTACGACCGCGACCAGATTCGTCTGGCCCTGACCAACACCCGCGAGGAGCTGGAAGAGCGCTTCCGCAAGTTTGCCCGCGAGTTCAAAGGCAAATCGGCAAAGCCCGGCGTCGTCTACGAAGAGCAGATCTTCGACGGCGTCGCACACTTCCGCATGACCCTGCACGAGGCCAACGAATTCCTCTCCAAGAAGGACTACGTGACCAACTGGGCCATGGAGGTGAACGAGGAGTTTGGCGTCTGGACGACCGATGAATGGGCTCGAGAGCTCACAGCCATCGGTTATCGCATGGTCGCTTGCAGCAGCTATCTCAATCCCTGGATTGAGAAAAACCGCTACAACGGCCACGTCTGGCTCTTCGCCGACAGTGACGGCAAGCCCGGCGAAACACTGCCCTTCGACGACACCACCGGTGTAATCGTGGCGGAGAAAGTCTGAACAACGAACAAGAACAAGAAGTGAAGGAGGACGAAAAATGCCGAATAACGCCACTGTTATTGTTGCGCTGCTCAGGCAGCCGCACATGGAAAGGCCGACTGAAATGCGCTCGGATCCCTTCTGGGAATTCGGCAGCTTCGGCCTGACCGGCTGTCACAAGACCAATCTCATGCACCCGAAAAAGGTGCATGAGTTGGCCGGCGCGCGCATCGCTTTTGTTCAGGGTGGAAAGGCCGGATTCAAGCTGGTCTGCGCCACACCGCCGGTGACGCCGACTGCCTACGCCGATCGCAGTCAGATCAGCTGGGATGCCACAACCATGCCGCTTCGCTATGAGGTGGCTCCGGTAATCATCTCGCCCGAGGGCTACAGCGATGTTCCGCAGATCGTCGAAATCTTCGAGAACGTTCGCCGCAATGGCTGGATGGGACGCTTTGCCAGCAAGTTTCGCACGCGCCGCATTCCGCTGCCCGACAAGTGCGGCCAGCAATTGCTGCGGGTCTGGCGGAAGCGTCTGGACCAGGCTGTGCCCTCGGATTTCGCTCGCAGCTACACCGAAGCACTGCCCTACAATCCGCCCAAAACGGATTGCGACAGGCAGGGAACCTTCGACAAGCTGCTGGCGCAGGCGATGGCCATTTAGTAAACGCAAACAAGTCGCGCAGACGATTGGCCCTCGCCAATCTCTGTGCGATTTGTTTTTTACAACTTCCTTTTATATGCCATAGTATAAATCTGTGGCAATAGCAGAATCAGCTCCCAAAGCCGCCTTCAGCTACGCGTATAATTTTTCAACTGACCAATCGAGCCAGCGAGCCCCGGTTGCGAGCGGCCTGCAGCATCCGCGTATAAAAGAAACTGAAGAAAATCCAGTAGGCCGCGTTCAGACCAGTGGCCCAGGCCAGATCGGCACCGACATCGGCATTGCCCTGCAAGACCGAGCGCATGCCCTCAAAGACATAAGAGGCCGGCATCAGTCGCGAAACCGGCTGCAACCAGGTGGGCAGCACACTGATCGGATAAAACACCGCCGAAAACGGCTGCACCAGGTAGGGCAGGGCCCAGCATAGAGCCTCGGCCTGATGGCCGTAACGCAGTATAAGCCCGGAGGAAAGCAGACCCAGACTCCAGCCCATAACAATGAGATTGAGAAAAAGTGGCACCAGTAAAAAGCCCAGTGACAGGATGTTGAAATGATAGAGCAGGGCCGCCAGAATCGAGGTTGAGAGCCCCACAAAAGCCACCTGCGCCAGACCGACCAGATAGGTCGCACAAATAAACTCCGCCACCGTAATTGGTGCAACAAATATGTTGAGCAGGTTGCGCGACCAGAGATCCTCCAGCAAAGATATGGTCACCGACTGCTGCGAGCGATACAAAATGTTGAACAGGATTATGGCACCTATGAGAAAAGTGACCGCTCCCGGTTTGCCCGAACCGTTCAAGCCAATGAAATAAACCGAGACGAAGCCCCAGACCAGAAGGTCCATGACCGGCCAGAAAGCCACATCAAGAATACGAAAACTGCCGCGCATGTAGATAAATACATAGCGACGGAACAGACCCATAATTCGGTCAAAGCGCAGAATCACTGGTGCTTTCGCCCTCCTCTTTGCGCAATTTCACTTTATCCCGGGCAATGGCGATGAATACTTCCTCCAGGCTTGCCTCGTCAAAATGATCGAGTATGACACTGGGTGATCCGTCGGCGATGATTTTGCCCTCACTCAAAAATATAACGCGCTCGCAGAGTTCATGCACATCCTTCATATTGTGGGAAGTATAGACAATCGTGACGCCACGCTCTTTTTGATAGGTCAGAAGCAGGTTGCGCACTTTGTCGGCAATATCCGGATCGAGGGAAGCCGTAGGCTCATCAAGCAACAACAAATCAGGATCGTTGAGCATGGCCTTGCACAGGTTTACCCGTGTCGATTCGCCGGAAGAGAGACCGCCGGTCATCTTTTTGGCCAGGTGTTCAATCTCAAAAAGGGCAAGCAGGCTTTGAATCTTTTGGGCCCGGTCTTTGACACCGTACAAACGGGCAAAAATTTCCAGATTTTCCGCCACTTTCAAATTGTGCGGCAGTGAAACATAGGCCGAAGAAAAATTGGCCCGCTGCAATACGGCAACCCTGTCCTTCCACGGATCCAGGCCAAACAAGAGGGCTTTGCCGGATGTCGGAGCAATCAGTCCAAGCAAAATTTGAATCGTGGTCGACTTGCCGGCACCGTTTGGACCGAGCAAACCCAGCACCTGTCCTCTGGGTATGTCAAAGGAAATGTCATCCACAGCGCAAGACTTACCAAACTCTTTGCGCAGATTTTGAACACTAACTACCGGCTCAGCTATGGTCATCACTCCTCCGGCTCACGAGATTAGCAGACGGGCCCGGGGCATGACAACAGCGCACAGACTAGAGACGGAAAAGCGCGGCGTATTTCTGATCCATCCTGGCACGCTGAGCCAGTAGCTGCGCCCTTGAAGCGGTTTTGTGAGTGCGGAAAAAGTCCTGCCACTCTTTGTACAAAGACAGAAGGCGAAGATCTTTGCACAACTGTTCAGCGATGAGCCAGGGAAAAAGATATCTTTTCTGTCGCGGATAGGGTTTGCTGGAGCAAAGTTTGCTTACGGAGATGGCCCTCAAATTAGCTATATCATGCAGTTCCCGTCGCTTGAAGGCAGCCGGATAGCGCCGCAAAATCGTCAGGGGTAGCGCGTGGTAGACAACGGCCTTGCCGCGCAAATTTGGCTTAGTGGCGAAAAGCAGCTCGCTGTCGGAAGGATCAGGAATGCCAAAGACTCCATTGAAAGTACGCGAATAAAATTCGATTCTGGTTGTGGTACCACCGGCGGCATCGCGGCCCGGTACCGCAGGCACCGGTTTCAGTGGCGCCTCAGAAAGGGCCGCGTCCATAACGGCAAAGCTATCCTCGATGGAACACTCGGGAATGGCTATCGACGGCACGAGCCGTCCACTGGCTTCAATCCGCAAAATCAAGCTAATCGATCCCTCGCGCTCACGCGCATAAGGACTCCAATTAGCGTAAACCCCTCTCTGCACGCCATCGACATAGCGAGCGAGAACGGGATATCGGGCTGCCTGCAACTCGACAGCTTCATCTGAAAAACCCAGCGGATCAGCCTGCACAGCCGGACAAGCGCCGGAAACAAGCATCACCAACGAGAAAAGCAAATGACCGGACCGACGATTCATAGCACCCCCGTTAAGCCAGTATCATCGCATGCCTGATTCAGTTTAAACCAGCCCACAGGCGAAATATCCCCGCAAGTCGACTCCGTCTTTCAGAGCCAGGGCGCATTGCTCCGCAGGACCTCGGACATATTCGTTGCCGGTGACATAAAGTGCCGGCCTGTGGTATTCCCGATCGATGCGGTTAAGCAGATTGCGCAAGGACTGCCCCTCCGTGTATTCAGCTCCGCCTGCAGTCAGGGCTTGCGGCCGGGCAGACACTACATCGGGTGCACCCAAATTGATGCCGACGAAATCCAGTTTCTCAGCCGAATATTGACCGAGAATAAGCGCATCAAGATAGCGGCCGCAATCTTTACGCCAGGCGCTTTCAGCCAGATGGATATCGAGCAAATCGCCTGCACGATGAGGCGCAATCGCTGACAAATGCAGACCGATGCCGACGGCCACCGGAGACCTCGCCGCCTGACGCATAGCCTGAGAAGCGAGACAATGAGCCGGCAAGAGGTGGTGCGACCCTTGCCGCCCCGCATACGAAGCACCGGGGGTTTCGTCAAATGTAGTCCAGTGCTTAACCCTATCGCCATAGCGTTCGATCATCCTGGCGCCGTACTGAGCAAACAGAGCGCAGGTTTCGCGGCTCCAGATCTCGCTGGCGAACGGAGACTGCTCCGACCGACACTGATAGAGGGTGACAAAAGGTTGAATATTCAGGGCCAGGAGACAATCAATTAGCCGATCGTAGAAGTCCAGGGCCACCTGATCACAGGGGCCCCGTCCACTGGACTGCACCGCCGTCCAGGAAATGACAAAGCGACAGCTGTTCAATTGCAGCTGCGACAGACGCACAATGTCTTCGGCAAAACGCCGATAAGGATCGCTCTTGCCGTCCATTTGATAGACGGGCGTCCCCGCCCCCCAGACAAACCCCGCGGGCAAAATCCTTGAGTGAAACAACTTTGACAACCGACTCCGATCCCGAAAAGGTCCAAAAACCGTGGATTAAGCTGAGATTTTATGATTTTCAGGCCCGCTGCTGCTACTCTTGCAACCGTCAGAGTGAAAGACGGATCAGACCTTATCCAAGTGGAGCATTTATGGGTGTTTTGACAAACTTTTTCGTCGCCAATGCCGAAGACGCTGAGGCACTGGCCGCCTCCGAAGCTCCGTTCGATGAATTTTTCAATGCCAAAAGTCATGGACTGGACGCAACACAGTTAGGCATGCTCTATCCCATAACCTCATTCAGTGCCTACAGCTCCAACTTTATGGCAGACAATGCGCCGATGCTTTACGAAGGCGGCACCATTGCAATCCAGCTGGTGCCCTCCGAGCTGGTCATCAGTCTCTGCCAGATCCCGGACATGGGACTGCCTTCGGTGGCCAAACAATGGGCCGGCACCGATGGCTTCAAAAACGGCAGCTGGACCGATGAAACGGTCGAGGAAGCCCTGAAAAACTTTGTCGAAGTCTGCCGCGAAGCACTGGGCGAAGGCAAAGCCGTGATGATGTACTTCTCCTAGAAATCGACCGGACAGAAAAAAAATCTGCATCAGAGCCCACTCCAGAAATACGGTCACAAATGGCACTTTATAGCCATACGAACACATTATTTGCCGCTAAGAAAAAATCAATATTTACCTTTTTGCTCTTTGATCACAAGTCGATCATATCTATCGACTAAAACTTTGTTTTGAGGTTGTCTTGCGGGAAACCCTTTAAGCATTACGCGGCGACGCCGAAGTAATTGTGCAGAGACCTCAGTCAAATCAATTTCGACAGCACCAACCGGTGCGAGACCGAACACGTCTTTCGGCGCTACTAAGGCGGCCAAGAGCGCACCTCTACAAAACACAACTCCTAGAGGGTACCTAAATGCAGCCCCTGCAACGCCGTCCATGGACACAAGAAAATCGAGCAACCGGCAAAAAGCAAAAAAAATTGCTCCTCATGGACAAGACCGTCCTGACCTGCACTTTTCTCGCCTGCGCCACGGCCATCGGCATTTCGATGAAACCACACCCGACCGAAAAAATGGGTCTGGAACAGATACGCCAGGGTAAGTTTAACCAGGCCGTCATCACCCTTGAGGAAGCAATCAAAAAAAACGGCCCGACCTGCGAAGCTTACCTTGGTCTGGCCCGAGCTTACAACCATATGATGCGTTACGAGCAGGGTCTTGCCAGCGCCGACAAGGCACTGCAATATCATCAAATCGAACCCAACGCCTGGGCCGAGCACGCCGTGGCCAACTTCGGGCTGGGCAATTATCAGGCGGCGCTGTCCGACGCAGAGCAGGCACTGAGTCTTGATTCCAGCAATTACAGGGCAATGCACGTGCAGGAAAAGGCACAAAGTGTGCTGGCCGAAAACAAACCGGCGCAATAAGAGCTAGCCCATGTTCAAGCCGCCGCTTACGGGTATGTAGGCACCGCTGACGAAGGCGGCGTTATCGCTGGCCACCATCAATATGGCACCGGCCACGTCCTCGGGATGAGCATTGCGCCGCAAAGGAGTGGCCCGCGCCACCTCATCGGTGCGCGCTTTCGAGGCCGGACTGATGGCCTCGGTGATGGTCAGACCGGGTGCAATTAAATTGGCGCGGACATTAAATTGGCCCAGTTCCAGCGCCAGACTGCGGATATAGGAATCCAGCGCAGCCTTGGCCATGCTGTGGGCCATCGAGCCTTCCCATTGATGACGCGAAGCAGTGGAGGTGACCGCTACGATAGAGCCCTTGCGCCGGGCAACCATGCCCGGGACCACAGCTTGCACCGCATAATGGGCACCCTTCAACTCATCGGCGATGGTATTTTGCAGGTCCTCAAATTTGAATTCCAGGGCCGGGGCAAATCTAATGACCTTGCCGGCATTGAGTACCAGCAAGTCGATAGGACCCAGGTCGGCCTCAACCAGACGGACCATAGCCGCCACTTCATCGGAGGAGCGCACATTAGCGCGAACAGTCACGGCTCGACCGCCGTCGGCTGCGATTTCATCCGCCAGCTGCTTGGCTTCAGCGCCGCTCTTGTAGTAATTGATGCCGACGGCAGCCCCGTGTCGGGCCAGGAGCCTGGCTGTAGCTGCACCTATCCCACGGCTGGCTCCGGTAATCAGGGCCACTCGCCCTTCCAAAAGTCGCTCTCCGGTCATTGCTCACCCTTGTAACTGATTGAGAGCAATTATTGTACTCGGGAAAGATTAGTTCTGAGGCCAAGCCGACATCTTGGGATCCGATCCCTGTTATTCTAATCGCCAGCGATTTATCTTCATCACCCCATCAATCGGACCTCGCGTCCGAGGAGGTCTCATGTCCACTACACTCACACGCGAAACTGTAGACGCCGTAAGCTATTTCAAAGCCAAACTGGAATTCGAAATTGGACCTTTCGGTATTGATCAATTGGTCAAAGACAAAGAAGCGGTCAAAATCATCGACCTGCGTATCCCCGAAGCTTATGCCAAAAGCCACATCCCCGGCGCACTCAACATCTCATACGACGAGCTGCCCAAGCATCTGAGCGAACTGAAAAAAGAACAGTTGACGATCGTCTACTGCTATAACATCACCTGCCATCTCTCGGCTAAAGCCGCTCTGTACCTTGCTGAGCAAGGTTACAAAGTCAAAGAATTGGCCGGCGGATTCGACGATTATGTCGCCCGCGGTCTGGCCGTCGAAGGCAAAGCCGAAGCACACAGCTGCTCCACCACCAAAGGCTCCAGCTGCGGCTAAAGCCTGAGCTGGCCTACAATCCAGCTATAACGAAAAGACCGTTTCCGGATCCGGGAGCGGTCTTTTCCTTCACCCTGACCAGGCGACGCCACCACATACGCCACCACGAGCAAAAACTGCGCCCCTCAACGCTACTAGGTCAGAGCGTTCGTTTGTAATTGTTTAATGCGAAATCACAAACTGTGCTTCTATTTGCTTGCACCTGATCGGGGATGGATCTATCGTTAAGTAATAACCGAAGAAAAGGATCAGATCGCGTATGAGTATTTCCTGGGGCAAAAAACAGCGTTACAAGTTTAATTCAGGCGTTCCGCTCACCAGTTGGGCACCTCCCGCTTGTTCAGCTGTCTATGCACTGACCTATAAACAGGACCCGGCTGCAAAACCCAAGAGCCATACGGTTTTGTATTTCGGCCACGCCGAGGATCTTTCGCAGCAAGCTGCGGGATTCCACAAACATGTACTGGATGCATGGGTGGAGAACGGCGGTCAGGTAGGCGAGCTGTTTGTCTTCGTTTATCCTATGGACGGCGCCACTCGCTGGCAGCGCTCCAGCGTCCAGGAACAGCTTGTATCTGAGTACTATCCTCAATACAATCGGCTCTAGGTGTACAAAAGTAAACAGAGCCTTATAGCCGGACTGTCTGCGGACTTCGGCTTCTGGGCTCGGGCCTGAAAAGGCCCACTGGCGGGGAAACTTTTGACATCCCCACCATGTCATGTAATAATGCCATGGTTTCGCGTTAGGAAGGTCACTGCTCGGGCTGCACGGTAAAAGACTGCTTCGTTTGGGCTAAAGTCATCTGAATGGAAACGCGAATGTTCAGGTCGTCTAGTACGCATCTGAATCGCATTACCTAAGCGGTTTTCCATGCCGTATCGCTACACAAGGACTCCAATTTGAATATATTTGCCGAGCTTGGGTTGTCCAAGCCCACCATACTTGCGCTCGAAGAGTGTGAGTTTGTAGAACCTACTGAGATTCAGTCTAAATCCATCCCTCTAGTCCTCGCCGGAAAAGACATTATGGCCTCGGCCATGACCGGCTCGGGCAAAACCGCAGCCTATGTGCTGCCGATAATCGAGCTTCTCAAAGCGCACAATCCCAAGCCCAGAGTACTGGTCCTTGTGCCTACAAGAGAACTGGCCCTGCAAGTAGAATCGCAGGTCAATCGCTTCGGCAAAAACAGCAAACTGCGGACAGTCACCTTATATGGTGGCACCGGCTACGAGAAACAAAATCGTTTGCTGCGCCGTGGTGTTGACGTAATCGTCGCCACCCCCGGCCGTTTGCTCGATTGTGTCGAACGCCGCACGGCCGACCTGACCGGTATCGAAATACTGGTCCTGGACGAAGCCGACCGCTTGCTCGACATGGGCTTCATGCCTCAGGTGCGCCGCGTTGTTTCCCAGATACCGAAGAAGCGCCAGACACTGATGCTTTCCGCCACTATCGACAGACGCATAGAACAGTTGGCCGGTGATCTTCTCACCAATCCGACCAGAGTACAGAGCGTCAACAAACAGGTCGAGCCTGTGGCCATCGAACAGAAGTTCTTCCACGTCAACGAATTTGGCAAAGATGCACTGCTGCTCAAACTGATTCAAGAATCAGAAATGGATTCGGTCTTGATCTTCACCAAAACCAGACGCAAAGCCGCCTGGGTCAAGGACAGATTGCGCGACGCTCAAATCGCCGCCGAAGAAATCCACGGTGATATCAGCCAGAGCCAGCGCGAAAAAACTCTCAAGCGCTATCGCGACGGGGCCTTTGCCGTGCTCGTAGCTACCGACGTCGCCGCCCGCGGCCTCGATATCCCTACGATCAGCCACGTAGTCAATTACGACTTGCCTGAATCACCCGAAGATTATGTCCACCGCATCGGCCGTACAGGTCGTGCCGGACGCTCAGGCATTGCTTATTCCTTCGTCGGCGAAAACCAACGCTATCTCGTCAGAGATATCGAAAAAGTTATCGGCCGTCAGCTGGATGAAAATTCGCAATTGCACAAAACACCAGCTCGTCCTTTCTCGCGTCACCGCAAGCCATTCAAACCGGCTGCCAGACGCAGATAGACCAGTCGTCCAAACATAGAAGAGGGCCAGCCGGACGATCCGGGTGGCCCTTTTTGTTACGGCCGGAGATAAATTCTCGGGGAAAATTCCCACTGATAGTGCGATTTCAGCCCTCCGACGTCGTCTAACTTTCACCCGCGCCGAGGCCTTCGGCCTTACACTCAATCACATGCCCGACGCCAAGATCGATGCATTGTTTGCACAGAGCAGAGACTCTGGCGTCCCTGCGCCCACCGTCGACACGGCGAGCAAACTGGCACTGGAAGCCGGGCTCTTAGCCGGCGGCATCGGCCAGGGAGCCTGGGACAGAGCGCGTGAATTTGCCGAAAATCCAGTCAAAAACACAGCCATAGTGGGCGCGACCACAGCGGCCACCTGGGCTGTCGGCTATGCCGGTGCGAGACTGATGCCCGGAGCACTGGGGGCGGCCAAATTTGTCCTGGCCGGGGCCGCGCTTTATGAAGCCGGGCCGGGCCTCCTCAGCAGTGCTCAGGCGGCCCTCGATACCTGGGCCAATCCATCCACTTACGAGGAGAACAAAGCCCTGGTCGCCGAAAAACTGGGCAGACCTTTGTTCGACCTGGCACTGTATTCGGCCGCCGGAGCCGGCGGACTCTGGAAAGGAGCCGGCCAGGGGAAACTGGCCAACGAAATTGCCGGTTCGCTGGAATTACAGGCCACGAGAAAATCCGCCGCCACGCATGTGCCGGTCCTGAGCGATCTGGAAGGAGGCACAATTTCACAGGTGCGCCTGGGCAAAAACAAACAGCTGGCCGAAATTTACAGCAAAGGCTCGCCGTCTATCGTACAGATAACCCATCCCTCAGCCGACGGACACCCGACTTTTGCCACCGGATTTGTCGTCGATGAGGGACTGATAGCCACCAACAGCCACGTTCTGCACGCATGGAAGCCACCAATGGTGCGCCTCAGCAGCGGTGAAACAGTCGAGGCCAGACTGGTGGCGCGCGATAAGACTGCCGACCTGGCCCTACTCAAATTACCCGAGGGAATAAAAGGCGGTCCCCCGGTAAAGCTGGGTCAGAGCGCCAATATGGAAGCGCAGAACCAGGTATTTATGATCGGTCATCCGCGCGATGTTTCCAAACCGGTGGTCAGCACCGGAGTCTGGAACGGCAAATACGGACAGAAATACATCCAGACCAGAAGCGGAATCCTCGACCCCCACCCGGGCAACGAACAGTTTGTGGAAAAACTGATTGTTGATGGTCACCCCGCCCTGCGCGAGTTGGCCCGCCCGGCGACAGCCGCTCCGATAGTCAGACGTGACGTGCTTTCGCACACGGCCCCATCGCAGCCGGGCAATTCCGGCAGTCCGATATTTGACGGCGCCGGCAAAGTAGTGGGTGTGCACAGTACGGGCGGTCAGTACAAGTGGGGCACCACCGTCGAACACCTGCAAACCCTTCTGGACGTCTACAAAGCCCGCCCCAATGCCAATGGCTGGCTCAAGGTCGTTACCCACGCCCAGCCGCGGGTGGAACGCATAGGAGGAGCGGCAAACTGGCTGGAGCGCACGGTAACAACATCGGTTGAAGTACTCGATGTAAAAGCTATCGGCAAGTAAAGCGTCCATACAACAAAAGCCGAGAAATCCGATATGCTAGGGCTCCGTATGAACAGAGTCCGGCAATGAAGATTACCCAAAAGTTTTTGCTCTTCGGGCTGATTCCCGCAATTTGTCAGGCCGGCATATGCATTCAACTTTTTTCCCTGCTCAGCTCAGTCGAATATTACGCTGAAGAAGAAGTCAAACAGAGTCTTCTGGCCCGCACACTGGTTACAGGGGTAGCGCGCTCCCTGGACGTGGCCATTGCCACAGCGTCCTACGCCGCGACACCCTTTGAGGAATTGCGCACGAGGGTGGAAGAAACCACAAAAGCCGCCGACAAAATCTATGCCGAACTGATTGCGCAGACCCGAGACGATCCCACCACCAGGGCAGAAATCCAGGAGCTGATTAACACCTCCGCGCAGTCGCAGAAAGAATTCCTGCAAGAGCGCCTGGTGCACCCCAACGACGATCTGGCACAGGATTCTCCGGCTAAAAATATCGAATTCGGCAAAGTGCGCAGGAGCCTGAAAATCACGCACCAGCTGAAGACACTGGCCAGAACTCTAGATCGCGAAAATGTCCGCCTGGAGGAAATTAGAACAAGACTGCGAGCCAATCGAGCCGCGGTAAAAAACCTGGTGCTGGCGGAGTTGATTCTCAGCACCGTGGCGATCGCCGTCCTCTATCTTCTCTTCCGCCTGGACTTCAGCCGACGCTTCAATGACTTGCTGGAAAATGCCCGCGAACTGGCTCTGGACCGGCCAGCCAGCAAGACAGTGAGCGGCAATGATGAATTGAGCTACCTGAGCCAGGCCCTGGTTACCGCCGCCGAGGCCAGGCGGGATGCCGTGGCGCAAAAGCAATTGCTCTTCCAGATGGTCACTCATGATCTCCGCTCCCCTCTCATGGCCGCATCGTTAGTCGTCGAGACACTGCTCACGGATCAAAACAGCACGACCGAAAAGAAGGAAAGTCGCCTCAAAAGCATAGAAAGAAGCTTGCAACGTGTCGTCTCTCTCTCCAACGATCTGCTCACAATAGAGCAGCTAAGCGCCGGAGCGATGGAATTAAACCGCTCGAGGGTGGACTTCCAGGAGACAATCGAGCACGCCATCGAAACAGTAAAACCACTGGCGGATCGCAAAAATTGCGCACTGGTGAATCACGCACCAATGCTGCTGGCATCAATCGATGAAGACCGCATTCTGCAAGTGACCACCAATTTACTGGCTAACGCCATCAAGTTTTCCCCGTCCGGATCAACCGTCGATATCACCGCGGCAAAAGAAAACAATCGATTGCGCGTGGAAGTAATGGACCGGGGCCCGGGCATTAGCGAGGCTGATATCCAGAAGCTGTTCAATCCTTTCAAGCAAGCCCGCGACGGCAAAAATTCAGCGGGCTTTGGGCTGGGCCTGGCAATAGCAAAAATGCTGGTAGAGCTGCATGAAGGTACGATCGGTGCCCACCAGCGCGAGGGCGGCGGCACGGTTTTCTGGTTCACGATCAAGCTCTGAGCGGCCGGGAAAAATCAATTGCGTATCGTATAGCCTGACCGGGCAACGGTTTCAATCAAGTCAGGCTTGCCGACCTCAGCCAGTTTTTGCCGCAAGAGATTCATCCAGGATCGCACCGAACCCGTTGTCACCTCGGCATCGGACGGCCACACCGCCTCAAGCAGCTGCTGGGCACTGTAGACACGATTAGTGTTGCGCATCAGAAACTCGAGCAGACTGAGCTCCTTGGCGCGCAGCGGCACAACCGTAGAGCCGACAACAAGAGAGCGCATCTCCAGATTGAGAACCAGATCGTCGATCGTCAGGTCCGGAGCAAACGTCCCGGTACGCCGCTTGAGCAGCGCTTTTACCCGAGCAGCCAGCTCCCTGATGTCAAAAGGCTTAACCATGTAATCATCGGCCCCGGCGCCCAGTCCCGATTCAAGATACTGAATGTCGCCGTGACCGGTCAAAAAGAGAATCGGAGTCTGACCTCCGGTACGGCGGAAGCGGGCGCACACCTCCTCACCGCTGATACCCGGCAAGGTCCAATCAAGCAAAATCAAATCATAGTGAAAATTACTGAGCAACTGCAGGGCATCCTCACCGGAAACACAATTTTCCGTCAGGTAGCCCTGCGCAGTCAGATGCTCGGCCAGAGCTTCACTCAGCTCAGCGTCATCATCTACAACCAGTATCTTAGCCATAGTGGAAATACCCTGGACCCAAATCTTATCCCTGATCAACTGCACCTGCAGTCGAAACGGCAAGAAGAGTATAGCAAAACCACAATCAGTCTCTTATAACAGACTGACGTTCAGGCCGACTGCGAGCGGCAAGTCTGCCACTGAAGTGAGCGCAAAACCTCGGAAAAATATTTTTTGGCAAGATCAAATGATTCAAGCGGCGCGGCGAAATGTATCTCCTGCACGGCCACACCGTCTACGCCACCATCGATATAGACGGAGATGCGCTTGCAGTTTCGGTAAACATCGGTCCATTCGATAGCCAGAGCGTTGCGACCGTTCAAGTCTCCGACCTGGGCATGCTCAATGGTGTTTTCGGGATCAAGGGGGTTGGCGAAGTGGTCGCACAATAAGCCGTCCAGCGCAAGAAGCTCTTCATCGTCAACGGAATGACAGGCAGACATGACTTGAGCAAAGGCTCTGGCCGAATCCCGGGGCAGTTGCGCGGTGCGCGCACAGAAGTCGATAGTCACACCTTTGATGAACGAAAGGGCGTAACCTTGCAACAGTTGTGCACCAAAGGCTGACTTGGAGCGCAGCCGGGTTTCAATTTCGCGTTCCTTCCAGACGATGAGACGCATAAACTTGATGCCCGTAAAGGGATAGCGGGATTGATTGGATCCAAATACAGCCTGACCTATGCCAGGAGCAAGTCTGAAAGAGTTTTGCATATCTATATTCCAAATGTGCCAGCGGTCGGGGGGATTGGAATATAAGATAGGGAAAGATTGTGACACAACTGTGACAGACCAGAGGCATTGCCGTGACGGAGATAAGAAGCAGCCGGGCAGCGCTCGAGGCTGACACCGGCTGCTCTATTGGCGGTGAATTCTGCTGCAGCGCAGGCGCGGCTATTTAGCCTCTTCTTTGCCCTTGCAGGAGCCTTCTTTGCCCTTGCAGGAGCCTTCCTTGCCCTTGCAGGAGCCTTCTTTGCCTTTGCAGGAGCCTTCCTTACCTTTCTTGTGTTTGCCTTCCTTGCCCTTGCAGGATCCCTCTTTGCCCTTGCAAGAACCTTCCTTGCCCTTGTTTTCGTCCAGTTTGACTGAGTCGTCGGCGGCCTGCGCAATCAGGGTATTTTCGCGCACTTCAAATTGCGCGCTACTACCACCCTCAGCCCGGGCCGCTGATGCCAACGAAAAACCGAGAACGGCGGCGAGAGCGGTGGCTAATTGAACATTCTTTTTGTCTTGCATTTTCATGCCTCCAGAAGTAACTATCCTTCTAAACGCAGACCGGGAAGCTTTATTCCCACTTGCGGCATGAAATTCGAATTAAAATAGACTCACCAGTCTAGCGCCGTGGTTTACCGCTGGCGATGACCATATCTATCAATGTTTCAATGAATGCAGCCCGGTCTTCAACTCGCACCGGGCGATCAGGCATCAGCACATTTTGAATCATGGCATGACTGGCCAGCGCGCCGCGAAAAATCTTGGCGGTGGCCGCGGGGTCTTTGAACTCCAGCTCTTTATTCGCCGCCAGAAACGTCGTCAATATCTGATTGTTCAGTTCCACTACCTTGTATACATAAAGTTCGGACAGACCGGGAAATTTCACCGACTCCGCCACAATCAGACGCAAAAATGAATAGTACTCACGACTATCGAGCTGGCCAAAATATGACTCGGCAATTTGCTCCAGATACTGGCGGACAGACAGGCGCTCCCGGTCAGCGCTGCTGAGATTGGGCGACTCCAGACCATTTGCCAGATCACCCACCAGGGTGCGGAAGAGGGTCTCCTTATCGCGAAAGTGCGAATAAACGGTCTGCTTGGCCACACCGGCATCCGAGGCTATATCATCGACCGATGTGCCTTCGTATCCATTGCGCAGAAAGAGTTTAAGGGCAGCGCGCTTGATGCTGTTTTTCTTGTCGCCGCCGACTTTTCTATCAACCGCCATACTGCACCTCAAAACGAACCAACCCATATCAATAATATGCCCGCGATTCGACTTTTGGGTCCAGGGTCATCTAACAAAACCAACACTTGTAGAACTGTTTGCTACGGGAGCATTCGCCTCCTGACAATCGTAATATTAGACCATTAAGTCTAGTTGCAACACAGTTTCTTACCGGAGTGCCCCACGATGAGCAAAGCAAACACTGAATGTTCCTGCCGCAATGATGGCCTGACGGCCTTCGGGCTACCCTGGCTGGCAGTTACCACCCTGGGCACCATCTCCACCTACAACCAGCCGGATAGCGCCTTTATTCTCGAAGCGGTACTGCCGGGCCTCCTGGCCGGCGCCACGGGACTGGTGCTCTACAAAGTGGTGAAGAAAACAGTCAAACAGCTCAAACAAATACAGCGCAGACCAGCTGCATATTCAGGGGCAATGGGGCACTGAAGCAACATCTCCAAGAAAGTTTTATCCGGGGTAAGAGAAGGGCCGTCTTTGACGGTCCTTTTCGTTTACAGGCTCGGCCAGGCACAGCATTTATACGACTTGCTATAGTATAAATGTCAAAAAAGGAAATCGAGAAAGCGGCGACAGATGCCGCTTTCCTGATTTCCAGACCAGCGTCCGGGGCTGCCACAACAGCAGTGAAGCCGTTGTGACAGCACCCGGACCAAGGGCCTCAGATGAAGAAGAACGCCGCTCCCAGGATGGCATAGAGCCCCAGCAGCATTGCGCCTTCCAGCCAGTTGGACTTGCCGTCATGGACGATACGGCCGACCACGATCACCGAGGCGAACACAGCCAGGATTTCCGCCTGGGAGAAAACCAGGTCCATCGGCTTGCCGATGATGAAGCTGGCAATCACGACCACCGGAGCGACGAACATGGCGATCTGCGTACTCGAGCCGAGCACGATGTTGAGCGACAGGTCCATCTTGTTCTTCATGGCCATGATGACGGCGGTGCTGTTCTCGGCGGCGTTACCGACGATGGCCAGCAGGATCAGACCGACGAAGATCTTCGTCATGCCGATCGTTTCTGCCGCCGCTTCCACGCTACCCACGAGCTTTTCGCTCAGGAAAACGATGGTGACGGTGACAGCCGCCAGCACAAAGGCGGACTTCTTCAGGCTCCAGCTCGTGGTCGGCTCGTCAGCGTCTTCCGCCGTTTCGACCGCGCCAAGCTGGTGCTTGTGGGTCTTGAGACTGAAGAAGAGCTGACAGGCATAGAGCAGCATGAGCACGATCGAGATGGCCAGAGCCATTTTCGAATCGAGCAACTGGCTGTCCGGGCCACCGACGTGGTGCAGAGCGGCAGGGAGCATCAGGGCGAAGCTGGCGATGGTGAGCATGGTGACGCCGGTGGCGGCCCACATCTTGTTGAAGCTCTGCTCGCTGCGCTTGATGCCGCCGGCAAGGAAGCTGCCGCCAAGCACGAGCAGGAGGTTGGCGATGATCGAGCCGGTGATGGAAGCTTTGACGACTTCGACCAGACCGGCGTTGAGGGCGATCAAGGCGATGATCAGCTCACAGGCATTGCCGAACGTCGCACTGACCAGACCACCGACGGTGGGACCGGTGTGATGCGCCACGTGTTCGCTCGCCTGCCCCATGATCTTCGCCAGCGGCACGATGGCCATACAGGCGATGAGCATCACGGCCAGCGGCGACCACTGCAGATAGGAGGCGACGAAGGTGAGCGGGACAAATACCAGTAGCAGGTTGAACAGTTTGTTCATTGTGGTTCCTATCAGGGTTGAACAAGAACCCAGCCGCCATCAGTGTCCCCTGAGGAACAGAGCGATTGCAGGCATGGGCGGTAAGAACGGGGGTTTCTTGAGAGATTCGGTTATAGGTGAGTTAAAGAAGACCATTAGAACTTACGTCTATGAAGAAGCCTATATAAAGGCTTTTGATCCATGATTACGAGGACATTTACGTGGTCAAAACTTGCGCTTATGCATGGGCCCACCTCACGCAGCTAGCGCTAGCCCGCAGCGAGCAAACCAACACTTGCTTAAGTGTACGGACTAGACTCATCAGTCTAGCATTGAGCCTATTATCAGGTAGTCAAGCGAGCGTCCCGCCCAGCAACTACCAGACAGGTTTATGATTATGGCCAGCAATCAGTTTGAAAACCTCGCCCACGCAAACAGAGAAAGAACTGAACCAAACAGTCTAGCCGGCGAGAATATGCGCCAGGCATTACAAGACCAGCAAATTCTGCTGCAGCGTGCGGTCATTGGACGCGATCTCAGCCACGCCAATCACGCCCTGGAGACAAGGGGCCTGCTGCCGGCCGCCACCATTAGCGCGGAGCGCCCGAGCGGCGATGCCAGACGGGTGCACGACGGTCTGTCCGAGTTGCATGAATGGACCGGACGCTCCAGGCACAACATAGAGAAGGACCTGCGTGACACCGTCGCCACCCTTAACTCCACGCAAATCGCCGCCCTCGACAGAGAATACAAAGCACTTTACGGCAAGGGTCTGAAAGAGTCTCTAATGGCCGAGAGCAAGCTTTCAACCGAGACCAGACAGGCCCTCGGCGTCTATCTCAAGGGCGCCGACCGGCGCGGTTCGGAAGATTCGCTGACTCTGGCCGAGATTGGCACGCGTGCCGGCAACCTGGACATGTTCGAAGAAGCCTTCCGCGATGCTAACCCCGAAGCGAGACAAAAATTCCTGGCCTCCGGCGGTGAAGCCCGTGTAAAAGAAGCCTTCGCAGGCATTTTTTCAAACGCCGACGTGCGTCACGCCATGGACTATGTAAACGGCGGCCGACTGAGCCTGCAGACTCAAATACGCGACAACACCGGTATCTTTTCCTCCAACCGCGAGGCCATTGAACACGCATTGAGCCGCATGAGCCCGGAGCAGAAGGCCCAATACACCCGCGGCGAAGAGGCGGTAAAAAATGGCGCCCACAGCGCGCAGGATCTGGCCGACCTGACCTACTATCGTCAGATTCATGAAGCCCTGCAATCAGCCGGCAACAAAGCCGACCTGGCAAAATGGGACGGCGAGATCAAAGGCACCTACAATGCACCGGCCGCAGCATCTAAAGGCAATTCAGAGCCTACTCCGGCGGCGCCTGGAGACGCCAGGGAAGCCTTCAACAGCGCCCGCGACAGAGAATACAAAAGCAATGACGGCATTGGTCGCAGCATCGTGCGCAACATCTGGGACGGCACCTCCGACATGAGCACCGATGAACTCAACCAGTATGCCGCCGATATGGCTCGCGCCGCCGCCGCCAATACGACACTGACAGCCGAAAGACAGCAAGCCCACCAGCAAAATCTGAACCACACTCTGGACCTGCTAAAAGAATCCAAAAACGGAGCCGCCGATGCCTTGGTCGACGGCACCCTGATAGTTGCAGGCGTGGGCGGAGCCGCCTTCACCGGCGGAGCCAGCTTGACCCTGCTCGGTGCAGTCGGCGCCGGCGGAGCAGCGGTAAAAATAGGCACCAAAGCAGCCATTGCGGGCGATGATTACAGCTTCAGCGCCGGCCAGGTGCTGTCCGATGGCGCCACCGGCGCAGTCAATGCCGCGGTCATGCTGGTCGGGCCGGCCCAGGTCGCCCGCGTGGTGGGCCTGGGCGGCAAAACCCTCGCCGCCGGTGAGCGCGCTGCCTTCTCCTACGGTACAGAAGTAGCCCTCAACAGTGCCGCGGGAGCAGCGGGCGGAGCGGCCTCTGGTACAGTAGAGGGCGTGACGAAATGGGACGGCAACAAATCATTTGGCGAAAATCTTGCCCGCATCGGCGAGACGGCTGCAGTGCGTGGCGCAACCGGTGCCGTGCTGGCCGGGGTAATAAGCGGCACCATCGGCGCCGCGACAAGATTGGCCCGGGCCGAAGCACCGGCGACTATGGAAAGACCGGCGATTGCAGAGCGGTCGCCCCTTAGCGAAAGACCGCCCACCCACGGTGAGCCGCTCGATATTGATGGCCGCCGACTAGCCGAAACCCGGGCACGCAGAGAAATAATCGAAAGCAAATTTGCACCACTTAGCGACAGCGAAGGAACAGCCCTGCGCGCCCAGGTACAGCGCGAAATGCAAGACGTCAAAGCTATAGGTCCGGACGGCAAACCAACCAGCGCCTACGAGAGTTTGATGCAGGACAAAAATCTGAGCGCCACACAGAAAGAAACCGTTCTGCGCAACCTCGGCCTGGTGAGAGAGCATCTGGCATCCTACAGACTGGGCGACCGTATGCATCCCGATCCGGAAGTAAACTGGATCCACACCCAGGGCGAAATAGCCAAAGTGTTGGAAGCAGGCCGAGCCAAAGGCCTGAGCGCCAACGACCTGGAAGACAGTCTGCTGGCTTCGATGTATTCGGACTCTGTCAAATTTTCCGCCCCTGCCCCCGAGGGCACCGTGCCTAATTTCCACACCCACCACCTGGACGGCGCCCTGGCTGCCGACCACAGCCTGCGCCTGCAAGGCTTTCCCCAGGATCGCACCGAGCGCATAATCGAAGCCATTCTCGCCCACCAGATCGCACCGCCCAAGTTTATGGGCCAGCTCTATTACATGAAAATAGCAGGCACCCTGGACGGCATGGTCAAGTCCGGCAAAATTGGGGCGCAGGAAGCCGATCACATGAGAGCAGTACTGGACGGCATGACCGAAGTCGGCCCCGACGGCGTCAAGCGCATCCGTCAGCTGGCCAATGTCGCCGACGCCCCGCGCACCACCGGTGCCGATGGCCTGCAACAGGTCAAGTTCAGCCCGGATGAGCAAAAAGTATTTGCCCTCTCCGGCACCGACCGCTGGGTGCTTCCCTACGAACCGGCCTTCGATCCTCGCTTCAAATCTCTCAGCGCAGCTGAAAAAGAAGTCCAGCTGTCCCGCAAACGCATCGCCCAGAATCTCATCGACGGCGACGGCGCCGACAACTACAGCACCACTGGCGGTGCCAGCAAAATCGTCGCTATCCGCGGACCGGAAACATTCTTCCCCGACGCCACTGTCTGGAATTCAATCGACTCGGTCAACGCCAGCTTCAAAGATGCCTACACCGTGCTAACCCCGCAGGGACAGCGCATAGCGGACCAGAACCTGGCCGCCCTCAACCGCGTCACCGACAGACAAAACGGCAGCCTCAAAGCATACATGGACGCCTGGCTCAAAAACAGCAAGGGCCTGGATCCGGCCCGGGACCATATCCCCTTCTACAATCAGCCGCTCACATACATCAAGCCGGGCGAAACACCCACCCCAACTCAGCTCAGCCAGATGGAGCTGGCCCGCGAAATCCGCACCCAGGTTGTAGATTTCATGCGTCGCGACCACCGCACAGACAACTCACTGCCCGGTAATTTCGCCCCCGTCCGCAGCAGCGCCAGATAATTACTTCCCTGGCCGGCGAGCCGGTTTAGCAGACTTCATCAATTACTTTGTACTTCGAGAATCTGACCGAGATTGCATAAACCGAACGATTTAGTGAACCGGCTGCAAAATCACAATATCCGACTGGGTCAGGGGCAAGCGACGCTTGGCTCTGATCACGCCCACGGCCGTCAGGCCCCAGCTGGCAGGATTATCCAGATTGACGAAAAACTCGCCCCGCAGCACTTCCTTAGCCTGGCCGATTAGCTCCCGAATCTCAGACACCAGACGCAGACAATCATCGGAAGTGTCGCCCATGAGCTGATACTCAAGAGCACTGCCATCGATGCAATCAATTTTTTCCACCGCCAGAAACGCTCTACCGGGCACCCGCGGATCGACCACCATCAAGCAATCGGGAACGACAAAAGCCGTCTCTTCACGCAGTCGTCGATAGGCTGCCGCCAGGTCGGCAACACCGTATAACTGACCGGCCACCACCACTGTTTCGCCATCATCATACTGACTGAGCGCAGCACGCGCTCCGGCGCCAAAAGTCTGAAAATGCGGCACCGCCTCATGAAAGCCGGGCTTGGAGACCGGCTGCACAAAACCACTTTTTAGATAATCCTCAACCTTGGCACTCCAGCTATCAAAGCCGTTCCACTGATGCTCGTGCGTCTCCCACGCCAGGCTGAGCGGAGGCGGAAGGTCGGATGAAGACACGCCGGAGGCAACCACGCTGGAGGGTGGACAACCACGCGCCAAATCAGGGTCTTTATCGATTTTCATGTGCGGACTCGGACTAGTAATGTATCCATATTAAGCCCAGCCACCTGACAATCATGTGAAAGTGAGATTAATTGTCTGAAGAATTTAGATTCGCCCGATTGGACATGGAGGTCTTAATCCGGCCGTCAGGAAAAAGTCAGACTTGCGTCAGTTACCGGTGAGTAAGCGAGATCTATTGTCTTAAACAGATGCACAGCACGGCGGAGGAATGACCATGGCAAACCGAGAAGACCTGATGAAGGTCGCTGACGCGAGCCAACATTCAAACGAAGACGGGCAAAATTATTTTTCTCCCTTCGACGCGCTGCAACTACATAAGGAAGGTGCGGCAAATAAGATCCCGGAAGCTGTACATACCGGCGACAACGACCGCGGCGCGGTGCGAGACGCGGTCTTCGTACAGACCACAAACACCTCGGACAGACAATTCCCCGTAGCAGGCGCAGCCGAAGTGGAAAAGGTCCACTGGAACGGCGGGCGCGGCCCGAACTGGGGCGCCATTATCGGCGGTGCCATACTCTACGACCTGGTTGGTCCACAACGTTATTACACTCCACCACCCCTCTATTACGCGCCGCCACAGTACTATGCGCCTCCTCAATACTATGCGCCTCCCCAGTATTATGTGCCGCCTCGATACTACGAGCCACAGCAGTACTACCGCGAACCGCAACGTCGTCACGACTATGATGACGACGATCGCGATTACGACGATCGTCGATTCAACCACCACCGGCAGTACTATGATCGGCGCGATGGCTGGTAAAAGTTTTTCTCACGGGAGCTTTGGAAGAGGCTCCCTTACTATTTAAAACGCTATTTCACAGCGGTCTAAAGATGACAAAACTGCTGTCGTCGATACCAGTCTCGGGAGGCGGTGTCTCAAGAATAGCCCGGCGAATTCTCTGCGGATTCGGTCCCATCTTCTGCAGGAATGCGGCGAAAGCCTGGGCATTGCCATAGCCAAATCGATCAAAAACCCCATCGCTGGCCATAACCACAGTATCTTTCGGCGCCAGTTGCACAATTTCGTTGCCGCCGGCGGCCAGACCGTACATATCCGCACCCAGAGCCAGACCGCCGACTTTAGCGTCCAGCTGATGCACCGTGCCATTACCGCGGATCAAAAAAGCAAATTCAGAACTGGCCGTTGCCGTCTGCAGCGTGCGCGTGCGGGGATTGTAATGCATGAGAGCAGCAGTGATGGAAAGCTCATCGGCGGAACTCAGTTTCTCGTCAATCTGTCCCAGAATCTCACTGGCGGTCTTATTAGACGTGGAAGGCAAAACCTGATCAATAGCCGAGTGTACAGTCACAGCCTTTTTCGCAGCCTTGATGCCGTGACCTTCAACATCCATGGCAGCAAGCAAAATATTATCATCCGGCGTCCTGGCCACTCTGATCAAATCTCCCCGCGGCATACCGGGGACCGCCGGTACGTTATGAGTGATCAACTCAATTTGTCCGGCCGCCTGTCGCTGGAAAACAGCTGGATTTTCAAAGCGATTTTGCAAACTCAACAGGGCAGCACCGTTATCCCTGGCACTGCGATTGATGGCGGTATCAAGCAATTTAGCCTTTGGCGCAAAAGCAGCCGTAGCCCAGGCACCGACCTTCATGCCGGCCGATGCCACAGCAGTATCGACAACAAAACTGCCCAGGCTGTTTCTGGTGATCTCGATATTTTTATCCCTGTTTTCGCCGCTGCGCCAGGTATCACTTACCGCTGCGCCAAACTTGCTCCAGCGGCTACCGGTCAATTCGTCGACAGCAAATTTGACGAGCATGGCGCCGCCGACACCGGCGGCGATCACACGTCCGGGAGCCCCCAGTCGAGCAATACCGCCGAGCGCGGTGCCGACAGCCAGCGAAGAAGACAGCTCAGGCAACTTACTGAGTGGGTGGCGCAGCGTATCACCGACGGCACCACCCACTCCCAGGCCAATCATTTCAGCTTCACGAAACAGCCGCTGCGAGACATCGGTCGATGATTTGTCCGGAGCGGCATGCTCGGAGCGCAACGACTTCTCGAGATCAAACTGGTTTATAAAGCTGCTTTCTGGTGGCATGAGGGGTGATGTCCACTTTGATGTTCCGTTATTGTAGTCAGGACTCCGATTGGCGTCACCGGTGAAATTACGAATACAGGCGGACTCACGCCACCTCCGGTTTGCGTCTCTCGCCTGAGAGCAAGGGGCTGATGACGTCGATCAATTGAGGGAAGCTGTCTATCGACCCGGACGGCTGAATCGTCGGCCCATCACCACAGATCGGCCGGGCAAGCGAGCGGATGTGCCGGGCCAGCTCAACATAGCGACCGTGCTCGAGATCGTGATTGCCGTACTGCGCGCGGACATAATGAATATCACTATCGCCCAGACCGATAAGATGTTGCCTGTTGCGCCAGTGGGCGGCAGCCTGTCCTTCTTTTGTATCCTTATCGCCGCAGATGACGATCTGCCCGCCGACAAAGCCCAATCGCCTGGCCGCAAGCTCAATACCGGCCGAGCTTGGCTTGGCAAAAGACGCCGGTATAGCCATATTCAAAAGCAAGTGCTGCTTGTCGATCTTTTGCTGTTTGACTTCAATGCGACGGCGAGCAGCCTTGACACTGTCTCGATAACCCTTTTGTCTCAAGCGCGGATCCTCAGTCCGAATGGCCACAACCCCATCCACAAGCGGCAATGTGCCGGTCAGCGCCAGGCGCTCCAGCGCTACCCACTCCGGAGAATCAGTCAAAATGACAATCTTCAAATCTCTAAACTGAGCACGGAGCCGGTAAAGAGTTTCTTTCACACCCGCGTAGAGCTCAATACTTTCATGCGCCCTGGCAAAGCGTTGCCAGAACTGCTCCGAAGCCGCGCGAATTTTTTTGTACGAGAGAGTCCTTTGTTTAGCCAGACGGCAGGAGATCGCCTCAACAGCAAAAGCATACTCATGAAGAGTAGTCGCCAGAGCAACCTCCGCAAACAGAGCGTTAACAACGGCGACAGGAGCGTCCAGGGCTTCAGCCAGTTCAGCCGTCGCGTCGAGGATAAAATCGGCGAACCACCGCCTTGTATCAGTGAGAGTGTTATCCAGGTCGAGCAGAAGTACATTGTCAGAAACTTTTGATTGAGGGGCGCGATAGAGTCTTTGCATGAGCCGATCCTCCAGTTTTGATTGTCTAAATAATTTGCTCGCATGGACGCACGACAGCAAGCAGCGGCACCGCCACTGGCTTCCGAGCATATGTTTCAAACCGGAACAAAACAATGATGGCGTATATGGTGCCAGCTGCTTTGAACAAAACAATTATTGGCCCGGAGTAAAAAGATGTCAACTGAATTACTGTGGACCGCTGACAGCCCTTCAGAGAGGGACACTAAGGCAGCAAAGCCACTAAAATATAGATGTGTCCAGATTAAGGTCAAAGAGGGGCTGCTGTTGCAACAATGGGGCGCCAGGGGCCGACACAATCCACCGCCACCGTTGCCATGAGTCAAGACCCACCCCCGTAGACAATTGATGCGCACTTCCAAGACCGGCATTTTTAGAATCTTTGTGCTGCCTGCAGTCAGTATCGTGCTCAGCTGCACTGCGGCACAGGCCGGGGACTTCGGCAAACTGACCAATATCCAACTGGAAGATATGGCCAAGAAAGAATGGTCCCATAGACGTTGCCCCAAAGCCATGGCCCTTTGCGATGAGCTGATCCGGCGCAACCCCAAAAATCCATTTCCCTACATAACCAGGGCGGCCTGCATTGACTTCACCGTCGGCCCCAGAGAAGCGGCAGCCGAACTGAGTCGATATTTGCGCACCCATCCCGCAGACTATGAAACAATCGTTGATCTGGGCGCTTACTATGCTTCGGACGGTCAGCATCAGAAGGCGGTTGCAACTTTCAGCGAAGCAATCAAACTGCTGCCCACAAATCCCGAGGCCTATCATCAGCGGTCAATAGCCTATGGCTCGCTGAAACAATACGAGAAAGCCATTGACGATTTAACTGCCTATATCAAGCTCTCGCCGAACAGCCGCAGAGGCTACCAATGGCGTGCGTCTGCCTATCAGCAGACCGGCCAGTGGAACAAAGCAATTGAAGACCTGAACCGGGCGATGCAAGCCTCCCCCCGAGATAGCAGCGAATTCATCATACAGCGAGCTGATCTCTACGCTAAGATCAAAGAATACAAAAAAGCGATCGCCGACTACGACACCGTACTCAAGCTCAACTCGCTCGACGACACGCTCTGGTTCAAAAAGGGTCAGGCGCTCATGAACCTCAAAGAATACAAAAAGGCAATCGAAGCCTTCACCGAAACAATTGAATTGAACGAATCAAGCACAGCCTACTATGCTCGCAGTGAAGCCTACGAGAAGCTAAACAACCACGCCGCCGCGGTCAAAGACAAAGCAGCCGGCGACGAGCAAAAAAACAAGCGAGCCATCGAGCGTCTGTAGAGCACAGCCTGACCCTGCCGCTCAGTGATGGGTATTCTTTTTGTAGCTCTCGTATTGATAGGCTTTAACCTTAGCGGCAAAGGCCGCCCGCACTTCCGGCGACCAATTATCGTCCATATGCAGACTCTTGAGGTTTTTCATCTTACTAAAACTTGCCACCGCCTGCGGCGTCACTTTTTTACACTGAAAAATCGTAATGTTCTCCAAACCAGTGGACTTTGACAGAATCTCGATGTCCAAGTCATCAATGTCCAGATTATCCAGATAGAGCGTTTTGATATTGGGGTGCAGCCAGATAGCCGTCAGAACCGGGCGAATATCGGCAATCTCCTTGAGCATGAGCGTATCCAGACGACTCAATAGTCTCATCCCCGTAATGTCGGAACCTTTCAACTGCAGCCCATTGCGATAGTGTTCCGATACGGTCTCGCCGCAAAGCCCCAGAGAACGCAGATTCGTCAATTGATCGATTACCGGAATGTCCTCGGGATAAACAGTGGAACAGTCCATACCTTCAACACGCTCAATGCTGTTAAAAAATGAAAGATGTCTGAGCCTGGTCCAACCCGTGATTTTCTTCACCACCGTAGGCACCTCGAAGGTCACTATTTCAAGACCGGTCAAAGCATCATCACCGAATTTTTTGCAGATGGTGGGAAAGGGCGTGCAGAGACACTGCATATAGACCGTTACCGGCTGATCGGGCGGCACATCAATCTTACCTATGGCCTTCCTGGGCTGGGCCGACCCGGCCTGCAAATATCCGAACTTGCAGTCAAAAGAGGGAAATTCAAATTGCCTTGAAACGACAACGCCGCCCCTGACGATGTCGGTGCTCATCTTCGGCACCTTCCGCAAAAACTCAGGAAACTCGGGAAACAACGGATCAGAAGCCCCACGGTCCCAGGCGTCTTCGCTCGCTTCAGTCGGCGCACCGGCGGCGGCCACGGCAGCTGTAGTGCCACCGATACGGCCCTGAGCAAACACCCAGAAGCATACTATGCCCATGCCGACGGCCAGCGCAGCGCCGGCGGTAATTACTGCCGGACTGAAACTGAAACGCGCTTTCGGCGGAGGCTCGACATCTCTGGCCTGCAAGGCCGGAATCAGCTTCTCCCTGAAGTTTTGTCCGATCGCCTTTTCATAGGCATCAGCGGCGGGAGGCACCGTTCGCAGAGAACCCACCGCCTTACCTTCCTGAATGCGCCGCAAATCATGAGCCACCTGCTTCATCGACTGATAGCGCTCCTGCGGATCCTTGGCCAGCATTTTGGCAACGGCGGCCTCCAGACCGGGATCAAAATCGCCCTTTGTGTAGACCTCGGAAAGACCCGGCGCCGGTTCTGTTTGATGAAGCATGACAGTCTCCATGGCACTTTCCCCGCACAGCGGCGGCACGCCTGTCAGAGCCTCAAAGAAGGCACAACCAAGAGAATAAATATCCGAGCGCTCATCAACTGTGCGCCCCAGTCCTTGCTCCGGACTCATATAAAACGGCGTACCGAAAACACTGCCGGCGATCGTCTCAAACTGACGGTCCAGGCCCCTGTTCGAGAGTCTGGCAATACCAAAATCGACTACTTTGGCTGATTCACCGGCCGAACCTTCAACGACCATAATGTTGGATGGTTTGATGTCGCGGTGGATGATCCCCTGCTGATGCGCGGCATCCAGGGCCTCAGCCAACTGAATGAAAATATTCAGCGCCCGCTTGACCGATATGCGACGCTCTTTTCGTACAAGCTGAGCCAGTGAGCTGCCGGAGAGCAGATCCATGACGTAATAGGGGCACTGATTTTTATCGATACCCATGTTGTGAATGCCGACAACACCGGAGTGATGGAGACGCGCCAGGGCCTTGGCCTCAGATTGAAAGCGTGACCAGCTCTCAACCGTAAGATTATCCGACGACAAAAGCTTGAGCGCATACTCCTTACCCAGGATGACATGCTGGCAATGAAAAACAACACCCATCCCGCCACTGCCGATCAAAGACAAAAGTCGATAGGTATTGTCGACTACGTCCCCGGGCGCATAGACCTGGCAGCGGCCGTTACCCGTAGGCAGAGAAGCAGTCTGCGACTGACTCGAAACTCGAGTCGGATCAGCGGCCAGGAAGTGATAAGTACTCCAGGTAGCCGCCGGATCCGGCTGCCGCCCAGGCCTGTTTTGCTCCGACTCGTCCCGATTTGTCACAGAACCTCAGCCCTTAACCCCTGCAATATGCCCAAAATTTACCCCCAGGACACCTCCCTTCGCCGGGGAGACAGTCCAGTGCCGATCGACCTCTCATTTTATACTACCAGTTATAATATATAGCACTAAAAAACGAGCTTACAAAAGCACCACCAATGCAGCCTGCAAATAAGTGCCACCACATCCGGGTGGTGGCAAATTATTAGAGGCTGTACAAAAGCTCAGGACCTCAATAGAGGCCGAGGACGAATAGTAAGCGGTGGAAGACCTCACCCAGAGCCTGCATCACAGCACCAAGCAAGCCCCTGGTCTGCAAGGGGAAAAGAACGGCCATGACCAGGAAGAAAATGAGCAAGTTGGTGAACCAGCGAGTCAAACGCCAGAACACTTGCCAGATCAGTAATGCCAGAAGAAGCATTACCAGAAAAACACCAGGATCTAAATACATAAAACCTCCGATTGGCAAAGATTGATTCAGGCCAACAAATAATTGACTTTGTCGGCATTGGCACGCAGGCGCAGGGCCCGGTCAATATTGGCATTGACAAAATAAAGCTGACGGCGGGCGGCGACGATGTCATCGAGGTCTTTGTCGAGATCAACGGACCCGCCAAATTCCTTGATTTCGCGCATCCATTCTTTTGCCTGCCGCAAGAGCCGCAGCGGTTTACTAAAATCAGGCTCTCCGGCACAGGCTTCCAGAGCTTGATTCAACTTCTCTTCAGTCTCCTCCAGTTTCTGCAGAAACTGAGTCTTCATCTCAATCTTGATCCAGAAATAGTAAATAGCGGCGAGGCCGATACTCACTATCAAACCGGTGATAATTTCATAGTCGGTATTTGACATAATTTTTCCTGCTAGTTGTTGAGTGTGATTCTCAAGCTGATGCCCTGATCGTCAAAACGACCTTGATGAGCCATAGCCTGAGATAGTGCAACGTACAAAGCGCGCTCCGAAGCAACGAGTTGCGTCCCTTTGAACCAACTGTCATCGAGCCATATGAAGAAAGGATTTTCCATCTCTTTGCCCCGGTCATAGCCGAAAGCGAAGTAATAGACCTTGCCCTCATTTGTGCTCACCATGCAGTCAATCGGGAAAACTCCCAGCTCTTTCACGCTCGAATCACCACTACGGCGCAATCTCGCCGTACCGGGAAAGAGTTGCAGACTGGCGTCCGCTCTTGCGAACAGGACCTTGAATTTAGCCAGAACGGCTTCTTTCTTAGCCGGCAATTCACTGTTACTGATTTCTTTTCTAATTTTCTTGACAGTCATAGGCAAATCCCAAATAACAGGCACCTTCCCCGGAGTCCATTCCAGGCCAGGCACAAAAAGGGTCCGCCGCAGTCCAGCAGCTTCAATCTCTCAAGCGATAACACCGCGCAGCAACAAAGTTGCACGGAATAAAACTAATGCGCAGGCCAGTGAGGCTGTTTAGAGTGGATAAAAGTTCCTTGCGGCGTAAAAGAAAAATGAGAGATATCTAGTAATATCAGAGCAAATCTACGGCGCACAAGCAGATCCTCAGCCCGAAGTTACGAACCGAGCCAAATCAAAATAGCGAGCTCTAGTACTGTCTCATCGAAAGACCGCAAGAGTGTGCCGGAGCTCTCTCAGCTAGAACAAAGCCCCCCATTATGCCTGACAGACCTACCAGCTGAGCCGGCACCACATATTCATCCAGACCGACGCTGAGAGCATCGGAGCGCACATAGCCGTTTAAGAGAGCTGACAGCTCCTTGCGTATCATAGGGAAGAGAAAAGCCTTCTTCATCACGCCACCACCCAGGATAATCCTCCTGGGCGAAAGGGTGCACACCCAGGTAGACAGCCCATGCGCCAGATAATGAGCCTCAAGCGCCCAGGCCGGATGATCGTCGGGCAGGCCGGCGGAATTCTGCCCCCAGCGAGCTTCCAGCGCCGGCCCCGAGGCCAGGCCCTCAAGACAATCTCCATGAAATGGACAGAACCCGGGGAAAGCATCGCGATTGGTATCGTGCGGCACTCTAATGTGTCCCATCTCGGGATGGACCAGGCCATGCACGACCTGCCCATTGACGACGGCACCTCCACCGATACCAGTACCGACGGTCAGATAGATAAAGTCGGAGAGCCCCTGCGCCGCCCCCCAGCGACCTTCGCCCAGAGCCGCGGCATTCACATCCGTATCAAAGCCGATCGGTACATTCAAGGCCCTACCAAGAGTGCCTACAAGATCAACATCCTGCCAGCCAGGCTTTGGTGTCGACGTGATGCAACCATAACTGGGTGAATTGCGGTCCAGATCAACCGGACCAAAAGAACCAATACCCACCGACTTCAGTGGGGTATCGAAGCTTTTGAAAAAAGCGACCACAGCCTCCAGCGTCTCTGTCGCGCTTGTAGTGGGAATTTGACAGGTTTGAACGTCGTCCGGTCCTGTGCCTATGCCGCAAACAAACTTCGTGCCGCCGGCCTCTATCGCTCCAAACATAAAAAGCTTTCCCTTCCAAACAACCTGTTCCCGCTCTTTCTCTACCAAAGTTAGCACCGGGATTATCATTGCCGGGTCATCTATTTTTTAATAGACCGGTCAACTATTATGCTCAAAAAAAAGAAAAGTCGAGGCGCGTCCATGCGCCTCGAAATCAGTTAGCCGCCAGCTATGACGGGTTTAAATCAAACCAATCAGATGAAGCAGCCCCTCAAAGAATCCAATCGGCGGCAAAAGGGAGACAAGGCCCAGAATCACGCTGTGATGGAAGCCGAAAACAAAAATGTTGGGTGCTTTGAGATCGACCTAAAGGCCAAATTGTTCAATCTTGCCTTTGTTCTGTAAGCACCACCAGAAGAAACTGATCTTGCCGCGAGCAGCTTGCTCTCTTGCGAATTCGGCGGCAAAGGTGCGTTTGCTGATGGCGTACTGCCGCTGTCCGATAATGTGCTTGAGCATGTGTGGAGGGATTTCGAAAGGCGTGAAATCATCAGAACGCCCAGCGGCGATAAGACTGAGAGCAGATTCGGCCAGGACGCGAGCAAACTGCTCCAGAGCCTCGGAGGCACATACGACATGGCTCTGCGCATCAGCTGCACCCCGCAGTCGGTCATCTCGACAGTTCTTAAAAGCGGTCGGCGCACGGCCATCGACGAAAAGCACCAGACTGTGCCGTTCTTCACCGGTAAACTTAGAATAAGGCCTGGACTGTGCCGCCCTGGTCACAGTTCCCAGATACAACTTACCCTCAGTCCAGCTGTATGAGTTGCTGTAATCGTTGAGGATGACACCGATTGCGCGGCACAGCGCGGCAAAAATCATGATGCCGTCTTCCGGAGCACTCCCATAGCCTTCGACCAGACGCTTCAAAGTCTCAATCTCGGACGTGAATAAGGCGTCGAAGAAATCGATAAATATCTTCCGCTCGGCATCGTTGATGACGTTTCTGTGACGGTACTGATCAGCCAGGTCGGCCATAAAAGCGTTTATGGCGGAATGGGTTATTGTGTCGTTTTTCATAGTTAGATACTCTTCGGTTATCTGTTGCATGGGATGGGCACCGCACTCAATCAGGTGCTGTTAAGCGCCGAACAGGCGAGTCAACTGCGCGGCAACGGTTTGCCAGGTACGCGCCACCGCAGCAAACAAGGGCTGAAGCAATGCCAGAACGACTGCAAAGTGACGCCCGAATGCAATCCAGAGGTCCCTATAAGCAGACCACAAAATGTTGAAAACACGATTAACAGGCGGCGCCAGAGTAGCCGTAAAAGGAGCGAGCAGCCGGGCCACCTGCAAATAGAAGAGCGGGGCGACGACACCGCCTACGATACCGCTGGCAACGCCGGCCACCAACAATGCGATGGTCAGGGACCCGCTCATATCATTGACGAAATAGGCTACCGCCGCGAAGGTGGACAGGCCAGTGAAGAAGCCCAGAGTAGCACCGCTGTAGGACGAGAATAACCGTCCTAATAGGATAAAGCCGTTAACTGAGACGAAAGCGAAAATCGCTATCTCAAAGAAAATGTTGCTGGTCGCATAAGCGGCCGCAGAGGGGATCCACAGGGTCAGTGCCGCCGCCAGAATGGCGACGTTGAGGAGATGGCCAAAAAGACCGGCAAACTCGGATCTATCATTGAAGGCTTCATCCTGCTTCCGGCGCAGCCAGGCAAAAGCGGCAACCACGCGGCTGGACAAGCGGGCATGTACTTTCTCCAGAGCATAGCCGGCAGAGGTGACGAATCGTCTGGTGACAAAACGCAGGGCGATGTAGAAGAAAGGATACGCAATCAGAGCCGTAGCCAGAAAGGCAGCCAGGGAAAGACCAAAGGCGACGGCGGCGGAAGATGCTGTTACCGCCTGATAGCTGAGATAGGAAACCGCGAGGATGGACACGAAGGCCAGCTCGGTATTTGCCTTTGATTGACCCAGATGTTTCTGGAATCCCTCGGCATAGGTATAGACCAGGGTCAGGGCAGCGACCAGGAAGGCAAGCCAGTAGGCGAATCCAATGCTGATACTGATGCTGTAAGCAATCCAGGTCAGGACAAATGACAGCGCGATATTGAGGGCGTGCTGGAAGAACCGCTGATAATCCTTATCGCTTTCCTCACCGTATGCGGTATCAAGCATGCGCCTCCATTGAGTCAGAACCTTCTTCATAAATCCGCCTTGCATGAAGATTACAAGCGCCGGCACCGTATAGGCTACGCCAAAAACGAACATGGCGAACAGGGCCAGAGCTTTGATGGCAAAAGTCTGTCCGAGAAAAGCCGGCGGCAAGAAGAACAGTACGGAGGTGCTCATGGCGCTGGCAGCAGCCACCGATGCATAGGCCTTACTGTCAAACAAGGGGCTGATCAGACCCACCAGGGAAATGGCAACGATAACAGCCAGAGTTGTAGCTACCGCACTAAGACCAACAAATTGCAGCCCTGAAGCGGAGACCAGCTCATAGGTCAGATATCCTGAATAACCGCCGGCGCCGAAAATGGCAATGATACACAAAACCTCCAGCAACCGTATTCCTTTTGAGCGAATACCGTTTTCATCCTCCAGATGCGACCAGAGATAAGTAGACCCCGGGGCCACTTTTATGATTTTCACGAGAGCCTCAAGGCCCGGGAGCAGTACGCTCTTCCAGATACGTTCATAGGCGCGCCATGCTCGCTCCCACAAGTCCCACAAATGGCGCAGCGCAAAATAATAGATCGCCGACCAGACATGCGTGTACACAAGCGAGGCGACGAGCAGGAAAGTTAAAAACCAGCTGGAGGAATTCAGCAGCCAGCTGAAAGCGCCGGGGGCAAACTCGAAGGCAATTCTATCCGCGACCTGCCAACCGGTCATCACGCCCAGGGCAAGACCGACCAGTGCGACCGGTAATGTCCTGGCCCAGCCTCCGGTACCGTATGCACGATGGCACAACCATTTACCGCTGACGCGGAGTGTGACGGGGATGATAAATATTACGTTGAGCAAGAGCTGGGCAAAGCTCATTCTTGATTTTTCCATTGGGATACCTGTTTTTGTAGGTGGTTGATGGACGAAGTTGAAGGACGAAATTATCCAGATACAGTCCCGCTCACAGACACCGGCAGGTGCTTGGAAAAAGCGGAGAGTTAGCGACGTATGCAGTGTTTAAGGAAATGCGCCGGATGGAGAGGGAATGAATTGGATACCCCCAGCTCTAACAAATAGCGCCAGGACAACTCAATCTATGTGATGAAATTTGACACCACCGGCAATGCGATAGGGTCGCGACGACGACACGCTTCCGCGCCGCGCAATGAGACAGTTTCAGCAGAGGCAAGTATTGTCCTGGGAAAAACACTAATCGAGGCCCATACAGGGTTCTATAGCACTTGCCAACAAGGGTTTAGTTAAGGCCAATATGGAAGAACAACTTCCTCTCCTTTAACCGGCATAAAAAACACCTTTTATCCATTCCCGCCTACCGCTCTCCTTTTTCGTTCGCCCGCGGGCTGACGAGATGAGATCTGCCTGGGCGATTTTTTTGAACTCAACATTCCAATCGGAATCGGAGCTATCTATGAACGCTACAGCAACTCAATTTACACTTAACTGGCCCGAGCAATCATCAGACTTCAGCACCACGAATGAATCTCCTCAGTCGAATCTCAGCCATGCCGCGGTGCTTTACCGGGAACTACTTGCCGCTCGCGGTCTGATCGGTTCACTCCCGCTGGCGCGGATCAAAGTGTCCCACTTCACCGACCGTCTGCTTTCCCCCCGTCTTGTTTTCGACTTTGCCGAAGGACACCTCGGTTCTTTTGATCCTGACCTTCGTGGCGGCAAAGGCATGGGACTCTCTGAAATGGCCAGACTTGGCATTCCCGGTACCCCAGGCGCCACAGTGCTGACAACAGCCTCACGCTATTTCAACACAAGAGGCAAATTGCCGGCCTCCCTCGCACGAGAACTCGCACTGGCCATAGAGTCGCTTGAGAGACAAAGCGGTTTGACCTTCGGAAACAAGGACAAGCCGCTTTTACTCTCAGTGCGCTCCGGTGCCCCAGTGAGCATGCCCGGCATGATGGATACCATTCTCAATGTTGGTCTCAATCGTCACTCTGTAATCGGCCTGGGACAACGGGCGGGCGAACGCTTTGCCTGGGACTCGTATCGCCGCTGCCTGGCAATGTTTGGGACCACGGTATTAGGCGCGGATCGCAGCCTGTTTGAAAACTGCCTGAAAACGGCCAGGGAACACAGCGGCGTGGACAATGACGGCGAGCTGAGCGTAGATCAACTGCAACTGATTTGCGATCAGTTTGAAAAAATTATTGTCCAATGCTGCGGCCGGGCTATGCCGGAGAATCCCTACGAACAGCTGGCTTTATCCATCATGGCCGTGCTGGAATCCTGGGACAGTGAACGCGCAATCGCCTACAGAAAGAAGGAAGAAATATCGGCCGACCTGGGCACTGCCGTCATCCTGCAAGCCATGGTTTTTGGCAACAAGGGAGCCAACTCCGGCACGGGGGTGGTATTTTCCGCCAATCCGATTACCGGGGAAGATGGGCTCTATGGTGAATTTCTTGCCAACGCCCAGGGCGAAGATGTGGTAGCCGGAGTGAGAACACCTCTGTCATTGCAAGGGTTAGCTGAGATCATGCCGGATGTCTATGCCGAACTTGTGACGCACGTCAACACGCTGGCCAGACACTATCGCGATATGGTGGACGTTGAGTTCACTGTTGAAGACGGGGTGCTCTATCTGCTACAGGTCCGCAGTGCAAAACGCTCTCGCGAAGCGGCAATCAACTTTGCCGTAAACCAGGTGGCAAAAGGCGAATGGATTGAAGAAGATGCACTGATGAGCGTCGGCTTTCTGGACGACGATACCACTTGTACATTCTTCGATCAGGAGGCGATCGTACCAGCTCTGGTGGAAGGCTATATGCAAGGCATTCCGGCCTCTCCACAGGTGGCCGTCGGCCGTCTGTATTTCAGCATCGAAAAAGCGATGGAAGCGGCGGATTTTGATGTTGACGTGATCCTGGCGCGCATGGATACATCCCCGGACGATCTGCCGGCCATGCTCGCATCCAGAGCTATTATCACATCCTGTGGCGGCACCACCAGCCACGCTGCGGTAGTAGCACGAGGGCTGCATATTCCCGCCGTTGTGGGCTGCAATTTTCGCATAGAAGGCGATCAGCTGACTTTTGGCGACGGTCAGACTATCAGCGAGGGGCAAGAGGTCAGTGTTGATGGTGCCGCCGGTATCGTAGTGCGCGGGCTGATTCCAATCGCAAACGCCGAGGCTACTGCCAATACCCGGATGATCAAAGAATGGCTGGAACGCACCGAACTGCGTATCCACGATGCGGCTATCTTGCCGGCGCTGATGGAACAAATATGGGACATCAATCAATGGCACAACGACTTTTACCTGCTCAGCTCGATGGCGGCCAACAGCAAAAGTCATCCCTTGAAGGACCGCATTACCACAAAACTGAAAGCCGTGGAAAGCCAACTGGCAGAAATACTGACCTGCTACCTGACTTATGCGGTCTACACCGAACTGTTCTTGCTGCCGGATTACGCCCGCAAGAACAATCCCCAGGTCAAGCAACTGCAAGCCCTGGGCGAGCTGCGTAATTGCGGCGAATCAACAATGGAAAAATTGAAAAAGCTGGCGGCAAGGAACTGCAGCTATCAGGAGGAGTTCTTCCGCCTGGCTTCCCACGCCTTTGTCGACAGCTCCTGGAGCAGCGGCTTTGGCGGCAGACCCTGGTCACAAATTGCAGCGGCTCCCAGGGAGTATCTGGCAGGAAGAGTCCCGGCTTCGATTTATATCGACCATGTTTTTGACCTCAAACACAACGGAGGCGTTCTTTTTAACAAACACAGAATGGCTGAGGCAAACGAACACCTGCTCCAGAACCAACTGGACGCAAAGAAGTCGATCTCCAGCACCGATAAGCTATTCGCCCGACTGACGACACTCCACAAAGCTTTAGACCCTGAAGTCAGGGCTCTTTACGAACAAGGACTGATTGCCGGCCTCTGGGGCGGATGCAACGACAACAACTCAAACGCCGAATCTGGCCAGGGAGTACTCTGATGAATGTTCAATCTATTTTTTGTCTGGCAATGGCGGCGTGCATGGCTCCACTTGCCGGTTTGTTTGCAATCGGAAGAGAGGAAATTGACGGCAAGATCGCAGACCTCCCCTCTGACTCCGCCCTCGATGATGAACTGCGCACCTACCTGGCAAAGCGCAGACACTTCAGCCCGGCCGTCAAACCAAAAGCAGTATCAATCGGCGATTACCAAGTCTGGGCAGCCGGCGGCATGTATCTCACGGCTCGCGATCTCGAAGGCTACGACCTGCTGGTCCCGCTGACTCAGCATATGGCCTTCGGCTCCGGCAAACGCTATCAGATCCTGGCGGTGCCAATGCGCGATTTCGGGGGCGTATGCAACAACTTCCGCTACTGTCTGGAAGAAATCGTAGCCGAGCTCAGGCAAGGTGCTCGCATCCTCATCTTTTGCGACGGGGGTCTGGGCCGAACAGGCACTGTTCTGGCCAGTCTTGCGGCACTGCTTGAGTCAAGGAAAGAAACTCCGGATCCGATAGCGGCAATCCGAAGCAGGTATAACGACCGTGCGGTGGAAACATACGAGCAAGTCGAAGCCGTTTTCCAACTGCGCGGGCAAAGACAACCGAGCGACTATGAACTGCTGAAACAAGTGCTCTATCTATCTACGGCGCACGAAAAAGCGCCTCTTCAAAACTTTCATAGAGGAAGCCACCATGTCATCAATTAACTGGCAAATCCCGATGGGAATCGCTCTGTGGTGCCTCGGCACAGCAGAAGCGGGCCTGCTCGGTGCACTCTTCACCTACAACATGGTATGGGACACGCATCTGGCAATATTCTTTGCCTGGATGGGTCTGCTCTCTTTTGGCATAACCCTGGCTATGAAGCTGTCCGCCATCCGCACTTTGATCGGCATCGCAATTTTGACGACCCTGTCCTCAATATTCGGTGTGGCGGTCTTGCATGAAGCAGGCCCCCTGGCCTGGGCAGTCGCTACATCATGGTTTGCGACCGCAGCCGGCGGCAGTCTGCTGGCATCAGGCATCAGATGAAGACATCGGAAGCCGCCATGCATAATTCTAACGAACGTTTTTACAACTGGATGGGCCCGAAATACTACGGAGATGGAGAGCATGTTGGAATGCAAAACTCCAAGAAACTGAGTATCGGCAATATCTTGCAAATCATGTACCACCACGGACCGGGCCATCATGCTGAAGCATGCATGCTGAGACAACCAGGACTGAGCGGCATGTTCTTTGAGGTGGTAGATGTGACGGAGGATTTTTTCAGCCTGCGAGCAGTCAATGCCGACTCCGGTGAGCTATCGCACCTGATACCAAAATCACTCCTGGGCAAGGGATATTTTCGCCAGATAGTGCCCGGCATCGAAGTCTGACTGGAGCAAAATTGAAGTCAGACATCAATCCGTCATCACCGGACCGTGGTGACAATCTAAAAATTCGCCTGGGGTGCTAAGGAGAGCGCTCCATGTGGACTTCCATCGAGGAAGCAAAATGAACGAGACGAGTGACAACGCTCAAAAACACTCTTCCAAAAATCCCCTGCTCAAATTAGTCGAGCTGATCACCAAAGGTGTAATGGGCGCAGTAATGCTCCCTTACCTGCTCTGGAAAAAGACCGGGGAAGCACTCTACAGAGAAGTGTATGAGGGCCACGACTTCCTGCGAACGCTGGGAGCCCTGACCTCTCTGGTAGCTTTCGCTGCAGCTTTCTGGCTCATTCCGGTGCTGGGACTCTGGGCTCTGGCCGTGGCCATTCCTGCCAAAGTGCTCACATACACGCACCTCTTCCCGATTGCCTACCTTGTCATATTCAGGCCACTTGTCCGGCTCGTGCGACGGATACTGAATTTAATCCGCATAATCCTGACAAAAATCGGGCCACAGCTGCGGCGGCTCTGGTGCTTCGTCCGGCCGTACGTCAAGCGGGCCTGGACCTGGTGCTGGGATAAAGTCGTCCGTCTGGTTCGCTTCCTCTGGCCCTACGCTGTGAGACTCGGCGACTGGATCTGGGACAAGGTTGTCCGCCTGGTTAACGCCCTCTGGCCAAGCTTTGTGAAAGCGCTGGAGTGGCTATACAGACAGGCAAAGGGGGTCTGGCACAGGCTGAACAACGTCATCGACAAGCTCTGGGCCCTGGCAGTCAAACTGGTAAAGCCTGTCTACAACTTCCTGGCCCAAGCATTCACGACCGTGATGCAAAAACTCAATACCGCCATTGGCGCATTGCTCGCCAGGTTGGGCGGTCGGCTTGCGTTACTCAAACAGCAGGTATCAGCCTGGGTGGAGAGCCTCTGGCAATCTCTGGCCGCCATGGCCAATTCCGTTAGCCTCTGGGCGACGGAAATCTGGGCTTCCCTGGCCAGCGCACTGGACCGTCTAACCGGTTCCGGCAAAGGCTAGTTCCAATTTTATTTCTGCGCTCCCGGAGGACGGCATTTGTGTCCCCGGGCAGCGCGAGGAGTTTTACTATGAAAAACCTATTACATCACGACTGGCGCGCGCTTAGCGTTACAGTCGGCACCAGATATAGAGTCATATGCCGTTATGCAAATCAATGTCTCAGTAGCGGATTCATGCCGCATACTGTGCGCTCGATTCAATATATCGGCAAGATTCTGGCCCGCATCTGGATGTTCATTCAAGTCGGGCGCGTCAAAGTGATTGGCCGCGAAAACATCCCAACCGAAAGTCGCATTATCTTCTGCGCCAATCACTCAAGTATGTTCGATCCAATCCTGCTCTACGTTGCTCTCAATCGCTTCCCACGCTTCATGACTGCGGTCGAAGAAATGCGCGGCATCCGCGGATTGAAAGCCATCATCATGGGCGCCATCGGCTCCTTTGCAGTCGATCGCTCGAAGGGCAAAACCGCCATTCAGCCGGCCGTTGACGTTTTGAGTGCGGGCGAAGCACTGGTCATTTTTCCGGAGGCAAAAATCAGCCCCACCGGCGAATTCCTGCCCTTTAAATTGGGGCTCTCGCTCATTGCCGTCGGCGCATATGAAAAGCTCGAGCGCAGGGAGAAAATCGGCTTCGTGCCGATTCGTTTTACCTACCACGGGCGCCATATAGAAACGGCCAAAGGTCCTTATCTGGCCATGGGCCTGAAGTGGCGCAAAGGCGCGACCGTCACGATCGGCACACCGATCTGGTTGCACGACTTTGCCAGTCTTGACCCGGGCTTAATTACCGAGACAGTTCGTACGGCAATCGTCGAAATGCCCGGTCACATCGGGAGAAATTTATGAGCACCAGAGTACGAGCGTTTCTGTCGTACATCAACATCGACTCCAGCATATTCAGCGCTGCCCTCTGGCAAAGTGTTGGAGAGCTGGCCAGACCTTTCTTCACCTCACGCGACCTGTCTGAAATAACAGTCCCCTACGTCGGTCTCAAGTTCAAAATCCAGGAAAGATTCAAAGCCTGGGGCCTGGCCATTTTGCTCTTTCTATTCCTGATCGCCGTCAGCAAAATGAACGCCATGATTAACGGTGCCCACGGCGCGTTCCAAAACACGCTGCCCAACGCCGCTAAAGATCCCGCCCTGGTCAGTGCCGCCTGGCATAACCTGACGATTCTGGCCTCAATCTTTGTTGTCGCCGCGCCGATTGTGGTTATCTATGCCTGGTTGCGCAGCCTGCTAGCGATCGTGTGGCGCAAGTGGCTGACGGAGTATATTCTCAAGCTGTACTTTGCTGCACGCAACTTTTACCGCATCGCGGCCACTTCGCTCGTCGATAACCCCGACGAACGTATAGCCAATGATGTGGATGGATTTGTCAGCGGTGCACTGGCCCTTGTGCTTGCCGTCGCTGACGCGGTGATTACGCTCTTCTTTTTTATCCAGATATTGTGGGGCCTGTCGTTTTCACTTACGGCCATCGTCATAATCTATGCTGCCTCCGGCACGATTATTTCAATCTGGCTCTCGGTCAAGCTGATCAGCTTTAAATACAACCAGCAAAAACTGGAAGCCGACTACCGCTACGGGCTGATCAACATCCGCAACAATGTGGAACCGATCGCTTTCTACCAGGGCGAAAAGGCGGAGTTTATCCAACTCCTGAAGCGCTTTCACGCTGCCTTGAAAAACAATCTGTCACTGATCGGATATCAGCGGCAGGTCAGTCTCTTCACCACGTGGTTTGACTACTTTGTGGCCATCCTGCCGGCGGCCATCATGTTGCCGCTCTATTTGCAAGGCAAGGTGCAGATTGGTGCATTTGCCCAGGCCAGTATGGCTTTCACGCAAGTGCTCGGCGCACTGGCGATTTTCGTCTCGCAGATTGGCACAATCAGTACCTTTGCCGCCAACGTCAATCGTCTGACCGGGCTGCTCGCTGCACTCAAGGGCAAGGATCCCAGCGAAACCGGCGAGCATACGTCGATTGCCACGATAGTGGGAGAGACCATCGCTGTCGAAAATGTCACTCTCATGACACCGGACTACAAACGTTTGCTGATTCGCAATGTCTCGGCAACCGTCCCACAAGGTACGGGTCTGCTCATCAAAGGCTCCAGCGGCTGCGGCAAAAGCTCCCTGCTCAGAACCATCGCCGGTCTCTGGCGATCGGGCACCGGTACAGTCCACAGACCCGACCTGTCGTCCTTGATGTTCCTCTCCCAGAAACCATACATGAGCCTGGGCACTCTGCGCGAACAGCTCTTGTATCCCAGTCTCGACCGCGCTGTACCTGATGCCACACTGATTGCCGCTCTTGAACAGGCCAATGTGGGATTCCTTGCCAGCCGCTATCCGGGCGGTCTGGACGGTTACCCGGGCGCTGGAGAAAGTGGTATGTTCCGCCCCTGGAGCGATGAACTGTCCCCGGGCGAGCAACAACGTCTGGCCTTCGCTCGACTGCTGATCGCCCGACCGCGGTTTGTCTTCCTGGACGAAGCGACCAGCGCTCTGGACCTGGCCAATGAAGAGCTGCTCTACCGCACCCTGCAATCTATTGGTGCCACTTATGTCTCGGTCGGTCATCGACCTTCACTGGACAGCTTCCACGCACAAGCCCTCAACTTGACCGGAGACGGTGGCTGGGAGCTCGTCCCTCTGCATGTCTGAGGACGATTCAATGGCAAACGACAATGACTTTATCGACGCCGTTAAAGGAGCGGCCAACTCTGGTCAACAAGCGGCGCAAGAGGCTCAGAGGCAGCAAGAAGCCCTGGTCGCCGCCATGCACGAACAACTGAGCGGTGAAATGCAGGCCCGCTATGAAGCAGTCATTGCTCAGATACCGCAATGCGTCCAGACCCACTTCCGAGAAGGTCGCACGTATGGACGCATCATGCGGCTGCGCTTCGATGAATCAAGCGAAGATCCGCGCTGGCAGTCGGAGTTTTGGGAAGCGCGTCGCCCGGACCCATACAAGCTGCTGCACGCAGCCATGCGGGTTTTCATCTACTGTCACGAGCATGGCCTGAAACCGTATCTGGTCCGGGACTATGACTTTGACATGCAGTCCTTCTTTTTCTACATCGGCATCAATTGCTGCGACCATGCGCCGTGCAGCAAGGCCTGACTTTTAACCCACATCACGAGAACACACACCATGAAGACTATCGTATGGCTCAACAATGGTAAGTCTAAAGTCCTCCACGGTCGCTTCGGAGGTTTTGAAAGAAGTCGTCGCTATTGCGATTACGACTGCAGTTCGCGGCGTCCAATCGTCGAACGCATAGCCGAGGAGGAGGCGCGTCTGGAGATGGCCGCAAGCAAGGACTACCTCGACGAGGAGGGCTATCCCGTCGGCATGCATCCGCACGACCTGGGCCTGCCCAACCTGTCGCTGGTGCGCCGGAGATTGGTGGAAGGAGATCGTCGCTGCGGCATCACCGAAGTCCTGCACAAAGCCCTGGGGGTTGCACAATGGGGCAACAAGCGCATCGAGTTTGCGGTGCGCCCCGAAGGCAAGGCTAAAAAAGCGCGCAGAATCAGCGGGCGAATCTCCCTCGACCTGCGGGTAGACGAGAGCGGCCGCATCACTGCAGCACACTACGGCTAGAGAGCGTTTTCCCTTTTTGAAACTTTGGAGTACAAACCATGAAAAACCAACAAGCAAAATTCTACAGAAAAGCATTTACTTCTCTCGTCGGCATCCTAAGATGTGACGCAGCCCTTCAGGACATCCCAGAGTTCAAGGCAGACTTAGATGCTCTGGTCCGTGCAGTACAAAGCAGCATGGAAAGCTACTTTGAGCTTGTGGCCTTTTGCACATCAGTCAGAAGCAAGGGTGAAATATCCGCAAAACAAGCGATAGTGCTGCAACATGTCTCCGATGTCGGACTTTACTCAACACAAGTAAAAAGACACATTCGGGAGAAACAGAAGTTCGCCCAGGCACAGCTTACGGAAAACAATCAGTTCGGCAATCCGGCCTGGCAAAGCTGGAGCCTTCTGGTGGATGCCCTTACGGCGCAGTCAACCCTTCTCACACAACTGACAGAAGCGCTTGTGGCCACGCTAATGCGGGAGTTCTTGTTCTGAATCACCCTGGTCTCAAGTTGCGCTGAGTAATTTTCACAGAATAATCGTTCATCGCTGTCGGCGTTCACAATGACGCCGACGGCTCGAGGTACCGTCGCTCCCCCGGCACAACCTTCACTGAGGTAAAAAATATGGACAAAGGTACTACCGTTTGTCATAACCGAGACAGCTTAAACGTATCAGACGGGACTGAGATAAATCGGTGCGCGCGGCATTTGCCCCGGGTAATTTTCGCTGCCCAAACCAGTGCCAAAAAAATGCCAAAGTTAGTGGGGTTGCGATACTTTCGCAATGTCAAAAATTTGCCAACCTTTGTGCTAGCTCAGCCATGGCAGTTGAATAGATAGTATCGCTGGTAGTGAAGATTGAAGCCTTATGTCCCTAGATTTGCCTTGCAGTTAAAGACTCAAAAGTGTTTGGTTGGAATCCCCCCCCTCTATGCATGCCGGATTTCAAAACAATCAACAGCATCCCAGAACACCAATGAACCATGTAGCTGTCGGCAACACTGACGGCGGGGCGGATGTCGCCTGAATAGAGGCGCCAACTTCACACTGCCCGGAAGGCAGTATCGAAAATGATTGCAAAAGGAGTTTTTGAAATGAACTTTGCATCAAAGGAATCCATAGCTGCATATCTCTGGGAAAACCCCGGTCTGGATCAATTGGAAATTCAGGACAGTCCAGGATTGACGGGTTTGCCGACCTTACCGAAATCTCTCACTTATCTGCGCATCAGCAACTGTGCGGGTCTGCGCTCCCTTCCCAACCTGCCCGGAAGTCTGCGCTTCCTGCGAGTGCTTGATTGCACCGCTTTCAGCCAACTGCCGCAGTTGCCGGAATCGCTCCACGATCTGAAGTTGCAAAACTGCCCAGCGTTAGGCACCCTGCCGCGTCTCCCCGACGGGCTGTATAGTTTACTTCTTTCAGGCTGTCCGACGGTAACTGGTCTATCGACCTTGCCCGATTCGCTCGGCCATCTCATGGTCGATTTCTGCGCAGGGCTAATGTGTTTGCCGCGGCTGCCGGAATCTCTTAAGTATGTCAGGGTAAAAAGCTGCTCCAGCCTGGAGAAACTGCCGCGACTGCCGGGCTGGCTCACACATCTGGTCATCGAAGACTGCCCGCGACTGAGTTGTTTGCCTCAACTTCCCAGTTCTCTTAGCAGTCTTGGTGTCCATAATTGTCCGCAGATTACTTCTTTGACAATCGGCGGTCTTAGCATTTCGACTGCCGCAAGCAGTTCTCACTGAAAGCCTAAGCTTGTTACTTTAGAGTTCCCTATTTTCCAGAAAGTGGCCCGGACTTAGCTGCTCCAGGTCACTTTCTTTCTTCTGTGCAAACGGGTGATATCACAAAATTCAGTCATACCCAGCAGTGCAGGCGAGCGGTCGCCCCCCAGGTATCGGATTCAACCCGGCACATCGTATTCTTTTTCAGATTATCTTACCATATGCCTTAGTAATAACTTTTTCAATAAAAACGCCCATGCCCTGGCCCTAAATTGCCGTGGCAGCGGCTGGGACAAAGCACTCCAGACCACTGCCAGTAAAAACGGGGCTCCTCGAAATTGACTCAGGTCTTGTCGAAATCGACTTCGCGAGGCTCTTTGTACCCGTGCGAGGTACCAAGGAGAAGCACATTGTCTGCGGTGTCAAAGTAGCCGAGGGCCGCCAGCTTTTCCGCGCCGGCAAGGGCTGCTGCTGCAGAGAGCTCCAAATAGAGACCGTGACGAGCCAGGAGCTTACGGCATACGACCGCAGCTTCGTTATCGACGGCGACGGCTGTGCCTTTCGTCTGCACAAGCGCGTTAAAAGCCTGAAACGTAGCTGTGTTTCCACCGATTGATGTTAGATGATTTTCGTTGACCGGAAGCACGCCACGATAATCGCTGCCCGAGAGGACGTTAACAAGACGCGGCCCCGGCTCTGCTGCAATCAGGCGAGGCAACTTCTGGACCAGTCCCAGGTCGACAAGATCTCTGAAACCATAATAAATCCCGGCCATTACGTCGCCGCGGCAATTTGGAATCACTATCGCCGTAGGCATTTCATGTTCGAGATCTTCAAAAATCTCATAGGCGATGGTTTTGTATCCTTCTATGCCAAAAGGATTGCTGCCGACCGGTGGTGAAAGAAAATTGGTTACCGGATAAAAACCATCCTCTTCCACTAATTTGCGCATGTGTGGCCATCGTTCATCAGCGCTCTTTAATTTGTGGAGCTCACCTCCGTGCGCAGATATTGCTCCAGCCCATGCCGGAGCTATATCCTCGCTGCAAACAATAACTGAACGCAGACCGGCTGCGGAGGCGTAAGCGGCCAGTGAAGCCCCCGCATTGCCCGAGGAAGCCGCCACAACCGTCTGCTTACCGAGCTCAATTGCTCGAGCCAGACAGACAGCGGTCATTCGGTCTTTATGCGAACCAGTGGGATTTTGGCCTTCATTCTTCAACCACAAGTGAGCAATACCCAAACTCCGTGCGATGTCGGCAAGCGGTAATACGGCCGTGTTCCCTTCTCCTAAAGTCGGGAAAGACTCATACGGCAGATACCGACCGAAGCGCGTCATCTTTTTCGAACGGCTACAACTCCCGAAATCATGATCCAAATTCTCGTATGCACATGCCAAACTTGCCGGAAAACCTTGTTCCAAACAAGAGGAACAGCCAAGGCCTGTATCACCCAGGTCCAGGCCAAACAATTCCCCACAACGGGTACATTTCAGGCCAATCATCTTGGGATTAATTTGATACTCGACGGCCGCCGGCGGATTTCTTCCTGTGTCACTCAGATGTGTCATTTTCTACTCCTTTTCATTTTTGGTAGCTTAGAACAGACAATCAAGTCCGCTCAATTCTTGGAAACAAAAACTCGACCTTCAAAAATGGCGTCCTTCAAAACGGCAATGACCTGATCGTGATAATCCTGCCAATCAAAGACACGGACAAGACTTACGCGCAGAGCAAAAGGTGAAACCCAGATGGTCAAAACACCAGTCATGGCGAAAATAGCATCAACCGCGCGGATAGCGGCAGCGGTCAGGCCGAAGGGGTTGTCCGACTCCACAGGTTTATAAACCATGTCTTCGTACGTCCTCTTCGGGTCCAACTTGAGAGAGCAGGACACCTTGAAGCAGCGCTCACCATCTTGCTCTGTGTCGCACCAGCGAATCAGACCATCCCCGGGCATGCGCACAGGCAACTCACTTATCTCAGCGGCACCGGCAAAAAGCACATCATTGATAAGAGCCAGCACATCGTCGTGCACCTGCTCCCAATCAACTTCAGCATCTTTGACTACAGTCACCTCAAAAGCGCCGACATGGACCTGGGTAATTTGCGGCAGGTCTATAAGCAAATCAGCAAGGGCAGCACCAGATTCGTTCAGGCCGCACCAGTTATCACCCCTTAAAGGTGAAAAAATCACAGAGGCGCTTCGCGTTTTTGGATCAAGAGTCAGAGCCTGAGTTACTCCGTACCAGCGCACGTGGTCCCAGCTTTCATCCCCGATATTGGTCCAGCGAATGCGCCGGGTATTATTGATATTCATACGACTTTCTCAATTAACGGATGGTCCCATGGCAATCCTTTGCCAGGGACCATTGTGGTAAATACCGAACTCAACTCCTCAAGTTCAGCGGAAGTACACTAGCGGTGCCCTTCTTTAACGACCCGGTTTCACCAGGGGCTGACTTGCGTTGATTGTTGATACTGGCGGCTTTCGTTTACAGCACCGGTCTGGGTGTTGATCTGCACGCCGGAATAGCGGTTGTTAAAGCCGGTCTGACTGTTAATCTGCGCCTGGTCGGAGAAATTGGCGAAACCATTTTGCAGGCTAAATTGCCCCTGATTCGCACCATTAAAACTACCGGACTGCAAGTTTCGTTGAAACTGATCATTGCCGTTCAAGACGCCTGCCTGACTGTTCCATTGCTCCTGGTTCGCAGCGTTGACATGACCGCTCTGCCAGTTCAATTGCGCTTGCCCGTTGTCATTGAAGAAGCCGCTTTGTGCGGAGCCCTGGCCCTGAAAGCTGTGATTGGTGCCGCCTAACTGACGATTCAGCTGACTCTGATCGCCGTAGTTAATGCCCCCTCGCTGGGAAGACTGTTGCCACTGTTCGGATACATTGCCCCCGGTGTAATAGGGAGGATTGGCATGTGCCGCGGCGGAAACCAGGGTCAGAACTGCTGCGATGATGATGGCGGCGCTGGTGTTTTGTCTTTTCATTTGTCTTCTCGTTTGGATGGATTTTGGGTGACGTTGAATCAATCGTCGGAGGACGAAACGGGTGTACCGACAATGTTTCGGCCGTATGCGGCACGCAATTGCAAGGCGATGGGATTGGCCTGCATTTGCTGCACGCACTGTTGGACCATATCTGTGGCCTGACCTAATATTTTCAAACCGACGGCGTTTAGCTGATTATTTTGCGCGAGGATGGCGCCGGTCTGTACCAGACTGGTAGCAGTGGCGCAGGTCATCTGGATAGTACCCATGATGCGGCAGGTTTCGCTTTCGTCAGCATGTGAAAAGCCAATGCCACCAAATATTGAATAGAGTGAAATGCCGTCGGCATCGCCGGCGCAATCTCCACTTCTATAGGCATTGGCCTGAGGCCCAAACATTGTATAGCTTCTGTTTGTCGACGCTGAGTTAAAGCTGCCGCCCTGACCGCCTACCGCTACGTTGTCCTGCCTCTGTCCCTGACTGGGCGCAGAAATTGCGGTGTTATGGCTGTCGTTGCGCTGCTGCTGCCCCTGGGTCTGATCTTGTCTTAGCTGACCGTTGACTGAGCCGTCCAAAATGTTGGCATTACTGCTGACATTACTGGGACCATTCACGCCGGGTTGGGCAGGATAGCCGTCTGCTAGCGCTAAGTTTGCAAACGTGGTCAGTACTGCGGTCAAAGCAAGTGCAAGAGTGCATGTTTTCATATGGGTATCCAAAGTAATTGAAGTTGAGTCTTCTACTGTCTGTACCAATCCCGGACGGCGAAGGCGTCTTGAATATGCTTGTGGTGGGAAACCTGGGTGGTTGATGCGAGGGTTTTTGGTGGGTTCCTGGGATTGGAAAATGGACGAGTAGTAATCTGGTTCTAGCGCCCGCGATGGGGCCAATTAAAGGCTCTTGAATATTTGCAAAGCTGCGCGGCCGCCACCGTCCCCGCAACAATCAGGGAAAGTGGCGCCGGCAGAAGAGCGGTCAAATTATTGTTCGGCTTCTGGGACGGTGATATTTCCCATCTCAAAGACATTGGCACCGGGCCATGATTCAACCTGCCCGCCATAATTAGCCACGGTCGAACCATGAAAAGCTTTGACCTTAGATCCGGGCAAAGCAAGTATAAAAGCTCCGTTCATAGCCTTTACCTCCGAGCCGGAATGGGCAATCACTTTAGATTGGTTCAATCCCTCTACTCTGTCGCCGGCCTGTGCATGCACGCGGGATCCTGCTCCGGCCTTTTTCCAGATGATTTCTTCGCTCTGGGCATGGCCTGCGCGCTCGCTCTCGCCATGATGTTCTCTGGGCGGACGCACCAGCAGCCATTGGCCTTCATATGTATTGTGCGGATGATGCGCCAGGTTGGGAAATCTGTCGCGGTTCAATTCAATAATTTCTCTGATTTTGGCGCGGACGATGTGTGCGTTTCCGGCATCCTCGCCTTCTTCACGCAAACACTTGCGGGCAATGGTCCAGAGTCCTTCACCCTTTTGCACTACAAAAGTACGGTCCAATTTATCCAGCATACTTTCCTGGGCGTCTTCATAGAGCCTGGCACCAGCATCACCGCGCGCTTGTTCGGGGGAATCCTTTTCCAGTTGTCTTTCCATTTTCATTGCTCCGAGTGTAAGCGGCCTTCTGACGCCAATCTGCGATCAGTCAATCCTCAAACATGATTAAGCATTTTTTCAATTCTGCGCATTACACTATTTTGTCGAATCTGAGAGACAGTCGCGGCCGGGCCTGCAAAGAGGCTGCTGATGCGCTTCTATATAGACAAATTTTTTTTGGGAGTATTCCCACTGGCGTGGCAAAAAGGCAAAAAAGGACGAGATGCCTGCACTGCTGCAGACATCTCGCAATCAAAATTTCATAGAGTATTTCTCTGTATTTTGTTGATGTGGTCTTACTTACGGTTTGCTACCGGTGTAGTAAGAACGGGGGCGATAGAGCTTATTACCGGCGATTTGCTCGCGAATGTGTTCACCCCAACCAATCATGCGACTGGCGCAGAACGTGGAGCTGAACAAAGTCCGTGGGATGCCGACATGCTCCAGGACGACAGCGGTCCAGAACTCAACATTGACTCGAAGAGTGCGCACCGGGACATTTTGAGCCAGTGCTTTGGCCTGCTGTTTGGCGGCCAGAGCGGCAAGAATCTCAGCCTCAGCGGCCTTAGCCAGTTCAATCCTGGGGCTGGCCTGGCGCTCGGCGACGCGTTTCAAGCAAAGCGAGCGGGGATCGTCGGTGCGATAAACGCGATGACCAAACCCCATAAAGAGATGTCCGGCAGCCATTTTTTCCGCCACCCAGTTGCTGACATTGGCTACCGAAGCGATGCTGTCGAACATGTCCAGCACCGGTCCCGGTGCGCCTCCATGCAGCGGACCGGACAGGGTGCCGACGGCAGCAGTCAGCGCAGCACCGACATCGGCCCCGGTTGAAACAGTCACTCGCGAACTGAAGGTCGAGGCATTCAATCCGTGGTCAACCGTGAGAATCAAATAGGTTTCCAGTGCACGCAGATCGGCTTCGGCAGGCTGCTTACCAAGAATGCCCCAGAGATACCGGTCGGCATAACCACGATTACCTGCCTTCAACTTTGGTTTGCGACCTGTATGCAAAACTTCCATTATTTCAGGGGTCAATGCACACAAGGTCATGATTTCCTCGGCGACGACAGCTTTATCGCGATTCATCCATGATTTAAAACCGCGTCCATTGGCGACAGCCGAGAGACTGCTGCGAAAAGCCGACATGGGCTCACCGCCACGCAATTTCTTGACCAACTTATATTCATCAAGTGTCAGATGACTCAAAGCTTCAACCTGCGAGACGAAAGTAGAAAGTTCAGACTGGCTGGGCAGACGCCCCTCGCGCAGTACAAACCAGACTTCCTCAAATGTTCTCGTTTCAGCCAGGTCAATGGCATTGAAGCCGTTAAAAATCAGTCTGCCTTCCAGACCCTCGACTTCACTCAAAGTGGTATTGCAGACGTAGACACCTTCCAGGCCGGCGGGGAATGATACGGGTTCGTTTGAAGTGCTCATTAGAGCCTCCTTAAAATGGTTATTGAAAAATCAGAATGCAACTGCTCAAAAGCAGTCGAACAATTGCGGGAAAGCGAGACTATTGGAGTGGTGAGCGGAGGAGCTACTCGGAAGAAAAATTTGCAGTAAAGGCACCTACACTTAGCATGTGCGGGCGTGCAGACTCAAGACCGGAGAAACTGAAAATCAGTGCGCTTTGCCGACGACCAGTGAGTCAGTTGCAGCCGCCACCATTTGTGAATGCGCTTTCTCAAATGAAAGCGATTGAACTCAAGTACCGGCGCCGGTTAGCGTGAGTACTCGCAAACAACAACATGCCCATATCCAACCGTCCGTCCTTCCAGAACGCCCCGTTCCAATTTCCCCAATCACAACAGGCACAGCAGCTGCAACAGCCGGCCACCTCTCCAGGAGCCGCCTGGCTGCCGCCATTCACCAAGGAATCAAAATGTTCAAAGTAGCCATAATCGGCGCCGGCAATGTCGGCGCTACCGCCGCAGACTACATAGCCATAAAAAATCTGGCGCATGTCGTCCTCGTTGACATCAATGACGGTGCCGCCCGGGGTAAATCCCTGGACCTGCTCCAGACCGGCCCGCTGAGTTTGCACTCATCTCCAATCCAGGGCAGCGGCAGCTATGAAGCCACCGCCGGCTCCGACATCGTCGTCATTACCGCCGGTGTGCCGCGCAAAGAAGGCATGACCAGAGACGACTTGCTGCGCATCAACGCCCAGATTGTCCGCAGCGCCGCCACCGAAGCACTTAAGTATTCACCCGATGCCATTTTTACCGTCGTCACCAATCCTCTGGACGTGATGACCCAACTCACCTATCAGGTCACAGGTCTACCCAGCCAGAAAGTACTGGGCATGGCCGGTGTGCTCGATAGTGCACGGTTCCAGACCTTCATCGCCATGGAGCTGGGAGTCAGTCCGGTGGATGTAAAAGCAATGGTGCTGGGAGGCCACGGTGACCTGATGGTGCCCTTACTGCGTCACGCATCGGTCAACGGCATCCCGGCACTGGAGTTGATTAGCCCCGAGCGCATGAAGGAACTGGCCGCTCGCACACGGGACGGCGGTGCTGAAATCGTAAAACTATTAAAAACCGGCAGCGCCTACTACGCCCCGGGTGCCTCCATAGCGCTGATGGTGGAAGCCATACTCAGAGACGAGAATCGACTCCTACCATGTTCGGTGCTCGCCTCAGGACAGCATGGCCTTAGCGGCATGTATCTTGGTTTGCCGGCAGTAATTGGAAGAAGTGGCGTCAAACGCATCGTCGAACTGCCGCTCAATGCCGACGAAGTGAAAGCGCTCACAGCCTCCGCCGCATCGATCGAACAAAACGTCGCGGCCATGAACACCTTGATCGGCTGGGGCCAGGAAGAGCCTGCAGCGACGGAATCGGCGGCAACAAAAGAAGCAGACCCTGAAAAATAAAACGCTTTGTCTATTAACCGCTGACGGATTGTATTCGTCAGCGGTTCTTTAGCATGGCACTTTTTTTGCGAAACTACTACTAAGCCTTACCGTATTAGTGCTCAAAACTTACCTCCCCTGATTAGGCAGCCTGGCCGCTGCGCGTCGAGGAGCGAAA
>JAFEAV010000022.1 GCA_018266215.1 Cyanobacteria bacterium SZAS LIN-3 | reverse complement strand
GATTGCCAATATTGTCGGCGAAAATTTGAGCGAACTGCACTACTCTGGGGTGCTGCAGGGCTTCGTCCAGGGTGATTTCGATAAGCTCTTCGGGGGTGAGTACATATTTGAGTTCGGCCAGGGCCACCGAAGTCGCTACCCTGTGGACGATCTCATTGACCGTTTCTATCGGTTGACCAAGTGCATCTCTTTTTCCATATAGACCGACCAGCGTTTCTTGGGTCGATTCCCAGTACCTGTTTGAGTAGTCCTCCTTGCCGTAGGCAGCAGTGAGGGAGGCTGACGCGGACTTGCCCGATTGTGCGGAGCTGTCGGCGTTGTCTCGGTTTACTGTCAGCATGCTGTGTGTTTCCTTCCTGGATATGGGGTGCTGTTGTTGGTTGGTGTTGTTGATTGCGAAGTTGGTCGGTCGAAAGGTGTTGTTTGTTGTTTTGTTTGCAGCGCCGCACAGCAACGAAGCGCCACATGATTTTGAGGGCAGGGCTTAGTTGTTGATTGTGCGTTGTTGGCTGGGTAAAGGAGCAACCCGGGGGGCGGGGTATTGAGATGAATCAAGGCTCACAAACGCCAGTTTGTGAGAGCTGTCTTTTTTGTTTTCTTAGGGCCGTTTAAAAAACCGCCGCAAAATTTCGTTGCAATAAATCTACTACCGGTAGGGTCAAACCTGCAACAAGTATTTTGGGTGTAGATAACCTGTAAAATGCCCAAATCCCTTGCTGGGTATGTGTTTGCGGGTTAGATAAAATCGCAATTGTGAGAGCGATCTCTAGTGTGTCGATCACCCATATGTAGTGTCGATATATTCGCTTGGCAATCATCTGAGAATCCGCAAATGCCCACGGGGCTTGAGGTCTGATAATCGTATATAGCGAGGGGATATGCTAGCGTGATGCTGCTAGTGGTGGCATCGATATCATATCGGTCGTGGTGGCATAGGTGGTGCCATTATCTGGACAATCAGACTGTAAGCGCCTTTTGCATATACGAAATAGTCCGATAAATATCCGCTGTCCGATAAAAATGAGCGACGCCTCACATGTGGTGGCGCTCATTTTTCGATAACTGTTAGTGGCCGCCAAGTAGCCTGGCTTTCACTTCCCTTATATGGGCGCTGCTGGAACCGTAGTCCCCCGTCGCCGCCGGTGCGTTGTTGTAGCCGCCGTAATTTGCCTGCGCCGCCGGTCGTGCGGCGGGCGTCTGGGCGCTATTAGAGGCCGCCAGCTTGCCCGGGGAGGCGATTTGTCCGCTATGCATGATAGGACGAGCCTGCGGTCTCTCCGGACGGGTCATAGGACCAAATTGGGCCTGTTGCAGGTTGCGGGGGGCACTGAGCGCACCGCTGAGGGCGTTACTGCCGCCAAATGTGGCGGGGCTGAGGGCTCCGCGGGCTCCGGCGTTGCTGCTGAAGCCTCCGGTGCGGCGGTCCGTGACTATGGGACCATCATCTTCAATAGATAGCTGTCTGCGGGACTTGAACCAGGTGACCTGCTCCAGTGCATCTCTTTTGATTGGGAATGCGCCGGAGTTGGGATTGTTGCCGTAGCCCTGGCCGACCGAAAAGCCCTGGGGGTTGGATTTGGTCAGGCCGCCGCCGAAGACCTCCAGATCGGTATTTTTGCCCTGGGCCAGGGCCGAGCCGGCGCAGGTGCTCAATGCCACGGCGCTCAGAAGGAGCGCTCGTGAGAGCGAAGCCGATTTAGAAGTTATGCCTTTCTTAGTAAAAATGGACATTGGCGGCTCCTCCCGGGCTCCATTTCTATTATGAGCGATGTCAAGCGATATCGCTATCCCGATATATCCGTCTTATGCCCGCTGACCCAGTTCTTTCAAAAGCTGAAAGTTCGTATTGGAAAGGACAAAGTTTATGGCCGGGTCAAATACCTGCTGACGTCTTTGAAATTCGGAGGGATCGTTGGGCATATACTTCCAGACAATTTCACTGCCGTTTTTGTGCTGGTAGATGTCGACGGTGATTTTGATGTCCAGTTGTTTATCGGTTGTCCGCGCCTGCGATTCGTTCAGCTCAGCCAGTTTGTCCACCGGCATAAAACCTTCGATGCGCACCGTCGGTTGAATGTTGTCTCTTTGCTCCAGCACTTTGATATTCCAGCGGAAGTCACGGACCCTCTTGGCCAGGGCCTTCTGCACCGAGCGGGAGGCGCTGAGCATGTGTTGCTTGCTGACTACGGGCCGCGGCAGGCAGGCGGTGGTGCCGAGGTAGCGCGTGGTGGCATCGTTGAGGCGGCGCAACTCCATATAAAAGAGCAGGCGCGGCACCATCATTATCGATAGGGCGACGAGCGCTATCGTGTTGAGCAGGACTTCTATTTCGTGAGCGTTCATATAGGCATCTCAATCAGGGGAGGAAGCGGGCGGATGAAGCCCCGGGAAGATCAGGCATTGACCTAGTTAGTTTGTACTAGACAGATCTGACATTTTCCTGACATTAGAATTACTCAGCCCACGTGGAAAACTCGTGAAACTGCTTTTATGCCTTGACTAGCTGGGGTTCGAGCTCGCTGAGAAGCTCGGAATTTGTCTGCCAGAGAAGGGAGTTGTGTCGCGGATCCAGCAGTGACTGCCGTTTCGCTACGTCGGCTGCTGAATTGGGCAGATATTTCCAGACTATTTCTGTGCCCTCTGGGCGCTCATAAATGTCGACACGGATCTTAATGTCGAGCGCGGCGTCGGTGACCTCGGTTACGCCGTTGCCCCTTTCAATTTTGTCCGCCTGTCTCAGTTCGGCTATTTTGGCCGCCGGCAAAAATGCCTCTATCTGTACGGTCTGGCTCGCCGCGCTTTCTGCCTTGTGTTCACGGATAATCCAGCTGAAGTCGCGAGTCTTCTTGGCCAGCGCTTTTTTAACCGAGGCGGCTGCGGCGTCAAGAGTTTTGCGACAGACCATTGATTTTGGCTTGTAGGCGGTTGCGCCGAGGTGGCCAATGGTCGATTTGTTCAATCTTCGCAGCGACAGATGGAAGACTAGTTTTGGCGCCAGCACTGCGACTAAGGATGTGAGGGCGACAGAGTTCAGCAATAATTCAAATGCGTGTGGATTCATGATTGATCGTGCCTTGAGTCAGGGTTCAGGGGTGGGACTCTTTGCGGCCTTTGTAGTAAGGTCTCAGCATGATGGCAAAAGTGGGCGCCCGTGGATAGCGTAGGATTCCCATATCTGGGCACTTTGAGCTTAATTAATTTGGCCTAGTGCAGCGGAGCAAAAAGACTGGTCGTGTCGCTGTCGACGGCCCCGGGCGCCGAAGGCAATTGCAGTTTTACTCCGGGCAGAGCCTGGTGCAGAGCGCTCAGTTCGATGTCCAGATATTTGTGTTTTGGCAGGCCCAGCCGCTTGATGGATGAGCCTTTTAGCTCCGCCAGATCCTGCACCGACAGTTTGCAGCCATTGAGATTGAGAAAGTGCAGGCTGCTCGTTTTGCGCAGGGCAATAAGTCCCTCTCTTGTGACCAGAGACTGGTTGATGGCCAGGGTTTCCAGATTGGGCAATTTTGCCAGTTCCATTACTTCGCTGTTGGTGATGTTGCACTGGCAAACGCGCACATCGGTAAGACTTTTGAAAGTCGAAAGTTGTTTGATCGCTTCCGGTTCAAGTGGATTGAAAGATAGATCCAGGCCCTTGAGATTTTTCATCCCGCCAAAGGACTTGAGAAAGCTGCCATGCAGGTTGTTGCTTACAAGCGTTATAGAATCGAGATTGACCAGTGTTTTTAACGGTAGTATCTGCTCGTCGTTGAGATCGGCGCCGTCGATTTCCAGTCGGCGCAGTCCGGTCAGGTGCGATAGCGGCTCGATGACCTTATCTACCTGCGCCACCAGGGTCATGCGGGCAAAAGACAGACCGTCGATACTGTTGGGAGCCAGGGTGCGCAGCGCTTCCGGATGATTCAGAAGATCGTATGACGGCGCAAGAAAGACATAAATGTTGTCGCCGCTGGGGACTTTGACCAGGCCTCGCGCCTGTCCAAGCAAGCGTCCCGAGCTTCCTATTACGCTCTCGCAGTTTGGCAGATAGACCTGTGTGGCCGGGCGTTTGTAGATAAACAGTCTGCCGAGTGAAAAGGCAGTCGGGAAGGAAATCTCGCGCGTGGCAGAAGCGACTTTCTGCTTCGGCTGTTGGGCCTGCGCTGTGCTTGCCATGGAAGCCGCAATCACGCCGGCGAAGATGGTGCAGGCTGATCTTCTGAAGTAGTTGAGTGGCATTTTACTCCCGGCATTTGATGCCCGCTGAGCCGGCATACACACTTGCACCCGTCAGCTTAGCATTAATTGTCCTGTAGCCGGCTATGCTACTCAGAGTTCCGGCGAATCCGCCAGGGCATAGAATTTAGTCAGATGCACTGTTCTGAGCATTACAGCCATCCAGTCTTCGTGGCATAACCGGGCAATATCTTCGCCAAATTTCCTGGCTGCGGCCCGCCTGATATCAGCGTTTTCAATGGACAAAATGGCAGCACCATTTTGTGCTTCCCTTTCCAGCGGGGCCACCAGGGGAGTGCCACAGTCATGCATTAGTTTTTTCCCTCTAAAGAGCAGAGAATCAGGTGATTACTTTATGTTTGTTGCGGACAGAATTGACGATACGGCCCACACCGTCAAATCTCCATCAAATGCCCTTGACCACCGACACGCCGGTAGGTTTGCTCACCAACCTGCTCGTGTCGCGGCCCACTACCCAGGCGCAGCCGGCCAGCACACGAATGGGCAGGTTGTAGCGCGAGCCCTGGAAAGGAGAGCCCAGATTGATGGGCACTCGCTGATTGAGTACGTTTTCGATGCGCACATCAAACGATGAGGGGAGATAGGCGTACTTCTGGTGGATCTTGTCCGGCACCTGCCAGCCTCCGGTCAAGCTGAGCAGGGTCTGCACCGGCAGACGGCCCGGATGCGGTCCGAAAATGGCGGGATCGAGCCCGTTTTGTAAGCCGGTCAGGACCTGGAGACTGTTCAGCACCCACCAGTTGGCGCGGCCTCTGTAGCCGATGCCAATCGTGCCCTGGTAACGTCTGTCATGGTCGGGATACTTTGGTAGCGGCGCAACCGGGAAATCATAGAATCCGCCGCTCACACCGTGGGTGCCGCGCAGATAGGCTACCTGTACGGTGTTGGAGAGAAAACCGTTGAGGCCGTAGCCGTCGCGATTGCCTTTGTAGTCAACGCGCGTTTCAACACCGTAGGCTTCCTGGCCGCTGTTGGTCAGGCGGTTGTAGATGGGCAAATTGCCAATTACGCCGGAGTCGCCGAAGTTGCTCAGCTTTTTGTAAAAAATATTGGTGCGGGTGACGAAGCGCGGTCCGAATTGTTGTTCCAGGCTGGCGTCGACAAGCTGACCGCGAGTAGCTTGCAGTGGTCTGGGTGTGCCCTCGTAGATGCCGTTGACGAGCGCACCTGTGACCAGAATCGGAGTGAGAAAATAGTCGTTTGGTGTGGGGGTGAAAATCTGAGAGTAGGAGGCGCGCAGTACGCTGTTTTTATTCAGGACGTAGGAGATGCCGTAGCGGCCGCTGGCCTGGGCATTGGTCACGCGCTGGGTTTCGAAGGGCTTGGGAGAAAAGGGCTGTACGCCTGGTGTTGATGCCAGGGCCAGGGCAAGCTGCGTGGCATTGCCGTAGACGCTGTGCTGCAAGTCGAAGCGCACGCCGGTATCAATAGTAAAACGTTTGCCGATGTTGCCCTTTGGTGTCCAGCGATCCTGGATGAAGGCGCTCTGCAAATAGCGGAAGCCCTTGTAACCGCCCATCGGCCCCTGAAACTGCGGCCCGACTGTTGTCAGCGTAAAAGGGCTGACGACGGCGGCGTAAGGTGTACCGCCTGTGAGGGCCGTGCCCAGATCCGAGTTGAAGTAGAGGGCGTTGAAACTGGTCTTGACCGGTCGTACTTCGGAGAGGAAGCCGACTTTGACGTTATGTGTCTGCAGTACTTTTTTATTGATGTCGCCCTGGGCCGAAAAAATGTAATTGAAGCGCTTTGCCTGGGCGGCTATGGAGACAATCGGTTGATCGGCGTTGATGATTGGGGCCGGATCGAAGCGATTATTGGCGTGGTAGCTATCACCATAGAAGCCGTTGAGCAGATGCAAATTGCCTTCTTCAAAGAATCTGGCGAAGCGGTGCCGCCAGCTCAAGGTGAAGTAATCCTGCCTGTCTTGTTGATACTGACGCACGCCAAATTGTTGGGTGATCGGGGCTGTGGGCACGCGCAGGACGCTCTCATTGATGGCCACGGTCAGCCTGAGCAGATCGCGCTCGGTGGCCTGGTATTCCAGTCGAGCCAGGACGTTGATATCGGCGCCGTAGTTGCCGACGTAGTTTTTTACCGGGGGCGCAATGCGCAAACTCGATCCGCGAAACGATCCGGAGGATTCAAAACGCAGGCGGTTGAGCCATTTTGTTGTGTCCTGGCTGAAAGCACCGCTGCCGTTGTAGTAAATGCTGCCGGCTAGAGGCCCGCCGATTTGCTGACCTATAGTAAAGTTTGGTTTGCTGTAGATGGGCAGGGTCTTCAGATGTGCCACCGCCCCCAGTGGCCCGCCGCCGTCCTGTGCTTCATAGCCGCCGATGTCCACCTGCATCGATTGCAGTGAGCGCGGCGATACGGGCTGCGACTGTTGCAGTACGCCGGCGGCTTCGGGGATGACAACGCCGTCGACGACGTAGTTGACGGCGTTGTGCTCGCCTCTGGTGATGACATTGCCGTAGCTGTCGTTCATGACGCCGGGCGTGCTTTGAATCAGATCTTTGAGGTCGTTGCCGCTTTTGTACTCTTGTATGGTGCGGTGATCGATGTTTGTTTCGCTGCCGATTTTTTCCGGATGGATCAAAGTGCGTTTGCCCGTGACCCTCAAAATATCTACGGGCTCGAGATCCTCAAGGTTGATATCGACCTTTTTGTTTTCGCCGGAGGCTACTTTTATACGAGACGTGTGTGAAAGCATCTCCTTCGCCGAAACGGTCACCGTGTATTCGCCCGGTGCCACGCCGCTGAAGTTGAAATTGCCTTCAGCGTCACTGTCTCGCTCAATCGGTTCGTGGTCTTTGTCGACTTTGACCAGCACCACCTGGGCGTTGCTGATGGAACGTTTGCCTTCGGCGTCGGTTACGTGACCGCTAATTGTGCCCGGTTGACCGGGTTTGATTGAATCAGGGGCGGGCGGGCGCAGGGGCGCGGCCGCGGGCGGCGGCGCGGTGGGCGGCTCAATGATGGGGAGCGGGGCTCTGGATTGACCCTGTGCGGGGGCCTGCCCCAGGGCTGAGGGGGCGGCCGCGAGCATACCCAGGGTCAGGGCAAGGGCCAGGCCCGAGGTCGTGCGCCTATATATGTTAAGGAATGTTTCGCGCCTCGCGCTGCGGCGAGGCGTCGCAATTGCCGACACCGTGTGACTCCTGGGCTAGTAAAGAGATGGCTTGCCAATCTCATTGACTTGAATATTTAAAATGAAAACGGTTTCCATTACAATACCCATTATGTTAAATCGCGCACCAAAATTTTTGCTCTATATGGGTACGGCTTTGCTGCTTTCATCCGGCGGCGCCGTCAGTGATGTTGCTCTCGCCGATACGTTCAAGTTGGGCGTGCAGGAAGCTGAGCACTTCCAGCCGGCCGAGATTGTCTCCGCACCTGAGCCGGTGATTTCGCCTGAGCTAAAAGAAGAGTGTCTCAACGCATTTTGTGTCGCGCGCTTCACGATTGATGTAAAAGGTCATATCCGCGTTGAACTCGTAACATCTTCCGGTTGTCCGGAAGTGGACGACATTACAATTTCTACTCTGCGGGGCTGGAAATTTCGGCCGGCCCTGCGCGGCACCGAGCCGGTCACATCAACACGCAAGGTGCGGGTTGAATTTGTAGTCGAATAGCATCACGCAGGAAGACTATTCCCGCGACCAGTTGATGGAAAAATTTTTCAGAGCGCTGCCGTCGCTCATTGGCAGAACGAATTGATCTTTCTTTTCCAGGGCCGCTTTGAAGCGGGTAAAATCTTCCGCCGTCATCATCAGGGCGCAGCCGTCGGCGCCGGTGAGAATCTCATTTTTTTTCAAACCGGGTAACAGAGCTAAAAATGTGATGCCTATCTTGTGATAGGAACTGCCGGCCGGAGCGATCATGCTGCGATTATCCTGTTGTTTTGTTTCCCAGACCAGCAGGGCATCGGCTCTGGGATCGATGCCCAGGGCCAGGCGCAGTGCGCTGTCACTGGGCAGCTGTTGCAAGAGGTCCAGCAGCAGAGCTGATGTTTTGTCGGTCAACCTCAGGCTGAGCTGGTCATTGTCCTGCATAGCCGTGAGGGCGAAAGTCTGAGCTTTGGCGCTGCGAAAGACAGGGTCTTCCTGCATTTCGGTAATGTCTCCCGGGCTGAAGGAACTGCTGCGGTCGCGATCGCACCAGGTGGGACAGGGATAGAAATGGGCGTCACGGCCCAGTCTGGCCATGAGACGGCTCGGTCCGGCTGTTTGATAGACCGTGATTTCATCATCTGTAACCGGCACTACGGCAATACAATTGTCAGGAAGGGGCACGCCCTGCAGGTTTGTCACCGGGGTATAAATCAGCCCCTTAAATTGAGGAGCTAAAAATCCCTGATTCTTAAACTCTGTATAGCCGCCTGTAGTCACCAGCTTGCCCTGACCGGCCAGCTGACCGATCAAGCCAAACAATTTAATCGGCAGGCGGGGATAGGCATCGTTGCTTTCACTGGAACGTTTCAGAACAGTGAGGACCATCTCCTGCTGCCCGTTTGTCTTCAATCCGTCGGTGACGAAGGACCAGACTACGGGCCGTTTGCTCGTCATGTGCAAAGTGTGTTTGTAAATTTTGACTTTCAGATCCGGTGCGGCCTGCACTGTGTCCAGGAGTTCGGCCGAGGCCGCTCCGGTGACGTCCATACTGGGCGGCAAAAGCGGCGTTGAAGGCGGGATAGCCTGGACCGAGCTCAGTGAGTACAGGCCGGCGATGGCAATGGTAAAAGAGGTCAGGGCGATTCGGAGATTTCGGGTTTTCATTTCTGATAGTCGGCAAGGCCGAGCGGGACTATAAGCTCTAGCTTAACATCCAGCTCGGCCGACTGTGCTATTTGCCTTCAGGTCAGGATTTGAGAAGATCAGCCAGTTCGTCGGCGTGTTCTTCTTCCACTTCCAGAATTTCTTCCAGCATGCGCCTGGTCGTTGAATCAGCATCACCGACAAAGGCGATGATGTCGCGATAAGATTCAATGGCGATGCGTTCGGCAATGACGTTTTCTTTGATCATATCGGAGAGGCTGTGGCCCTCTACATATTCGGCGTGGCTGAGGCCGGACAAAGTATCCGGATTGAAGTTCGGCTCACCGCCCAGTTGTCTGATGCGCTTAGCCAGTTTGTCGGCGTGGCCGAGCTCTTCGTTGGAATGCTCCAGGAACTGCGCTGCCACAGGTTCCGAATCTATGCCGTTGGCCATAAAATAATGGCGGCGATAGCGCAACACGCATACGAGTTCTGTGGCGAGTGCCTCATTCAGGCGCTTGATCACGGCCTTGGGATCGAGAGTATAACTGGGTGTTATCGCACCGGACTCAATATCGCGGCGGGCGCGCTGGCGGATCTCGGAGACGTCGTTTAGTACTTTACTCATGTGTTTTCTATCCTTATTATTCTAATGACCGAAAAATTGGCTGCTGGAAAGCGTGTGCAGCTTCGGCCAGATAACGGCTTTCATCTCTTCCAGGGCATACTTGCCGATAAAGCCCCGATCGTATTTTTTGCAGACCTCTTCCCAGAGTTCAAACAGCCGTTTGGGCGAGTAGATTTCTCTTGCCCTGTCTTGATACTCGATCAAGTCAAAAACGTTGTCGGATCTTTCGGTTGAGTAATACTGGGTAGGGTCTTCCCACATCTTATTCATCGGTATACCTGCTTCTTTCTGCGGTCCGTCTCAACTTCAGTGCGCTCGACATTTAGCGCACCTGCACTGATGAAGAAAGAGACGGACCGCTTTTGCGGTTAGTTCCTGATTAGCGACGAATGTAGCTTTCTATGCGCGTCATCAAACTGGGATTCCTGGTGTGGAGATAGTCGAAGAAACCAGGGTCATTGTAGGTCGACCAGGAAGTGTTTCCATTCCAATTATTATTGTGATACGCATACCAGTGCGCACGCATTTGTCTGTCCAGGGCCCGTTGTTGCGATCGTGAGATGCGTTGCCAGTTATTTGAATAATAGGATCGCTGCTGATCCCAATTGTTGTAATAGCGATGGTGATGGTGGCCATAGCCGTTATTGTAGTTATCGTGGCGATCATCATCATGATCGTGGTCAGCGAGAGCGGGTGTCGCAGACGCAAATGCGACAACAGCAAGGCTGGTGGCCAGGATTATTATTGATTTCATACCAAATGTCCTCATGGAGCTACCGGAGGAGACTGCGTTGAGTGAGGCTAGTTCCCACTGGTGAGTGGACCTTTTAGATGTGGCTTGCTAGCCACGATCAGCGCTTTTTTGAAAATTTTGTAGTCATGCCAACACTTTTTGAAGTGTTTCTTGGCAGTTTGCTGTTTTCATCTGTCCCGGGACAATCAGACTGGAGGCTGCTGTTTTGAACACCCTTGTAAAAACAAAAGCGCATGGCGGCGGCACGGGCGTGACCCTTGGTCGGCGCATTCTAAATCTGACTTTGTTTGCCTTCTTCCTCATGTATCTTGGCTGTTCGCCTTACCTGTTTTACTCCCAGTTTGAATTTTTCCCCCGTAGGCTGGACATGGCACAGTGCCCCGCATCGACCGGGGATGTCGCACGCGAGACGGTTGCGATTGTCACCGCCGGCGGTGTTAAATTGAGTGCCTGGTTTTTTCCTGTGCAGGGTGCCCGTTATACCGCAATAGTCCATCATGGTCAGGGTGAAAACATTGCCTACAAGCCGTATTACGATACGGCCATGGTCTTGCGCCAGGCCGGTTGTTCTGTACTGCTCTACGACTATGAAGGCTTCGGCGCCAGTGAAGGACGCCCTTCCAATGAAGCTCTGCGCCGCGACAGTGAGGCCGCTTACCAGTTTCTGGTCGACAGCAAACATTTAGACCCGCAAAATATAGTGCACTGTGGTGTCTCTCTCGGTACCGGGCCGGCCAGTGATGCCGCTTCGCGCAACCCTTGCGCCGGCTTGATTTTAATCAGTCCCTACCTGCGGCTGAGTAAACTGGCCACCCATCACCTGCCTCTTTTGCGGATATATCCCTCATTTTTATTTCCGCAGCCGGATCTCGGTGCGGAAGAATTGCTCGCCGCTCCACAGGCTCGGTGCATGCCGCTCCTGGTGATTCACGGTGACAACGATTTTCTCATTCCCGTCTCGCACTCGGACAAGCTCTGCCGCTCTTATACCGGTCCTGCGACGTATGTGCGCGTGCACAACGGCTACCATGTCGGCAGTTTTGCATACCAGCCCGGCCCTCAAGCGGAAGGCAGCAGCTTGCAGGTCTGTCGCCGCTTTATAGAGAGTTTGACGCCGGCTGAATGCTCAAAGCCCGCGCTTTAAGCGGCTCCACTTCGGCTCGACGATCGAGGTAATAGAGTACATAGGCGTATTTTTGCAGGTAGGGTACGATGCCGACCGAGTCCGGTCCCTGATTTTGCTCCGCCAGTTGCAGGGCACTCTCCAGCAGGGGAGCGGCTTCGGCGTATTTTTTCTCCTGGCAATAGAGAGAGCCGAGGGCATATTTGGCCCGGGCGATGCTGCCGTAGTTGGCCGGCTCGTCGGGCCAGAATGTCAGTGAGCGCTGATACAGAGCCTCAGCTTCAGCAAATTTTTCTTCCTGCATCAAACATTTCGCCAGCTTATCCAGGCGTGAATAGACCTGGGGACCGCCGGCTCCCTGGATGTGCTCGGTAATTTGCAGGGCATCCTTGAAGTAGGATTCGGCGTTTTCGTATTGATGTCGGGCCAGGCACAGAGTGCCGAGGTTGTCGTAGCTGTTGGCCAGGGAGAGATGCTGTTTGCCCAGGACTGTCGATTTGACGTCCAGAGCGGCTTTGAACAGGCGTTCGGCCATATCGTACTGCTCGTGGGCGCTGTACAGATTGCCTATGTCATCACAGGTGATGGCCCATTCGATGAGGGGATCCCGCGCCTCGGGTGCGGCTTCTCCGGCCCAACCCTGGAGCGCTCCCCCGGCTTGCAGTTTGACTTTGCCCTGCCCCTGTGTGCTCACATCGGCCAGGGTGCCGTTTATATATCTAAGTATGCGTTCGCTCAGGGCGTCGGCCTTGCTGGCTGTGCCGTAGTTGAGATAGAAGCGCACCAGAGAACCGGTCGGCTGGATCAGCTCCTCATCTTTTATGCCTGAGGACAATTCCTTGGTTCGCAGTTCGATTTCCAGATATGGTTCGGCTTCGGCGAAGCGCCCGCGCACTGTGAGCAAACGTCCGAGTGCACCGGCGGTTTTAGCCAGGCGCAGATCGCCTTTGGGAAAGCCAAAGGCCACTGCCAGGGCGCTGTTGTAGGCACGCTCGGCATTGCCGTATTCGCAAGCGGTGAAAGCGTTGTCGCCTTTCTTCTGCAGGGCTTCCCATTGCTGGGTACCGGCCTGCGCAATGTCAACAGCCGATTGGGCGAGAGGTTTCTGCGGTACTTGCTGTGAAGCCGGCAGGGCGAGCGAGTCGCCGTCAGTGGCCGCCGGGGTATCGGCATAGACGCGGGTTGCAAGGAGCGGTCCAGCCAGCGCCTGACCCAACAGGGTTGACGCCACCACCAGTGGTATAGACGATTTGGACCTTAAGCGCTGCAAATTTTTCATTAGATGGCCCTGGGATCTCAACCGCTCTAGTTTAGCTTATTTATAGCCCAATTCCAGTGCGCGCTTTTCGTCTTCCAGTGCCCCCGCTTCATTGCCCTGACCTTTTTTGACCAGGGAGCGGTAATGATAAGCCTCCCCGGACCGGGCCAGGATCTCGACTGCATTGTTGAGATCGCTTAATGCCGCATCCAGCTGTTGCTGCTTGTATTGAACTTCTCCGCGCACCAGATATGCGTAGCCGCAGTTTGGCATCAGCTGCAGGGCCGTGTCGCAGTCGCGAGCGGCGGCGCCAAAATCTCCTCTGTCGCGCAAAAGTTCGGCCCGGCTGACATAGCCTTCCCAGTATTTAGGGTCCAGTTCTATAGCCCGCTGGCAGTCCGCCATGGCCTTGTCCGGCTGATTCAGGTGTCGATAGGCAAAAGCTCGGTTGAGATATGCCTCTTTGTTGTCGAGCTCGATTGCCCGGCTCAGGTCCGTTACCGCTCTTTCGTACTGACCGAGCGCATTGCAGGCAATGCCGCGGCAGGTGTAGGCTTCGGCATAGTCAGGATCGATGGCTATGGCCTTAGTGTAAAACTCGATCGCCTCGGCGTTTTTGTCGGCCTTTAGCATGGCCAGGCCCTGTTTGAAAATTGTCGAGGCATCGTTTTTTGCAAACCAGATTTTAAAGAGTATTTGCAAACTAATTTGATCGGCAACGAGCGGTACTTTCACTTTTTCCAGGGCTTTGCTAAGCGCTTTTGCGTTTGTCCGGTCGAGCCTGTCTGTGGGCTTTGCCTGGAAGAGGTAGAGCGCCTTGCCGCCGGGCAAAAGATCGCAGTTGACACTCAGACCAAATGCTTTGCCGCGTCTGGTGTTGTTGAAATAGGCTGTGACCACGTCGTCGACACTGAGTATGTATTTGTGCAGGGCTTGCAACTCCGACCGCTCGTCCAGCTGCTGATCCGAGCTGAGCAGTCGTACATGGTCAATCTGTGCCGAATCGGCGGGACTGTTGATTGTTTTTATTGATGACGTCGGCGCTGTATTTCTGGCATTGGCGGAGGGCGTGGCCTTGGTTGCACTCAGCGTCGGCGAAATTGCAAGAGTGGGGCTCATGAGCCCGGCCAGAGTCAGGGCGGCGGCAAATTTTGCTTTCATACTCTCACTATGCCCGGTTGAGCGTGGGGCTCAAATCTGCTACAACCTTGGGACTGTTTGGGATGGGAGATGTGTTCATGGATGCAGCGGATATCATGTATAACATGGCTGAGGCTTATGCCAATTGTACTTCTTATCAGGACCGCGGCATTGTCAGACATTTTGAACAGGCCAATCCCTCGGCCGCGGCGGCCAGCCCTGAAGCGAGCGAAATGCTCGAGTCTCATCGTCATCGAGTGGCGTTCAAAACGTATGTAAGTCGCCCTGAAAAATACTATTTTGAGTGGGTCGAGCCTCCGGTCGGTGACCCTGAAACGGCGGTACACCGCGTCAATGCCTTCTGGACCGATGGCGGCAAGGTGATGCGACTATTTCATTCGCAGGCGGGCGCTGAGGTCTGTCCCAGCCTCGATTATGTTGTGGCCGCATCGGCAGGAATATCCAAGGGAGCTTCGGTGACGATTGCCTCTTATCTGTTGCCCACGCTCAAACAAAAGATGCGCACGCTCTTCCGTCTGCGCGAGGTGGTGCTGCTGGAAGAATGTGAACTGGACGGATATCAGTGTTATTTGCTTAAGGGGCAAACCTGGTCAGGCAGCGAAGAACTGCTCTGGGTCGACCGCGAGAATTATTTGCTGCGCCGCACCCGGGTGGCCTTTGTGATCAAACCGGGAGTGGATGAGGCTCAGCTGGAGGCAATTAAGCGCATCGATCCCAAGCAGGCCGAGGAATATCGCAAGTTTCGCATGGCTCAGACCGAGGAACGTCGCTTCTGGAATCAGCTCGATTACCACCATGCTGAAATCAATCGGGCGATCGATGCCGATGTATTCCGCTTTGATCCGCAGACGGCGAGCGATTTGATACCGAGCTTTTCGGTGCTGTAATTTGACCTAGTTGGACTGTGATTTAGGCAACGTCAACAGATACTCGGTAATCTTTTGAGCCTCGTCGGCGGAGATGAGGAAGCGGGGCATTTTTGTGATGGTTTCCTCGGGCACTTCGCCGGGCTCTTTGGCCATCACCCTGGCCTCGGTTACGTGGGAAGCAATGTAAGCGCGGCTGTGGCGTGCTCCGACCCCGTCCAGGGGTGGACCAAACCATCCGCCAACCTGTCCGATTGAATGGCAGGCAACACAGCCAAACTTGTTGTACATTTTTTCGCCTTCGATGCTGCGCGCGGATACGGGCAACGGCTTGAACTCTGCGTTGCCGGTGTTGGGTTTTTCAGCCGGCAGTCTCGGTACGTGCGGACCAATGACAAAGCCGCCGGCCGGTTCCGGTATGGTTTCCAGATAAGCGACGAGAAGCTTTGCCGTGGCTGGGGTGTAGCGGGAGTGCTGCGGCGCATTGGGGGCGACTTTGCCCGCGGGAACATCATTGGAAAGCCGCGCCAGCATGGAAGCGCTTGTCCGTCGGCCGCCCACGCCGTCCAGTCGCGGGCCCAGGTCGCCGCCGACGTTATGAATCGAATGGCAGGCCATACAATTCATTTCTTCAAAGCGTTTCTTGCCCTGGGCGCTTTCTTTTGATGCGGGTTTAGGCACGTAGCCGGTGGAGGGAATGGAGATTATTTTGACAGACGAGCCTTCAGTGCGGACGGCCTCCCCGGCCTGGCCAAAGCAGCTTGAACAGAAAGGCGCTGCCAGGGCCAGCGATGCCAGGACGCTGAAAGACAGAATTGCGGTTTGATTTTTATTTCCCACCGGTGTCTTATCTCCTATTTGCTTGCTGCGGCTGCCGGTGCCGGGCTCGCGCCTTTTGGCGGATCTAGTCTTACCAGCATTTCCTGTTGTGTTTTATCCTTGTTGAGATGGACTAGTATCGTGCTTTGCGGCTCCAGCAGATTAGCTAGACCAGTGTCATAGACAACTTCTTTGTTTTTGCCCACTGTCCAGGCCACACGCATATTTTTCTTGTCCACCTTGCCTTTCAGGGGCGTCGATTGATCGTTGAGCGTATTGTAATAGTTGCCGCTTACGACGCCGGCCTTGTTTACCGCCAGTTGAAAGATCGTATTGGGCTTGCCGCCGCCGGCTTCGGTGAGGGCGAAGACCCCGAGCGGTTTCCACTGACCGCTGACCTTTGTCTGGCCGTTGACGACAGTCGTCGGAATCTCCGGAGCGGAATTTGCAAGTGTCTGCGCCTGCTGGTAGTACTGCACTGTGGACATCTCGGGATTGGCGCCGTAGTAGACCTGATCGCCCTGATAGGTGATGTTGTTGCCGTAGTCGTACTCAACAGGTTGATCGTTCGCCGGGACGTCCCAGTAACCGGCCAGGTCGCCCCAGCCGCAGCCGCCCCACCAGCCGTAGCCCCAGTCGTCATAGCCCCACCAGCCGTCGTGTCTGTCCCACCAGGCGCGGTCAAATAGTGGGTGGTCACCGTTGGCCCAATCGCCCCGCACGTCACTGCCGCGACCGACAAGATCTGCCTGGGCCAGGGGATGCGTCTGACTGAAATCGTGGCCCGCGCTGTTGGAGTAGCGACCGAAGCCGCCATCAGTGGAGAGAGCGTTGCCGTAAGTGTGATCGGCTGCCGCAGTGCGCTCGGCGTCCGATACCGCCGGACGCGCTCCCATATCACCATCGCCGCGATATCTGTCGGCGTCACCGAGCCCGCCGTAGCCGCGATCTCCGTAGCCTCGATCGCCGAAACCTCGATCGCCAAAGCCACGGTCGCCGCCGAAGCCACCGCCAAATCCGCCGCCGAAGCCATGCCCGCCACCGCCGCGTGCTTGCGCCTCACCGCCTTCCAGCAGTGATGTCGCCGCCCAGCCAGTGGCCGCCAGGCCAAAGGTGATGGCGAGAAAGAAGGCTCTGAATGATTTTTGCTTGTTCACTTTTTTCCCTCCAGAGCTACTGTGCATTTTGGCTGTCGCGGATGATTGTCAGCGCTGTGGAGTCCGGCAGTCTGCGGCCGTCTCTGACGCGTCCGAATGATTGCCAGGTGAAGTTGTCTTTGTCCACCTGCGTCAGTTTGTAATTGGCACTGCCGGTGACACCACTTGGCTCTGTCGCTGAGGCTGTTTCCAGCCAGGACTTACCGTCAAAAGCCAGATGACCGCAGCCAAATCCGCCGGTGGCGCCGAAGTGCCAGGCTACGATACTCTGGCCCCGCGGGTCCCAGCCAATTATTTGCAGCTCTTCAAGCGGTGCCTGCTTGTCGTCGCTTAGATACTGGCAGACCAGGAAAGTTTTGTCCTTTGACCAGATGGTTTTTAGATGAGTGGCGCGGGGCTGGTTTTTAATGGACCAGGTGCCTACAAGCCAGTCCAGATCTTTTAAATTGTTGGCGCTGTTAGCGGCTGTGCAATTCGTTTCCGCCACGGTCTGCATCTGCCATTTGCCGCCGTTTTTGGTGTGGACCGCCACATAGTGGCCGGTGTTGCCTGTGCCCGGTCCGCTGGCTATGCGGCTTGTTCCTTCCTCGATGGCGACATTGGGAGCGGGGAATTTTATTGACTCAATGGTGATGCTCAAAGTCTGTGCAGCTTTGCTGCTCAGCGACTGGCTGAAGTATTTTTCGATGGCTGCCCGACCCTTATAATCGCGGCCCTGGGCGTCGGTGAAAGAGCCGTCCTCTGACCACATTTGCGCCAGGGCTCTGGCGTCGGCGGCGGCGAAGGCTCTGGCGTAGTCGGTCGCCTGGGCGCGAATGGCTTTGTCGTCATCTCCACCGGTATCGGCTGCTTGAGCCGGGAGTGGTCCGGGAATGATCGCCAGCGATGACAGTGCCGCTGCGAGCGTCAGGCATTTGGCTGCTCTTAATAACTTTGATATTTTACGCTTGCTCATTTATATCTCTCGTCTGTTGGGTGATACTACCGGCGGTGAGCTGCCTGGGGCTCTCTGGTAGAGCCCTGTGGTAGTCATTTGCCCGCCTCCGGGGTCAAATATGCGCTTTGTGACGAAAGGCCGTGTCAACAGCGTATTCGTCCCGTCCGGCTCATTTTGCGTCTGATAAATGTTGGCTTCTGATTTGGTCGGCCGGTTGTCCGACCATAAATTACCCTGGACGGAAATTATTTGAGGGATTTTGAGCGGCCCGCGGCTTTATCCCGTAAGTTCTGTTTGCTCGGCCGTCAATATCCCTAGCTGGTTGGTAAGATGACTTTGGCTGCTATTACTTCTGGTGTGTACTCTATGCGTGGTGAGATAAAACGTCGCGCCATCCTTTCCGCCGTTGGTGGGAGCCTATTGCTTTGCCTGCTCTCTTGTGTTTCCGTTGAGCCAGGCCTGGCGGCTCCGCCGGCTGTGGGCGGCGAGCGCATAATTTTGTCCTTCCCAAAAGACTATATCGCCGGTTCGCTTTACCGGCTTAAACCGGCTCCTACCGGAGGTTTTGCTTCCCATTACAGCAAGTTTTATGCGGCGGCTCGCGGGGATGTGCCGGTCAGTCCGGATATGAAATTTGATTTGAAGATCGGTTACCAGGGCGCTGAAAACCTCTCATTCCTGGATTCTCTGCCGCCCGGTTATGTCTCATTCCTTGAGATGGAGCGGCTTCCGGTCACCGATCAGCAGTTCCGAGCCCTGAAGTGCTTGCCGCGACTACAGGGGCTGACCCTGACCGACGTGGACATAACCGATCGGGGCTTTATGGAATTGCAAAAAGCCCGCGAATTGAGCTTTCTCGTGCTCAAAAGCTCGCTCGTCACAGGTAAAGGTCTTGTCGCCCTGCGCAATTTGCACGACATGCTCCGTCTGGACACAGAGCAAAATATGTTTGATGATGCCAGTCTGGCTAATCTTTCCGGAATGAAGAAACTTCATTTGTTGCGCTTGAAAAATGTGCGTATCACCGATGCCGGTCTCAAGCATCTGGCACCTTTGAGCAATCTGTCCGACCTCTCACTGGCGATCAATAAAATTACAGATGCCGGGGTGGCCAGTTTGATCCCGTTAAAAAAACTGCAAAAACTCAATCTCACCGATACCAAAATAACAATCAAGTGTATTGACAGTCTGGCGCAGTTGCCGAAGTTGGAGCGCCTGACCCTGTCTTATCGTGATTTCACCCCGGCGCAGCTGGATCTGTTTAAAAAGCGTCTGCATTGCGAGCTCGTTGACGGTCGGGATACTGGGACCGATATAAATCTTTTTTCTCCGCTGCATTGATGGAGTTTGTCTGTGCTATCCGACACCATAATTAAAGCTATTCTTGTGCCCCTCGCCTTTTTGTGCGCGGTCTCTGCGACCAGTGCCGCTCCTGCGGTGGCTCCGGCACCGGGGAGCGATGCCGGGGACCGCATCATTGTCAGGTTTCCAAAGGACAAACCGGTGGGTAAACTGTCGCTGCAGCACGCCGGCAAAGAGCGTGATACCTCCCCCGATCCTGTCTACTGTCTGGCGGTTGGGGACGTCAGTCTGCCGCGTGGTAAACCCTTTGTTTTGCAGGTAAATTACAACGGCGCCCGGGACTTCAGTTTCTTTAATAGCCTGCCACCGCATGTGGTGACTGGCCTGATCGTGGAAGGTTTCCCGATGACTGATGCTCAGTTTGTGGGATTGAAAAATCTGGAAAATTTGACGATGCTGGATCTGAAGGAAGTCGATATTGGTGACGCCGGCATGGCCCGTCTCAAATCGTGCAAGAGCCTGCTAGACCTGCGAATTAGCCAATCTCTGATCACCGGTCGAGGCCTGGCGGCGCTGAAGGATTTGAAGCAGCTGACAAGTTTGAATCTGGATAAGAATCGGCTTGGGATGGGGTTCCTGGTCCATCTTAAAGGATTGACTAATCTTGTTACGCTGCGTTTGGGCGCGACCGAGATTGGTGATGGTGATGTGGCCAACCTCCGGGATATGAAGTCTCTGCGCAAGCTCATTTTAGGGCGAAACAGCAAAATCACCGACGCTTCCATACCAGTGTTTTTGGGCCTGACCAATTTGAAAAGGCTGGATTGCACCGATTGTAAAATCAGCGCTGCCGGCCTGATGCGTCTTAAGGCTTTGCCACGGCTGAAGCATTTACAAATTGCTTTTAAGGACTACAGGCCCGAGGAGGTGGAGCGACTGAAAAAGGCTCTGGCCCCGGACTGCACCCTGGTGGATGGACGCGATAGCGAGAAGCCGATGGTGATTTTTGCGCCGCTCCATTAGCGTGGTTTCGGTGTGGTTTCTTTGTATTCGTCGATTAGCGAATCGAGCAATTCGTGCGCGCGTTTCTCTTCTTTCTTGGACGTCATAATATCTTTCCTGTTCGTGACCAGCGTGTAGTTTTTGGGATAGGCAAAGAAGTCCGGCGCGACGTTTGCTTGTTTCATCGATATGAGCTTGTAGGTCATTGCTTCACTGCCGTCGCTCAGTGTATTTGTGAGTGAAAGCGGGATTTCGTTGGTCCATGGTTGAGAGTAGAGGCCATGAATAAATTTGGTCATTTTGTCGCCGAGTTTAATCCCGCTGGTGGTAATGCAGGTGATTTTTGAGAGGGTTTTGCTGGTTTCGGAACGAAACACCAGTGGGTCGTTTGATTCGAAGAAGCGCTTGTTTGTGCTCAGTACAAATTGCTTGCAAGTTTGATTGGCCGGTTGAAAAAATACCGGGGTAACCAGTGCCCTTCGTAACTCGGTTTTGGGAGGCATAAGTTTGAAACCGTCTTGGTCCCAGTCAGTTAGATCGAAGACCATGGCTCGATTGTCTTCTTTGCGGTAGATCATTACTTTCCAGGTAGGCGGACCACAGAGAATCATAAAATTATCGCCGCGAGCCAGAAACTTTGCTGATTCCTTGCCGAGATAAAGGGTACTGCGGCCCAGGAAGACGTCATTCTGGCTGATCACTGTGACGCTTTCGGCGACTGCCGGCGTCGGCATCGCCAGAGCGAGGCAGTTGAAGACTGAGCTGATTAGCAGGAGTTTCCAGATGGCCAAGGTTTTCATTTCACCCCACTGGCTATGCCAGGGCAACTAATGCAGAGGTCTAAATATGTCTAGCGGGGCCCTTGATTGAGTGGTCGAATCTTCTATGACCAGGCCGGCTCGAGGAGACTTTCCGCTGCCGAGTTTCCAGAACGTCCGATTGCGCACAACCAGTTTATGCAAGTTTGGCAGTTTTGCAAAGATTGGCAGACTCTGTTCGGTTACCATCGTATCGTCTATATAAAGAGTATCAAGCGCTTTTAGATTGGTCAGGTCTTTCATGCAAGCGTCGGTAACTTTCTTGCAGCCGCCTATATTGAGCGCGGTCAATTTGGTACATTTGCCTATAAATGCGATGTCTCTGGGCCCGATGTCGGTTCGGCAGAGATTTAGATTATCCAGGGTGTCGGGAAGGCTTTTGATTTTGGCCAGATTGCCTTCTTTGATGGTGGAGCCGTATAAGTTGACGACTCTCAACGGCATGCCGGAGAGCTTGTCAAAATTGTCGCCGGTAATGTCGACCTTGCTCAGGCGCATGTCGTTCATGCTCCTGCAGTTGGCGAGGATGTCCACTGTTTTGTCGGTGATGGATGTATCGTCGAAGTTGACCCGCCAGAGATAGATGAAAGGCTTCAAGTTGGTCGCGTGCGAATCGTTAAATTCCAGGCCGGCGCAGTCGAACATACCGAACTGCCTGGGCGGAATCTTCTGCAGGGTATCCAGGTGCTCCAGACCTTCGAAGGTCAGCTTGATGCCCAGAGGTACTTTTGTCGGTACTCGTACCGTGCCGCGCGCCTGAAAACGTTTTTCCAGCCGTCCGTAGGGAGTCCGGGGCGCGGGCTCATAATAGGACAGGGTTGCTACCTTAATGTCAGCTGGAAATGTCAGTGTCTGATAGGGCGGCTGCCCTCCGACCGGGCTGGCGGACTGGGCCTGCCCGGTGAATGCCAGGGCAAAAGCAGCGCTGGCCAGCAGTCCAGTCGTTAATCTATTTGGAAGGGTCATTTAGCCTCAGCGCTACCGGCGATCTACATGCGCCGACGCATACCATTATTACCGTTGTTTGGCTGTTGTGGCTGGTTCATGCCGGGGAACTGGCACTTTTCTTCAACCGCCGATCTGATTAGATAATGGGCAAACTCGGTCAGGGTCATGCGGCTGGCGTTGCCGTCTTCACCGGAAGCTTTGCTGAACCCCTTAATCATTATATCCAGGGCTCTTTTTTCGCCGGCGTTGAAATTGCCTCTGGCCTGCATGTCGTTCAGCTGCGCTAACGACACACCCTGGGTCTTGAGCGACCCGCCCACAAATTCATCCATTTTATGGAGCATCTGCTGATTGTTATAGCCCATCTGTTGGGTCGTCGCGAGGATGTCGTTGCAGGAAGGCAGGCCGGCCGGGGCGTCGTTGTAGGCCACCTTTATCGGGGCTGCACCCATGCGCGCTTCGCCCAGATTGTCCTGGCCCGATTGCGTGCTGTTGTCCCTGACATGGTCCAGTTTGTTATCTCTACCGTCGCCCATGAACGCACCTCAAACTTAAATGTACCGATAATTCCGTGCCCGATTTGGGCTTTTTTGAAACCGGGCGAAACTATCACGTGTTTTTCACACCTCCGCCTTTATCTTCATTTTCGTCAGGCAGGGTTTTGCCCTTGACATTGCGACCAGCCCACCGGCACCACTTACCAGCTAAAGCCCCAAATATGGATAGGACATCGTAAGATGAACAAAACGCTTTTTCTTTCACTTGCAGTTACCTCTCTGGCAGCAGTAGCCATGCTGTTTGCCGCACCGGCCCAGGCTCAGAATGCCCAGAACCTCCCCGCTACAGGCTATTGCACCGGCGAAACGATTCAGATCTCCGGTTGGGAGCGTGACCTTGTCCGCAAAAATAAAGGACTGGAAAAATTCCACTGGTCAGCCATCAACACCGTCAACCATTACCGCGTAGTGCCCGCCGGTGCCGGACAGAAGACCGCCGCCCGCCCGCTCACTCCCTATCACAACGTCAAACCGCAGGTCATTTCCAACTGGTCCAATCCCAAAGGACCCGTGACCCCGGATAAAACCTACATCGCCTCCGCCGACAACGGTACGCGCACCAACACATCCGCGCAGCTGCGCCGCTACGGCAACAATACCAGCACCTATGCTCACATGAATCGCAACGAGGGCAGCAGCTACAGCTATGCCTCTTACGGCGGCGAACGCTCGTCCGAAAGCAATGTCAGCGGTCGGGTAATGCATTACTAATCAACAGAGCAGCTTTAACCTTCACATGTACTCAGTTGGCTCCTGGCCGATTGGGTACATTGTGTTTAGAGAAAAGCAGAGTCGGTAAAAGCGCTGGAAGATGCACTGCGGGCGGTGCGCTATGCCGGAGCCGATCAGGGAAGCCGGATCGGGAAATGGCATCGCACCTGATACCGCGTATTGAATTCCGGCCTGTTGACTACATATCGTCTTTTTTAAGTGTTTTGCCTCATGACTATCATGGAAAAATGTTGGCCAGGCAACAATCTCATAAAAACGGCATCATGACAGCTGTTGCTATACATCTTAGTAACCACTTTTGGTGGCGGCTGATGGGCAACTAAAGTAGGTGATTTTATAGATTAAGGCATTTTAAGGTTGGGGTAAGTAAGCCCCAGCTTGAATCTGTCTTGGGCGCCCATTCTTTCACTAGTGGCCGTGCTGTTTGTGCAATATTAAACCCGATATCATAATAGGACCGTGCTGAAACTCCCCTGGGGCTTTTGGGACGGTGTGCGGCGTTCTTGTCTCTTTGCAGCCCTATTTGATGGTGAAAAAACATGGCCAATAATTACGAGCCCGGTAGTACAACATACAGCTCTAAGCAAAAAGCTGTCAGTTTTACACTTGGAGTCGCGTGCACGATACCGTTGACGACAACGGCAGCCATGGCCAATGCGCCGTCTTCAGCGAGTGGTTGGCAGACTCATGCGAGCTTCACGCCGATGAGTCACGCAGCTGTTCCTACGACTGCTACGGCTGGTTCGACGGGCTTCCAGTCATTGCATGGACAATCGACCGCCATTCACCATAACCAGGCTGTGCACCAGGCCGTCAGTTCGCTGTTCCACAGCGCGGTATTGCGAGTGCCAAACCTGCCGGCGGCAGGTGGCGCGGACCTGAACCTGGCATCGACCAAGCTGGCTTTTCTCGCCGGCAACCTGGCAAACTTCCAGGACCTGACCATTGATGTCGGCGGTCACAAACAGACAGTCACCCTCAACTCCAAACTCACAGGCGCCGAGCTCGTTGCCGCACAACAAGTACTCGCCAATGGCACACAAACCATCAAACTGACGGCTACCGGCGCTGCTGCCGGTGGCACCGTCACCCTCAATGATTCTTTCCTCAGCGCTCTGGACCATTCTCTGGGTGGTTCTATTGGTTCTCTGACAATTGCGCGTGGTGTGCAGGTCGTGGACAGTTTGAGCACACTCAGCCTGGGCGGAAATCTGGCCAACTATGGCTCACTTCTGACGGCGTCCGGTACTGCCGGCAGCAGCGATACTGTTTCTGCGAATCGCATCGTCAATGCTTATGGCGGTACCATAGGTTCTTACACTGGTGGCAACGGCATGTTTGCCGCCGATCCGATTTTGAACGCCCTGACTTCAATAAGCAATGCCGGCACCATCAGTAGTGCCGGTAATCTGACTCTGACGGCTCCGGTTATCTACAATACCGCTGCTCATGGCTCAGCTCCGTCGATAACGGCACAGCAGAACGTCAATATCAATACTCAAAATCTGGATAACAGCGGTGGCGTGATTGCCGCTCTGACCGGCAATGTGAACATAGCCGGTGGCCCCGGTTTGAATATGCTCGGCAATGGCGGCACTATTCAGGCCGCGAACGGCAATGTCAATTTCTCCGCTGCTGACGCTGATATCAATATCAGTGGCGGCAACGTACAGTCCCAGGCCGTCAATCTCGATGCCGGCAAGGGCACTGTGCTGGCGCAGTTTGAGGACGTGACCGGGGAACTCAATGCCAGCGCTTGCAATATCCACGTGGGGGCTGATACTGAAAATCTGCATCTTGGTGTCGTCAAGGCTACAGACGACCCCACGTTTACGAATACTGGTAATTTGATTATCGACAGTAATCTTGCGGCTACCGGCGGCGAGGCGCTCACACTCATTGCGGGCGGGAATATCGTAAGTGGTGCTGGCAACAAGGGTCTGGATACATCAAATGCTGCAGGCGGTGGTGCTCTTACTCTAATAGCAGGTGCGTCTTTTACTCCTTTCTCGACTAACAATCCCCCGACTGGCTCCGGCGTTACAGTCACCGTGACTAAGGGCAGCAGTACAGGTGGGTTTATCGATTTGACTGGTGGCGGAGTTAATCCAGTAACGAAGATTGACACTTCCTCTGCGGCGGGCAAAGCCGGCAGCATTCAATTGGTTGCTTATGCAGGGTCGGTAGCTGGCTCCGGTGCTATAACCGTGCCGAGTAACGTGACTATAAATGCCGCCGGATCTAGTGCTGCCAACAATGGTGATGTCTCGATCATTGCGGGTGCTAAGAGCGGCACTGCGATCTCGACGGGTGCCATAGTTGGTGCCAACGTCACAGTTGATACGGCTGCTCCAGTGCTGTCCAAGACGGCAGTGAGCTTTGATAGCAAGGGCGCCCAGAGCCCCGGTTCTTCCATCACCGGCGCAACCACAGCCAATGCCGCTAATGCTACGCTAGGTTCTGTAACTTCCAGCGCGTTGAACATCAATACGGCCGGCAGCGCAACCGTCACCAACACTACTACCCCTCTCAATCTTGGAACAATCGCCGTTGGAAAAACCGGTACGTTGAAGGCTTCAACAACGACCGGCGGCATTGTCGTAAACAGCACGATTGCCGGTGGTACAGCCACGCTAACTACAACCGGAGCCGGTGCCGTGACGACCGGCGGTAAAGGCTCGGTCAATACAACCAACTTCAATCTCAATACCGGCACTGCTCTTTCGACCGTGACGACAAACACGGCCAATCTGGTAGTCAATACCGCCGGCGGTGGCGTCAATCTGACTCAGGGTGTCAATGCCATCAATATAAGCGGCAAGTTGGGCGGCGCCGGTAATTTGACGGTCAAATCCGCCGGGCAGGTGACTTTCAATGCACCCACATTTTTAGCGGGTAACACCCTTGATGTAACGACCACAGGCAAGGCCGGCATTAAGATCAATGCCCCAATTTTCCTGGGCGCCGGTACCGCCAATCTGACAACAGATCAGGGTGTCATTCTTGAGTCCGTCGGCAATGTGCTTACGGCTACTAATGTCACTCTTACTTCCAATGTCAGCATTGGTTCCAAGACGGCACCTTTCCTCACTAATGCCTCCAACCTCACGGTCAACGACATCGGCGCTAAGAGCGTCGCCTACGTTACCGACCAGAATATCGGTACGCTCACTTTCAATGGCGACGGCGGCGCGACACCCGGATCGCTTTTCCTCACATCCAGTGCCAATCAACTCCTGGTCGGCAGCGCCAATTATGCCAATGTTTCGCTTACAGACAGCGTGGCCAACGGCAAGGGTATTGATTTCAACATCGGTGTCGGTAAGCTCGGCACTGGCGCAGCCAAAACTACATTTACCGTTAATTCCGGCAGTTTCATCACCGATTCTTCCGGTGCGACTCTCAACGGTGCGACTATCACTCTAACCGGCACCAAGGGGGTTGGTACAAAGGCTCAGCCCATCATCGTCAATAGTCCCAATCTGGTCCTCAATTCTTCGCAGGGCGATGTCTGGGTCGTTGATGGGGTCGCCACTACGGTCAACGGATCGGCCTGGCTGAAAGGCACGTTTAGCGTTGTGGACAAGGCTCCCAGCGGCGTCGGCATAACCGTCGGCAAGGCTATCGGCGGCGGCAATATTATTCTCTCCACCGGCGGCTTCGGCGGCAGCATCGCCCTCACCGGCACCACCGGCACTTCGACAACTTCGAGCTTGACGCTTGACTCCGCCACAACTGTCACCACCAAGGGAGCCATCAACGCCGCCGGTATAACGTTCCAGGCGGTCGGACCCGTGACCATCGGTGGACCCGTAGGCAGTCCCACCACCGACATCAACTTCAAGGTCACCGGACCTGGCGGTATAGCGGTAAATGGCGCCATCAGCGGCAACAATATAGGTATTGATTCTGCCGGACCGGTCACCATCACCAAGGCAATTACCGGCTCCGGTGCTGGATCTTCCGTCAATATCACCGGTGCAGCCAGCACCCCCACCGGCAACGCAGTCGTCATCGGAGCGGCTATCACCGGCGAGACGATCAGTGTCGGGCTGAAAACCGGTGCTCAGGGCAATATCGCCGTTAATGCCGCCGTCGGCAATGCCAACACCGTCAGCGCCAATATCAGTGCAGTCAGCACGGTCCTCGGAGGCCTGGGATCTGTTACCGGTACTGGCCTTGTCACCGGCACCACAGTGAGCCTCGGAGCCTCGAACAGCGTCGGCACCGCGGCTAAACTCTTCAATACCGCCGCTGGTACTTTGAATGTCACTAGTGGACCAGGTGGTACGGACGGAGCTTTTGTACAGCAGAAGGGCAACCTTGTATTGGGCAGCTCGACTGACAGTAATTTCGTTCTGAAAGTAACCGGCAATCTTGATGTGGCTGGTGTTGTCACCTCGCCGTCGATCAATATCAATGCCACCGGTACCACCACTATTGATGGCACCATTCAGAATACCTCCGGCAAGGGACCGACCAGCGGTGCGATTTCCATAACCTCCGGCGGCCCGCTGACCATCACCGGCACAGGCAAGTTGATCACAACCAACGACACGGCACCTGTGACAGTCAATGTAAAAGGTCTGACTACAGTCAACGGCACGCTTGCGGTCAATACGCTCAACCTCACCAGTCCGAGCGGTCTGACGGTTGGCCCGACCGGCGTTATGGCTGACGGTGTCGATAACTTCACGACTACCGGACCGATCGATGTCGAAGGTCAATTGGGCAAACTCGACAATTCGACCGTGTTCAACATCACTACGACCGGTACCTTCACCATCGGTGGATCGGCTGTGGTCAATGGCGGCGGTCTGATCCAGGGCGGCCAGATAGCGAACTATGGTGTGTTCACCGGTGCGGTGAAGATGATCGGCACTGGCGCCGGCAATGCTTTCTCCAACTTCAACACCATTACCGGCGGCAATATAACGATTACGACTACCAACCCTGCCGGCGTGATCTTTAATGCTCCGGGCGCCATCATTCAAGCAGTGGCTCCCAATTCCACGTCGCCTTCGCCGACTCTCAACCTGAACACCTACGGTGTAAACAACCAGGGTACGATTTCTGCGGTAGGTACATTCCAGGGTGCTCAGGGCATCTTGAATATCACCAGCCCCGGCGCCCTGACAATCAGTGGCGTGGACGGCGGCTTCAAGATGGGCGCGTACAGCGCTGTTAACCTGAAGGCTGCTGGCAATGTCACTGTTGGTGGCATCGTGGGCGGTGTTAACTCCAACCCCTTCTCTAACTTCAATGCCGCGAATGAGCTTGGTCAGTTTACGCTCAACACGACCGGTAATTTCAGCTCGACAATGCCCGGTGTCAGCGTGCTGACAAACAATACCGGCTCGTTTGGTGGAGTAATCAATCTCCAGGCCGCTAGTGTACTGTACAACGGTGTCGGCACAGCGCCTGTGTTTGCATTGAACGCGATTGGTGCCGGACTGGGCGTGTCAGGCGGCAAGTCTCCTGTGACCCTGACTCTCACTGGTGCTCAGGGCATCACGATTGGTAATGCTCCGGGTAACTTCTCTGTCAATGTAGAGGGCTTCGACAATACTTCTAAGTCAACATTCTCGACCACGGGCGCCTTGAAGATTGATACGTCTGCGTTCAATGTCCACTACACATCGCTGCTGTTGTCTGGCATAACGGGTGTACTTATCACCGGTGACCTCAATGAAGGCACCAAGGCCGGTACCAATGTCACTATCAATACAACGTCCACCACTCCATTCCTGATCGGTGGCGCGACCACCAATGGTATGACCGGACTTTCGCTCGGGCAAGGTCTTACTGCTGACACCCTGACCCTCAACACTCCCGGTGGTGTTACTCTCGGTACCAAGGCGCAGGGTCAGATTATAGTTGCGCCCAGCGGTGTCACTCTCAATGGCCAGAACCTGGCTGTCAATCAGGGTTCGGACATCGTCAGTAAGGCGGTGACCGTCAATGTGCCTTCGGGCAACACCACCTATACGAACTTAAATACTGATGGTGGTATCAGCGCTTCGGCCCTGACAATCAACGATAATGGCGGCATTGTCACCCTGGTATCGGGCTCAACGGCGTCGACCGCAAAGACTCAATTCACTCTTGGACCTCTGGCAGACGGCACCAACGCGCACATAACGGGCGGCGTCTTCACCATCAATGCACAGTCCATCAGCTTCCAGAAGAATCTGCACTTCGAAGCGACCAGCCCTGTTAACGGTGGTGGGGTACACATTCATCTATCTACGCCGGCTAATGTAACCGTTGGTACTGGAAATGGACAGATCAGCGCCAACGTAGCCAGCGGCAACAACTATGACGATCCGATTGGTAGCGGCAAGTTTGATATATCCACCGGTGGCAACATCGTGGCTGACTTGAATGCTGTGGCTTTTGGCGTCAACAACGGTGGTGACCTGAGTCTCTCAGCCGGCGGTACACTGCTCGTTTCGCATGTTTATAGTTCTTTCCTCAATCTCTATAACTTCAATAGTTCCAGCACATCTCCCTTTTTGATGGCGAAGGCCACTACTAACGGTATCGTGGATGCTTCGCCGACCTTCAAGGGCGGCCGTATTCAGGCATCTACTGTTGGACCTCTTGTCACCAATGGTGCAGGTTTCAGTGGTGTAGCTCTTGACCTTACTTCTATCGACAGCCTGGACATATCGAAAAATGCTACGTTCGTGATAGGCAATAGCCTCGGAGCTGATGGGAAAATTCATCCGGGCGAACTCACCTTTACCGCGCCAACCATCATAACGGACCAGACTCAGTCCACTGCCATTGCCGTTGCTGGTGGCAGCTCCGCTGGCGGAGCGATCACTATAACTACATCCACCACTCCGATAACTATCGGAGGCGGCAAAGGTCAGTTTATTCTTGACGTTGGAACTTTCATGGTTCTGGGAGACGATGCCCGCTACCATGCTGGATCCATCACTGTGACCAGCCCGGGTGCACTTGCAGCGGATCTGGGTGCCACGATTTTCAAAGATTTCTTTGGCAACAATGTGGGTATTGGTGGGTCGCTGGTACTGCAGTCGGGCTTCGCTTCCAATCTGTCCCTATCTAATGCCGATCAGCTCGCGGGCTTCCAGTTCAGCACTGCTACCTTCTCTACCGGCAGCACAACTGTCCCATTCTTGATGACTGGCGCGGCCGCGGCGGGCAACGGCTTTGTAGGAAGCGGTGCTTCAACAGTCCTTACCGCAGGCAAGATAGTTGTTTCATCTGCTAACAACAACATAGATGCCACTGGTTATAACTCGGTCACTAGCTCTCTGGTACTCAACGCCAATGCCATAAGCTTTGGCCCGAACCAGGTCATCACCGTGCAGCCCGAAAGTACCACCATTGGCCTCAACCCAGTCTCACCGAGCAACAATGGCGGCAACATCAGTTTGGTGGCTACAACGTTCAATTTTGACAAAGCCGGTGGTGTGACTCTGCAAGCTAAGGGCGATGGCGTGACTGCCGGTAAGCTCGGCGGCACGATCGTCATCAGTAGCAGCGGTGCATCCGTGGCGGTCAACAAGACCGCTTTCAGCTTTGACGTGAGCAATGGTGGTACGGAGAAGGCCGGTGAAGTTGACATCAATACCAGCGGCGACGTCAACATCGATGCTAAGTCTCTTACCTATGGTTCGACAGGAGGGATACTTTCGGTCAACGCGCCTAATATTGTCGTCAGTAATACCAATAGCTTGAATCAGGGCTCAGGCTTTGGCCTGGACAAGATTGCCTTGACGTCAAATAGCACGAATGATTTCCTGTTCGGCTCAGCCACCACTAATGGATTTGTCGAAACTGGCGTAACCCTCAAGGCCAAGGATGTTGAAATTGCGAACCTGGGAGGGAACATCAACACCACCGGTGGCACTAAGATAACGGGTAATACGCTGGCTTTGAATGCCGCAGGACAGATTACCTTCAAGGCCGGTGACACGATCACGGCCTTGCAGGATCTGACTACCGCGGCCGGTGGCACGATCACTGTAACGGCCGGCTCTGTTACTTACGATACGGTTGGAGCTGCCGTGACTTTTGTGGCCAAATCCAATGGGGCTGCAGCAACGGCAGGCAGTGTGGTTGTTAATGTAACCGGCTCCAATGCTCTGACTATCGGTGCTGGCGGCATGGCTTTCGACGTCAGCAATTCCGGTGGCGGTTCTGCCGGTTCTGTTACTGTCAACAATGGCGGCGATGTTGGTGTCGATGCCAGTGCCATAAATTTCGGTAATACAAAGAATGGCTCTTTGAGCCTTGGCGCTACCGGTAACTTGCTTGTCACCAATGCCGGAACACTGAAGACCGGTTCAGGTCTGGGTCTGGACAAGATTGCGTTTACTTCGGCGTCCAACAATGACTTCCAGTTTGGAGGCGCTCCTGTTGGCGGTAACGGTCTGGTCGGTGCTCCGACCCTGCAAGCGACCGAGATTGATATCGTGAACAACGGCATATCCGGAGTCGGCGGAATCAATACAAACGGCGGTACGCTCTCTGCGCATACGCTTCTGCTGTCGACACCTAATGGTGTGACACTGGCGCCTGCCGGGCTCAAGGTGCTGGAAGACCCAACGACCCATGACGGTGGTTCGATGACCATCAATGCCGGCTCCCTGGCCGGTGCTTCCGGTGTGACTTTGAGTGCCAAGGGCACCACGGGCGCGGGTGGTAATATCACGCTGGCGATCACCAGCACCAATCCCTTAGTCGTCGGTGCCGGAGGCCTCACTCTTGATGTGAGCACTGCCGGTACTACCGGTGGCAACGTCAGTATCACAAATGCCGGTGACATCAGTGTCGACGGCAGTGCCATCAGCTACGGTAAGAGCGGTGGCGGCCTGACTCTCACGGGCAATAACCTGCTCATAACCAAAGTTGCGTCGCTCAGTACATTCCCTCTCAAGACCATTGCCCTGACTAGTTTGAGCAGTTCCGACTTTGTCTTCGGTGGAGCTACAACTAATGGATTCGGTGATGTCGGTGCTCAAACTCTCAAAGCAGATTCAGTCAGCATCAGCGTCAACGTGCTGGGTAATCTCACTGGTGGCATCGATACCACTGGCGCCACGACGGTCTCAACTCACACATTGGTACTGTCGACTTTGAATACTGTGACGCTCAAGTCCGGTGGCACTATAGCGGCTGTGGCGGATGCGACTTCCGGAGATGGAGGAAGCATCACGATCAATGCCGGCTCACTTGTGATCAACGGTGCCGGTGGTTCTACACTAACGGCTAATGCCACTACCGGCAAAGGTGGATCGATTCTGGTTAACGTTGGCACTACCTCCGACCTGATCATAGGCTCTGGTGGTCTCAACTTCAGTGTCACCAATGCCGCTACCTTTAATGGTGGTTCGGTAACCGTAAACAACGGCGGCGGCATCATCGCTGACGCTAGCAAGATCAATCTGGGTTCAAACTTCGGTGCGAATCCCGGACCGAAGCTGATACTCAATGCCAATGGTATTTTGGCCGTGAGCAATCTGCTCGCAACCGCTGCACTCGGGCTGGACACTCTAACGTTGACCAGCGACAGCGCGCAGACATTTTCTCTGGGTGGCGCAGCCTTGGGCACCAATGGTGTCAACGACGCTCTGCCTGATTACAAAGCCGCCAATATAACTATCGCCAATGCTGGTGGCGCCATCATTAACGGCGGTTCCAAGGGGCTTAATGGAGCGACTTCCCTCACCTTAAACGCCAGCACTGACCTTGGCGCTGTGGGAACGCCGATAGTGATAACTGGCTCTGGTGGTGGTGCGATCAATGCCGGCGGCAACGCATACCTGAAAACTACTGGATCAGCCAAAATCTCTTCCGGTGCTGCCATGGGTGAATTTAGTGTAGTCGGCACCGCTGGTGACCTGATCGTTGGTGGTGGCGGTACCGTTTCGGCTGCTCAAATAGACATCTCGTATACCGCACCTGCAAACGCCAACACTCTCACTCTTGGGTCGCTGGAAGCTTTCAATGGCAACTTAAATGTCCAGTCCTCGGCCAAGAATCTTGTTGTTACGGATAGCGCCATTATCACTTCCGAAAATGGCGATATCACGCTGGCTAACACCGGTGTTTCCGGCGGAGCAAACATCGCCATAGGCAACGGGGTCTTTATCCATGGCACCGGGCCTCTGACCAATGGACCGTTCGGCAACATCTTCATCTACACAGGAGCCGCCCCGACAGGTACAGTGCCCGGTACGGCACCGGCTAACGCTGACGTGTACTCTTATCCGGGTAATGGCCTGGTGACTTTCGGCGCGGCGGGCAACATCAACGGCACAATTACGGTCGCCAAGCCCGCTAAGTCGACCGATTTCAATACCGTCTTGGCTGGACTGGCTCGCGTTCTGGTATTCAATGAAGGGGCTGGGGCAATTACTGTTGGCTTCAATGGCCGCATCATCGCTGACCCGCCGGGCCTTCTCCCGGTCTTCGGTTCGTCGACTACGGCTGTTTCCTCTGGTCCTGTCAGTGCCAGCTCCGCGCCCGTGAGCGTCCAGGCTGTTCCTGTCGCTACCAGTGTCCTCACCGCGCCGACAACTCCTGTCGCCGCTACGACGCCGGTTAACGCGGTCTCGGCGCCCACCGTTAACGTTCCTGCCATTGCTTCGATATCTGCTCCGACCATCACCTCAAATGTAACGGCCGCACCTTCGGTGGTGGCGACTTCCGCCGCTGTCGCCGGCATCACAAGCGCCGGCATGACCGGACTGCTGAGCGGCTTGAGCAATAGCGCAACCGCTTCGTATGCCGGTGGTGGCTATACTCTCAACGGTGAAGTCAGCCGCGATGTGAAGAGAACGGGCGCAGGCTATGGCTCGGTCGGTGGTGCTTCAAACGCTGCTCATCGTTCGATGGTCCACGGCGCTCAGCTCCTGGCTCCGCTGGAAAACACCGTTGTCGAAACTCCGTTTGGCTCGGTCAGCGTAGCGGCGCAATCGGTGGCGATGATTATCTCTTCCGATAGGGGCTTGACCGTCTACAACCTGCACGATGGCCACAAAAATGCCGTCGTCATCAATAACGGCAGCGCACCGATTGCGCTCATGCCTGGTTGCACAGTCACCCTTACGCGGGGAGCGTCTGCCACATTTGAAGAGATCAATCCGGCTAAATTTGTCGGTTATCGCCGCGTGATGAGCAGAACGGCCGAGAACAACGGTAGGTTGTATCAGGCTGAGTTTGAGATCATGTCTTTGATTCGCGGCCTGCCTGCGCTCAAGGACCTTCTGAGCTCGGATGATGCTAAGACTCGCAAGACGATTGAAAGCATGATGAAGACCGCCGCGATCTTGATGCAACTCGCCCCCAGCAAGGAGCCGTACAAGCTCTATCTGACGCCTGAGCTCACCGCTTACGCAGCTTCGGCTCAGCATTAAGCTGAAAATTCGAGGCTAATAGAGGACTCTATCGGACCATCTAAAGCGACAAAGCGATCAGAAATTTCTGATCGCTTTGTCGTGTCCGCCGATCACTCAACATTAAGTGCTAGAGCCAGTTTTAATGATATTTTTTAGCGCTAAACGCTCAGTTATCCACCTTGTTTTTTGACAAACCAGATATCATATGTGTACCTCTGAAAGATCTCTTGTGAGCCTTTCTGGTGGTGACTGCCGCCGCAGTCTATTTACAAGCAATCAATGGTGGAATACATGGCCAACAACAACGAGACCGGTATCACTGCTCAAGCGTCCATGCGCAGAGTTTTTGGATTGACTCTGGGGTTGGCATGCAGCGTCCCTCTCACTGCAACGGCGGCTATGGCCAACGGACCGGCAATACCGGCCGGGCACAGCGGCTGGCAGAGTCATGTTGGTGCTGGCTCCTTCGTGCACAGCAACATCCAGACATTCGCGGCCGTGACTCCAACCGCTTCAAGCGGTAGTCACGCGGCTGCAAACGCCGTTCCCTTTAATCACAATCTACAGCACGCTTCGGCCAGCGCCCTCCAGGCTGCCGCTCTGGCTCAGCAAAATGGGGCCGGTGCCGGTGCGCTCAACCTGGCATCGTCTAGACAAACCTTTGCAGCCGGGAATATCGCTAATTTCCAGACTCTGACAATTGATGTCGGCGGACATCAACAGACTGTAAGTCTCAATAGCAAATTGACGGCGGGTGAGCTTGTAGCCGCTGAACAGGTGCTCTCCGGTGCCGGTCAAACAATCAAATTGAATGCCGCCGGTGTGGCCACAGGTGGTACTGTAGCCCTCAATAGCACATTGCTCAACGCCCTTGACCATTCAGTCGGTGGCGCCGTTTCGTCTCTTACAATCGCTCGCGGCGTCCAGGTGGTTGATAGCCTGAATCTTTTGACCCTGTCCGGTAATTTGAATAACTACGGCTCTCTCGTCACTGCCGCCGGCGCTGCCGGTGCCAGCGATACCATTAACGCCAATAACATCTATAACGGCCGTGGCGGTGAAATCGGTTCCTATACCGGCGGTGGTGGTTTGTATGCAGCTGACCCCATCCTCAATGCCGTCACGTCGTTCACCAATAGCGGTACCATCAGCAGTGCCGGTAACTTGACCATCACCGCACCGGTTGTATACAACGTCGGCAGTCACGGTGCGGACGCGACCATTACTGCTCAGCAAAACGTCAACATCAAAACTCAGACACTCGATAATGCCGGTGTCATCGCCGCGCTTACCGGTAACGTCAATGTCGCCGGCAATGCCGGTCTCAATGTCATTGGCGGCGGCGGCACGATGCAGGCGACGCAGGGCAATGTCAATCTCTCAACCACTGATGCCGATCTATATGTGGACGGAGGCAACGTACAATCTCAGGCCCTGAATTTGAGCTCTGGCAAGGGCAGCATTGTTGCCCAGTTCGAGCAGGTTACAGGTGTCTTGAATGCCAGTGGTTGCAATATCCATGCCGGTGCTGACACTGATAGTCTGCAGCTCGGTGCTATCAACGCCACTGATGACCCGACTTTCACTAGCACTGGCGATCTGGTTTTCGGAAGTACATTGATTAGCAGTCCTGGTGTTGCACTCACTCTTATCGCCGGTAAGAACATCATCAGTGGCAGCGGTAATAATGGGCTTGATACTGCTGCTGTCGGTGGCCCTGGTGGCAACATTACCCTTATTGCTGGGGCAGCTTTCACTCCCTTTAGCTCCTCGTTGCCACCTACTACTACAGGTCCTGTAACAGTAACTAAGGCCAGCAGTACCGGCGGTACCATCGATTTGACGGGCGGTGGAGCAAACGCTGTAGCTAGTATTAACTCCTCGTCTGCCGTCGGAAAGGGCGGCAATATTCAGATGATTGCTTTTGCCGGTTCTGTTGCCGGATCCGGTCAGGTAAAAGTGCCTGGTGCGGTCACTATCAACGCCGCAGGTTTAGGCGGTAATGGAGACGTGACGATCCTGGCCGGTGCCAAATCCGGGGTGGCCGTCTCGACGGGTGGTATCGTCGGCGGCAACGTTGTAGTCGATGCTGTGGCGCCGACAATCGTCTCCGACAAGGGAGTCACCGGTGTTGTCTTTAGCAATACTGGTGATCAGGTAAACGGCCATTTCGCCCCCAGCAAGACCGGCAACGTGGCCAGCATTTCGCTGGGTAACGTCAATGCCTCCGGTGCTTCCGGCCTGTCGATACTCACTGGTGGCGGCGCTGCCGTATCCAACAGTACATCCGATTTGAACCTTGGCACGATAACCGTCGGTGCCAAGACAGGCTCTTTCACTGCCGTTAACTCTGGCGTCGGTGGCAACGGCGATATCAATATCAATGGCGTTATAACAGGTGGTACTGCCACCCTGACCACTTCCGGTACAGGCGCCTTGACCAGCGCCGGTTCCGGCAGTGTCAATACTGTCAGTGCTTCGCTTAATTCCGCATCCGGCGTCCTTCCCAGTGTTGTCAGCACGAATGTCACTAACCTTAGTTTTACCGCTGCCACTTCCTTCACTGTTAATCAGGGCCTCAATGCGGTTAATGTCAGTGGCGCTTCTACTGGCGGCACATTCACTTTGAACTCCTCCGGGCAGATAAATGTCACCGGGCTTCTGAAGTCACCGGGTGTAGTTTTGTCGACCCTCACCGGTACCAAGGGCGGTATAAAGATTGGGGCGCCGATTTCGGCGAGTGCGATTACCCTGAGCAATCTGGGTAAAGGTGCGATCACCGAGACTGTCGGTACGGTTGTGACCGGGACAAATGTCACTGTTCTGTCTGATACTAACGTGGGCTCTAAAACCGCTCCGCTATTCACTAATGCCAGTACGCTGACCGTGGATGGATCCGGCGCCAAGGTAGTTCTGTACGTAAGTGATCTGCAGCCCGGCACTCTTGATGTGCAGAGTCTGGCCAAGACAAACAACGGCTCGCTTTTCTTGACGTCGGCGGCGACGACCCTGAATCTCGACAGTTTGAAGTTTGACACCGTATCGGTTACCGATGCCACTGTCGGCGCCACTGTTGGCCTTACCGGCAATCCTGCCACTGTTTATGGTGGCACGGGCACATTCACTCTGACCGCCGGCAGCGGCTCGATTACGTCGGTGAAGAATGTCAGCATTTCCGGCTCGACCGTATCTCTGACGGGTGCTAATGGTATTGGTACTATCGGCAACAACGTTGTCGTCAATTCGCCCATTCTCACTGCCAATTCGGTAGCGGGTAGCGTCTTCGTCACCGATACTGTCGCCGCGACCATCAGTGGTTCGGCTGCGGCCGCCAATACCTTCACAGCTACGGATACTGCGACTTCAGCCACGGCCTTGACCGTGGGCAAGTCAATAAATGGCGGCAATATATCGCTTACGACAACCAACGCCACCAGTGGTATCAACGTGGCCGGCACGGTCGGCACGGCCAATTCCAATAAGGTCGCTATCAATTCGGCCGGTGCCATCACGACCAAGGGCGCTATAAGCGGCTCTGCCATCACTCTGACTGCTGCCGGGCTGCTGAATGTCGGTGGAGCAGTAGGAACTTCTGCCACGAGCAGCGTAGCTCTGACTGCTACCGGCGGCACTAACGGCGTCACGGTTGGCGGTGTCGTTACGGGTAACACCATTACAGTTGTCGCGCCAGGGACGGTGACGACCACCAAAGCTATCAACGCTACCGGTGCGCTCTCTACCGTTACTCTGACCGGTGGTGGAGCTGGAGCCGGCAACGCGTTAGTTGTGGGAGGGGCTATCACCGGTGAGGACATTGTCTTCAATCTCAATGGCGGCTCGACCCAGGGCATGCTTGTCAATGCCAATGTCGGCACGACCGCAGCCACGGCCAGTGTCCTGGTTGATGACTCCAAGGGCAGCGGTATTTCCGGCAAGGGCGTTATCTCAGGCCTGTCTGTGGAGCTTGATTCGGCCGGAGCGATCGGTTCGGCTAAGACCAATGTCCAGACGGCTGCCACCAACCTCTCGATCAATACCGGTGGTGCCAATACCGGTGGTGTCTTCATCAGTCAGAAAGGCAATCTCAACCTGGTTAATAAGGTCCAGACCGACAATCTGGTCATGAAAATCAGCGGAAATCTTGATGTCCTGGGCACAGTCAATGCCGCCAACTACGCATTGACCTCGACCGGCTCCACCACAATTGACGGTACAGTTGATAGTCTTGTAGCCACGGGGCTGACAAATACCTTCACCTCTACTGCCTTTACGATCAATAAGGGCGCGGTAGTGCAGGGTGTCGAACCGGTCGTCATCAAAGCTAGTGGTGCTGGAGTCGTTAATGGCCTTCTCTCAGTCACCCCTTCGATGACATTTACAGCCGGCTCGACTTTCACCGTCAACAGCACGGGCAAGATCGATGGCGGAGCCGATACGATCAATGCGAAAGGCGCGGTGAGTGTAGACGGCCAGGTAGGCAATGCGTCTGACAAGCTGGTACTCACATCCGGTGGATTGCTCACCGTTGGACAATACAGTCTGAGCGGTGTGATCAAATCCGGTACCGGGGCTAATGCCGGTACGGTGACTGCCGTTACGATGAACAACTTCGGCACCATTGACGGTGACATTACTCTTAACGCCACCGGGTCCGGCAATGCCATCAATAACTATTCGGTTATTGGTTCCGGCGCGGCCAACCTTGTGCTCAATGCTTCCAAGGGTGCGATCACCAGTGCTCCTGCGGCCGTGGTCAACGGTGCCACAGTGAAGTTGGTTGCCGGTTCAACGGCAACCGTCAATTCCAACTCGACCACTAACTTCAATTCCGCTTCTGTCAAAGGCGCGCTCACCATCACTGGTACGGGCGGCGATCTGACTGTGGGAAGTGCTGCTGTGGGCGGATTTAGTGCCGGCAGCTTGAATGTGAACTACACCACGGTTAACACTAATAAGGTGACGGTCAACAATATAGCGACAACAACCGGCGACCTGACTGTGGCTTCGAGCGCTCGCGATTTGATTGTGGGCAATTCGGCTAACTTGACCACTCTGGCCGGTAATATCACTCTTCAGAACAATAACAATGGCGGTTCCGAAAACATCAATATCGGAAGCTCTGTTGTTATCCATGGTTCGGGTGCTAAGACCAATCTTAACCAGGGTAATGTGTATATTGTCTTGGGACCAGTGCCGACAAATCCCGTCCCAGGACCGCTCCCTGTTCCGCCAGGAAATGTTCAAGGCTATGGCACTACCGTGTTCTTCGGTACCAACGGCATCACTTCCGATCCTACGGCTAAGTACAACGGCCTGGCACGCAACCTTATCTTCAACACCGGAGCTCTACCGGCTACGCAGATTTCCGTTGGTGCCAACACTGTCATAACCGCCGACCCGCCCGAAGGCGTCGTCACTTTGAGCGCTGCTAGCGCGCCTGCACTCTTTGCCACTCCCGCCGTGGCCCAGGTTTCGATGACTGCTCCGACAGTAGTTGCCGCCTCCTCGCAGTTGCCCGCCAACACCACTCTGGTATCCGGCCTCAGTGCACTGAATAATGTCTCGGTGAGCAATGCATTTGCCGGTGGCGCCGCTATCAGCGATGCCGGGCTAGCATCTCTTGCATCCAGCAATACCGGCATGTATGCCGCTTCGCTGACTGGCTCGGGCGGCGCTCGCACCCTCTCCGGTGGAGTGTCCAACTCCGCCGAGCGTTCTATCGAGCGTGGCGTCAGTCTCCTGGCTCCCGAGCAGAACACCGTCGTCAACACACCATTCGGCTCTGTTTCTGTGGCGGCTGGTTCGGTTGCTCTCGTAGTCTCCAGCGATAATGGATTGTCCGTCTACAACTTGCATGACGACCGCAAGGACGCGGTTGTGATTAATGATGGCGCTACCAGAGTTGCACTTAAGCCCGGTCGCAGTGCGTTCATCACCCGATCGCAGAATGCGTCCTTCGAGGAGTTGAACCCGGCGCAATTCGTCGCTTATCGCCAGTTGGTCAGCCGTTCGCTTAACGGATCCGGCAAACTGCACCAGGCTGATTTTGAAATCATGTCACTGGTGCGCGGCTTGCCCGGCGTGAAAGAGTTACTCAGCTCCGACAGCGCCAGGACTCGCAAGACGATGGCCAATATGCTTAAGACTGCCGCCATTCTCATGCAATTGAGCCAGGCGGGAGAGGCTTACAGCTATAAAGTGGCTCCGGCTCTCACGGCTTTCGCCGGATCGCCGCGCTAGGGCTCCCAGCCTTATTTGCCCTGCATTTGCATTTGATGAATAAAGCAGCGCGGCGTTAGTTGCAGGCGCTTGTGTTCGCAGCCTTCGTTGATGCAGAGATCGGGACCTACTTCCGGGCCTATCTGTTGCCACATGCGGTCTCGCCGCTTGCAGACCTGTTCTCTGGCTCGTTCCGGCAGGCTCAGGAAGGCTTCGCTGCTCTTCATCTCGGCCATGGTTTGATCCTGCGCCAGGAAGACAAAATCATAGGTATTGCCCAGGTAGAGAAATGCCTTGAGTGTTGACAGTGTATTGGCCAGCAGCGGCAGCTCTTCTTCGAAAATGTCGCGATGGCAATAGAGTTGATGCTTGCCGATCAGTGACTCCATATCCGGTGCTTCGCGCGGATCGTACATCATGTAGATTGCTTCGTGCAGAGGCAGATCCGGCAGTGTCCTGTAAACGGGACTGAAGGCGTAATCACCGACTTTCGTCCAGCCGGCTTTATTGCCGAACGCTTCCGCCCCCGGTCCCTGGGCGTAGTCCAAAATGACTATTTTGAACTGCTCCGGATGAGTGACTGCCGACAGCGGATCGATCATCATGTCTTTTGTTTTCATCCATGAATAGCCGCTTTCGCTGCCCTCCATGGCTTCAAAAGTGTATTTCCAGTCTTTTGCTCTCAGGTAGTCTTCAATGTTTTCCACGATATTTGAACCATTCTGCGTCTCCACCACCAAGCGGCACGGTTAGCGGTCCGAAGGCGGCGGTGTCGGTAAAGGAGTGCTTGGAGAATTTGAGAAATTTGAAGGTCTCTTCAAGTTTCCTCGGGCGCTCGGCAAAGCCGTTTGCCAGATCATATATTGCCCAGTCGCCCTTTCGAGCAATCTCTTTCAAGCGCAATTCCGGGCGCTGTTTAAACTGTGCCATGTGCTTGTCGTCGCCGAGGATGAGCTGGCGCCTGCCGGAGCGGGTCGGGCCGTAGGTAAAATCGTCGATGAGAATCGGTTCTTTGACGGCTGTAAATTGCGCTACTTCCGACATGTAGTCCACCGGTCGTTGCATGTAGTACATGGCCGAGGGCATGTAGGTGCCAAACAGCGCCACTTCTTCCTTGCTGTCCTTGAGCCGCCGCGCCAGGCTGACCATATTGTCCTGGCGGAAATGCGCTTCTATCTGGAAGATGGCCGGGGTGAGGAAGCTGGTAAGCGCGGCTATTGTGCAGGCATGGGCAATCAGTGCGTCGACCGTCTCTCCGGCTTTGATCCGTTTGATTTGCACGACGGCGCCGATGGTGGTCAGTATTCCGGCTGCGGCAAAGAGTATGCGCTGCGGAAGATAGAACGGCATGAAGGGCATGACCGAGGCGACCAGACAGGCGGCCGCTGCGGCGCAGCTGAGGCCGGCGCAGATCTTGGTGAAAATGTTCACCCATTTTGCATCGTATTTTAGTTTGTCGGCAAGTTTGGCGTCATCGCCGCTCTGGCTGTCGAAAAGTTTGGTGATTGTCACCGCCGTAAGCAGTGCCAGTGGGGTGATGATTGGCTGGATGTAGGTTGGCAGTTGGGTCTTTGAGATGCTGAAGAAAAGGAATACTGCCAGGCACCAGCTTGATAGATAGTAAACGCTCAGACGTTCGATTTCATCCTGGGGCAGAACTGGGGAAGCTTTCTTTGCTCCTTCGACGGCTGTTGCCGCGGCCCGCATGTGTGGGCGGTATGTGGATCTAAAGGTGAGGCGGCCGCCGCCAAACCAGCGCTCGGCGATCACATCGCCAAAGGTCACTTTCACCACCTGCGCCAGTATCAGCGACCAGGGAGCGAGGCCGTACGCGAGTACGGGGATGAAGAAAAACCAGGAACTTTTAAGCAGATTTGTTTTGCCCTGCAGGCGCGCCAGATTTTCGTAGATGAAAAAGACTTCGAGGAAGAGGCCCTTGGTGGCTTTCCAGACGCCATAATACCAGGGGACCGTAACGGCGGCAAAAATTAGAGCGCCAAGGGCCGGTCTGGTGGCCATAAACCAGTTGCCCAGGGTTTTGAGAGTGGGCTTCTCTAGAAGCAAGAATAGCGCTGTGCCAAGGCCAAACAGGACAAGTCCGGCGGGGCCCTTGGTCAGCACTGCGATACCCAGGGCGGCCCAGAGTGCGCAGGCCCAGGGCAGGGAGCCGGCAAAGACCGACATGGCGAAGGCCACTACGGCCAGGTTGAGCGCGGCGCAAAATAGCAGGTCTATCGGTGATGTTTTGGAAAAAACAACCGCCAGCGGCGAGCCTGCGGCGATGAGTGCCCCAAGGAGAGCCGGTTTCGCTCCGAATAGTTTTTTTGCTCCGGCGTAGGTGGTAAATATCGTTGCAGTGGCGACGATGGCAAAAGGCAGTCGAGCTGCCAGTTCGCTGATGCCAAATAGTTTGTAGCTGGCGGCGATGAGCCAGAAAGTCAAAATCGGTTTGGAAAAATAGATCTGGTAGTTGAGGTGGGGCACGATCCAGTCGCCGCATTCGAGCATTTCGCGCGCGGCTTCGGTGTAGTAGCTTTCTCCCGGGTCGGTGAAGGCCCAGCTGCCCAGGCAGTTGAAGTAGAGTCCGCCGCAGGCCAGCGCCAATACGATCCACGGAGCGAGCTCGCTTTTTGTGCGGCTCTGCGTCGTATTGCTCGTGATGTCAGTTGCCTCAGGGGCCTTTTGGCTTTCCACGGGCTCATATTAGCACCGGCGGGGGGCTGAGGCATTAACCGTCTGAAGGCTTGTATCCGGGTCTGATGCGCCGCAGCAAGTCTTCCCGTTCCTTCCATTTTTGTTCGAAATAGAGCCTTTCGCTTTCGATCTCCTCGGGGCTGTCAAAGTCCAGGCTCGGGCTTTTCGCTGGTGTCGGGGCTGTGGCCGGTGGCGCGGCGGGGGCCGGGACCGTGGGCTTTGCCGGGCCGAAGGCATTGGGATCGATTTTGAGGGCGATTGTATCGAAGGCTACCAGGATGAAGACGCCAATCAGCAGGGACCTGCGTTTTCGGTCCTTTGTGAAGGAGGGCGGCTTTTGGAAGTATTCGAGGGCGGTGTCACCCGGGTGTTTGCCGGTGATGCTTTCGCACAGGCGGCGAAAGGTTTCCATCCAGGGTGGTTCGCCGGCACTCAACGGGCCCAGATCCAGAAATTTTGCCAGGTCGGCGGCCCAGTCCCAGGCGGGTTCCTGCGGAGGCGGCGCTTTGGTCCGCGGTGGAGGGAGCGGATCTTCACCCGGAGGCTCGGAAGGACGCTCGGAATGCGCCTCGGGGGGACGCTCGGGAGGAGGCGGTGGCGCACCCCAGCAGAGACATTGAGGTCCATTTGTGTGATTTCCGCTGGTGTAGTGAGCTTGCAGCAGCTCTTTTGCGGCGATGATTTCTTTCAGTTTGTGTTCGGCCAGGGATTTTTCGTTTGGGTTTAAAAACTTGTCTGGGTGCCAGACTTTGGTGAGTTGACGGAAGCGGGCGACTATTTCGGAGAGGCTGGCGCCGGGGGCCAGATCCAATGTGTGCAGGGCCCGCAGGAGGTTTTCGTGCATGCACGCTCCATGGCTGGGGTTGATTTAAAAACGAGGATGGGGGACAGGCGGTGAGAATCAGCGAGAGTCGGCTGAGTTACCGATAAGGTTTGTAGGCAGCACTATACACCCGTTCCGGCAGATTTGCACCTGGAGAAAGTTTAAGGCGCGCTCGGGAACATTTTCAATTTTTCGCCAGGGCTGCTGCCTGCTTGCGGATAGCGGCTAATCGATCGCTGAGAATCATCGGCTTTGGCGGTATCTGGGTTGTCCCCGGATCGCGGGGCGATTCGTAGGCTTCCAGTATGGCCCGGCTCAGGCCCAGGGTTTGCAGGTCTTCAAATTTTACCCAGTCGACTATGTCGTACTTGTATCCTGCGTAGGTAAGGTCCTGGTCGAGCATTTTCAAGGTGGCCGTGCCGACTGGATCTTCGCCTATCTGGAAGAATATCAAACGTGCTTGATCCGGGCTTTTTACGTGGTCCAGGATCGTTTTGATTGCCGCTTCCAGGGCGTCGCCGCGTTCTTGTTTGCCGGTGGTAAAAACGAGGATGAGAAGCGGTTTGGCGTTGGTTGTGGTCAGGTGGTCGTAGGCCAGTTGCTGTAAGGGCGCTGTCAGAACGGCCGACTCCATGGCAATGGAATTGGCCAGGAGTTGCTTCAAGGCCGGCACGGAGAGGTCTTTGTAGGAGTTGAAGGCGTACTGGTAGCATTGCATCAAACCAAAATACTTGCTGTTGTTTTTGGATATTGAATCGGCAAAATCCAGAATGCGTGCGGCGCACCAGTCCCATTTTTGCAGGCCTGTGTCGCCCAGAGGGCTGGCCATATTGGAGGACATGTCCTGGACAAAAATGATGTCCGAGTCTTTTATCCTGGCCCAGGCCTGCTCGCTACTGCTGGGTTTGCTTGCCACGGCAGTTTTCTTCCCGGTGCGCTTCTGGCTGGCCAGGGAGGCGGCATCGGGGTGCATCGTCAGAGAATAATGCTTGTCCCCGCGTTTGATCGTCACCTTGAGCAGGTCCGCTGCGGGGATGAAAGTGGATTGCTCGATTATGTCGTCGGTGGCAAGGCCGGCTCGATGCGCGGCCGATCCTGTGGCCACGACAATGACTTTGTGTCCAGCCTGCAGGTGTCGGGTTGTGATACCGCAGGCGGTGAAGGCGTCGATTGTCTTTTCCGCTCGGGCGCCTGATTGTTGAGGCGCCGCCGGCGATTGTTCCCCTGTTGTGCCGGTGGGGCAATACTGCGCGCCCAGCAGTGCGTCGACCTGCTTCATCGCCGCTGCGATTATGGCCGCCGTCTGGGTGTTGTATTCCTCAATTAGTTTGTTGATTTTGGCTGTTTCGGTCGCTCTGATCTGGGCGATTTCGCCCGGGCGGTCGTGGTTGGGGGCGGTGAAATAGTCTTCGTTGTCGCGCGAGGCCTGTATACCGGAGAAGGCGCTCATGCGCCTGTGGATGGTGTTTAGCGGTATCTCTTTTATGCGCGAGCGGGCAAATTCTTCGGTGTGGCCGACGACCGTCTCCAGTTGTCGTCTTTTGAAAAGCAAGTCGGCATCGGCTTTTTGCAGTATGGATTCGGCCTCTTTCAGGACGGCCGGTGATACATTCATTGTCGGGCCCGCCGCAGTCGATGGCGCTGACGCATCCGTTGTGTTGCTTGTGGTGCCGCTTGCCATGCGGTCCAGCGCGGCGCCGGCCAGTCGAGCGGCGGCAAGATTGCGATGCGTTTGTCTGGACTGATTGACGCAGTACGAGTACTGATCTCGTGCCGCACTGATGTCATCGAGCTTGTAGTAGATATTTCCCAGCAGATAGCGCACATCGAGGTTGGTCGGGTCCTTGCGCAGGATTTCGCGGCCGAGGTTTTCCGCCAGGACATAGCGACCGAGCTTGTACTGTCGCGACATTTGCTGGATGTCGCTGTCGGCAGTTGCCGCCAGGGCGGAGAGGCCGGCATTGAGATTGATTAGCAGGCCGGACGAAATTGCCACTCCCGCCTGGAGTTGCCGCATGCGCTCAGACATTTTGGCCGGCCCTTTGTTCATAGGTTCATTTTAGCGGTTGCCCGGATTTTGGGCATTACGCGCCCGGGCGTCCTCCAACTGCCGGCGCACCAGTTCCAGCTCAGCCTGCAAGCTGTTAGTGGGCGATACCCTCAGGCTTGTCTGGAAGTTGTGATTGAAGGTGTCGTACAGGGCCGATTTGAGCCCCAGTTGCTGCAAGCGCTCGAAGGAATTAGCTTCGACGATGTCGTAGCGCGCGCCCTGACCCAGGAGCCCGGCATCCAGCATGCGGATCAGGGCTCTTCCGTCGGCGTCGTCACCTATTTCGAAAAATACGATCTTGATTTGTTCGGGCGATGACATGCGCCTGGTCGTATCGATTATGCACTGTTGCACCAGCTCCGGCGCCGCCGGTTCGCCGTCGGTCAAAACTACCACCAGCAGCGGGTTTGTCCGAGCGCCGCTCATATAATCATTGAGGACAAAATCCAGCGGGGTGGCCAGATCGGTTGCCCCGCCCGGTCTGTTGCGCGTAAATGTCTGTTGCACTTCTTCTGCGGCACAGTTGCGACGCAGCTCATAGTTGCCGTTGAAAGTGACGATGGTGAAGCGGCGACCGGTATTTTTTAGAGCCTGGGAAGCGAATGAGGTCAATTGATTGCTGCACCAGTCCCATTTTGTCAGACCGGCGGTATTGACCGGATCGCTCATGGATCCTGACTGATCGATGAGCATTACTATGTCGTAGGTTTGCAGCTTTTTCCAGGCCGGATCGCTGGTCTGGCTTGCTGTGGTGCCCGTACTGAGCGTGGTCTTGCCCGGGCCGGCGGCGCGATTGGTTGCAGCCGCCGTCGTTTCGCCGCTGCCTGCTTCGGTGGCTAGATTGACGCCGTAGATGGCTGCACCGCGTCGGATCACCAGGGCCAGATTGTTGTTGTTGAGTGTGCCTTTGATGATTACATCGTTGTCCTGCAGACCGGCATAAAAGGCCGGCGAGCCCATGCGCACTTTTTCTATGCGAGCCGGCAGGGTGGTGGAGGCAATCTGCACACCGGCATTGGCGCAGGCGCTGAACATGACATTGACCTGGCCGTAAAGGCGAACGCTGGAGGCGTTGCCGACGGCTGTGGACTGAGTCGGTGCGGGCTTGCAAGACCCTGGGCCGGAGGCGCTGAGCCAGGACGCGGCTAACGAGGATATACAGAACAACGCTGTTTTTTTGTGTCTGGCGCCGCTCATTTGCCCGTTGCTCCGGTGTGTTTACTGGTTTTTGATTTTGACCTGGCCCTGGCCGACGCAGGCTGCAAGCCTCTGGCTGTTGCTTGCAATTCGGGAATAGGGGGAGGCGGCGGCAGTTCGCCGTGGTAGTTGATGTAGTTGCGCACAAACAATCCGCTGCCTTTTTGCTCCAGCCGCACATCCCCATTGCCCCGGCTTGTTTGCGAGCTGAGATCGCCTTTTCTGGCGGTTATTGCATCTACCTGCGCCTGGTAGTAAGCGGTGATTTTCTGCTCTTCTGCGGCGGCGTTTTCCTTGAGTGACTTGATGCGTTCGGCGGCATTGCTTTGCAGACGTTGTTTTTCCTGCATGTGTCCCGGTGGCCCGCCGCGGCCGTTTCCGTTCAAGTCGTCGTCGAGATCGTCTATGGCCTGCTCGGCCTGGCGCTGAATAGCTTCTATTTGTCTTTGCAGTTTAACCCTGTTTGCCGCAATCAAGTCGGCGCCTTCCTTGAGCAAGCGCTCTTTGTATTCCAGGGTTTGCAGGTCAACTTTGTCCGGGCTCTCGGCTTGCGCTGCCGGGCCGGTCGGCGGCAGCGGGGATGCGACACCGCGGGTGGTGTCAGCTGTAGGGCTTTTATCTGTTTCTTGCTGATTGCGGTGTTTGCTTATCTGCTCCAGAGCTCGTTCGGAATTTTTGCCGATTTGCGAGCCGGAACCGTGCTGGACGCAGTATTTATATTCAGCCATGGCCTGGTCATAGCGGCCGTAACGGACGTGAATATTGCCGAGCAGGTAGTGGACCCCAAGATTGCTCGGTTGGACGGTGAGGATGCGCCGACCAATCTCTTCGGCCATGAGATAGTCGCCCCTGTTGTATTCAGAGGTCATGGTGTCGTAGTTGACGGAAAGGGGCTCAAGACCCAGTGCAGATCCTGTTGCAAGAGCGAGGCCGACGGCGATAGCGGCGAGCCTGCGCATGCAAGCCTAACTGCCCCGGAGGCCGCTGACGATTTGCTGACGGGTGCGGTAGGAGACGCCACGGAACATGACTATTTTTTCCAGGTGCTGGTTCATGATCACAACGTCATAGATGCCTGTTTTGCCGTTCAAAACCTGTTCTTGCGCCACGGCCGTGAGCACATCTCCGACGTGGGCGGGGGCGCTGTAGGTGATAGTGCAGTTGAAAGCCAGGGTGCGCTGATTGCGGGAGTTGCAGGCCAGGGCGAAAGCCGTATCAGCCAGGGCGAAGGTGACGCCGCCGTGACAGATGCCCAGACCGTTGACCATGTCGTCCCGGACGACCATTGTCAGTTCGCTGTAGCCGCCGCTGACTTCCTTCAGTTGGATGCCCAGATGTTGCGCATGCTTGTCCAGTTTCAGCATCTCATCGGCGACTGATTGGGCAAGTGTTTGGTTTCTGTTGCTTGTATTCAAGGTGCTGGTCCCTGTCAGGTTATGAGTTTGCCGAAAGTTTTGGAGCGAGTCGGCCCTTTACTGAATGCAGATTTTATCGCTGTTTTAGTCCCGGCGACAATACTGGAATCTATAATGTAATACTAAAGCGCGTAGTATAAAAGACCAAAATGAAACGAGCCCAGAATGCAGCACATTGACCACGGCCGGGAAGCCCGGGACCAGGCTCTGGCGAGCTTGTGGTCCCGGGACTTCGGATCGGTCTGTGGTTTACAACGTCAGTAACTCCTGCCGTAGAGCTTGTTGATCACCATCTGCATGCGCGGACGCCCGCTGGCGTTGCTGGAGACGATGATGATCTGGCCGGGCAGGTGCTCGGGATTGGCCTCGATCCAGCACATCACGTCGTAACCGGTCATCTCGCGGCCGTCGGGGCCGGAGAAGTCCGCCAGGTCGTGGTCGAGGTAGAGGACGTCCCAGTGCTGCGATTGCAGAGCGGCGATGCCGTCGTTGAAGTTGCGGACGATGTGGGCCCCATCGATGTGGCGCATATCGTCGATCAAGAGTGCAGTGGTCATAGCGCCTCCTTTGGGTTCAGGGCGTGACGCCGCGGTCGACAAAGTGAAAATTGTCTGTGGCGGCGGATACGCGGTGGTGAATGAAATTTGTGGCTTTTTGAAAAAATTGAAAGCAGATGAGGAAAGTGTAGGACTATAAGCTAACAAATGAGACTGAATTAAGTCACGAGATCCGCGAAATTTTAGCCTTACAGGTCTTAGTAGCTCTCGCGCTAATGTCTTTCGCTCTCTCTGTGCGCTAGGTGGCGCAATGGTCAACATTGCCTGATCGACCCGGATCCCACGTAGCTGGAGGCTCTTAGATTTTGAATCCACGGGCCTCCCGTGTAGGCTCAAGGTCTCTTCCACCGTAATTCGCAACAACAAACTCTCTAAAACCCAGCTTACATAAGCCCCATCATGAGTTTCTCGATTCTTTCGTCAAATGTTTTGACGGCGGAAGCTCACGCTGTGTTTTATGCAAGCCAAGTCGTAAAGCTGCAAGGTGCAGCTAGGAGGTCATTTGACGTGCAAAACTCTAATATCACCGGTCTCACGACCAAAATTGAGCGACTCGGCGTAGTCGCCGCTCCCAACGGCCGTTATCAAGCCGAGGGAGTTCTCAACCCTGCCATCTACCAGGACCGCAAGGGCAATCTCGTGATGATGATGCGGTCGGTTGCCCACGGCAATCAATCTCGTCTCGAGATGCTTCGTCAACCCTGGCTCGATGGCAAACCGCTCATGGTCGATGGCGTTGAGGCGCCTTTCGAACGCGTCGGTTTCGCCCTGGTCCCCCAGTCGCGCTACGAGCGTCGTCGTCGGGTCAACGCCCAGGGCGTATCCGAGATGGTCGGTGGTGAAGGCTGCGAAGACCCTCGCGTGACCTTTGTCCCCGTGCTCGACTGCTACTTGCTCTGCTACACCGCCTTCGGCTTCGATGGACCGCGCATCGCCGTGGCCATGTCCCGAGATGGTTACAAGTGGCAGCGCCTCGGCCTCTTGCGCATCCCCGACGAATTTGGCCTGGCCAAGGACGACAAGGATGCGGCGTTTTTCCCCGATGTCGTGCTTTCGCCCGACAAGACTCTGAGCCTGGCCCTGCTTCATCGTCCGATGCCGAACCTGGCGCCGGCCGATGGTCTCGATGCGGTGCAAACCACCCTCAAGGCGGCCCCGAGCAAGCGCCAGTGTGTCCGCATCGCTTACATCCCTCTGGCACCCGTGCTTGAGGACATCCGCAACGTGCTCGCCGTCGCCGAGTCGCGTGTCGTGCTGGAACCCACCCTGCCCTGGGGTCACTTCAAAGTCGGCGGCGGTACCGCTCCGATTCGTCTGCAGCAGGGCTGGTTGGAAATCTTCCACGGCGTCGACCAGTTCATGGGCGAGGACGGGAAGTATCACAGTCGCTATGCCGGCGGCTTGATGATTCACGATCTCAACGACCTGCACAAACTCCACTACGTCTCGCCCGAGCCGCTGTTCAAGCCCGAGACCAAGGAGGAGCTGGAAGGCATCGTCAACAACGTGGTCTTCCCCACCGGCATCGTGGCTCGCCCCGATCTCGGTGAGAACGTGTTCGACATCTATTACGGCATGGCCGACCGTTTGATTGGCCGCTGTCGCCTGACGATCACCTTCTGAGGCGCCGCCAAAACCGTCTGGCCCATGACCATTCCACTCGTTGTTGCGAGGAAGAGGGAATGTTTATGGGTCAGGCGTGAGGCTGCTTATGGCTTTTGAAAGCGATCTCTTTTTTGTCCGTTTATACTAAAAGGCATAATAGGAGCCCGATTATCATAGCCCTGGCGTGCGATGAGATTCGTCAGGCGGCTTTTTTCCAGTGGTGATTTGGGGAAGGAGAAAATCAGGTTACCAACGATGGCCAGAAATATGAGGAAACTGACTATCAGCGCCAGTGGCCCGCCGGCGAGCAAGAGCACCGAGGCCAGCGGCAGCCAGATGATGACCTTGGCCACGGGGCGCACGATGCACGTGTAAGCAAAATGTTTGTTGAACGGCAGTCTCATACATCGAAGATAGCAAATCCGGGCCGGGTAAAAAAATTGGGTTTACCCGAGATTTCCATTCCTGATGCGGCAAGATTCACAAAGCCTTAATCGGTTTTGTTGGGCGCCATACAAGAAGTGCCCTATGCAGCCGGCGGCGGCGGGCGTATGCTGAAAGCAGTTGTCGGCGCCGATGGCGAGGCAAATGAGGCATCCTGGACCGGTGGTCCGCAGTCAATCAGTCATCTAAGTAGTCAGTTTAAAGTGTTGCTTTCGAGTGATCGTCCGGGTCACGCGAAGCGAGTCGGGCCCAATCAAACAGTGGTCAAAAAAAATGGAAATGTTCTTGCTTTTTATCGCCCTTCTGCTCCTGGAAGGAGTGCTGGAGATAGACAACCTTACGGCCCTACAGGAGGCCGCGGCAGGCCTGCCCGATACACCCTGGTGTAGAGGGCAGGTACCGCACGCAATGGCCCTGGGTGTGCGCGTGGGACTGGTCTATTTCCTCTTTCATGCTCTGGCAAATTTTAAGGCTGTTTCCACAGCAGCTACGCACAACATCGCCGAGCAGTTCGCCGGTTTGTTCTTGATTATTGTTGCTGTGGGACTGTTTTTTAACTACCTGCGCGGCCGGGTGCCGCAGCGACTTGGCAATGTTTCCAGACAAAAGCGCAAGCCCACGAGTCTCTTTAGTTTTCTCATTGCCGATGCATTTCTCTCTCTGGATACTGTTATTGCCGCTGTGGCCATGACCAGCAGTTTCAATCTGGCTGTGGCTGCCATGGTCAGCGCCTCGGTTTGCATCATGCTTTTCCACGCCCCTATGCATACCTGGCTCCAGGCCAATCCGCGGGTGCCTTTGATCGCCTATGTCATCATCGGCCTCATGGGCGTCAATCTGATTCTGGATGGCGGCGGCACGCACATTCCCAAAATCGCTTTGCTCGTCTTTGTTTTGATGGGGGCGGTGTTTGATTTTCTCGATAAAAAACTGCAGAAGATGCGCGCTGATGATCGCGCCCGCTACAAGAAGACCATGAATGTCGGCATCAAATGGAAGAGTCTGGACACTCATCTGGTGCAGACAATCGAGGGTGTGGACAAATCCAATTTGCGCCAGTCCGGCAATAAAGTCGCTGCCCCGTCGGAGTTTCAGCCGCTGAAACAGGCTGTCCTGACGGCGGTGCCGACCGAAAAAGCCAATCTCAGTTGCTCGTCATGCGGTGTCGAACAGAAGCCGAACTCCTCCATCTGTCACAATTGCGGACAGTATCGCTTCTTCGATCAGGGCATTGTTCAGCCTATTTATCTGGGGTATGCCCTGCAGGAAAAATAAGGGTCAGGGCCGGTCTGATCCTCACGAATCGCTCACGGAAATAGAGCAGAGTATGCAGTGTGAGCAGTTTGTGCTGTGAGGTGCCGGACAGTGAACTCAAACATGAATGCCTATCTTACTCTGGGCGCACTTCTCTGTTTGTCTGCGTTTGCGCTGCCGGCCGTGGCCTGGGATTTTCACTCTCACCGGCACATTGTCCTGACCAGTGACAGCCGGCTCAATCGCGAGATCTGTCGCGACCGTCACCGGGCTGTTGAAAACAGTCGCCAGGTGAAGGCTGATAATGCGGCAAAATCTTCCCATGGGCATCAGGCCGGTCGCAGCGGTCGCTAGCGCCGGTTGCGCCAGCTCTAAAGCTACTCAACTGGCTCAGGCGTATTGCCGCTCAGGGCGTGTGTTTTGGCCTGCCAAGGGTTTGTCGTGACCGTCCGAGGCCGTAAGGTGTTTCTATAAACTCTTTCTTCCGACTCCCAGGATTCAATCAACTAAACCCCATTTATTTATGAAACGAGAAATTACCGTCATGGGCGTATGCGCCGTGGCGTTGCTTGTCGTTGAGGCCTACGTGCCTTACAACAACTGGTCCAAGGCCCTCGTACTCATTATCGAGGCCGGTGTTTTCTGGGCTTTTGTGAGCGCTTTCCGCAAGGGCTGATCAGCCGGGAAAGCAAGCTCGAATTTTTAACACCATAAACGTTTTTGTATGTCAAAGAAACTTAGAGGCGTCGTTAAAGCGCGCCGGATTGCCGTCGTACTGCTGGCAATCATCGTTGCCTGGGTGATTTCTTCTCCGCGATTTCTCCCCGGTCTTTACACGTCAAAGCTCTTCCACCCGGACAAGGAACGCGGTGACTCCGCTCATATTGCCGCGCTCAATGCTTTTCACGACGTGCCCAATCATCAGCTCTGGTTCTCGGCTAAGGACGGCAATCAGTTGCGTGGCTGGCTCTTTGTGCGGCCCGGTGCCGACAAGATTTATATCTTGTTTCCGGGCAATGCCGGTGATATTCCCAAGCGACTGGAATTTTTCCAGGCCCTGCTTGCCAGTGGTGCTTCCGTTTTTGTCTATGAGCCGCGCGGATTTGGGCTCAGTCAGGGGAAACCCACGATTGAGCATATTTGCCAGGATGGTGAGAATGCCTACGATTACGTTACCAAGACCCTTGGTTACAGCAGTCGGCAGATTGTGCTCTACGGGGTTTCTCTGGGTACGACAGTGGCGTCGCATGTCTCGACCGTTCGTGCCGCCAGTGGTCTTATCCTGCAATCCGGCTTTTCTTCGCTGCCCGATATTGCCTACGAGAAGGTGCCGTTTTTGAGGATCTATCCCCGCTTGCTTTTCCCAAAATCGCCGTCCCTCGATAATGTGGCTATTGTTGAACAACCGCATGTGCCACTACTGGTGATGCACGGAGCGGCTGATACGATCATCGGCCTCAAGCATTCGCAGAAAATTTTTGCCAGAGCTGCAGGGCCCAAGACATTTGTGGTTTGCCCACATTCCGGCCACGTCAGTGTTGATCCGCGCGACGCCGAAAAATTTGTGAACAGCTTGAAAATTTTTCTTCAGACCCTCAAATGAAACAGTCCGCAACTTGCCTCTGCTCGGAAGAGAAAATGCTTTAATCTGCGGATCCGCATGATTTCAGCGTTTTCTCTTTGGGATTAACTTACTACGGCATGCAGTGGAAATTCGGTGGCAGCAGTTTTTCACACTGGTGAAACAATTGCGCCGGCAACTTTTGTGGTCGAAATTGGCTTGCAGAGCCGCGCGACTTCGTCCGGTTCTTGCATTTATGTCAGATGCTTTTGCATGTGGTAAATACGATGTCAGTCGTGCGGCGCTGTTGGAATCGTTTTAAACCAGCAAATAGGTCTGTTAGCATGAGATCACCTTCTACTCTTTTCACGCATTCCGCTGGTATCAAAACTTACACATTCCACCGCCCAGACAAGGTCTTTTTTCTCACATGCAGTGAGGCGGAAGACCTTGTCTGTTCAGGATTTGTGTGTAAAGGGTGGAGAATCAATACGCCGCCTTACGGCAGCGCTAAACAATGTTCAGCAAACGGTTACTGAGAAATTAGATTTCACATGAGCTCTTCGCAATCTAAAAACGCTAGCCACGCATTAAAGCATCCCCTCGCCGGCCAGGTCCGTCGGCTGCATACGACTTTCGAAAACTTGCACGGCCGGCCATTTCTGGTTGTTGACTGGCACTCCCGCATGGCAGAGTTACCCGGTGTTACGCGCGAGCAATTGCGGCAGGACTTTATCGCTCGCTGCCGAACCAAGTGCAAACGAACGGTGAACGAGGGCATGGACTGGTATTTTGACAGCCGGGTCATCCTTGGCTTCCTCGGCTCAGATAACAGTGGCACGCCGATGCTCATCGACAAAGATGAACTTCCCGATCTCAAACAATTGATGTCCGACGCATACGACTCCAGCGTGGGCCTGCTGAGTCACTGCGCCAGAGACCTGGGAGAAGCACTCAATCGGCTCGAGCGCGACCGACTCTCAGCTAAGACCGCCTCAGCCGTTAAGGTGATTGTCCACAGGTTTGATGAAATCTCCAAGCTTGTCACCGGGGACGATCTTCTCTTCACTGAAGCTGGCATCGCCGGGCTGGAAAGGGCCTCTTTGCTGGCGGCCGACTTTCACCGGGATATGGTTGAGTTGCAGCAAAATCTTCTCAACATACAAGCTCAGCGTCGGCGCCACTATCACCAGAGCAATGGCTGGATGCGTCATTACGCGTATCACGACTGGGTGGGTGGTCAGCCTACCGGTGCTTACGACGGTGATCGGGAGGACGGTAGATCGGTGCTGGATAAGGCCAGTACTTTGTGTCACCAACCCAGGATGAACTACTCGACTTATGCCGGTTCGACACTCTGCCTGGTGCACGCCCTTGCTTTCACGAAGGAGGCTCGTGCGTTCTTCGACTGGCTTACTGCCTGGGAAAAGGGTGGGTCCTGACTGAGACTGGTTTTGCCAAAAAATGCCCCGGAGACCACAAGGTTTCCGGGCATTTTTTGTCGTTGTCTCCTGCTATGGTTTATCGTAGAACTCCGGGCTTATCTCAACGTTGCAGGGGGTGTCTGGCTGGGTACAAACAGATTAACGGGTAACCTTTTCTGGGGAAATTATCATGGGTAATGACAGGCACACAGCAGCAGATGCCGCCAGGGACCACACGGACGCCGGGCAATCGAGCGGAAAGCCAGGCGGTTTGTCCAATTTGCAGGCCGAGGGCTATCCCGATAAACAAAAGGCAGCCGCCGGCGACGGCAAGCCGGCCGGACATGCTCAAGACCAGCCGCCCCTTTTGCCGCTAGCTGAGATTCAGAAGATGCTTGGGACGGAGTCGCAATTCGTTGCCCGCGAAATGGCGCGCATGGAGAAGAAATATCATGCCCGGGCCGACGAGCCGGACAAGATGTTTCATGGCATTGCCAAGGATGCTTTTGTCGAATTTAAAATGGCGGACGGTCCAACCCAGGAAAAGTACAGAAAATTCCTCGGCCTGGGCGATGGTCCTGTAACTCCGGACAAGATCTACGAGGCCCAGATGGCGCAGCGCCGAGCGACGCTGGATTTGAAGGACCCCAACGATCTCAATGAAATGATGCGCAAGGATCTGGCGTACAGCTATCGCCATGTGCAAATAGATTACAACTAGTCCCTACGTCAGGGCATCGACCAGGCCGCAAATGACCATGGCAGCGCGTTGTGCTGCCAGACCGATGGCCGGCAGTATTTCATCCTTGGCCAGAGTGCCGGTGTGTTCATTATTGGAGACGACTCGCACAGCCAGGCATGGGATGTCGTGTTTTGCAGCGATTTGAGCGACGTAGGCGCTTTCCATATCCTCGCTGTCGACACCAAAGGTAGTGGCAAGAAAAGCCAGCTCGTCGACGCTCTTGGTCCAGCCGTCCTGGGAGCCCAGGGTGCCGCAAGTGGCCTGAGACGGGCGTTTGCTTACGGATTTTGGCCAGCCCGGGCCGTCCCAGGGCGGGCATTTTTTGCAAACGTCCCGGGCGACGGTGGTGGCCAATTGCAGTAGATGAGCGTCTCCCGGCAGATTATCGATGTGCACGGGGCGCCCATCTTTCAGGTAGCGAATGGCGCTGGCCGAGAGTAAAAGCGATTGTCTGACGGCTAATATTTCTCGCGAGCAGACTGTCTTTATGGACCGGCCGAGGATGATGTCACCGGGGAGCAGCGCACTGTTGATGGCCCCGGCAGCGCCCCCATGCAATATTATTTGCGGGCTTTCTTCTCTGGTTATGAGCCGCTCGGTGGCGGCGGCGGCATTGGCCGGTCCGATATAGGAAACAATAATATCGACGGTCAGCGCGCCGATTGTGGTGCGATAGATTTGCCAGGGGATTTCGCTTATCGTCTCCAGCTGCGGCCAGATTTCAAAAAACGGAGCCAGTTCAAAGCTCGTCGGGATGACAATACCCACATGGGTAAGTTTGTTTTCCGTCATAGATAAATCAGGGCCAGAGTTTTGAGATCGCGCATGGTTGGCTCGCTTAGCTGGGATTTCCAGTACATCAGGTCGGTACCGAAGGGGGAGTGTCCGTCTATACCCAGGGCGTGCCCTGCTTCATGCACTATCAGGGATTGAAAGACCCGTTTTTCCCTGGCGCTCAATTGCGCCGATGAGTATTTCGGCAGGTAGGCCCAGATGGTGGCCTGGCGCAGGCGGTTGTTGTGGATGTAGGTGGTCTGGCCGCCGGATGTGGCCGGCAGTAATTTATTCAGCCGAGCAGCAGTGGCGCTGGCCGTGCCGGCGGTGAATTTATTGATATCGGGTGTCGCACCGCTGGCGGTATCATCATTGCCGCCGGCTCGGTGCACGCGTATGTTGGCGTCGGCGGGATCGTCCCAGATCTGGTAGCAGAGCGGCTTATCCAGATGCAATTCGCGGCAGGGCTGGCCCGCACCTTTGATCCAGAGGTCGAAGGCGCGGATGATCACCTCGGTCTGTTCTTGATCGTAGCCCGAGTATTCGCTCTCATCGATGTAGAGCTTGAGCGGCATGTCGGCGGCCTTGAAGCGGCGCGGCGTGACTGAGCTTAAGTAGTGCTCGGCCAGAGGGTGCTTTTCGGCGCGCAGTTCCAGTTGATAGATGCAGCCGTCGATGATCTCTTTCAGATTCTTCACCGCCGGATCCGCCGGCGATTGCTGAGAGAGTGCCGTATACATCGATATTACGCGGACAAATTCACGTCCGGCTTTTTCCACTTCGCCGGCAAAGTCATAGCAAAGGGCCAGGTCGTAATGCAGGCATATGCGCAGCGGCTCGGCGGCGGAGGCGAGGTGCGCGAGGGCCCGTTCGTAGCCCTGCAGGGCTTCCTCGTAGCGATGCGTGTCGCGTGCCTCATTGGCGCTGTTGTAGAGGGTTATGCCCTCTTGAAATTGACCAAGTGCGGTCATGTGCGGATTCTTTCTTCTAAAAGGTGATAAGTGCGCTGTCAGGGTCTTATTCTAGATCCTATTTGGCGCCAACCGTCTAGATTTTGGAAAATGCGTCTTTGATTTTGTAGTAATTTTGGGAGGAGGTCTGCGTGCCTCTGACGTCAAATGCCGGCATGGAGGCGACGCTGGAGAAATATATCGGCGTCAGCGAGCGCTCCTGCGCTCTGTCCATTGCCTGTATGCCGCATTGATAGACTGAGCTGCGGAAGTCATCGAGGCTGTCGACGGCGTACTGCAAGCTGCTTGCTACGTTCTGCTCTAATTGATCGCGCATGTGCCTGGTCCTTTTGTTCTAATTCGCGGGGATGCAAATGAGTGGAGAGCGTTCCCTGGGGGGAGCGTGTTAGCATCTATCGCTTCGGCGGCAATTCTGGACAGGGTCGGCTCACTTTTAATATTTGCTATGCTATCCTCCAGAAAGCAGCACCCACTTTGCCCCGGCGTCTAATGAGAAGCTTGCCAAAAGAGTACGAACCCATTTTGCATCGGCAGGCAGTGGGCTACAGGCTGCGCGTCCTGGCCATGCTTGTGTCGCGGAGCATGGCGGCACGGCTGGGGCAATATGAAATCACCCGCAACCACTGGGTGGTGCTTTCCTGTCTCTGGCAGGAAGACGGGCAACCTGTATCGCAGCTATCGCAGATGCTGGTGCAGGTTGGTGGCACGGTCTCCGAGGTGCTCGACCGCATGGAGGAGCGCAAGCTGGTGAAGCGCCGCCGGGATCGCAACGACAAGCGCGTCTGGCGCGTCTTTCTGACCGAGCGCGGCGATCAGCTTTTTGATGTCTTACCCGGCCTTTCACGCGACATGATGGAACAGTTGTTTCGCGGATTCAGCGAGGTGGAAAAATCCGATTTTTCCCGCTTTGTTGATGCCTGCATCGTTAATCTCAAGCCCGATTATCGCCCGCCCTGCTGTCGCGGCAAGCGCGATGTGGCGCCGGAGGTGAAGCATGTCCTGCCGCCTTATTCGATTGGCTACCGCCTCAAGCTCATCTACATGCTGCTGTCCCGGCGTTTTAACGAGCTGGCCGAGCCTTATGAAATTACCGCGCCGCAGTGGCATATCCTGCGCTGTCTCTGGAATGAAGATGGGCTGTCGTGTTCGGATGTGAGCGACCTGGTGGCGCAGGTGGGCGGCAATTTGACGGCGGTGCTGACGCGGCTTGAGGGGCGCGGTCTGGTCTCTAAGCGCCGGGATCAAAATGACCGGCGTTGTTCGCGCATCTGGCTTGAAGCTGGAGCTCATGAGCTTTTTGAACCTTTGATGCAGCTGGCGCTGACAATTCAGGCCGAGGTCTTCCAGGGGTTGACGCCGGCCGATGTGGGGTATTTTTCGCAACTGGTCGAGCGCGCTATCGCTAATGTCGGCGATCCTCCGCCCGACCCTGAGGGCTAAAAGGTAAGGTTTGCTCCCCGGATAAATTGAGCCGACGGGTAAATTTTGGCCGCCGCTCTGTTATGCGCGGCTTGTCAAGCGCTGTTAATCCAGATTTCATCTTATTTATCGAAATATTTCCGCCCGGTTTATTTCGTACCACCTATAATTTATTTGAGAGCAATTTTTGACCTTCTGGGGCTTTTGAATGTGGATTGTTGAGTTAGCCCTCAAGCGTCCCTATAGCTTTATCGCTATGGCGCTCCTCATAACTATTCTGGGAGTGGTCAGCGCCGGGCGCATGGCCACGGACATCTTCCCTTTTATTAATCAGCCGGTCGTGACCGTGGTCTGGTCCTACAACGGTCTGCCCGCGGAAGAAGTGGAAAATCGCATGACCACCATCTGCGAGCGGGCCATCACGACTGTGACAAGCGATATCGAGCATATCGAGTCCAGTTCACTGCAGGGCCTGGCGGTGATCAAAATCTACTTGCACCAGGGCGCGGACGTGGGCAAAGCCGTGGGCACGGTCGGCTCCCTCTGTCAGACAATGCTCAAGGTTTTTCCGCCCGGTATTACGCCGCCCCTGATTACGTCTTTCAATGCTTCCGATGTGCCAATTCTGCAGCTTGGTCTGGGCAGCAAGACACTGTCCGAGTCCGAGCTCTTTGACTTTGGTCTTAACTTCATTCGTACCGGTCTTTCCGGCGTGCCCGGGGCCTCGATACCGCTGCCCTACGGTGGCAAACAGAGGCAGGTGATGGTCGACCTGGATCCGCAATTGCTGCAGGCCAAGGGGCTCTCCGCCTACGATGTGACGACCGCACTCAATGCCCAGAACATTATCATCCCGTCGGGCACGGCCAAGATAGGCGACACCGAGTACGCCGTGCAACTCAACAATTCACCGCAGGCGATTGAGGCTTTCAATAACATACCAATCAAAATAGTCAACGGTGCCACCATTTATCTCAAAGACGTGGCGCTTGTGCATGACGGTTATGCGGTGCAGACAAACATCGTCCATCACGACGGTCGTCGCTCGACTCTGCTCAATGTGCTGCGCAGTGGCGGCGCATCCACTATTGCTGTGGTCAAAGGCATCCGTGAAAAATTGCCCAAAGTTATGGCCGGTCTGCCCGAAGCATTGCACGTGGAGCCGCTCTGCGATCAGTCGCTCTTCGTCAAAGCGGCGATTCAGGGCGTGATCAATGAGGCGGTGACCGCTTCCTGTCTCACGGCTATTTTGATTTTGCTTCTGCTGGGCAGCTGGCGCAGCACCATTATTGTCGTCATTTCCATCCCTCTGTCTATCTTGTGCTCGCTCATCGGACTCAATCTCTGCGGCCAGACAATCAATACCATGACCCTGGGCGGCCTGGCTCTGGCTGTGGGTATGCTCGTTGACGACGCCACGGTGGAGGTGGAAAACATACACCGCAATATGAGTCTGGGCAAGCCAATCGTCAAGGCCATCGTTGATGGTGCCGCTCAGATAGCCACCCCTACCTTTGTCTCGACCCTGTCAATCTGCATTGTTTTTGTGCCGGTCATTCTCTTGAGCGAGCCGGCCCGCTCGCTCTTCGTGCCCCTGGGCATGTCGGTGGTTTTTGCCATGATGGCCAGCTACCTTCTTTCTCGTACGATTGTGCCGCTCATGGCGCGCAATTTGCTCGCTGCTGAAAGTGAGCATGCCGACGACGCTGAAGGCAAGTCCGCCGATCATGGGAAGGGCAAATCACTGCTGGGCCATATCCACGGTGCCGTTGAGAGTGTCTTTGAATGGGTTCGGACAAACTATACCGATCTCCTCGCCTTTTGTTTGCGTCACAAGGGCGCCACCGTTGTTGGATTCTGCGGCTTCTATCTGGCTTCTTACTGTCTTTTGCCGTTTCTCGGGCAGGACTTTTTCCCACAGGTGGACGGTGGCCAGCTGCGCATACATCTGGTCTGTCGCACCGGTCAGCGCATTGAAGAAACCGAGCGTGAGTTTTTGCGGGTGGAAGCGGCTATTCGTGAAATTATCCCCAGAGAAGATTTGAAGGCCATTATCGACAATATCGGCCTGCCCACCAGTGGTATCAGTCTTGCTTACGGCGACAACATCACGATGAGCAATTTTGACGGTGAGATTTTGATATCGCTGTCCGAGGACCGCAAGGGCAATACCTTTGAGTACGCCAAGCGCATTCGTAAGATGCTCTCCCAGCGCTTCCCTGAAGTCAGTTATTTCTTCCAGCCGGCCGATATTGTCAGTCAGATCCTCAATGCCGGCCTGCCTGCGCCGATTGATATACAGGTGACGGGTAAGAAAAAAGCCGAGAATTTTGCCCTGGCGCAAAAAGTGCGCGATCAGGTGGCGACGGTGAGAGGGGCTGTGGATGTGACTTTGCATCAGATGATGAATGGGCCGCAAATAAAACTGGATGTGGACCGCTCCAAGGCCATGCAATTTGGTTTGACCGAGCGCGATGTGGCCAATTCTCTGCTAATCAACCTGAGCTCCAGCTTCCAGGTGGCCCCCAACTTCTGGGTTAATCCCAAAAACGGTGTTAACTACAACCTGGCCGTGCAGACTCCCACCGCCAAGATTTCGTCCATCGAGGACGTCATGTCGACCCAGCTGCCGGCCCCGGGCGGCTCGACCGCCGGCGGCGGAGCCGCTGCCGTGAATGTCAGCGCCGACAAAAATACCCGTGCCGGTCAGTACAATCAAAATCAACTGCTCTTCAATGTGGCGCAGATGAGTCGCGGTGTCACTTCTTCCATCGTCAGTCATTACCGCATTCAGCCTGTTTATGATGTCTACGTCAATACCCAGGACCGCGATCTGGGTGGTGTCACCCAGGACATCCGCGCCATACTCGAGAAGCTCAAACCGCAACTGCCCAAGGGCAGCGAGTTTATTGTGCGTGGTCAGGCGGATGCTATGAACAGCGCATTTTTCGGCCTGATTGCCGGTATCGCCTTCGCCCTGGTGCTGGTCTATCTGCTGCTGGTGGTTAACTTCCATTCCTGGGTCGATCCCATGATTATTCTCATGGCCATACCAGGTGCTTTTGCCGGTATTGTCTGGAGTCTGTTTGCCACTTCCACGGCTTTTAGCGTGCCGGCTCTGATGGGGGCGATGATGAGTATTGGTGTGGCTTCGGCCAACAGCATTTTGATGATCACCTTTGCCAACGAACAGCTGGATGAGGGCAAAGACGCCGGCCATGCTGCTCTCAGCGCCGGTGCAACGCGTTTCCGGCCGGTGGTGATGACGGCCGCAGCCATGATCATCGGTACTCTGCCAATGGCTCTGGGCCTGGGTGAAGGCGGCTCGCAAAACGCGCCTCTGGGCCGCGCTGTTATCGGTGGTTTGCTGGCGGCGACGGCCGGCACGCTCTTTTTTGTACCGGTAATTTTTGCTCTGATCAGAGCGCGCTTCAAACGTGTACATCATGAAGGACTTTAGCAGGCACTAGTTAATTGCTATCATGCCCAGGAGGGCCACCGGTGAAGTTAGAAACGGACAGCCAGCGCGATATGGATATAAAAAGCCAGGGTGAGACTACAAGCAATGCTGATGTCGGTGTCGATAAGGTCGACGCCAATCAGTCGCGGGATATTGTCGCCAGGGAAGGCGCACCGCGGGCGCTCTGGCCTGTTGCCGCCGTGCTGGTCGTGGGTCTGGTAGCGCTTCTCGCTTGCGGTATTTTGCCCCGGCTTTCGCGGGGCCAGGAGCTGGAGGCTCTGAGAGAAGGGGTGATTCATGAGGTGCCCCTGGTGCGGGTGGAAAAAGCCAGGCGCGGACCGACCGAGGAAGACTTGATTTTGCCGGCCAATATTGAGCCGGTGCAGGACATACCTGTTTATGCCCGCACAAGCGGTTATCTCAAAGAACGTCTGGTCGATATCGGCGATCGGGTGAAAACCGGACAGACACTGGCTATCATCGAGAGTCCGGAAGTGGTGCAGGAGCTGGAACAGGCCCGGGCCGACCTGCGGCAGGCGCGATCCGCTCTGAAAAGCGCCCAGGCTGACCTGATGCAGGGCAAGTCCAATTTGAAGACCGCCGAGGCTAATGTCAAAAAGGCTATCGCCTCTCTGCGCTTTTCGCGCGCTGAGGTTGGTCGCTATTCGGAACTGGCACAGGAAGGGGCGATAAGCTATGAGAGTCGCGACTCGAAGGTGCGCGACCAGGATACGGACAATGCCACGGTGACTGCAGCAAACGCCGCAGTGGAAGCGGCTCAACAGCAGGTGCTGGCCTATGCCGAAAAAGTCGGCGTGGCCAGAGCAGCGGTGGAATCGGAAGAAGCCAATGTGCGGAAACTCGAGGCGCAAGCAGGCTTTCAGAAGGTTGTCGCGCCCTGCGATGGGGTGATTACGTCGCGTAATGTCGATGCCGGGGCTCTGATCACCCAGGGCAGTTCCACTTCCAATCAGGAGCTTTTGCGCATTGCCCGCACCGATGTCCTGCGTGTTTTTGTCTTTGTGCCCCAGGCATTTTTCCAATCGGTGCATAATGGTCAGGATGCTGAAATCACAGTGGCCGAAAAGCCGGGCCGGACCTTTATCGGCAAAGTGGCCCGGGTCGCCGGTGGACTCGATGGTATATCGCGCACATTGCGAGTGGAAGTGCGTATCCCTAACAGCAAGGACCTGCTTCTACCCGGCATGTATTCGCGTGTGCGTTTCGTCATACACCGTGACGAGCCTCCCCTGGTCATCCCCAGCAATGCCATCGTGGTCAAACCGGAGGGCCAGTTTGTCGTGGTTGTCGGGAACGGTAATTTAGTGCATTTCAACCTGGTCGACTTGTCGCGTGACCATGGTCCAGAGGTGGAGATCGTACAGGGTTTATCGGAGGGTGACCTGGTGGTACTTGACCCACCCGATAATATTGCCAACGGCAGCCAGGTTAAACCAGTTGAGAACAGCGAAACGAAAAAAGGTCAGAAATAGGGACGCTTATCCGGCCAGAATTTTGGAGCGCAGCCAGCCGGGATGCACATTGGCGGTGAGAGGCTGGTAGGCGATGGCTTCTTCGCGGTGTTCAAGGGCGGCGCGATCGCCGCTGGCCATCATGGACAGCAATCTGGCTACTTCAAAACCGCCGAAAGGCAGGAGGTTGGGGCTGGGTGAACAGTCTTTATCGTCATTGAAGTTCATCAGTAGGCTCCGGGAAAAACGGGGGACTGGGGAGTTCGTGTGAACAAGATATGGCGATCAAGGTGAAAAAGACGTGAGCGAATAAACGGCGCTTTAATCGCGTAATCGGTAGCCGACCCGGACGATATTTTCTATACATGAATGGTCGGGGTCCTTGCCCTCATCGAGGGCGATGCGCAGACGACGGACAGCCGAGCGCAGGGCTTCCGGTGTGGCATCTTCGTCGTAGTTCCAGACGCGGCTGAGCAGCGCGTCGACGCTGAATACTTCGCCCGGGTGGCGCATCAAAAATTCGAGCAGAGAAAAATCGCGGGGCGAGATATGAATCTGTTTGCCGTTGGAAACAACCGTATGCTTGATCGGGTCGAGCTCTATGTTGCGGGCTTTGAGTGTATTGGAAGCGGTGGTGCTCGGCCGTCTCAGTAAGGCGCGGATGCGCACGGCCAGCTCTCTTATGTCAAAGGGCTTGGTCAGATAATCGTCGGCGCCAACGCTGAAGCCCTGTTCTTTTTCGCTGATTCCGGACCGGCCGGTCAACATAATGACGGCGGTATTACCGCCGCTCTGGCGATACTTGCGCAGTATCTCAATGCCTTCCATGCCCGGCAGGTGCCAGTCCAGGATGACAACGTCGTAGACCGAGCGCTTGAGCATATCCAGTCCGTCGAGGCCGTCGCCCATGTGCACAACCGAATGGTGCTCGGCCGTCAACCCTTCAATCACCATTCGCGCCAGATCTTGATCGTCTTCTACTAAGAGTATCTTCGCCATATGTAGCTGGTAAGTCCCCTGGGTGCATGCTTGGCGTTTGGCTGAGCATTTCTGACAACTCCGCAATTATATGGTATTAACCAGGTCGCAGGGCGCTGATAAATACTCTTGGCAATCAACCGTTTTAACGAATCCATCGATGCAGCTACGCTCGTCCCTATCTCTCAAGGTGCTTATTCTGGTGGCCATGCCACTCTTCGTCACCTGGGGCTTTCTCTTCTGGCTGCTCAGTTTGCAGGCCGAATCGGAAAAAGCGCTTGAGCGCTCCTTTCACGCCCGGGATGTGGCTGACTCCATCAGCCGACTGCGCGTCGACATGTATAAGGTGATCAGTGCCGCCGGCGGTGAACGGACCATGGATCCGGTCAATCAGACCGCCGCGCGCGAACACTTCCAGGTCATACAAAAAGACTATACCGAGCTTCTAGCCCTGGCTGCCGATAATGAACCGCTGCGCAAGGCCGTTGAAGACTCCAGGCAAAATATGTATGCCTCTCTGGAGGCTCTTCTGGAAATCAAGAAGTCTATGGAGCAGCGTCCCGATGACTTCTACGGTCGCAAAGCACTCTGGCATTCGGTGCGCGATCACATGACCCTGGTCTTGAAAAACGATTTCAGCCGCGCCAAAGCGGAGCAGGAAAATATCGCTTCAATCAGTCCGGCGGTGCAGGCTGAGTTTCGCAAGAAACAGGCCGGCATCATGATCACTCTGGCTATATTGACCCTGGTTTTTACCGTCGGTTCGGCAATTTTCCTCACCCGTGGTATCACTTTCCGTCTGGCGAAAGTGAGTGATAACGCCTATAGATTGGCCAGTGATCGGCCTCTCAATCCAGTTCTGTCCGGTGGCGATGAAATCGCCGAACTGGATCGCACCTTTCACAAAATGGCCAGTGCTCTGCGCGAAGCCGAACAGGCCAAGCAAGAAGTGGTGGTGATGGTAACCCACGATCTGCGCACCCCGCTCGCCACTCTGCAAAATATTCTCAAGTTTTTGCGCAGCGGCAACTATGGTCGCCTCGATCCAAAGGGCACTGAATACATTCTGGTGGCCAATCGCAACGTCGAGCGTATGGCCAATCTGGTAAATGATTTGCTCGATATAGAAAAGGTCAAGTCGGGCTTGATGACCCTCGATAAGCAAGCCTTCGAGCTCTTTGACTGCTTCACCGCCGCCCGGGAGCTGGCCGGTGCATTTGCCGATGAAGTGGAGGTGACAATCGAGGTGCAGGAAACCGATGCCCTGGTCAATGCCGATCAAGACAGGGTCACCCGCGTCCTGGCCAATCTAATGGCCAATGCCGTCAAATTTTCTCCCCGCGGCGGCAAAGTGACGGTGCGGGCCGAGGAGAAAGGCAAATGGGTTTACACCTCGGTGGATGACCAGGGTCCGGGCATTCCGGCGGAGCAGCTGGAGACAATTTTTGAGCGTTTTCGTCAGGTGGAAAATGCCGCCGCCAAAGGCAAGGGCGGCTCCGGCCTGGGTTTGACGATTTGCCAGGTGATAGTGGAGTTGCACGGCGGCAAGATCTGGGCGGAAAATCTGCCCCAGCGCGGCACCAGATTTGTCTTTTCTCTGCCGGCTGTGGATTGATCAATCGCTCGGCTGGGTGGAAATTTTTTTGGTCGTCACCGCGCTGTCACAGTCTCATCACGTCCCTGGCACCTCCGCGGCTGTACATTGAGGGCACTGAAGGCGACAAATAGTGTGAGGTGCTTAAAGTGGCGAATTTTATTGCAAGTAATCCAGTGGCATCGGCGTTGCCGCTGACAGGTCCGGCCCGGGCGAAGGACACTAATAATCGTCTCAAGGCTCTGCCGCCGACGGGCGGAGCGGGCTACAGTGGCCGCGTGAGCACCTTTTATAATCAGGCGCGGGCGACCTACTGTGAGACTTATGAGCCGCCCAGAAAAACAGTCGCCGGCGATGTCTGGCGTCTGGAAAGCCGCATGGTGGCCGGACGCTGGTTGCATATGGCCTATTCGATTAAAGGCGAGCAATTGAATGTGGCCAACGGTAAATTCGGCATGTATGAACAGTCCGAATTGCCCCTGCTTTTTGATCCGGAGCAAGAAAGAACCTTTGCCCGGACCCTGCTCGACTCCAGGCCCGGTGCTGAAAAAATAAAGCTGGCCGGGCAGAATCTTGTTTATGGTTCAGGCACCGACGGGTCGGTCGGCATTGTTCGGGTGCTCAAGGACTGAAGGTTTGAAGGGCTGATCTACTACGCCTATGCGTAGGTGTCGGCAAAAAAATGAACCGATAGGGTCAGCCGCTGAGGGCTAACCGATATCGGTTCAAGTTCGGACGGTGTTATCACTGACGGTGTTTTCGTGGTCTCAGGCGCTGACCAGTGCCGTGGCCCTGGAGGTGGCTTGATGCAGGTAGCTCATGGCCCGGGCGAAGTCGTGAGCGAGCAGGAAATGGCAGGCGCGAATCTTGTCGTCCTGGACCGGGCGCCAGAGGTGGTCGCGGTCTTCGCTGGGCAGGTTGGCGCTGCGCTGGAGAAACTGCGCTTGCTTTTCTTTGATCTGGTTCAGGCCGGCGTAGAAGACCTCCCATTCGTGGTCGCGCTGACCCTGGCGGCTGCGCTCGGCGGCACGGTTTTCGGCGATGCGCAGGATGTTGCTGTAGAGCTGGTAAGCGATGATGAGCAGGACAGCGATGATGGCGATTTTCATATCAAACTCCATTGGGGGTGCGCAGCCGACTTCTTCCGGGCAACCGATAGTTGCAGGCGGGGTGAGAAATAGGCTGAACAGTTTGTGGTTTTGGGGGATTTTGCAGAGAAATTGGAAAACGAAAGCACTCTCCATTCTGCGGCGGTCGGGCGCTAAAAAGATGGGCGCGGCCGGGGCACGGTCATTAAATCACACGCTCCGGCGTGTCTTTAATCTGTGTGATTGAACTTTTTGTCGTCGGCAAACGTTTTCTATTCTGGAACCCCAAAAAGGACTTTTATCCATGCCCCGTTCGTCATCTCAGGCCGTTGCCAGCTTCTTGTACGAGGCCGGCCTTCTGATCGTCTCCAGCGACAACAGTCAGGTGTCCTGCGCTTCCGAAGGCGCGCTAGCCTCCTGTCGGGAAGTACTCCTTTATGATCCGGAGCAAGAAGGCGAAAGTCAGGGCGCGTTAAACAAGTCGGTCCGACGGGTCTATAAGCTGACATTCGGGTGTTAGCGCTAATTAGCACACCATTGATAATTTCTCAGAAGAGCCCCGCGGGCCCAATTCCTGGTGTAAGAGGCCGATACAAACATAAACATCGCCCGTAACCGAGTTGCCTCTATCTGAGATCTAAAACTAGGGTTTAGTTGTAATACTTTTCCCTATCTTGAATTTATAAGAGGCCAATACCACCGATTAACAGCTGCCACTGCTCTCAGCCTCGTCATCGGTAGTCCGCCGTCTTCCTTGTCTCTCGCAATCAATCGCAACTTCGCTGTGCGCACTTCCGCCGCCGCGAAATCTGCAGCCTGGAGAAAACTATGAACGCATTCGCCCTGTTTCTGCTCGCTCTTGCCCTGGCCTTCGTTTCCACCCTGTCTCTGCTCGCCAAAAACGAGGGGATTCGCGGTATGGGACGTGTGGCCGGTGGTCTTTCCTGGACGCTGTTTGCCGCCTTCCTCCTCGTCCTCACCTGCGGCACGCATCAGCTCCCCGGTGAATACGCTGTACCCAGCGGCTTCCTCCTGCTGATGGGCCTGGTGACGATCGCTTCCGGCGCCCGCAAATTTGCCCGCCGCAACATCGGTAACTGAACTTATCCTTCGGCGACTTCTCTCTTCGAGGCCCGGCACAAATCTTTTGTGTCGGGCCTTGCCCGGAGGATTCTGCTTGCTTCTAATTTTGCTCTGTTCTATTATAGCATATAGTTAAAAATTGTGAAGTAACTCAATTGAACATCCTCAATTTAAGCCTCCAGCTGAGATTTTCACCTGAATATGCATGGGGATTGCCGCAGAAGCCTCTTGGGTTGGACTCTCTTGTGTCTCTAACCTGGAAGTACATTTTCATTTCTTCTCTCATCAGGCACAAACACGTCCAGGCAAAACATCTGCCCACCCAGCGTTAAAACAGCCCTGCTGCCCCGGCTCCTTGAGCCTGGAGTTTGCGCGTGCTGGTGAGAAAGAGCATTTTTTAACCGCGCGCTAGCAGCGTGCACAAATCAAAAACGTATGTTTTTTGACACTCACTTCTGGCTGACAGCCATAATTTGCGGCAGCATCGCCGCCGTTCTCGCGCTCATTTTTTCCACCGAATGGAAGAAGTGGACGGTTATCATTTCGGGCGTCGTGACGCTGATACTGGTGCGCATCATCATGTATTACTTCCAGCCCAGTTTCTCCGGCAGCTTTTTTGGCGCCTTCGAATTGATCCTGGCTACTCTGGTGCCGCCCTGTGTTTTCACCCTGACACTGGGCACCGGATACAGTCCGGGCAAGGTTCTTTTCCGTGTCTATGGTCTGGCCTTCGCCGTGCTTTTCACTGTGCCGACGGTAACCTACATCGCCAATGCCTGGGGCAGCGACAACGCCCAGCGCTTCGTCAAGCAGGCCAAGATTCGCATCGCCAGTGTTGATGACAAAATGCCGCCGACGGATCCCCAGCACATGGTCCTTGTCACCGCGAGCATCGCCGCATTCCGCGGGCAGTCCGCCCTTACTTCTTCGGACGCCAATTTGAGCAGCAAGTACAAAACCGGCAGCGACAATTATGTTCTGCAATGCGTAAAAGGGCACCGCTACTGGATTGCACCGCTGGAGTACACCAATACTTCCGACCAGCTCAATTTCAGTTCTCCCGAAAGTCCCGGCTATGTTGTCGTGGATGCCGAGGATCCCGAAGCTCCGGCCAGCGTCAAACTGGGTTACCACATCACTGTTTTTGCCGATGGTGACTTTGGTCAAAACCTTGAGCGCTTCCTCTATCAGAGCGGCTATACGCGCGGATATTTTCTGGACCCCAAGTTTGAAGTGGACGATAACTGGTCCCCGCACTGGGTTGTAAGCTATGCCCTGCGCCCTTTCGGCAACATCGCCGGCAAGCAAATCAGCAAAGTCCTGGTGGTTGATGTCTCGCAAAATCAGCCGCGCATAGACGCCTATGACCTCGATAAACAGCCGCGCTGGATCGACCGGGTTATGCCGCAGGATTTGCTCAAGGAGTATGTGGAAAACTGGGGCCAGTACGGCGGGAAATATGCGCGCGAGCACTTCTGGAGCGTCTGGTTTGGTTGGCGCAAGGACGGTACAACCCAGGCCGCTGACTGGGACCTGAACTACACCACTGATGAACAATCGGTTTGGGTGATTCCGATGACCTCGCGCAATAGTACCGACCATGGTGCCACCGGAGTGCTTGTTTATGAAACGAGCAAAGATTCGGCGGTCTACTATCCCGGATTGCGTGGATTCAACGCCGGATCATCGGTGAGCGAGACAATGACGCATGCGCGCGACAACATCAAGGGCTATCAGGTAGAAAGTGTGCAGCTCTACTCAATCTATGGTCAGCTCACCTGGGTAGCTATTTACACCTCGCCGCAGTCCATAGGCAGCTCGTTTGCCGGGGTTGGTTTGATGCACGCCAATTCGCAAAATTCCGCCGACGTCATTTTCGCCCCCGACCTTTCAACCGCTCTATCGCGCTACAGCAGCCAGCTTGCCACCCGTGAGGGCGCTTCCACCAATATTTCGCGCACGGCCAGAGCAGGCAAGGAGAAAAGCGGCAGGATCGCTCGCATCGCCTATTTGCCCAATAATCAAACGACGCCCACTTATGTCTTTACGCTCGATGGTGACACAAGTGCCTATGTCGTTACGCGCGATACGTATAAGCTCATACCGCTGGTGGCAAAAGGCGACAGTGTGGTAATCCGCTTTATCGAAGTGCCGGGCGCCGATATGGCCGTGTCTGAGTTTGCCTGCAAGCAATTGAAATAACATCAAAAAACAGAGTTATGAAAACAACAATTTTTGTACCGGTGCACACACATGATGCACAGTGGATTTTTTGCAATGCCGAGGCCGCTTTTGCCAACGGCTTGCTCAACGCCGCCGGCAAGGTCCTGACCGGCTATCACAGCGACCGGGACGCCATCGCTGCCTTCATGGAGCGCCAGCCGCAGGAGCCTTTTGCTCTGCTGCATCTGCGCTTTGACCGCGACATGCAGAAAGGTTTGTCCATCGCCGGTTTTCTCAAGGGCTCCGAGCGCGACGGCGCAGACAGGCCTCTGTGGACGCTGGCGCGCGAAGGTTCGCTCACCCTCTACAAAAGCGGTCGCTATAAGCTTTTGATGGAGATTGTGCCGGTTGAGCGCAGTGGTATCGTCCTTTACTGATTCACTACTAAAGCCAAAGATCATGGATGCAAAATCGCAAAAGCAGGAGCTACCTCCTGCCCATACTGACCCGGACGAAGAAGAGCGCCGGCGTATTCTGGATATGCATACCTGCTGCCCGAGCTTGAAAATGTCGCTCGTAGCGGTGGGTATTCTGGCCTTGCTCTACGCTCTGCTGGTTGTCTAAGACCGAGTGTCAAAACGAAGGGAGCCGGTATTTCCGGTTTCCTTCGTTTTTCTATTTCTGGTACTTTCTGTACTTTTTCTACTTTTTCTACTTTTTGTCCGGCACCAGGACCGGGTATTTATCAATATTTTCGGTGCCGCAGTCCTTCAAAAGTTTGGTCGCCGTGCTTGTGTCGGCCGCTGCCAGATCGGCTCGACCCAACTTCTGATAGACCCGCGCCCGGTCAAAATAAAACTGGATCGAGTCCAGTGGCTTTTGTGTTTCCAGGTAACGGCTGATGTGTTCGACGCACTCTTTCAACTGGCCATGGCGTTCGTAAAGGCGGGCGCTGTCTTTGTATCCGACTTTGTAGCCGAGGGCAATGGCGTGGTTATAGTCTTTCAGGGCCAGGTCGTCTTTACCCATATTTTCCAGCACTCTTCCGCGCAGCAGATAGTTGCTTCCCATCTTCGGTTTAAGGGCAATGATTGAGTTCCAGTCGCTCAGTGCTTTGTCGGTTTTGTGGCCCAGTTCGTAGGCATCGGCGCGCATGGCATAGAGCGCTGTCAGTCTGGGTTCCAGCTGCAGTGCTTGACTGTAAGTGGCGGCCGCTTTATCAAATTCCTCTTCTCCCATCAGGGCATCGCCCCTGCGCACATAAGGAATGACCCGGGGCGGCAAGCCGCTTTTACCGCTCGCTTGTGGCGGTTGACCGGGTTTTGCGGCGGCCATGCTCGTGCTCAGGAGAAGTACGGTTAGCGGCGCCAGTAAGGGATAGCTCAGGAGGGAAGGACGCATAGAGGAAGGCACCTGCAGGTCAGTAAGTTCTGGCAGGGACGGCTACCTTTTCCCATGCTACTAGTAGATGGGCATTTGTGTAAGCAAAAAAAGGGTGGATTGATACTATAGCAAGCAGTATAAAAAGGGCCGGAAAAAGACGTTTAAGGCGTCTTTTTCTGGAAAGAAAAGGGAAGCCGGCGGTTAGCCGGCTTCCCTGTAAACTTTCAGTCCTCGACTAACTCAGACCTCGAGCGAGAGGGCAGGCAGTTCCACGGCCGCCAGTTCGTTGGCCGGGAAAGCGCTTGCCAGGGTCGAGATGCCGCTCAGGAACGTACCGCTGCTATCCCAGGATTGACCGGGACGCCAGTAGAGCGTTTGCGGAACACCATCCGGACCCAGATACCTGCCTTCCACCTTGACCAGCTTTTCATGGCCGTCCACGGTGACTCTGGCAGGAACGAAGTACTCGAAGTCGTTGGGGCGCGCTATCAGGCTGTGGTGACAGTGCGCGACAAGGATAGGCTGCAGTTTCAGGTGTGCGACCTTGCGAAGCAGGTCAATCGCCTCTGCACCCTTGAAAGTCAGCCAGCCCGTACGGCGGAGCCTGTGGAGATGCGACTCCACCTGCTCGTCTAGTAATTGAGCTTGGTTGAACACTGGTTTGTTTCTCCTTTGTGAGGCGTCTTGGGCCTCGGTTCGGACTGTTGCGGTTGAGGCGGCGAGCCTAGTTTGCGTTCGCCGCCAGGGATGCCCGCTGCGTCTGGAAGCGGCTCAGAGCGTCCGCTTTGTACGCGTCGGGCAGGAGGATGTTGCCGAGGATGTCCTCGACAAGTTCGTCGATTTCCTCGGGGGCGCAGTCGGTTTCTCCAGAGCCGACTACGGACAGGACGTGTGCGAGCTGGACTTCGCTCTCGCGGATGTACTCGTGATAGAACGGCGCGTACGGCTTGAGCACTTCGCCCAGGCCGTCGGCCGATTCCACCAGATTGAGGGGCTCCACGAAATAGACAGTCCGGGCCGGGTTCATCTCCACGACCATCACTTCCCAGCGGTCACCCGGCAGGGGAGTGGGGCATGAGTCGATCGCATAAGCGGGTCGACCGTTGATCGCCTCTTGAGTCTGCACACCGCGAGAAGCGGGAGCGAAGACGACTTCGATGCGATCGCCGAGCTTTATACGTTTGGCCATTAGAATATTCCTGTCTTTGATCTAATTCTTGTTTTGTCGGTGCGGTTGTCAGCCGCTTTTCTTGTGCCTTGAACTCAGGCCTTCGCTTCGTCGAGCTTCTTGCGGTAGAAGGCGATCATGGAGTCGGACAGGCCTTCGAAGATGGCGTCGGGATTGTCGCCAATCTCCTCGGCCTGCCGCGCCTCGTCCAGCCGGTGGATGAACATGCACTTGCCCTTCTCGCCCATGGCGTCCATGGCGAAGCCTTCCTCGATGCGCCAGAGCTTGCCGCTCTCGAGGGCCCTGGCCTTGTCCGGGTAGGCCTTGATCATGGCCTTGCGGGCGGCGCTCACCAGCTGCTCGTAGGGAGTCGGGGTGCGCGCTTCGGCGGTGGTGGTGTCGGTGGTGCTCATGTGATTCTCCGTAACAGGGTTGATATAGAGAGACACCGGAGCGACGACGAATGCTCCGCTCCGGTGTTTAGTGGCGCCTGACCTGGTTGATTACAGGCCGCGACGGTGGACCCGCACCATGCCGCCGACGATGTCGGTGGTGATGACGACGCGGGTGGAGTTGCCCCGGGCGAGCGCGCTCTCGCTCTTGACGTGGGCGTCGTCATCGGCGAGGAAGACCTTGTCGCCAGAGGAGAGCTCGATCACGCGGCCGTGGAGGTTGTCGACCACCTCGCCGGTCTTGACGATCTTGCCCTTGACGGTGCTGCCTTCGGGGTACTGGTCGAAGAAGGCCCGGGCCCCGACCGACTTCTGCGACAGCTGGACGCGGGGCTCGCCGTTCTCGACCTTGGCGGAGAGGATCTCCACCTCGACCTGACCGGCTTCGACCATGGCATCCAGAGCGCGACGACCACCGGCGATCTCCTTCATGTGCAGGAGACCGGTGACGCCGGGCGCGACCTGGACGAAGGCGCCGTAGACGTACTTCTCGCCCGGGTTGCGGTCGCTGTCCTTGCTGGCCACGCCCTTGACGTTGCCGACGACGACCGAGCCGGGGACCAGCGAGGCGACGGCCGCTTCGATGGCGGCGTTGCGCTCGGCGGCCTTGGCGGCGCGGGCGGTCTTCTCGGCGGCGATGACGGCGCGCTGCTCGCTCACCTTGATGCGGCCGACCATCTTGCCCTTGACCAGCTCCACCGTGGGCGCGCCCATGATCGAGACCTGGATCTCGGTGCCGGGGTTGGCGATGAGCTGGGCGCGGCGAGCGGCCTTCTCCTCGTTGTTCTTGCCGGCGATGCAGCCGTTGGGCAGGAAGGCCATCGGGTTGCCCTCGATGACGACCAGGACGCCCGGCTGCGGATGGTTCTTGATCTTGGCCACCTTGGCGGTGACGATGTCGCCGTCCTTGACGGTGATGGCGACGGTGTTGGCTTCGACGGCGGCGGCCTCGGTGGTGGCGGCGGCGGTGGCGTTGTTGGTGGTGGTGTTCATGGGAAATACCTCTCAGATATGCGCCCAAAGGCGACGGGGTTATCCCTGCGAGTCGACCGACTCCAGGGCACGGATGTGAGGCCCGAGAAGGATTTCTCGGACCTCGCTAGAGACACGTTTACTAACGGAGACTTTACTGTTTGTTGACTGCTCAGCCCTGGGGCCGGTAGTCGATGGGTTCGGTGGTCCCGACCGACTCTCGGATGTCCTCCGTCAAATCGTTCAGGTCCTGGAGCAGATCCCCGACTTCCTCCCAGGCCGCCTCCACGTCGAAGGGATCGGCGCTGTTGGCTTCGGCTGCTACGACCTTGCCGACCAGTTCGGAGGCTTTCTCGCAGATCTCCACCATGGCGGCCGTGTCAGTGTGCGCGGCCAGTGCGGCAGTGCTCTGACGGAAGACCTCCAGGCTTGCCGCCAGGTCACCTTCCTTGCGCATCTCCATGGCCACGGTGATCATGTCGAGCAGGAGGCACTCGGCGTTCAGAACTGCAACCACGCGCGGTGGCAGCACCTCGGCCTGCTTCTCGCTGTAGACGACGCGGCCATCGTCGACGATCTTCTCGACGACGATGACATTGTGGGCGGTACAACACTCGATCACCTTGTCGGGGTCATCGTTGTACATCATCAGCGTGCGATTGCAGTCGCAGCGGCCGTTGCCCTCGGCCCACCAGAAGGGGCCGCTCCATTTGACCTCGTGCGCGACAACCTTGCGGGTGCCGTCGCGACGGTCGAAATAGTGGACTTCAGACATAGCTGGACTCCTTTTCTGTTGTTATACGGTTTGCTCAGCTACCCGTGAATCGAGCGACGAGACCGCGCATGAAGCGCGTCGCGGTGCTGACTCCGTTGCTGTCTTTGATCAGTCGCAAGAAAACTCCGGCCACCCGTTCGTAGTGCTCACGGCGCGCGTCTTCGCCCGCGTGGTCACCCTCCTCGGAGATGCCGACCCATTCCATCGAGGCGTACAGAGCCTGGCCGACGTTGACCATGCCGCGGTCGTCCACCGGTACCTTGTCCCGCGGATTGCTCTGCCGGGACATGTAGTCGGCGTAGACCTTGTAGCGAACGCACCAGCCGGAGCGGTTGATGGCTTCGTTGGCGTAGCGCTGGTCGGCGAAGCAGCGGGCGAAGTAATGCGCCGCGTCGCAGGCTTCGCAGCCGGCGTGCTTGCGCGCTTCCTCCGCTTCCATGCGAGTACCGTTGTAGTCGCTGCGCGAAGCCAGGATGGCTTCGTCGGCGGCCAGCTCCCACGCTTCCGCGTCGGTGCTGTTCTCCTCGTAGAGCGCGATCACCCGCTGGATGGCCGCGATCTGTTCGGGGGTATCGGCGTAGTTGAGCAGGCCGTGCTGCTTGTCGGCGAGCACATAGAGTGCCAGCTGATTCCACACCCGAGCCGCTTCCAGGTCGGCGCCGACCGGGATGGCCCGGAGGAAGTCCTTCCACCAGTTGCGTGCGGCGCTCATCGGCAGCTCGAGGAAGAGCGAGCGTTCGGCGTAGGCCACGGCCACCGGCAAGCCCAGGTCGTCGGCGTAGAATTGATGCTGGCACTTCCCTTCCTTGGCGCAGACGTAGGACGCCTGGCACCAGCCTTGCGACCAGAAGAGCCCCTGGCGTTGCCGGAAGCCTCCGTTCTCGTCGTCGACCAGTTCCTCCGCCCGTGCCGTGGCGTAGCCCAGCACCTTGGCCTTCAGTTCGGGGTTGTTTTTGAAAGCTTGCATAGGCACCTCCTTCAGATGGTTACTCGATGATTTTGACCTCGACGCTGCCGTCACCGTCGTTCTTCTGGCTGATGAAGCCGAAGCGTCCGGTGAGGCAGAGATTGAGGTCGCCGCCGTTGTAGACGCGACCCGATTGGGCGGAGCCGGACCGCACGTCTACGTCACCGCAGCCGTAGCAGTTCAGGTTGATGCTGGTGGTGTCCAGCCGTCCGACAGTGACGCTGCCGTCCGAGCTGTGTTCCAGCGTGAAGTACTGCGACTGCACCACACCCAGGCGCAGGTCGTTGTCGCCGTTGTCGTGGCTGATGGTGATGTCCGGCACCTGCAAGTCGCCCAGATCGTGACTGCCGTCACCATACAGGTTGGCCTTCAGCCGCGGTGCCGTGATGCCCTTGATGGTGAGCTCACCGTCGCCGTAGCGTTCGACCCTGGCGGTCACACCGGCGGTGATGACGCCGGCGGTGAAGCCGTAGTCACCGGAGAGGTCGATGTCGACCGTGCCGCCGCTGATGTCCTTCATCTCGACCGTGGTGTCATCGCGCTGGACGATTTTGATGTCGCCTTCGCCGATGATGTTGCCCAGCTCGGTGGTGCCGTCGCCGTTCAGGTCGTACTTGCTGCTGCCGGCGCGGATGTCGCCGGTCGTCAATGAGCCGTCTCCGTAACGGCTGAGCTCGAAGTGGCCGGCGGCGTTGATGGCGCTGATGGTCACCCCGTAGTCGCCGCTGAAGCTGGCCGCGATGTCCCCGGCGTTGATGTCGCCCAGGGTCACATCAGCGTCACTGCTCTGGTCGAGCTTGAAGCGGCCCTCGATGCTGACCGGTCCCACATCGAGGTCGCCGTCGCTGTTGTAGTCGAGGACGAAGTCGCTGCCGCGCCACGAATCCAGCGACATCTCACCGGAGCCGGAGACAGAGGACTTGAGACTGCCGGTGTAGTTGGCGGGCACGAGCACCAGCAGTCGGTCGGGACCGAGCTGTTGGCGTGGTTCGGGCACCGACGGTGGTGGCGTCGTGCTTTCCTCCGAGACGGCGGGTTTGCCGCTCAGCCTGCGCACCAGTCGCACGAAGAATTCGCCGACGCTCTTGCCCAGGTCGAAGCTGTTGACCTTGATGACGATGCGCACATCGGAGGCAACCAGCCTGACGGCCGTCTGCCTGATGATGCCGTCGGCCACGAGCCAGTGCTCGGGGCGATTGGCGAATACGGCGACGTCCGCGCGTTCCTCATGGCGCACTTCGACGCAGGCGTCCAGGACTGTGAAGGTCAGCGACTCGGCGGTGCCGGGTATCTGACCGATTGCTGTCAAACCGGGTTCTCGATTCATCAATGACATAGACCTCCTGATAGAGGGTTTGGGGTGGTGGACTTGACTCAGGCCGCCAGGTCTCCGGTGTCCAGGTTGTGGCCGAAGACCTGCTTGACCGCGGCGACGACAGCAGCGTCATCACGGCTGCCGAAGGGCTTGCCGATGATTTCGATGCGCGAACCGCGGTTGTCGACGTGGAAGTTGGGCAGCAGGGCTTCCAGCTTCCGGTGCAGGATGTGCGGGATGAACTCGTTGATGTCGTGACCGGAGATGTTGAGCACGTACTCGCGCTCGTGACCGCCGCCGCCGAAGCGGAGGTAGTGCTTGTCGTGCGGCATGTAGGCGACCATGCTGGGCGCCTCCTCCGGGTCCATCGTGGTGAGCGCGTACTCGCACTTGATGCCGAGCTCCTGCAGCGGCAGGCTGAAGTAGAGGTCGGCGAAGAGCCCGTTGAACTCCAGCTCTTCCACTTCCAGCAGGTCGGGACGATCGCACTGCGTGTTGCCGCCCGGCTTGTTGGTCAGGTAGCGCCAGACCATCTCGCGCACGGCGCGTTCGTTGCGGGCGACGGCGATGGTGTAGCCGCTGCCCTGGCCGCCTTCGGCGCGATGCAGGACGACATAAACAGTCTTCTGGGTCATACGAATTCCTTCTCGGCTAAGGTAAATGACGGGGTTCAGAGCCAGTCGCGAAGCGGTTCCGGGGAAGCCGCCTGCGGATAGCGCTCGTTCAGTTCCAGGGCGATGTGCTTGAGGCGCTGACCATCGCGGGAGAAGCTGCTGTGCGAAACGATCAGGTTGCGCTCAACTGCGTACTCGTAGATGGCCTCCATCACCAGCCGGGCAAAGCCCTTACCCTGATGCTTGCTCTCGACCGAAATCTGCTGAATCCAGAACGTGCCCTCGGCGTGAGGGTTGGCCTGGATGCTGCCGATGGCGACGATGCGGCTCTTCAGGGAGAGGACGAAGTGCGTCTGGCGGTGGTATTCGCCCGGGCTGAGGTAGTGCAACCGCTTCACCTTGACCCCGTCAATCTCTTTGACGGCGAACAGGTCGCGATTGGAGCGCTCCGTGCGCGTGCGCTCATAAAGCTCTTGTGCCGTGTGGATTTTGACCTGGGGTCGGTTCATCGGTTGACTCCTTCTGGTTGGGCCCTCCCTACTGGCCGCGCATGGTGCGGTGGTTCCAGTAGAGGATGGACTGCATGAACTGCTCGGCCGTGTAGCTGCGAGGCGTGCCGCCGACACCACCGGGCAGACCCAGCAGTGCCGCCATGTTGCGCGCCATCGCCTCCGGGGTGGGCGGCTCTTCCTCTTCGGTGTCGCGGGCGTTGATGCTGATCACCTGCCACTCACCGGTCTGGCGGATGGTAGTGCCATCATCGGCGGTGTAGGTCAGCTCCTCTTCGGTGAGGATGGAGGCGTTGTAGAGGATGATGTCCACCCTTACCGCCTCCGCCTTGCGACCGCCGCCGACGGCGACCGACCGAATGGTCGGCAACTCGCCTTCCACCGCCCGGTCGCGCACGGCGAACACCGTCTTGAAGACGGTGTTTTCGTCGCAGAGCAGCACCCCGCTGAAGAAGCCCTTGCAGGCTTCCGCCGGCAGGGAGAGCTTGAGCACCTTGCGCTCGGGATGCGTCGACGAGAGCAGCGCTTCGTTGCCGAAGTGCTGTTCGATCAACTGCAGCAGAGCCGGCCAGCGATCTTCGTCCCGGCCCGAAGGCGGCTCGTAGTGCGAGAAGCGCGACTCGGGAGTCTGGCGCTTGACGAAGTGGTTGAGCTCGACCACATTTGCTTTCACATTTGACATGCGTTTCTCCTTTGCATTTGTGGTCAGCAGCAGCGCTTGCCGCTTGCGACCGGT
>JAFEAV010000021.1 GCA_018266215.1 Cyanobacteria bacterium SZAS LIN-3 | reverse complement strand
CGAATATCTGACAAACCGTTATGGCCCGATGAGTGATGAACAGCAGGCCTGGGGCGTGCACATCATGACCGATTCGAGTTCACCGGAATCCGGCTGGAGCTGGAGAATGGGACCGGCGACGGAAGCCCTCATCCAAAACGGTCTGCCGATCAGCCCCGTACACAGAGCCGTGGCTGCCAATCCCAGCGTTCTCAAGGCTCAGCCCTGGTTGCGTGGTGCCGCTATCCGTGGTGGCGTTCAGTACATGCAGTCCCGCGCCGAACAAACTATTCCGGAAGGCACAAACGGCCTTGTCCAGGATGCCTGGTACGGCAATCAAGCTCAGGCAATGGCTCCGGAAGTGGTCAATACTGTTGGCGCCATTACTCTCGCACTGGGCGAGAAGGCTTGCGCCGATACCGCAACTATAGACAAGGTTGCAGCCATGATCGGTCCTCAGGGCCGTCCCGAAGATGCTGTCGGCGCCTACAACGCCCTCAAGGGCGGCAACGTCGTCATGGCCAGAATGCAGCAAATGTACCAGGGTCCAACTGGTGGCGGTGGTGGTGGCTTCAATATGGGCAATACCACGGTCAACGGCGGCAATATGCCGAGTGGACCGATGGACATGGGTGGCGTTCAGACTTCAGTATCCGGCAATATCGTCGGTGGTGGCGTCGGCGGCGCTCGCAACAACGCCGAAGTCGACCTCGTATTTGGTCCGAGCAATCAGGGCCCCAGCAACTTCAATCCCAACAATATCGCTCCGCCCAACGTCTCGATGCCTCCGGCGAGCGGTGGTCCGACGCAGGTCAATTTCCGCATGCAAGGCGGCGGCGTCAACCAGAGCGGCGGCTCGCAAAACTTCACCATGCGCGTGCCCGGCCAGAATGTCGGCAGCACCAACGAGCAGGTCGTCATCGGCAATGTCAGTGGCGGCGGCGGCTCCAGTGGTGGTGGCAATGCACCGGATCAGGTTATCGGCGTAGATGTCGAACAAGAAATGAATGGCGGCGGCGGCAGTTACTCTGCGGCACCGTCCAGCGGCGACATCCACCAGGCCTTCGCCGGCGCTCTGCAGCAGCACGGTGGTTCCGACAATATGGTTCAGCGGGTCATTGCCGACCTGCGTTCGACCGGCATGCAGTGGAATCAAATCTTTGATCCCAGCCGTCCGGACAGCGATCCCGGCAAGTATCAACTGCTCCAGACTGCGATGGAATGCCAATCCAGAGATATCCCTGTGCAGTCGGTGGCGATTGCAGCCCGGGCTATGGGCTCCCAGTCGGTCACTCCTCAGCACGTTGAAATCGTTCAGAACATGCTCGATGCCGACCCCAGATGGTCGCCTCAGAACATCAGCTACAGCGATGTCTACACCGCTCAGGCGCTGGTTGAAGCACACAGAGTCGATCCCGGTCTCTACGGCAATCCCTATCTGTCGAAAGATTATGTGGACACGGTCAAGGCGGATCCTCGCTTCACTCCCAGACCTGTACCGCAGCGCAATCCAATTGGTCAGATCGTTGATTATGCCAAGTCCAAGGTGCCCGAGGATCTGCTGATGAGAAAGACTCAGCAGGGTTATGGCGGCGGCCAGGGCGGCGGTCGTGGTGGCTTCGGCGGCGGACGCGGGGGCCAGGGTGGCGGCGGTTACGTCTAACTTCTAACTTCTGACTTTTGTGAGTGTCAAAAATTTTGGCGCCCATGGGAAATACCGGGGTTCATCCGGGTATAGGAAGGTTTAGAATGATACTCGAAAGTGAGTATTGGTCCAGGTTGGCTATGTTCAAATTTTTCAAATTACGTCAGATAACTGTTACCTGTCCGCTCTGTGAAACGGTCTTCGCTACTTTTGAAGTGGTGAGGATGCCGAACATGACCAGAGAAACACCGGTAGAAGCTGATCTGCACCGTATTTTGCCTGATGCTCTCCTGCGCTCCAACTTGCTTGCCATGTGCCCCAACTGTGTCTACACCTACTGGTTGACCTCCTTTCCGCCGCATTATTATCTGCCTCAGGTAGTGCCGGATTCACCACCGGTAGAGCCCTCAAGGAAGTTTGCCCATGCGGTGCAGAGTGCCCGCCAGGTTAATAATCATGCCCTGGACCGGGCGATTCTGGCCCTCAACGGTTACTGGTGTTCCAGGGAGGAAGGTGTCGCCGGCGGCGGGGAAAAATTTCTGCGCTTGGCTAAAGTTGAGCTGACGGCGGCGCTGTCTGATAACGAATGGAGCGGCAATCGGTCGCGCTACAACTATGTTATGGCTGAGACCCTGCGCCTTCTGGGTGAATTTCCCCAGGCCCTGGAGTTTTATCAGCAGGTGGACCGTAAGTCCGGCCTGCCTTTTGAGCTGGTCGATCGGATGCAGAGATTTGCTCAGGAGGGGAATAAAAACCCTATCCGCTTGCCTCCGCACATCGTTGAGGCGATCTTTGTGCCCACGATTGCCCAAATCGCGTAGTATGCTGGTTTTAGAAGGCTTTGTGCCTTTCTTTGAGTTATAGGTAGAATGGCATTATGGAAGACATTACACCGCTAAACCTGGAAGACTCGCCCAAGCTATTTGGCATGCGCTATGACCAGATTATTGCTGTGGGCATAAGCCTTGTGGCGTCTACCCAGTTTTATACATATTTCGGGCAGGCCACTTTTGCCGGCCATGCCATCGGTCTATGGATATCCCTGTTGTTTGCTCTCATTGGGCCTCTGTACGCTCTGATTACACTCAATCATTCGGCTGGTTACTGGGAAAACCTGCTTAATTTCTACGCCGGTTCGACCGTTTACATTCCCGGTCCCGATCCCAACCCCAGTCGCTTTTTGTTAGATGAGCCGCTGCCTGATTTTATCGAGTAGGTCAAAAGAGGATTCACTCAGCTAAATGGATACATCCGTCCCACGGTCAATGGCCAAAGAAAACAGTCTCATGAACGCTGCCCGGCGCAACGTTGATAAGGCGCCTATGGCCGGTGCTCTGGCGAAGCTTCCCGGCATTGCGGTGCCTCGTCCGCACGGCTCGGCCGCCGGTATTTTGCCGCTCTGGGACCTCTTCCAGGATGACGCCTCGGGGCTCGGTATCATGGTGCTCAAGGACGGCACTTACCGCTGCTGCTTTGAAATTGACGGCGTGCACGTGAGCGGCTTTGATGAAGTGCGCCTCGTTTCCTTAATGAATCACTTCACCGGTTTCCTCAACGGCATCGACACTTCGGTGCAGATGACGATTGCCTGCCACAACATTTCCAAACGCGAATATTTTGAAAAGCATCCGGTGGAAGTGGCCGATGACGAGTTTTTGCGTTATGTCGGTCGGGTTGTGGAAAATGACCAGGCCTCGCTTTTGTCGCGCAACTTTATTCCTGAGTTGCGTTTCTACATGACTTTTGTCTACCGTCCACCCAAAGAAAAGGCCCAGAAGCAGTCGGCGGTGCAGTCGGCCATAAACTCAGTCATGGATGTGCTCACTTCCTCGGCGGCCCGACAATCGGTGGGCAGCCATTTGAAGAATGTCACCACCCTTGTGCAGAGAGCCAACGGTTATGTTGGTCAGCTGGGCGCCTGCGGTATGACCGGTCGGCCGATTTCGGCGATGGAATATTTCCGCATGCTCTATCGCGAACTCAATCCGCGTCATGCGCAGCTCTCGGAAGAAGCGCTGCCGATGCCGCTTCGGCCCAATGTTCAGTCGGTGCCCCCGGCCGTGCGCCGCATTTTCCCCGATATGGAGCCGCCCACCATTCGCCAGCAACTGGTGGAGTCTCGCTATGATTTTTCCTCGCCTGATTTTGTCAAAATCACCGACCTGACCGACTATCTGCCTGCTACCGAACTCGTCCCCGGTCAGGAGCAGGAGGAGGAGGTGGCGGGGCGCTATGTGCGCACGCTGTACATGAACAGATTACCGGAGCGCACGGGACCTTTGTGGTTGCAGCCGCTTCTGCGCATCAACTGCGAATGGCGCATGAATATCTATGCCCACAAGCTAGACAAAGAACTCTTCCGCAAAAACTTGCAGAAGAAGCAAGCTCAGGCTACGGCCAACACCTATCAGAGTGTCATGGGTCAGCGCTCTACACCTAACCAGGAAGAAGCGGAAAAGGCTCAGGAAGCCGCGACCATTGGTTCGGAATTGTACACAACCAATATGGAAGTGTTCAATTACGCCATCTATTACACGCTCTTTGCCGACAGTCTGGAGGAACTCAATCGCTCGACTGAGTTTGTCAGATCGGCTGCTCCACAGTGCCGCGGCGCCAGATTTGTCGTCGGCTTCCACGAGCAAAAATCTCTCTATATCGGCAGTTTGCCCGGCATGGGTATTGACGCTGCCAGGCGTGGTAAAGCCGTGCGTACGCCAACGGTGCGCAATTCTTTCCCCTTTGTTCATGCCAAACTGGGATCGGAAAAAGGAGACTGGCTGGGCTTTTCCAAAGAAACACTGGAGCCGGTATTTCTCAATCCCTACGATGAAAAATTGCCAAACGCTGTCTGTATCGTCTTCGGTCAACCTGGTGAAGGTAAATCCATGGTGGCCCAGCAGATTATTCAGATGAAGACGCTCTCGGGCGCCAAGACAATCATCATTGACCGATCGGGCAGTTATCGCATGCTGACTGAGGTCTACGACGACAGCGCCTACATTAAGTTGGGTCCTGACGGTCAGGTTTGCATCAATTTGTACGATTTGCCTCTGGCCGGCCCTGACGGTAAGCCGGTAGATCCGGCCAGCCCGCCCGAGTCGCACATCATCAAGATACTTAATTTTCACTCGGTTATGCTCGGTGAGCGCGGCGAACAGTCGCTCAATAAGGATGAAAAGCCGGTTTTGATGCAGGGCATCCAGGCTATTTATAAATCCTGTGCCGCCCAGGGACGCATTCCCATCGAGTCGGATCTGGTGCAGTGGTTGACTGAGGAAAAAGAACGCAACGGCAAATCAAAGCGTGCCGATGTCTGCGAAGACCTGGCTAATCGTCTCAGTCTTTACTGTCGGGGAGCCATTTTCGGCAAGCTCTTCGACGGACCGACATCAATCCCGATGGATACCCAGGTGATGGTATTCGACACCTCGGATCTTGCCCATGATAAGACCCTGGAAGCGGTCGTCACACTTTTCGTCTCCGACTATGTACTGCGTCGAGCCGCTCAGCATAAGGCTGAACAGGTGGCCCAGGGTAAGCCTTCACGCTTTGTATTTTGTATAGACGAGTTGTGGCGCTTGCTGCGTTATGAGGGCGGCAAGACTCTGGTAGAAGACGCCTCCCGCACCAGCCGACACTTAGGTCTGCTGTTCATCGGCATCTCCCAGGAGCTGGGAGACCTTTTGCGCGATGATCGCGCCCGCAACCTTGCCACCAATAGTGCTATCAAGATCATTCTCGGTAATGACCCGTCCAACTTCGATTTGATTCGCGATGCCTGCGGTCTTACCCCTCAGGAAATGTCTTCCATAGCGCATCTCACCAGAAAGAACCGCGAGTATTCGGACGCCTTCTTGATCTATCACAAGATGTCGCGCGGCGTGGTCAAACTTGTGGTGCCGCGCTTTATGTACTGGGTGGCTACGACCGAACCGAATACCGACCAGCCGATGCGCGCCAAGATGATCGAGCTTTGCGGCGGCGATCCGCGCTGGGCCTGCCACCTGCTGGGGCAGGGACATACGCCCGATACCTTTACACCTGATCTTCTGGCGTCGGGGTAATTTTGATGTTTGACTACCAGGCGGGCGAAAAACAAAAACTGCTTCTGATCATGACGGCTGTGTCCGGCGTGATCGCCGGCTCGTTTTTCACCCTCTTGCTCTCCTCGCCCGGGGAGGCTCCGCGCGCTCCTCAACGCGGCGGACGCATGCGTTCGGGTGAAACCGGCGGCGGTGGGCCGCCTTTGCGCTCGGTCAGCGGTCGCGGTATGCGCGACAACGGTGTGCCGCCGGCTCCGCCGGTGGAGGAAGTGGACCGCGGTGCTGCTCAATCGATGGTGCAGGGCACCCTGCCTTTGATGTGGGACTTCAATTCGGCCACGGCCAATCAGTCGCAGGAACAGGCCATGACTTTCATGACCCAGGACTGCGCTCAAAATTACAGACTTAATGTCTGGACCCCCGAAATCGCCAAGTCTGTTGGGGCGGCGGGGATGACCAGCAGCTTTACACCGCAAATGTGTCAGGCCATCACATCCGAAGCAGATGGTAGTGTGGTAGTAAAGGTCCAGGGACAACAGGTCCTTAATCTTCAGGGCCAGCCGCCAAAATTGAAACAGGTGCAGATGGAATATCTGGTGAAAAGGACACCATCCGGGCTCAAAATCTGCGGAATCAGCGAAAGCGGCGATTTCGGTTCGTAGTATTCCCACAGCTGGAGCGGCTTTTGTAGTCCAGCTACTTGATTTGAAAGGTTTAATTTTGCGACGATAGCGGCACTCTCCGAGGAGACATAGATGGGTTGGGTTAGTCAGATGGACGATCAGGGGCACATTGCCAGCTATCGCGATAGCGATACCGGCAGACGTATCTCTGCGGCGCAATACGAAAGAATGATGTCGATGCAGGGTGTGCAGGGCGGTGGGACAATGTCCGCCGGCGCAGGCTCGATGCAGACTGCACCGGTCTACGGCGGCGCCCAGCCGGCTTACGCTCCGCAGCCATATGGCGGTCAAGCCGGTGGCGTACCGATGCTGCCCGGTGCTCCGGCCCTGGCGCCTTCGCCGACGGCGGCGGTACCATCGTCTTTGATCCAACCAAATGCCAGACTTTTAGACGGCAGTCAGCCCAGCCAGATGTCGCCGCAGATGCCGGCTCAGTCAGCGATGCCGGCTCAGATGCAACCGCAGGGGCAGGGTGCCGCACCGTTTCAGCCCAGTCCCGGCATGATGCAGGGCTTGCAGGGTGGAGCTACTCCGGTCGCCCCCGGCGCCGGTGCACCGCCGACAATGGGTCAGCATATCCAGGGCAAAAATCTTCGTCTGGAAGGTATGCCTCATCCGACCCAGCGCATGCCCGCCGCCAAGCACGCCAAAGGTTTCCTCGACGCTACATCTATAGCGATTCTTTTGCCTACCCTTGTGCTCCTGGCTCTGATCATCGCCGCCGCGCACAAGAAGAGACTTTTCCCGTGGCAGACGATTCGTACGTTTAATCCGCCCTCTGGTCTGATGACCCCGCGTGATTATGAACGTTCCTTTGTATGCCCTCCCAACGGACGTAAGCATGGTCGGGTCGGGAAGAAAAATCCCGAAGCTACCTGGACCGAAGCTGACGGCGTGGTCATTCCTTTTGGATTCCTGGCCCGCACGCACTTGCCGGTTACGATTCCTCTGGGACGGCTGCCCAACAAAAACATGTTCCTTGTAGCTCCGTCAGGTTCAGGTAAAACAACCTTGATGCGTGCCGTGATTAAGGGCTTGCTCGCCAAACCCTGCGTCATCATCGCCCTGGAAGCTAAAGCCAACGACCCCAATCTGGACGAGAAGCGTGAAGGCTTCAAGTATTCGGTATTGCCCGAAGCTCAGCACGCCGGATTCCACACCTTATATTTCAACCCTCTTGATGCCGATTCGGTGCACTGGAATCCGCTCGATCTCGATGCCAATACCTTTGCCTCGTCTATCGTGCAGGACGTCAACTCGCTGGATGCTGAAGAGCAACACTGGGCGGAACGCGACCTGGGTTATATCGAAGGTTTGGTGCAGCTCCTCAAATGGGGTGCGGTACAGATCACCGGTGAAGATGAAAATGGTCAGCCCTCGGATCTCGAGCCCCTGCCCTGCAATCCTCGCGGTTTGATGCGCCTGGTCAACAATCGCCGCAATATCGTCGAATCGATGCGTCGTTTGAAATCGGACCCCAATGTACCGGCCAGCGAACTGAGCGAACTGACCCAGAGATTGTCGTCCATCATTCGTACTGACAGCGATTGGGACAAAAATATTCAGGGTGTGCGCGGCCGTCTGCGCATGTTCAAAAATAAGGGCGTGCTCAATGTCACCGAGCGCTCCAATATCGACTTGCATGCCTGCATGCACCAGCCGACCGTACTGATCTTCGGTGCTCCCGCATCCCTGGGTCCGGACGCGGAATCTCTCGCCAGCTGTTTCGTCTATCAGCTACAGCAAGCCTTGCACACCAGATACGGTACTGTGAACGTTCTGCCCCTGTTCGCGTTCTTTGACGAATATCAAACCTTGAACATCGACCTGGCCGGCAGACTGTCTGCCATCGTCCGTGGTGCCAACGGCGGTCTTACCGTCATCCTGCAGAACATATCTCAGATCGAAGGCGCCGGCGCACAGGGTGTCAGTTCCGAACTGCGTACGATCTTCTCCAACAGTGCTATCCGTGTCTGTTTGCACAACGCTGACGAAACCACGGCTAAGTTCTTCTCCGATGAAGTCGGCAAACACGCCGTCATCGTACCTGGTATCGCCGACCACTTCCAGGCAAATGGCTTCGGTATCTTCCCGACCAGTTGGAACCGCATCCACAGCCAACAAGTCGTGGCACGCGTCGACACGGACTCTATTAAACGTATGGAAAAGCACCATGCGCTGGTTTATCTATCGCCTGCCGGTGATCCGGAATTTGGCGAAACCAAGCCATTCATGTGCGACCTGCGTGGTATCGAAGAAATCGCCAGATTGCACCTCCTGCACAACGTTAATGCCCGCAGTCAGACAGCTGCAGCCAGCGCCGGCGCGCATGGTGGCCCCGGCGGCGGCGAGAACACGCCCGGCTTTGCCGCGCCTCCGCGCGGATTTGCTCCGCCTCATCTCAGTCCCGGTCAAATAGCCAGTGCTGCTGCTCAGGCCGCTGACTATGCAGCCAACATGCCCGGCTTCGGTACGCATCCGGCCGCCGCTGCGGCTGCTCCCAGTCCCATGAATGATCCTGGATTTGGCACCGGTGGCTATGCAGCTGCTTCAGCCGCTTCGGCTGTCAGTGGTGCCTATGCTCAGCAGAGTCAGTCCGCCGGTTACATGCCGGTGCAGCCTCAGGCTGCAGGAGCGGCTGATAATGGTATGCGCATTTGCCCTAACTGTGGCAAGGGCGCAGGCAAAGGAAAATTCTGTATCGAATGCGGTCAGTTCATCGGTCTCAGCACTACTCCTCAAGTACAGCTGTCCACGACCGCTGAAGTGATGGGTGCCTCGGGCTTCGGCACACCCACTCCTGCCGCACCTGTGCCCGGCGGTGTCATCCCGAGCTATGCCGAGGTTGCCGCCACAGGCGCTATGCCTGCCGGCGCCGTTGATTCCTTCGGCAATCCCATCGTTAATCCCGATGCCCTGCCCTTATCCGCTACCGGTGCGGGTCAGCAACCGAACGGACCTCGTTATGGTGGTCTCAAGCCTCAGAGTCGCGATGCCATGCCGTCCAAGCGTGGTATGTTCGAAAATCCCTCACAGATTGCCGATGCCGCCCAGCAGGCGCTGGCACCCGGTGGCGAAAACACGCATCAGCGGCGGCCGGTGCGCTCGCTCAATCCTGACGCCAAGCGTCAACCTGGCGTGGAATTTTAGTTCGCAAGTTGAAGAGGCATTTTTTGACCGTTTGACGGGTACATCTAGTAAGGTTATCTGGACCTTATGATGCAAACCCTTACACCGGCTGATAAAGATTATTGGAAGCATATCGTCGCTTCCAGCAACCAACTTGGAATCAAGTTGTTGCCTGGCTTTCAGGGGCCGGGCAAAGCCGGCAATGTGGTCTTTTCGCCGACCAGTATCTTTGTCATACTCTGCCTTCTTTATAACGGTGCCTGCGGCAACTCCTATGTTGAGCTTGCCACCGCCCTTGGTTTGCCTGCGGACAAGGACCTCAATCCCTGGATGCGGCAGCTGATAAATTACATCAACGGGCACAATCCTTCAGAGATTGATGTGCAGCTGTCCAGCGCTCTATTTTTTGCCAATGGCGAACATTTGCATTTTGACTTTGCCAATACTCTAACCGAGTCCTACTCCGCTTCTCTGTACAGTGTGGACTTTTACCAGCCCGATGCTTCCGACCGCATCAACGCCTGGGCTGCAAATGCTACCCGGGGTAAAATTCCAAAATTAGTCGAGCCGTTTCCGGTGCCGCCTCGCTTCGTCATTGCCAATACCACATATTTTCTCGGTAAGTGGGTTGAGTGTTTCCGTGCGGAAGCGACAACCATGGATGATTTCTATCTCCCCGACGGTGGTGCGCGAAAAGTACCGATGATGAGTCAGGCTGCCCCTTTTCACTTCTTCGAGAACGAAGACTGTCAGTCGGTGCTCCTGCCTTATCAGGGCGGTAATTATGCACTGCAGATCCTTTTGCCGCGCACAATGCAGTCTCCCATGCGCCTTTTGCCGCGTATTGAAGAATTCGCCCGCATGGCCAGCTCTGTTCCTCCGACGATGGTGGAGTTGACTGTCCCCAAGTTCAAGCTCGATTTTGGCGTCTTCTTGCAAAATGCCCTGGGCAGCATCGGCATCCGCGATTTGAGCGATCCGCTCAATTGTGATCTTGGTCGCATCGGCAGGGATCTGGTGGTCAGTTCAATAGTGCATAAGGCCATGATTGCCGTCGATGAGACCGGCACCGAAGCGGCCGCGGCTACGGCAGCCATTGTCGGCAATGGAGCGGGGCCCTTCCAGACTCATACTACTATGCGTGTGGATCATCCTTTTATATTTTCAATTTGTGATACGGTCACCGGCCAGATACTATTTATAGGCACCCTGTTTGTGCCATAGCTGTCCCCGTTGATTGGTTGCAAGCGTGACTGTAGACGACTATCTCGATCGCATCGGTATAAAAGGAAGACCGGCTGTCAATCTGGCCGGGCTGACAGCGGTGCATCGCGCTCATATGATGTCTATCCCCTATGAAAATCTGGATGTGCAGTTGGGGCATCCGGTGAGCATTTCGGTAGAGGGTGCCTGTGCCAAAATTGTCGAGCGTAAGCGTGGCGGCTGGTGCTATGAGATGAATGGCTCCATGGGCTGGGCTCTGGAGCAGCTGGGTTTTAAGGTGACACGCTTGGCCGGGGCGGTTATGCGCGAGGCGCATGGTGAGCTGGCTTTATGCAATCATCTGGTTTTGCGAGTGGATCTGCCCGAAGGTACCTATCTTGGAGATGTGGGATTTGGTGAAGGTTCGCTTGATCCGGTGCGCCTTGTGCCCGGTGAGTTTAGCTCCAATGGATTTAAATTTAGCCTCAGTCAAGATGAGCACCACTGGTGGAGGCTGCACAAATACTTGCCCAGTGGCGCCCGTTCTTTTGATTTTAAATTGGAGCCGGCCGAGGACTCCTGTCTGGCTTTTCGCTGTGCCGAATTACAGAGTCTGCCCGAGTCCATCTTTGTGCAAAATCTGATTTGCTATCGTCACCATGAGGGCGGCTACTACAATTTGCTCGGACGCGTGCTGCGCCATATTCGCAGCGCCGATATGACAGACGTAAGTGAGCGCTTGCTGGAGAATGAAGACGATCTGGTCACGACATTGAAGGAAATCTTTTTCCTGGACGTGCCCGAAGCTCGTAAAATCTGGCCCAAAGTCATGGCTCGCCACGAAGAAGTAATGCAAGAAAAAGCACGGGCCCAATCATGACCGGTAGAAAGTCATGGTCGGTCATTTTTCTCAGTCTTGCCTGCGCGGCTCTGCCGGCCGCTGCGCAAAATGCGCTCTGGCAGGCACTCTTTGATGCCGGGGTGAGCGCGCAGTCGCGGGGCAATTTGTCCGAAGCCGAAAAGCAATTAGGGGCCGCCCTGAAAAATGCCGACGCTGATGCCCGCGTGGTTGATACCGCCGGAAGACTGGCTCTGATACTGGATCAGGAAGGCAAATTTCAAGAAGCCAAAGAGCAGTACGAGCGTGTCTTTGAGCTCGATAAAAAATTGCACGGACAATATTCGGTCGAGGTAGGCGGCGATCTGAACAGTCTGGGTCTGGTCTGCCAGCATGGCGGCAAGTTTGCCGAGGCGGAAGCATTTTTTAAGCAGGCGATTGCAGTCTTTGAGAAAAACAAGAAAAATCTTGAGCTGGCCGGGGTGACGACCAACCTGGCGCTGCTCCTGCAGGAGACAGCAAGATATGAAGGCGTGGAGCCACTTCTCAAGCAGGCTCTGGCCCTCTATGAAAAGAGCGATAATCAGCTGGCTCTGGCCGGTGTGCTTGATCGATACGCGGCCTTTTGTTTGCTCGAGAGCCGTTACTTTGAAGCCGAGGCCCTCTACAACCGGGCACTGAGCGTGAGGCAGGCTGTGGCCGGGGCCTCATCGCCCCTGGTGGCGGATACTTTGTGCGAACTTGGTCGCTTGCATATGAGCCAGGGGGACTTTTCCAGAGCTGAATCCGAGTTGCGCCGGGCGCTTGGTATCGTGCGCCTGACCAGCAGTGATAAAGGTCGCGCCGCCGACACCGCCGCGGCTCTGGCTGATTGTCTGCGCTCGCAGGAGAAATATGCCGAGGCCAGGGTCCTCTATCAAGAGGCCCTCGATCAATTGCAATCATCGAGTGGTACAAAAAATGCCAGGGTAGCCGAGGCCCTGCGCAATCTGGCCCAAAATTATGTCGATACCGGAGAGTATTCGCGGGCTGAGTCACTCTTACTCAAGGCGCTGGCCACCGACGAGGAAGCCTATGGCGCCTTGCATCCGGATCTGGCAGTGGATCTGCAAACCCTGGGATTGGTCTATCTGGACCAGGGCAAATACGACCTGGCTGAGCCGCTCTATAAGAAGGCTTTGACTTTGACCGAGACTGTCCTGGGTGCGACGCATCCGAGTACTGCTACGAGTTTAAACAATCTCGCCTGGCTTTATTACAACATGGGCAAGTACGACCTGGCCGAGCCTCTGGTCGTGCGCGCGCTGACCATCAGGCAAAAACAATTTGGAGCGAAGCATCCGCTGGTGGCACAAAATCTCAGCATTTACGCCGTCATACTCTCCGCCCAGGGCAAGTACGAAGAGGCCGAGCCCCTGCTTTTGCGCGCTATTGCCGCCGAAGAGGAAGCTCTGGGCGTTGACCACCCGGATATTTCGGCCAATCTCAAAAATCTGGCCCTGATTTATATATCCGCCGGTAAAAATGGCGAAGCCGAGGAGACCCTGCGCAAACTCCTGGCCAGGGATGAGAAGGCCTCCGGTAAGGACAGTGCGGCTGTGGCCAGTGATCTTGAGGCACTGTCCACGGTGCTCAAGCGCGAGAAGAAAACCTCGGAGGCCGTTGAATGTCTCAGTCGATCGCAAATGATTAAAGCCAGGCTGCCCGGAGCCCTTTCCGCCTCTACAAAAATCAAACCGATGCTCACGGCCCCAGGCAAGAACGCCGCCGCTGATTTTGGTCGGCCGGTGCGGGACAAATGGGCACTGGTTGTGGGCATCAGCAACTTCAAAGATTCGGCTATCAATTTGCGCTATGCCGCCAAGGATGCCACTGACTTTCGCAACTATCTGGTCAATGAAGCGCATTTCCAGCCGGACCATGTTTGTCTGCTCACCGATGCCCGGGCCACGCGCGAGAACATCGTCAGCAACCTGGGTGAGAAGTGGCTGCGCAAACTGGCTAAAAAGGATGATCTCGTCTGTATTTATATCTCCAGCCACGGCAGCGCCGCCAAGCCTGAGGCCGGTGCCACCAATTTTGTCGTGCCCTATGAGGGCAATATGGAGAACCTTGTCTTCTCCGGTATACCGATGCAATGGCTGACCGCAGGTTTGAAGGATCTGGTGCACTGTGATCGCATGGTTGTGCTGCTCGACGTCTGTCATGGTGGCGCTGCGACCGGTGCCAGGGCTGTTGAGAAGGGCGCGGGCGACGGCTCTACTGACAGTGCTGCTGTCGGCGGCAAGGGTGTTGGTCGGGAAACCGGTGTCGATCCTTCCCTCATTACCGTCGGCGATGGCCAGGTGGTGCTGGCCTCCAGCTCCGCCAGTCAGGTATCCTGGGAGTCGCAAAATTATCAAAATGGCGTTTTTACAAGGCGCTTGATTGAAGGGCTCAAGCAAAGGGGCGACAAAACCACCATTGATGAGGCCTTTGTTTATATGAAAGAACGCGTGGAAGAGGAAGTACTGCGCGACCGCGCCCAGGTGCAGACCCCTGTGATGGAAAAAAACTGGCAGGGGGCGGATCTGCTTCTGGCGGCACCTCCAGTCGCTCCCGGCCCGGGGCCTGGCAGTCCAGCCAAAAATCTACCGCCTGGCAAGTCTAATTCGGTAAAATAGCGATCTTCGTTTGGAGATCCAGAAGATCATGCAAAAGACAAAAAGGCCCGCTATAGCTGCTGGAATCTTATTGGCATCAGTTTATTGCTGGACATTGTTGGCACTGCCCCCGGTCGGTGCGGCTGCTGACAACACGGGCAAAGTCGTTGCGGACACGACTGCGACCGCCTATGCCGTACCCGATGGTGCCAAACAAGTGGAAGTATTAGCCAATCAGCCGCCCCTTTTGATGTGGACCCCGTCGGGCGCGGAGAGTGGCAGCAAAGGTGTTGTCCTCTGCCTGCACGAGCTCGGCATGCATAGCGGTGTTTTTGCCGATCTGGGCAAGCGTCTTTCCGACAGCGGCTACATTGTTTATGCCATGGACGAGCGCGGATTTGGTGGCTGGGAGCAACTTAAGGGTGCTGAGGCGCGCATGAGTCTTACGCGCATTCTGGCTGATATCAAAGATGCCGCCCAGGCTCTGCATAAAAAGCACGAAGGCAAACCGCTATTTTTGCTGGGTGAAGCCATGGGTGGGACCCTCGTACTCAAGGCCGCGGCCAGCAATCCCGACTTGATCCAGGGGACGATTTCTTCCACTCCCGGTGGTGCGCATTTCAATACCGGGCGCAATTACATGACCGTCTGCAAGCATCTGATCACCGCTCCCTCCAAGCGTTTCCCTATGGGCAAGTCGCTTATTGCGGCGGCCACTCCCAATGTTGACCAGCAGCAGTATCTGCAAAATGAAGCTAAAGTGCGCGTCAATCTCACGCCAAAAGAGCTCATGTCCTGTCAGTTTTTTATGTACAAGGCGAGAAATTTTGCCCATCAGATCAAGGCCATGCCGGTGATGATTGTGCAGGGCAAACTTGATGGCGAGACCAAGCCCAAGTCTTCGGAAGAGGTCTACCAGAGCCTTTCTACCGCTGATAAGAAACTGATGATGGTGGCCGATGGCGACCATTATGTTTACGAAGGCAAGCACGTCAACGATGCGGCCATGAAAGATACTCTGGCCTGGCTGGATTCACACCTGCCGACGCACTGAGAGCAAGAGCTGCGATTTACGTGATGCGCGAGAGCAGGCGCTCGATCAACTCCGCCTGGTCGGGATGGATAATCTCACTGGCCTGATCTATGGGGACAAACTCCGCCCGGTCGACTTCCCAGGAGGCGCATTGTGGCGCGGCTTTAGCCGGTGCCTTGCCGAAGAAACAATGCACGCGCTTTTTGCTCTTTTTGTAGTCTATGTAGCCCAAGTCCTGCAATTTTCCCGGTACGATGCCGGTTTCTTCTTCGGTCTCGCGCCTGGCCGCTTCTTCCAGACTCTCTTCTATTTCAGGCAGACCTTTGGGAATGCTCCATTTCGCTTTCTTATTGTAATTGCCTGAAGCGTGCACCAGTAAGACCTGAAGGTCTCCCTTGATGGAGCGGTAGAGAAGGGTGCCGGCGGTTTCTTTCATGATTTAACTTGTTAGCCATCAGTTTTGTTCGATAAATTTGGCCAGGCGTCTTTTCACTTCCAGCCACTCATCATCAATGATACTGAAATAGACGCTGTTGCGCACGCCACCGTCGGCAGTGACCATGTGTTTGCGCAGTATGCCTTCTTCTTTTGCGCCCAGGCGCAGCAGAGCCGTGCGTGACTGAGTGTTGAGGTGGTGGGTTTTGAACTCCACCCGGCGCAGTTTCCATGTTTCGAAGGCATGTTGCAGCATCAGGTATTTTGCTTCGCGGTTGATGCCGGTGCGCTGATAGATGATGCCCAGCCAGGTGTAGCCGATTTCGGCGCGCAGATGTTCTTGCTCGATGGCCATAAATCTTGTGGCGCCGACAATATTGCCGGTGGCTGTGTCGAAGGTGGCGAAGGGCAGTGATGTGCCGCTTGCCTGCTCCGCCAGGGCCTGCTCTATCCACTGGCGGCAGCTGTCTTTGGAATGAATGCTTGTGATGTGATATTTGAAGACTGTCTGGGGATCGAGTTTGGCAGCATTTACCAGGCCGTCCAGATGATCCATGGTCAGGGGTTCGAGGCGCACGCGTTTGCCGCTCAATGTCACGGGGATAACTTCAAACTTGCTCATATGTTTCTCCGGGCCGAGAAGCTCACCTGTTTGGATTGCCAGAGTATCTTCTTGTCGTCCTTGTCCAATACTTCCTTATAGGGGAAGACCTCCAGTGACAATACCTCAAATTTGTCCTCACTGAACGCTTCGGCCAACATTTCTTTGACCTGGCGCTCGGAGAGGGGCGTTTCGACATGGGTGGGAACAGCCTGTTTAGTTGCTAAGTCAATGACATTGCGATCGGTTGTCATTTCGATGCGCAGCAAACCGCCTGGTTTCAGACCGGCGGCAATAGACTTCAAGAGCTTGAGTACTCTCGCTTTGCCTGCGCAGTGCTCGACCACCGAAATTGCCGCAATCAGGTCGTAATGACTGGCCTCGATTTCAAATTGATCATTGTCGGCAACAAGACCCTCGACAATATGATCGACGCAGAAGCTCCGGCAATTTTTTGACAGGATTTCGATTGATTCGGGCAAGACATCAACACCCAGCAATCTTGCCTCTACGTCGGCCTGGGCCAGAGCCATGGCTACCGGCACGGCGTTGCGCCCCACCCCGCAGCCCAGGTCGAGAAGCTCAAGGGGGGTGGATTGCGGATGGGCAATCAACTTTTCTACCAGCTCCATCAGCCCGGCATCGGGCTTAGCCAGCCAGCTATCGGCCTCAAAGAGTTGATGCTGGCTGTAATAAAGCTTGTGGTAGCTTATTGTCTCGTTGCGCGCCTTTTCAAATGCTTGGCTGTCGCTGTTGCTTGTCATCGTTTGGCGCCTCGCTTGCGACAAACTTATACTTGTACGAGTTTGCCATTGGCTTTGATCGCATCTTCGTAGCTGAAAGTCTGATCGATGCCTTTGAGCAGATCATCTTTGTAGTAGTCGTTGTACCAGCGCTCGCAGTCCCACTTGTAGGTTTTGTGCAGACGTTCGAGGTAGGCTTTCCAGTCTCGTTTGTGCGATTTCCAGACCTTGAGCACATTGGCGAACGTTTCTTCCTGCTCGGCGGCGAAGTCTTCCAGAGCGTGTTCTTCACCCTGTTCGAAGCGCTTGAGATTGCGGGAAAAAGGAATCGAACCCAGATACTTTTCCGCCCCTACACGACCTTTGATGTACTCGGCGTCTTCTTCTCCGTCCACTTTATTGCCCACGACATAGGTGCGCGAGCCCAGATTGCCGGCGATTTGTTCGAAGTCCAGCAGTACCTGGGTCGACTTTTCGGTCGGCTCCAGGACGAAGACATTCATATCGTAGGCAAAGGAAAGCGAGGTGGCGACATTGTCCGTGCCGGCGGTGGTGTCGGCGACAATCAAATCTTCATCGGTGTCGAGCAGGTGGTGGAAGATCCCGGCCAGACTTTTGAGTTTCTCGTGATAGCAGGAGCCGCCCACATCTTCTTGTTGATAGGTGCCGACCGTGAGCAGGGCGATGTTGTTTTCAAAAAGAGCGTATCTTTTGATAAAGGGATCGTCTTTGCCCGCGGTGATGAAGTTGGAGCCCTTAGCCGGTGGCGTGGTGCCTATCATCGGTCGGTCCTGCAGGTCCGTTCTATCGCCGCGCAGGAAAGAGACAACTTCGTCGAAGTGCGGGCCGAGCTGATCGACTTCGCCCTTGAGGCTGAGGGCGCTCTTCAGGTGCGCGTTCAGGTCGGCGTCAACGGCCAAGACAAAAGGGTTGCGCTTGGCCAGGTACTGGATAAAACCTGCCGAGGTAGTGGTCTTGCCGGCTCCACCTTTGCCAAGAAATGCGATTCTCATTGCTTATGTATCTCCTTCTCTTTATGTTTTTGCTTGTGCAAATGCAATTCGGTGGCGATCATTTTTACTATGTCCCCGGAAAGATTTTCCGGATAGCCATAGAGTTTGACCACCGAGTCTGTTTCGCCCGGCAGTGCGTTTTCCTTCAGCACCGAAGGTTTGATCCACTGCAGTGACAGTATGTCGTAAAACTCCGGAGTGTCGCCCTGTGCAAAGCCATAGAGCGGCAGCAAACTGTGGAAGACAAAGTCGTGTTCCATTAGATAGTCGGCGGCTTTTATCGCTTCCGGTGTGTTGGCCGGGATGCAGACTTTGATGTAGCGCTTGTCGTGTTTGTGAATCGACTTGATGGCTCGGGCCAGTTCTTTTTCGTCGAAGAGAAAGTCCTTTTTGAAGATGATATAGCTATGTCCGAATCCTTCTTTCAGTTCAGCCCTGAGATTTTCGGAGCTCTTTTTTTCGCCTTCTTCATCGTCTTTGTGTTCGGCCACTTCAGCCGGATTTACCCAGGATTTGACCTTAACATCAAGCACGTCCTCAAACTGGAAAAGTATCGCCTGCGCCAGATTCTGGTAAAGCTTCGGCACATATACCGTCCGCTCCTTCAGCACTTCGCCGGCCAGATTGAGTGATTCGTCGTCCAGACGTCCACTGTGCAAATTTACCTGTCCAGAAGCCTGGCCGGCAATCAATTTTTGTTTAACATCGGCCAGATGTCTGCCCAGGGAGCGACCCAGGGCACTGCGAAACTTGCGCAGGTTGGGCACCAGAGCGCCCTGGAAACGCGTCACCCAGAGTACTGATTCGGGATGGTCTTTGAAAAATACATGCGGATAATGACAGAAACCAAAACCGCAAATGGCGCGAAAGCCATTGTGGAAATGGGCTGCCTGTGAGGCCATGCTGTGGGTGACAAGCTCGGTGGCGTTGACCGTAAATTTATCTCTGTCGATTATCTCGGCCAGTCCGCGCACAATATGTGTGCCCAGTTTGAGCCCGCGTCTTTTGACAGGCACGGCCATGCTGTTGAATTCCACGTGATAAGGACTCATGTGGTCGGCAACCATGGCTCCAACTATTATGTCCTTGCCCTCTTCCTTGATCTGGGCCACGGCTATCATACGCTCGCCCGCTTCCAGAGTGGCCTTCATACCTTTAGTGCTGAATAGATCGCTGTCGGGATAAGCTTCGTGACCTTTTGCCTGCACGCCGTCTTTGCCCAGAGCTTCTTCATACATATGGGCGATTTCGGCGCCCAGGCTTTTTGCCTGTTCCTTTGACACCACAAAAACTTTGACTGCGGCGGTGTCTTCGAAGTCACTGAGGAGCTGCGGTTCGTCTTTTTCGAGGGTAGTCACGCTATCCACCTTTTACCTGTGAGTTGTCTGGGCTTCGACTTGAGTGATACCAGAGACATCGGTTCGGCCATATTTTTCGATCAGTTTTTTGGCCAGATTGTGACCGGGAGCGGCGGTGACGTTGCCACCAGGGTAGGTGCCGGCGGAGCAGACATATAAATTGGCCAGCGGTGTTTCGTAATGGTCGCAGCCCTTGAGTTTGCGCTTTTCAAACAGATGCGCCGGGGTCATGGGCAGATGCCAGCAACTGAGGGAGGCCACGCCATAGCGCTCGGCAAGCAATCTGGGAGATACTATGAAACTTTCCTGGATATAGTTTCTGATATCCGGACACTGCTTTTCGATTGTTCTGATTGTCTCTTCCAGCAAAAGCTTGTCGTCGGCTTCGGTCCAGGCCCGGCCATTGATGCGGGCGGGCAGATAGTGGACATCGACTGTGAGGACATGACGGCTTTGATCTTCTCCTTGCATGGAGGGATCTTCCAGGGTGGGAAAGGCCATAGTCAGCATCAACTGATCCGGCATCCGGCCCTGGGGCACGGCCAGGGCAGCTCGCTCCACCGATTCTTTTGAGGGAGCAATGACGATCACTCCCTTGTGGTTGTGACCTATTTGCTTGAGAGTGGTAAATGACGGCAGATCCTTGAGGAGGAAATGCAGTTTGGCTGCCGAAACCGCCGGACGATTTTCAAGCAGATTGTTTTTTACGGCAGCACAGCTTGCCTCGTCCGGCAGTAGTTTTTCAAATAATACGTAGGGGTCTATAGCACTGATAATCAGGTCAAATGCTTCCCGGCTGCCGTCGGCAAATTCGATTGCTTCGGCTTTGCCTTTGTCGGTGATAATCTTTGTCACCGGAGATTCGAGCATCAATCGGGCGTCGTTTTGCAGGGCGACATCGGTCAGTGCGGTTGTGATTTCACCCATCCCGCCAAAAACCTGACCCCAGGCGCCTGTTTCTCCGCAGGTCGAAGCTGTGCCGTGATGGATGCAACCAAAAACCGAGCCCGAATCAGAGGCAAAGCCCGGGGTGCATGTGGCGGCAACGGCCTTCAAATTGTCGTTCTGGACATAGTGTGCGAGCAGCTCAAAAAGCGAGCCGTCAAATACATTTTTGGCCACTGCTTTGAGACCGGCCTGCTCCAGCATTTCCAGTAGCTGCCCTTGAGTCAGGCCGGGTTTTAGATAGTGCGGATAAACCAGGGCGGCGGCTTTTTGAATATCCGCCCAGAAATCCTGCCAGCCCTTGCTCTGTTCCTCGGTCAGTCCATCTACTCTGGTTTGTGCTTCGGCGCCTTCGCGCGGGGTGAAAACAAACTGACCGCCGTCCATCAAGACAACTTCTATGGGATTGGTCAAATATGGCTTGAGACCGTGCTCTTCGAGATTCAACTCCTGCACCACTTCGGCGCGCAGCATGCCGTAATAGGAAGCGACGGAGGACACTTTGATCTCCGCTGCCTGGCTAAAGGGCCTCTCGGTGACGCAGAGGCCGCCTATTTCATTGTTTCGCTCGAAGATGCTGACCTTAAAACCGGCCTTGCTCAAATAGGCGGCACAGGTGAGGCCGTTATGTCCGGCCCCGATGATGGCCACTGTCGGCTTTTTATTTTCTGCTTTATTGTCTGTTTCAGGCATCAGCCAACCACGCCTTCCAGCACGGCAATGAGCTGATCGATTTCGTCTTTTGTATTGTAGAGATGCATGCTCACCCGGATGTATTCTTCGCTGGTATCTCTGGCATAGGTGCAGTGATCACCGGAGCGGACAAAGATATTTTCCTCATCGAGGACGAAGCTCAAGTCGAGGTTGGAAATCTGTTCGAAGCGAAACGACATGATGCCAAAACCGGCTTCACAGCGGCAGATGCCCATACCAGGGGCAAAAATTATGCCGGGCAGGTTGAGCAGTTTGCCGTAGAGATAGACGGTCAGATCGCTGACATGACTTTCGATGGCGTCCAGGCCGATGGAGTCGATCAAGTCGACGGCCTTGCCCAGCGAGAGGATGCCGGCGATATTCTGGGTGCCTGCTTCCAGCAGCTCTGCCGTATTCTTGTGCTTGAGGTTCAGTCCCCCGGCCTCCGGGGTGGCTTCGCTTTTGCCGCCCAGTTTCATCGGCCTGAGGCTGTCTTTGACCCGGGGATTGACCCAGAGTCCGCCGGTACCGGTGGTGGCAAACATTTTGTGGCCGCTGAAGGAGAGGAAGTCTACATTCAGTGCGGCGACGTCGACTTTGATGTGGCCGACGCTCTGACTGGCGTCGAGGGAGATGAGTACCCGGTCGCCGACGATTTCGCGGATTTCGGCGACTTCCATGTCCAGGCCGAAAACATGGTGGATATGGGTCATTGCCAGGAGCCTGGTGCGGGGCGAGACCTGGTCCTTGATACTTTTGAGGTCGTAGTCGCCCACTTCATGGATGGCGAAAGTCTTTATATGAATCGTCTTGCCCTGGGTAGCCAGAATATCTTTCAGGTTGTACCAGGGCAGAACGGCCGACTTGTGATCCCGCTGGCAGAGCATGATCTCATCCCCGTCCTGGAGATTTAACAGGCCCCAGGCCAGGGCGACCATATTGAGACTTTCGGTGGCACCGCTGGTGAAGGCCAGATCCTCGGCGTTGGCGCCGATGAATTTTGCCACCCGTGCTCGCGTATCTTCTATTGCCCGGTCCAGCTGGGTGGACCAGGAATAGGCCGCTCTTCCGGCATTGGCGCATTGCTCGGTGTGGTAGCGGCAGACCTCATCGAGGACGACAAAGGGCTTCTGACTGGTCGAGGCATTGTCGAAATAGATCAGGTCCGGATGATTTCCAAAGATGGGGAAATTTGCCCGCAGCAAAGCCGGATCCAGAGAAGCTGAAGTTTTCGGCGTTGAGCAATGCATTTTGATTTCCTTCTTTCTTGCGCTTCAGGCGCTCAAGATTTCGTGCCGACCAGCAGTCTGCGGCCGCCGCTCGTCTTGGATTTTTCAGTAGCCTTGTCCGCGTCTCTCCAGGCTACGAAACCACCGCTCAGGCTGTGGCAGTCGACATCTTTTGCCTTGAAGTGAGCGGCAAAGCGCTTAGAGACTTCGCCGGTGGGGCAGACGAGGATTACTTTCTGACTGGTGCCGAAGGGTGTACCCATGTCGGCGATGTCTTCCAGATTGTCCGCCGGGATATTGATCGAGCCCGGTATGCGCGAGGCTTTGAAGGCCATGGTGCCGCGCATGTCGACAATTACCGGTTTGTCGGCTTTTGCGATTAATGACTCCAGCTCGTCGACATCGACTTCGGGGGCCTTGTCGATTTCTTCCTGGCTCACTGCCTTGACCGTATCTTTTTTGACGGCCAGACCGAAGAGTTCGGGACGATTTTTCTGCAGGTAAGATATGTACCATTCGATGCGATCGCAGACGATGAAGACGGCGTTGTGCTTTCTCGTCAATTTTTCATCGATTGGTTTGAGATATTTGATTGCCGCCGCCAGTGAGCCGCCGCCTGTCGGTCCGGCCAGGATGCCGCATTTTTTGACCATGGTGAGCATGGCATCGATAGATTCATCCATGCTGACTTCGATGATATCGTCGTAGAAGTCTTTGCGGAAAAGCCCTACTTCGTACATTTCATCGACGTTTCTGATACCGGGTAAGAGGTGACCTTTGGAGGCGATGACGCCGATATTTTTCAGGTCCTTGTTTTGCTCTTTCAGGTAGGTGCCGGAGCCGCGGGTGGAGCCCGTGGTGCCGAGACCGCCGATGAAGAAGTCTACTTCGCCGCGGTCGGCGGCTTTTAAATCATCGTGGATTTCCTTGCCCGTCGAATGATAGTGAGCGTGGATATTTTTTTCGTTTGTGTATTGTGAGGTGTGGAAATATTTGCCGGGGTTGGCGCTCATCATCTGTTCGATGAAGGTGATGGGGTCGTTGGGATCGGTTGGATCCGGGCATTCGGACAGACCGGGTAATTCATCGACGTCGGCGCCCAGGAGCTGGAGCACTTGTTTGACCTCACGCACTTTGATGCGATTGGTGACGATTTTGAAGGGCACGCCATATACCGAGCAGACCAGTTGCATGGCCTTGGCCATGTTGCCCGAGGACGATTCGATCACTGTTTTGCCTTCGGCGGCAATCTGCTCGATGTCGTCTTTGAGCACATTCCAGGCGCTCTTGTCTTTGACCGAGCCGAAGGGATTTAGCAGTTCCAGCTTGGCAAACAGGTTGACATTTTTCAGTCCGTGCACGGATTGAGGGATTTCAAACAGCGGTGTATTGCCGATTAGTTCGCTGACATGTTTGACGAGCATTTTAAATTATCTCCGGATGGTCTCTATCTTTTATTGTTTTGTCTTAGAAGGGTACGTACTGGTCATCCATGGTCCAGGTGAACTTGCCGTCTTTTTCGCTGACGGCGACTTTCTGGGCGATGGGATGCATGATTGATGTGGTGGCGGAAAAATCCATGAAGTAGCCGGCGGTATTTACAAATACAACCAGGTCACCTTCCTCGGGCAGTTTGTCGAGGTAGGTCAGATGGCGGTAAATCAGGTCGCTTTCCAGGCAGAGATTGCCGGCGAAAAATACGCCGATGGCTTCGGCCGGAGGTGCGCTGGCAGCCTGTTTTTTCGCTTTGCTGTCTTTCTCACTGTCTTTGCAGCTGACGATGATGGGATCGACGAATACTTCCTGGTCGAGGAAGGAGATGTCCTGGCGCTTCATGTTCAGGCAAACGATAGGCTCGCCGCGACTGGATGTGCGCACGCTGTTGACCCGGCCCACAGTGATGCCGCATTGCTCGACCAGGGAGCGACCCGGTTCGATCCAGAGCTCGATCATATTGTCGCGCAGTATGGAAGCGGCGGTGGCGTCACCCAGATTGGCAAATTTCTGACTGAGCAATTCATCGAGGAAGTCGCCCCCGGTCTGTGTATCGAAATAGCTGTAGCTGTTGAAGTTGCCCTTGAGCTTGCCCTTGTCTGAGGACATGCCGAAGGCGTTGCCGTGCCAGGTCATGGGCGGTCTGGTACCAAGTACGGCTTCTTTCAGGGCGCTGACATAGGCGTTCCATTCGTCTTCGTTTTGCAAATAATTGACTTTGTAGCCGCCGCCGATATCCAGCACCCTGGGCTCGAAGTCACGGCTGAGCGCTTCTTCAAAGAGCTCAAGGCAATTTTCGATGGCGATCGCTCGCTCCAGCACGCTGACCGTATCCAGATGGAAGGAAAAGCCCAGCAGATTTATCTCTTTGCGATTAGCCTCCAGGATGTCGAAGGCTTCGCCCGCTTCCTTTATAGGGATACCGAAGCGGCTGCCCTTATTGAGAAATTTGCTGTGGCTGGCCTCGAATCCGGAAAGGCGCAAAAGTACTTTCGTCGGTTTTTTCAGCTTCAGCTTTGGTCTCAGTGCGACAATTTTTTTCAATTCGCTGATGGAGTCGACTGCGATTGTCACGCCTTGCTGCACCGCCAGGCCGATAAACTCGGTGTTCTTGGGTCCGGTGGCTTCGATGCGACTGCTGTCAAATCCGGAGCCCAGGGCATGCCGCAATTCACCGGCGGAGCTGACGTCGAGGTTGGCATCGGTCAGAGCCAGGCGGCGCACCAGCGAATCGGACTGATTGCACTTATGGGCGAAAAATACTTTGCCCAGCAGTGACAGCTTTTTAAATGTCCCGGTGAAGCCCTCGACATTCTTTTCGATCAAATCAGGAAAAAGAATATTCAGAGGGCTACCCAGAGCCGAAACCAGAGAGAAGAGCGTTTCTTTTTGCTCCAGGAACCGCGCCACAGTAGGATTGACCGTGGGCGTCAAGCGCAGGCCCCGCGCTTTTTTTGCGGCGGCGGCCTTAGCTTCTTTGGAGGCGCGCTCCAGAGCTTCTACATCGACTTCGATTGTTTTGGTTTCGGTAAGAGACATTTTTTGTCCGTCCATTGATGATTGCAATTAGCGTGTTGCCGTGGGCCCCTGGGCCTCAGACTGCCACCAGTTGTTTGCCGCCGACGTTTGCCCGCTGCGTTCTGGCGATGGCTTTGGGATAGCTGAATTCCTCGTCCAGATTTTCGTCCAGTCTCAGGCCGTAGTATTCATCGAGCCAGTCACGGCAGACTTTGGTGTGGGTGCTGCGCAGGCTGGCCAGATAGTGGTCCCAGTTGCGAGGCTTGCTCTGCAGGGTCTCAAGCACACGGGCGAAGACCGGTTCCTGCTCGTGCATAAAATCTTCAAGGGCTTCTTTTTTGCCCTGTTCGAAGCGCTTCAGATGACGCGATTGCGGCACCAGACCGAGGAGCTTTTCGCGGGCTACATGCTTGAGGATGAAGAGCTCATCTTCGGGGCTGTCCACTTTATTGGCGATGACATAGGTCTTGTCCGCCAGATGCGGGGCTACCGTGAGAAAATCCAGGTAGACCTGGAGAGATTTTCTTGTCGGCTCGACGACAAATACGTTTATGTCGTAGGCGATGGAAAGTGATGTCGCCACATTGTCGGTGCCGGCGGTGGTGTCGGCTATAACAATGTCCTCTTCGCCGTCCAGCAGGTGGTGGAAGAAGGCCTGCAGACCGGAGAGTTTGACATGGTAGCAAGCACCGCCGACATCGCTTTCTTTGTAGGTACCGACGGTCAAAAGCGAAATCTTGCCATCACCACTGGTGCGTGAGTATTTGGCGATGATCGGGTCGCTGGGAGAAACTGTGATGAAATTAGATTGCAGTGAAGGCGGTGTTGTGCCGACCATGTCTCTGCCTACCAGGTCGGTGCGGTTGCCTTTGAGATATTCGATGATTTCGCCGCGTACTTCGCCCAGCTCGTAGGCTGCGTCTTCCAGTCCATCGGCATGCAGGGCGCCTTTCAAGTGAGCGTTGACGTCGGCGTCGACGGCCAGCACAAAGGGATGCCTCTTACTCATGTAGCGGATAAATCCGGCGGCCGTTGTGGTCTTTCCGGCCCCACCTTTGCCTAAAAATGCAATTCTCAAACCTGTTTCCTCCTGCTACGTAACGACTTTCTTCCTGTGGCGCGCGGGCCATAGGGGGGCGTGCGGCGTTTTGTGCCGCAGCTGGTTTTTAAAACTGTGAACCACGGCAAGAGTGCCGCGTCGGTGAAATGATAGGAAGCCCGCGGGGGCAAAACCAGATGGTGGTTGAGGGACATGGCCTCATATATCGATGGGCAGGCGCGCTGCACCCTGGTGCCCTCGTCGTAATGTGATTTGACGACCGCCCCCGATAGATATTCGGGCAGTATCACTACCGGCAGCTCATGAATGAAATCATGCCGTTTGAGCAGCGGCTTGGTGTAGGAGTTGAGCCGGGCGCGCCAGTCGGGGCGGCAGAGGAAGTGGGCCAGATGACTCAGGGCCTGATGCATCGATACCGGACTGGGAGTCTCACGGTGTTTGAGCAGACCGCCTTTGACCGCCTCGCTGAATTTTGCCACGCGTCTTTGAAATTCGCTGTTTTCCAGAGACCATTCCAGGTCCTGGGCGTATTTCAAAATATTCCAGACATAGCTTGCAGTCAGGCGGTGATTGCCGTCGGCGACCAGACCGTATTCATTGATGATGACCGGTGCAAAGCCGCGACTGGACAGATTTATCACTTCATCGAAGAGCCTTTCGCGCACGCAAAATTCGGTCGCTTTGATGGTCACCAGCGGTGCCATCGAGACATCGATAAAGTTGCCGGCGAAAACTCCGCGGGCAAAACTTTCTCTTTCTCCACTCTCCTCGGCCAGGCTGATATGGCTGGTCATGGCTTCCAGCTCAAAGAGGAAGGGCAGGAGATTAAACTCTGTGATACGGCTCTCGTAGCGGCGCAGCGCCCCGGCCGTCCGCTCAATGGAACGCGGCCCCCAGCTGATGGGCGCGATGCCCGATGCCGGGCGGAACCAGGCATCGGCGATGAATGAAAGTAATGTGGCGGTGGCGGCGGGGGAGAAGTCCGCTGCTTTTGCCCGGGCCATGCGTACCTGCGCATTCAGGTTAAAGGCTGCCAGAGCAGCTTCTTTTCGCTCTGCTGCCACAGGGGCTTCGGCTCCGGTGTCCTCGCCTGCCTGGTGCAGGAAGTACAGTCTGGGTGCTTCTATATGTTGCCAGAGCCAGGGCTCGGCACTTGATTCTTCCCGGCAGAAAAGTTTGGAAGGTGCGGTCTGCTTGTCCTGGTCGGCACCGCCGGCGATGCGGTCGAGCATATCGGGGTCGAAGTCCAGGACAAATTTGAACTGGTCAAAAAGTAGATTACCGCGTTCGACTTCGGTGCAGCCGGCGCCGCCGGGACCGGGAATGACGGCTCCGGGGAAATAGCTGGGGCTGGAATGGGTAGGCAGACCCAGGGCCATTTCCAGACGCATGGCAAAGAATGTGGCCTGGCTGGTGCTCATTGAGGTGCGGCAGGCCGGCTGTGGATTCTCCTTGCCGAAACAAAGTGCATCGCCGTTGGAGACGACATGGATGTTTTTTTGACTCTGGTAAACGTCCAGAGCCGGCACCGAATATGATGGCGCCAGGCTTTGGTTGTGCACTAGAAATGGCAGATGGTGGCTTGTCATCGTTGCAGCGCTAATTCGCCTTCCTCTTTTTTAACGGGGTCGAGCGGCGGATAGACTTCAAGCAGTCGTTCTTTCCAGTAGCTTGTGCGTTCGGCAAAAACGGGACTGTCAAAGAGTTCAAAGAGCAAATCGTAGGTGGTCAGACCTGGGCCTGCCGCTCTCAAGTCATAGAGGCAAAAAGTTTTCAATAAAAGTTCTTCGGCGGCGGTGACAAGGCTGGCATTACCCCTGGTGCTTTCGGCCAGCAGATTTTTTGCTTCCTGCATCAACTGGGCTTTGATGGCAGCGGTGAAAGGCGGCAGAATGTGCTTGTTGCGTTCATCGAGAAATTGCTCCTTGAGCATCGCCGCCAGCGTGTCATTGACATAGCAGTCAAGCATCAGGTGAATGCGCGGCGCGCTGCCGAAATTGCAGGCGCTGTGCACGGTTTGCTTGGGATTGAGTTTCCACAAATAACCGCGTTCGAAATGCACGTTCAAACCGGGGCTGGTGATGAAGGCTTGATCGTTGGTGATCAGGGGCAGATGCAGGCGGTAGCGAGGGACCGGTTCCAGATAAACAAAGTCGCGGTGTTCGTGTAAAAAAGTGCCGGGATCAAGGCGCAGCAGGCGCGAACCCATAACATCCAGTTTGCCTTCCAGGAGAAATTTTTGCAGTGCCGGCAATTTCTGCAGCAGTGGTGTCACTTGCGGATTTCTGCAATCGCGGTAGTCGAAATTTTCCTGCTCACCGGTAGGATTGAGTAGAGTAGCCACTTTCAGGCCGGCCGATCCGTATTCGGGATAGGGCTCACGCCAGAGTGATTCCAGTTGCACGGCCGGGGCAGTGATTTCCTGCACGATTTGATCCAGCCATTGCTTATCGACCGCTTTAAGTTGTGAGATATTTTCGAGCATCGTTCTTACCGTTTCTGTCCTATATACTATCTGAAAATGGTTTCCATTTTCTCTGGATGAGACGGTCCTAATGCGAACCGTTGCAATTGCTGAAATTCCTCTTTATCTCTTTACGTCTTCTCGGAGTGGACCTTTAGGGATAATGTCAGGAAGGCCGCCGGAGTAATCTTCTTGCAAATCGCAAAATTTATTGAGAACGATTCGCAATCGATTGGAAGAGTAGTTTAGATCCAAGTTGGCCATTCTTTTCCAAGATTGGCCAAAAGTTAAGGGCTATGAGTAGCTTTTCATCGCAGACGACAGATAGTGCAAAAACTGCCCCTGAGCTTTCTGCCAGGGCAGTGAGCCTGATCTTTGCCTGCGGTTATTTGTGCCAGGGTGTGGTGCAGCATTTCTGCCTCATTGCCCAGCCGCTCAATAACTATCTGAAAGCCGGTCTGCATCTGGATGCAGCTCAAGTTGCCTTTTGCGTTTCATTGTTGATGCTGCCCTGGGTAATTAAACCTATATATGGAATCGTCAGCGACCAGCGGCGATTTACCCGGGCCGGATCTAAACGTAAGCGTTTTCTCATCGGTATACATCTTGCCGCCGCCGCATTCTATGCGGCCCTCGCACTATTCTTGTTTCTTCTCCCCGCTATCCTCCCCCCGGGGTCGCTGTGGCCTGTTTTGATTTTGATTGCCCTTGCCGGAGTGTGTATCGCATTTGTGACGGTGATCTTTGTGGCAATGACCGTCGAGCAATCCCATCTTGATCCCGGCGGGAGCACCCGATCCTTTTTCGGCGAACAGGCCCTGGCCTACAGTCTGGCCAACATGGCCGCGGTCTATTGCGGCGGTCTTTTGTGTGCGGCGCTGCCGCCCGCACGCGCTCTGGCGATGGGGCTTGTCAGCGCCGCTTGCGTGCTGCTTGTCGCCTCTCTCTTCTATGCTCGTTTGCTGCCCGCAAGCTCAGCCACTCAGCCGCCGCTGGAGCCGCTTGCCGCGACCGACTCTGAGACTCTCCTGGCAAAATTGAAACGCCTGGCGTCGAGCCGTGCTTATGTGCTCACACTGCTCTTTTTGACTTTATGGAATCTCAGCCCCAGTCTGGGGGTGAGCCTTTACTATTTTGAATGTGATAAATTGCATTTTTCTCAGGGTACCATCGGCCAGCTTGCCGCCTGCACTTCCGCCGGCACGCTTCTGGGCTCGCTTGTTTTTCGCATCACCTCCGGCTTCTTTCAAAAGCGCCGATCAACTTATTTGCTGATTGCACTCAGTGTCGCCACCACACTTTCTTACACGGCCCTGAGCACGCCTCTTTCGGGGGCGGTTATAGAATTTTGTCGGGGCCTGATTACGATGGTGGCAACCCTGGCCATCTACGGTCTGGCCGCCGATGTCAGCCCTCGGGAAGTGAGTGCTACTGCCATGGCCGTGCAGATTGCAGTTTTCAATCTGGCCCAGGAGGGCTCTTTTGCCCTGGGCGGATTTCTCTATGCCCGTGTATTTCACAAGGAGCTCTTGCCACTGATTGTGGTGTCTAGCCTTACTACTCTTTTAACTGCGATTTTGGTCCCATATTTGGGCAGAAGCGGTTGTAAGCAAGGTGACTATCGAGAGCAAGTGCTCTAGAATCTATTTAAGGGGTACTAATTGAGGGTACTGAGCGACGTCCCCCTGCCGTCGCTTTGCAAGCCTGGCGCGGAGTATTTTGTGGACGGAGTGACTTCTCAATCGCAGCTGAGCAATCAGGCTTTGAACAAGCTTGGCGGGCTCGGTGCCAAGGGCAAGGGCAAGAAGAAGAGCGTCGTTCTCATGTCCCGCGATGTGGAAGCCCTGCTTGAGCTCTATCTCCATCGCACAGTGTCATCCAGTCAGCTGGCCCGTCTTTGCTTTGCCGATATCAGCTATGAGACCGCGCGCAAGCGCATGCGTCGCCTGCAGCAGTCTGGTTTTATGGGAGCTGCCTCCTCCGGGCGCATGGAAGGCCGCGGCCGACCTGAGTTGATCTATTTTTTGACCGCCGCCGGTGCCCGTTCGCTTGAGCAGCATCGGGGCATTTCCTGGGAAACCATTCCCACCGGCCCGCCCCACACTTATCACAAAGAGCACTTCCTGCGCCTTGTCGATGTGCGGCTTTCGCTCAAGGACGCCGAGCAACGCGGTGAAATTTTCAATCTTGAATTCACCACCGGCAGGGAGTTCTGGAAGGAGTTGGCCTCCGATGTAACCGGTGCCGAAGAGCAGGCCGACGCCACGATTTCTTTCAGCTATAGCAATATCGATCCCGCTCCGGTGCGCGTGCTTCTCGAAATCGACACCGGTAACTTTCGCCAGACCCGGCACTGGGAGCCAAAAATCAGAGCCTTCCTCAAAACCGGTTATCCGATCTGGGTGGTTACGGGTTCGGAGCCGCGCATCCTTACCCTGCGAAAATGGACCCAGCCCTTGCTCGAAGAAGCTCAGTACGGAGCCGGTAAGTGTGTTTTTGCCGTCTACGGAGATATCGTCGAAAAGGGCATCTTCGCCGCCGGCTGGCAGCGTACCGATGGCACCATGAGCGACCTTAAGCCGCGCTAAATTTCGGTGGGCGGCGGTGCCGCCATCAGTTCTTCGGCGAAATGACAGGCTGCGCTGTGGCCCGGAGTAATTTCGCGCAGTGCCGGCACGTCCTGTTTGCATTTATCGCGCGCAATCGGACAGCGTGTATGGAAAGGGCATCCGGGCGGCGGATTGGCCGGACTGGGAAGATCTCCCTGCAAAATTACACGGCTGCTGCGGTCATAATCGGGGTCAGGCACGGGGGCGGCCGAGATCAGCGCCCTGGCATAAGGATGCAGAGGCATGCGGTAGACTTCGTGGCAGGGGCCGATTTCAACGATGCGACCCAGGTACATGACGGCGATGCGATCCGAGATGTAGCGAACGACATCGAGGTTGTGGGCGATAAATAGATAGGTGAGACTGAATTCTTTTTTCAGATCCATCAATAGATTGAGAATCTGTGCCTGAACGCTGACGTCCAGGGCGGACACCGGCTCGTCGGCCACAATCAAGCTGGGCTTCAGGGCCAGGGCTCGGGCTATGCCGATGCGCTGTCTCTGGCCGCCGGAAAATTCATGGGGATAGCGGTCGAGCATTTCTCTGGAAAGGCCGACCAGCTCTATCAGTCTTGCGACCTCGGCTTTGAGGGCTTTACTGTCGCCGGCAAAAGTGTTGTGGACCTCCAGTGGCTCGGCCAGGATCTGAGCAATGGACATGCGCGGATCAAGGGAGGCGTATGGGTTCTGGAAGACTATTTGCATTTGCTTGCGCAGGGGTTTCATCGCCCCGGCGTCGAGCTGCATGATTTCCTGGCCCTTAAACTTGACCTGACCGCCGCTGGCGCTCATCAAGCGCAGCATGACCCGACCCAGGGTTGATTTACCGCAGCCGGATTCTCCGACCAGGCCCAGGGTCTCACCTTCGACTATGTCCAGGTTGATACCGTCAAGGGCGCGCACGGCGCCGACTTGCTTATTGAAGAAGCCCTTGCGGATCGGGAAGTGCTTCGCCAGGCCGCGGATTTCGACCAGATTGGTTGTGCTTGCAGTCATTTAGGGGAGCTTGACATTGATGCGGTTTAATTTGTCCCCTAATTTTGCCAGAAAAGCCGAGACATTTTTGGAATCAATCGTACTTCCGCTGCGGCATTGTTCGGCGGGATTGAAAGGAGCGTACTGAGGAGCGCTCGCTTTTTCGAAAGGTATTTCTCTTGTAACCCGCTCCACTCCTCGGGCCTGACTGCGAATGAGCTCGCCGGCGGTAAGAGGCACCTTGCCCGAACCGTTGGGAGCAGCATTCCATTCTTCGTAAATTGCGCTGGCTGTGCGGATCTTGGCATCTTTTTCGGCCTGGCAGCCGCAGTCGTCGCCGTGCTCGGACAAACGACCTTTATTGAAGAGTGAAAATCCCTGACTCTCTTGCTCTGCACCATCATAGGCTCCCCAGGCATTGCCCCGCAGCCGATAAGGCTTGGGCTCGCGCAGGAAGACATACCAGAACACCGTATAAAGAATGGCGAGTTCAATTGCGATGATTACATAAGCGAGCAAGATCGCCTCCCGGCTTGATTAAGCCATGAGCGTGGATTCCAATTAAGAAGCTTTATTGTGGAAATATTCTAACGAATGTTTCAGATAAAGCTATAGCCTTTTAACATTAGGTTTGGTTGTCAAGCGATTAATTCTGAAATTGGCGCTATCCCCCGGTTCATAACGCATAGAGGGAATTGCCCGCCCTTACTCTTTTGTATTCAAGGGGCTATCTTTATATGTAAAACTATCGGGATGGAGTTGATCATGCAAATTGGCCAGGTGGCAGTAGTCGGTGCAGGCACCATGGGTTCCTCTATCGCAGTGGCGATGGTGGGCGGTGGTCTGAAAGTCCTGCTCAAAGAAACCGAACAGGCTTTTTTAGACAAAGGTCTGGCCAATGTCGATCGCTTCCTGGCCGGTAAGGTGAAAAAGGGCATTTTGACCGAGGCCGAGGCCGCCGAGCAGAGAGCACTAATTACCCCTGTGCTTGATTATGAGCGCTTCTCCGAAGTTGATTTTGTGGTGGAGGCCGCCCCCGAGTCTCTGGCCATCAAGCAAAAAATCTTCGAAGATCTCGATCAGTGGTGTCATGTCGAGGCCATTCTGGCAACCAATACTTCCAGTCTTTCAATTTCGCAAATAGCCAATTTCACCAGACGCGCCGACAAAGTCGTGGGTATGCATTTTTTCAATCCCGCCCATATCATGAAGCTGGTGGAAGTTATACCGGGGCTTGAGACTTCTCACGATACGGTCAAAACGGCTCTCGAGCTGGCGGAGCATCTGGGCAAGCTGGGAGTGCGCGTGGAAGAGTGTGCTTCTTTTCTCGTTAACAGACTGCTCGGCCGCTATATGAATGAATCGCTTTTTGCGCTGCAGGACCACGGAGCCGGCGCCGTCGAGGCCATCGATAAGGTCGTGCAGGATTATGTTATGCCTATCGGTCCGCTGGCCCTGCGGGACATGAATGGGGCCGATATTGGTCTGGCTGTGGCAAACTTCAACTACCTTGAATACGGCGAACGCTTCGCCGTGCCGCAGGTGCTACCGGCTATGGTGGCAAATAATATGCTCGGTGTGAAGACCCAGGCAGGCTTTTACAGTTATGACGACAGTCGCAAAAAGCAAGGGGTTAATCCCGCTCTGGAGGGCATTCTTGCGCAGTTACCCGACTCTGGTGGCGCCGCCGGATCAGGGGTCGGCAAGATTGAAGCCGAGAGCATGTTTCTGCCCATGATCAACGAAGCTTTTCTGGTGATGCAGGAGCGCATCTGTCAGCCCGAAGATCTGGATCCTGCTTTGATGGCCGGTCTGGGCATGAGACAGGGACCGCTGGCTATTGCCGCTCAGATTGGTTTGAAGGAATGTCTTGAGCGCCTGGAAGCACGCTTTGCCGCAGGGCAGGAGCGCTTCCGTCCGGCCCCTCTATTGAAACGATTTGTTTTCGCCGGTCGTGCATCAGTAATTTAAAGCCAGCAATAGAGATACAAATAGGTAGCATGACCCCCAAATTAAAAGTACCTCGCGCCGTCATTGTCGGCATCGTTCTGGCTATAGTTCTGGACACCGTGATTCAGGTCTTCTGGAAAATGGCGGTGGAAGATATTCCCTCCACCGCTTCGCCCCTGGCCACGGCTCTGGCCGCTTTGACCAACCCCTATTTTTATCTGGCAATGCTGGCCTTCGGCGCGCAGCTGGTCAACTGGTTGCGTGTCCTGGCGCAGGCTGACCTGAGCTTTGCCCAGCCTTTCACGGCACTCAGCTACGTCACCGTGCTCTCCATTTCCTGCTATTACCTGCACGAGCAAATCAGTCCGGAGCGACTGGGTGGGGTCTTTTTGATTTTACTGGGAGTGTTTTTGATCAGTCGCACGGCTCATTCGAGTGCTCCCAATAATGGATAGTGTGAAAGTATTTGGTGTCACTATTCTTGTAGTCGCCATGCTGGTTGAGAGTCTGGCCCAGATTTGTCTGAAGATCGGTGCCAGCGGTGGTCCGCAGATTTTGCTCGAGCCCTACAGCGGCTGGGCGGAGAAAATCTCTTTTTTGCGCGCCGACAGCACCTGGAAGATTTTAGGCGTCGTTTTTTATGGTCTGGAAATTTTTCTCTGGACCTCGGTGCTGCACCTGCTTGACGTCAGTGTGGCCTTTCCTATGGGCAGCCTCTGTTTTGTCGGTGTGGCACTCTTATCCAGAATTTTTCTCGGGGAGGCGGTCGGTATGGTGCGAGCCTGTGGGGTGGTTTGCATCATCGGCGGTACCGTCCTTATGACTATGTAGAATGTTTCTTGTCGGATTTATTTGCAGGTTGATCCAGGTATCATGAGTGTAGAGATACAATTTGTCGAAAGCTTTCAGGACATCGATCCCGGCCTCTGGGAGCGCTGTTTCCCGGCACCTTTCGAGGGACTTTTCTGGTATCAAACTCTGGAGAGCTGCGGCCTGGAGGATCAATTTAAGTTTTTCTACGCCCTCATTGTCGATAAGAAAGGTGGCACGCCGCAGCCGGTTGGCATCGCGCCCTGTTTCCTTCATGATGTGCCTATGTCTCTGGTGGCGCCGCCGGTGCTGGTCAAAGTGCTGGACATTGCCTCAAAAGTGTGGCCCCGGGCTAATTATCAGCGTACTTTCTTTGTTGGTTCACCCTGCGCCGATGAGGGCACGATCGGGCTTGTGCCGGGGGTAAATCTAGAGGATATTATTTTGCCCCTCTCCCGGGCTGTGCGCCAGAAAGGCAGGCAAATGGGTGCGGCCATGGTGGTTTTCAAAGACTTCCCCTGCGAGTTGCGCAAGGCAATGGACAGTCTATGCCGCAGCGCTCAATATTTCCGCATTCCCAGCTATCCGGGTGCAGTTATAGATCTGGCCGGCGAAAACATCGATGGTTATTTTGCCGCGCTGCCCCGGGCCAAGCGGCAAAAATTCAAGCGAAAACTGCGCCAGTCGGCCGAGGTGATTGCCCTGGAGACGACCTACCGGCAGAACCCTTCGGAGCAGGAGCTGGCGGAATTGTTTGGCCTTTTTATGAATACCTACGAAAAAGGTAAAACAAAGTTTGAACGTCTCTCACTGGAATTTTTTCGCCGCATTAAAGACTTTCCCTGCGCCTGGTTTATTCTCCAGCGTGAAAAAGAGAGCGGCAAAATGGTGACATTCATGCTTGCTTTCAAGATTGGCGACAGGCTCATCAATAAATTCATAGGCCTGGATTACAGCAAGGGTGCCAACACCTATCTCTATTTTCGTCAGTTTGAAGCACTTCTAAATTTTGCCTATCAGCAAAAAGTAAAGCAATTGCAGAGCGGCCAAACCGGCTACCGGGCCAAGCTTGACCTGGGTCATAAACTGGTCGATCTGGATAATTACTGTCGCCATACTAATGATTTGTTCAATATCATCTACGCAAAAGTATCGGCGGATATTACCCCCGAAACTCTGGACGAAGATCTGGTCGAGCACTACGCCGCATTGAAAAACAACGCAAAATCAGGTGATTAAGCGGTTTTTAGACTGCCACCGGACTGGGGTAATTTTCCACCTGTGCACGGCCGGTGGTGTCGTAATAGCTGGCATCGATAGTTAATTGCAGGATGTGGTTGGCCACATCTTCTTTGCGCAAATCCAGAGTCAGTACATGATCGCAGCCGCTGAGCAAAACCATGCGCTTATCGCGTGAACCCAGCATGCGATAAACCTCGATGGCGTTTGCCTCGGAGGTGAGACTGTCCTCCAGGCTGTGCAGTACCAGAGCCGGGCACTTCACATGGGGCGCGGCTGTGCGGCAGTATTTGACCATGCGATCAAGCTGCCGCAGAGAGTAGGCATAGGTGCGGAAAAGCCCGTAATCACTGCTTTCACCCTTGCTCGCTTTTTCCAGCTGGCGGGTGATCATTTTTTGCAGCCGCTCGTCCTTGAGACCGTAGGGCGGCTGTTCGGTCCAGTAGCACCAGCTGCCCAGGAAAGGGAAGATATCCACCAGGGGTAGAAGCGGGGCGTATTTGCTGGCGCCGTTGCCGTCGTATTTCATAGTGGCCGATAGCAGGCCAATTCCGGCGGCCTTTTTATTGCGACTGGCAATAATAATGCTGAGTATGGCCCCCATGGAGAGCCCGGCAACGACTATGCGATCGCATTCTTTCGCCAGCTCATCGAATTCTTTCTGGGCGCCTTCCACCCAGTCCTGCCAGGTTGTGCCCAGCATTTGTTTGTAACTGTCGCCGTGCCCGGGCAGAAGCGGGGTCCTCACCACTACTCCAGCCGCCTCCAGCCGTTTGGCAATGGGACGCATTTCCTTGGGAATGCCTGTCAGACCGTGAAGGAGCAAGGCCCCGACTCGACTATCAGGATTTAAGCCGGTTCTCTTAAATATAGGTGTGTCCATGGATTTTTCCAGAGTGGCTACAGATGTATATGTTAGCGCCGTCACCTTACAGTAAGCTTACCGGCACCCGGGCAAAAGCATTTAAATGTATCGGCTATACTTGATAATTATGCGACTTTTGCTCGTTGAAGACGATGAAATTTTGTCCGATGGTATATCCAAAGCCTTGAGGCAGGCCGGATATACAGTCGATCAGATTGCCGGCGGTCAGGATGCCGATACGGCTCTGTCGTCCAATATATTTGATTTACTGATACTTGATCTTGGTCTGCCCAAGCTGGACGGCCTGGAGGTTCTGCGGCGGTTGCGCGCCCGCAAGCAAACTTTGCCGGTTTTGATATTGACGGCTCGGGACAGGCTTGAGGATCGGGTTATGGGCCTGGATTTTGGGGCCGATGATTATTTGACCAAGCCTTTTGACCTGCCTGAGCTGGAAGCCCGCATCCGTGCCATGATCCGTCGCCAGATGGCGGCCGGAGAAGTAGAGGTCTCTTACGGCGCTCTCAAATTAGATACAGTCGCGCGGCGGGTGACCGGGCGAGATGAGGTGATTGAACTTTCAGCCAGGGAGCTGGCCTTGCTTGAGGTCTTTATGCTGCGCGCCAACAATGTTGTCTCTAAAGAACAATTGATTGAGCATATGTACGGCTTCGAGGAAGAAGTTTCGCATAATGCCATCGAAGTCAATATTCATCGTTTGCGTAAAAAAATCGAACCTTACAATGTTTCCATCAAGGCCATTCGCGGCCTTGGTTACTTACTTTCGGATACTTAGGACTATGTCAGCAGTAGTCGAGGATAGCTCCGACAAGTCCTCTGCCTCCGGGCGCGAGAGGGTGCGTACCAGACCAAAGACCCTGTCTTTGCGCCGGCAGCTGATGCAATGGTTGATGATACCGATTCTGGTGCTGTGGCTCGTCGGCGCCCTGGTCACTTACGCACTGGCCATTGCCTTTGCCACCGAGGGCTATGACCAGGCTCTGGTCGACAACGTGCATTCAATAGCCAGTCATATCGTAGCCAGCGACGGCAAGGTGGTCGTTGATCTGCCGCCTATCGCCCTGGAAATTCTAAAAGACAATGTAAAGGACAAGCTCTATTACCAGGTCAAGGACGAGCACGGTAAGGTCATTGCCAGTGATACCAGAATACCGGAGAGTGAATTTGGTGTCGTTGAGGATTTAAGCGAAAAGGAACCGGAATATTCTTATGGTCGCATTCGCGGAGAAGAAGTGCGCATCGCCTCCTTGCTCTTCCGTGAACCGCGATCCGGCGCCAGGGTCGTGATTCAAGTAGCCGAGACTTTGCGAGCCAGGGAAGAGTTTGCCGACAAGATTTTGATCGGCGTAGTCGGTCCGCAACTGCTTATAGTGATGGGCATTGGACTGGCCATATTCCTGGGCATCCGCCGCGGTCTGACGCCCCTCAATATCCTGCGCGATGAGTTGGCCATGCGTACTCCCCACGATCTGGGGCCGATTCCCGAGGAGGATGTTCCGCGCGAGGTGCGCACCCTGGTCAGCGCTATTAATGGACTCTTGCACCGACTGCACCTGGATATTGAGGCCCAGAGACGTTTTGTCGCCAATGCCGCGCATCAGTTGCGCACTCCTGTGGCCGGTCTCAAGACTCAGACCGAGCTGGCTCTGCGTCAGACTGATCCGGCCGACATCAAGCATGCGCTCAAACAAATACGTACCTCGGCCGACCGGGCCGCCAGGCTGACAAATCAGCTCCTGACGCTGGCTCGTACCGAGCCGGATGTGCAGGATCCCCGCACCCGCCTGCCCCTGGATCTCAATGAGGTGGCTAAAGCGGTGATGGGAGAGCTGGTGCCGCAGGCGGTGGAGCGCAATATTGATATCGGCTTTGAGGGCAGCGCCGAGGCCTGCACCATATTTGGTGACCGCTGGGCCTTGCACGAACTCTGTTCCAACCTTGTGGAAAATGCCATTCGCTATACCCAGGATGGGGGGCAGGTGACTGTCCGCGTCTATACGGTGGTGGAAAAAGAGAAGGAAAAGGAGCACATTTTCGAAGTTGAGGACAATGGCCCGGGCATTCCCGAACTGGAACGCTCCCGGGTCTTCGAGCGCTTCTACCGTGTGCCGGATGAAGGCTCTTTGGCTAAAAATTCAGGCAGCGGTCTGGGGCTGGCAATTGTGCGAGAGATTGCCAATGCTCATGGTGCCGACGTTAAAATCATCAGTGCGCGCGGTCAGAGCGGCACCATTGTGCAGGTGCGCTTCGACAAAGCCGTTAAGGCTAATGGAGCGGTTCACGGTGACCAACGGTCACCGGAGTCAATTCCTTAACGCCCAGCTCTTCATCAGAGAGTTCGCCGCCGACGTTGAATCTGTCATTCACCCAGATGGCGAAGAATGTCAGACTGGCCGTCACAGCGAATCCTAGTGCGTACTCCATAACTCTCCCTCCGGATATCCAGAGCTAACGACCGCAGCCTCAGTTGGGAGTTCCCATCCGACGCTGTATCTTGCTGATATTGTTCGTCTCGTTTTCATACCCCCAGTCTGATATATTCAGGCCTAAGGATTGGTTAAGAGAAAGCGGTGAAAATGCTTAAGATCTGCTCGCTGCTGTCAACCGCCAACCCTGACTAGTTGGACTGTTTGAGCGATTCAGAGCGCAGTTCGAAGCTGCCGTTTACGACCACGGGCTCGCCGTTTTTCACTCCGCTCAGGACCTCGTCCAGATTGCCCGATTCGCCGCCCAGTTTGACCTTCTGTTCGCGGTAGCGACCCCCGCCCATGGGCACATAGACAACTTTGTCATCATCGGCATCCTGGACCGCGTTCTTATCGATGGTCAGGACATGGGTGTTGCCTACAAAAATGCGCATACGCGCAAACATCTTGGGTTTGAGCTTGTTGCCGGGATTGGGCACTTCGGCGCGGACCATCAGGGTGCGAGTGTCCTGATTGACCGAATCTGCGACATAGTTGAGTCGACCGGAAAATTTTTCTCCCGGGAAACTGTCTACGTCCAGCTCGATCGGCTGGCCGCATTTGACCTTGGAAATGTCTTTTTCGTAGACGTCGGCCTTGAGCCAGACCGAGGTGAAGTCGGCGATGGTAAACATCGGCTTGGTGGGATCGGCCAGCTCTCCCACGTTAACGAATCGCTCGGTGACAATGCCGGTCTCGGGCGAGACAATCGGTACAACCGGATTGATTTCACCGGTGCGAATCACTTCTTCAATTTGTTTATCCGAAGTACCCAGGAGCCGCAGCTTTTGCTTGACCGGCTCGGTCAGCATGGTCATGCGTTCGTTGGAGAGGGCGACCGTCGCCTGCCGTTTTGTGTGTAGTGCGTCCAGACTGATTTTGTCTTTGTCGTATTGGGTTTTGGCTGCTTCGTAATCGGCACGGGAAGCGATTTTTTCATCCAGAAGACCCTTGACTCGCATGTAGGTGCTCTGTGAAAGTCCCAACTGTGCTTGCCCCTGCGTAATATCGCCGTCGATTTGCAATAGGTCTCGTTTGAGATCAGCGCGCACCTGTGACGCATTCTGCAAGAGATCCGCTTCCGCTTGCTCGATGTCCTGACTGTGCATCTGCATCAAATGCTGGCCCTGTTTGACCACGTCGCCCACGCGCACAAATATTTCAGTGACGCGACCTGAGACCGGCGTGTTGACATGAGTTGTGAGGTTGGCATTGGCCTGCACTTCACCGGTTGTTTTGACGGCAAAATCCACGGTGCGCATCTGTACTTTTGCTACTTTTAAGTTGAGCGCCTTTTCCGTTTCGGGAGCGACGATGATTATGCTCTGACCGTTCACCTTGTCAATTTTGGTTTCGTCCGATTCGACTTTGGTTTTGCCTACTTCCGGAGCGTTATCGGCGGCCGATTGATGTTCACAGCCGCTCAGTACCAGGGAAAAAGATATGGTCAGAAAAAACGCCAAGAGGCCGCCGGCGTTGACTATTGGACCGACATTGGAATTAATCTCTTTCTTCACACAATCTCCACAGAGGCCAAATCAAGATCGTAAGATAACCGTTTGAAATCGGCTGCGTAAGCTGATCTCAGTATGCACTACCCTAACACACTCGCGCTTATTTGCGCTCAAAATATTGATACAATCCATTCGGAACTGGGGCGGGGGAAATACGTCACATAGGGCTATGGTTCAATCGGACAATTTAAAATCGCTGACCCCGAGCGGAAGTCCATGGATCGGGGAATGAATAGAAGTAGACGCGGAAGCGGAAATAGTGCTAGACAAGTTAGCCCAATTTAAGTAGTCGTATAAGAGCATACAGGTTGTCGTCATGCGCATCAAAAAGAACATACAAATAGTGACCGCAGCCTCGCAGGCGCTGGCGCTGGCCTTCCTTATACCTCTTGCCAGCTTCGCTGACGAAACGCCGCCCACCGCTTTCAGCAATAACAAGCTTGATAACTTTGAGCAGGTCATATACGGCGCCCCGCGTAAGAATCTCTCCGAAGACGCCCGCCTCAAGGCCCTGGAAATCAAACTTTTTGGCGAGGCCAAGAGCGGCTCCAGCGAATCTCGCATAGCGGCCATTCAGAAGGCCCTTGCCTATGGTCGAGGCGGTGCCGCGTCCCCTGACTTCCTGCCGCCCCTGGCTCCCACCCTCGATACTTCCTCCAATTCGGGCAAGACGGCCAAAGCGCCGACCTACGGCGACAGGAATGAGAGTTTTGCCGCGAACTCGGATGGCTCCGATTCGGGTTTGCCGGACAGCACCCAGGCCGTGGCCGACGCCATGCAACTCTATACCGACGGCAAAGTCGACCAGGCCGAGCAGGCTTTCCGCAAAATCATCAGCAATGATCCCAATAATGCTGACGCTTATTACAACCTGGGTGTAATTGCCGAGGGTAGAGGCGACCTCAAGTCGGCGCTCAACGACTATCGCCAGGCCCAGCGCATCAATCCCCAGGACCAGGACCTGCGCGATACCGTCACCACTGTGGCCAACAAGCTCAATGCCCAGAAATCAGTGGCCTCCGCCCCGGGCCGGGCGCCCTCGCGCGGCTCGTCCTCCTCGTCTTATAGCAGCGGCTCGGCGACGACTTCTGCCCCCAATGCCTTCGCTAATTCCAGCAACTACGGCTCGGCTCCTTCCGCTGCCGATCGCAACCGTCTTAAGGCCATGGTCAATGACGCCTCGACCAAGTACAAGAAGGGCGATTATGACGGTGCCGTCTCACTTCTCGGTCAGGTAGCCAATGAGGCCCCCGGAGACGCCGATGTGCAATTTGCCCTGGGCCAGGCTTACAAGGCCAAAGGCGATATGGGTCGGGCCCGCACTGCCATGGCCAGGGCCGCCGCCCTCGATCCCAACAATCCCAGCTATCAGAGTGCTCTTGCCTCTCTCACTTCCGCCGCTGCCGCTTCCAGCGTTGCCAGTTCAACCGGCGCCGCCGACAACGGCATCACGCCTTTTGCCGGCAGCCACGCCCAGCCCAGCGGTGGCCTCTCCGGATTCACCTCGCATTCGGGCAGCAGCATGAACCGCAGACTCACCCGAGCTGTTGAGTTCGGGCTGGCCGGGGCCGCCGTTGGTGGATTGACCAGTGCCCTGATGAGCCATCGTGGTGGCTACGGCTACGGGCGCTCCACCGGTTACTCCAGCATGAAGAGCGGAGCGCTAAGAGGAGCTGTAGCCGGGAGTGTACTGGGTCTCATCTTTGGTCGCTAGTGGGGCCACCTGGGCTAAAATAATCCTGGAAATTGCTCCTCATCATGGAACAGAGAAAGTCCTTGATCGTCCACATGATCGTTCACAGGTATTGTGATCAGACAATTTCAGTCAAGCAATTTTTTTGAGATAGAGGAAACTATCATGAAAGGCCGACTCTTAAACCTAATTCTCACCGCTTCCATCGTGGCGGCTGCCCTGCCTGCTTCGGCCCAGGTTTTGCAGGGTGGTGTGCGCCTGGACGGTTCGATGAACAGACTGTCTCGACCTGTGCTCAACGGTAGCGCCGGTACCAGTACCGACATGCCACCAACAGCGCCACCAGCCAGATTGACAGGCTATGCCAATCAGGGCGGTGCCGGCCAGGGACTCGTCGGGTCCGGCCAGTTTGATGCCTCCCCCGGCGGTGATTCACTGGTCAGCAGCGCCGACAAAAACGCTTTCGATATCGGCACCGAGCGTGGTTCAAAAGAATTGACCGTGGCCTGGGATGCCTGGCACCAGCAGCTATCCAAAGAGATTTATGCCCGCTGGCAGGAGCTGGCCTTTGATCGCGGTCGAGCCACGATGAGAGTGACCGTCACGAAGGACCATCATATTTTCGGACAGATCGTCTCCAACTCCGGTAACCCTCGTTTTGACGGCACCTTACTGGAAGTGATCAGAAGTCTCGACGGCAATCCCGGTTTGAGCTTCCCCGGCGGATCTCAGAGACAGTCCGTTTCCTTCATCGCCGATTATATCGCCGACACCAATGTCCAGGGCGGCTACAGCTGGGAAAAGAATGACTACGAAAAGGTCAAACAGTTCTACTGAGTTGTTTGAGAATTTCGCGTGGTCTCAGCTCTATATCTTGCATCATTGCGCTGCGACCGTTTTTACCCGCCTCCAGTAATTGACTCTCGGCCTGTCGGCAGCAGTCAGCGTCTTCTATTGTATGTGCCACTAATTGCGGTGCATGCAGTTGCTGCGGCGGCAGTACGACAATGGCCTGGCCCGGTGCGATCACAAGCAGGGGCGGCTGATCGGCAAAATACTCATCAAAGGCCCGGGCCAGCGCGGTGCGTATAAAAGCACTCAGCCCCTTGCCGCTGTCCAGGCTTTTGCCGGCAAAGTCCAGCTCGCTTACACCGAGCCAGAAAGCGAGAAATTGACGGGCGTCGTTTTCATGACGCAGGGGTGCGATAACCGCGCTGTCTGGTTGGTCGACAAAATACTTGAGCATGCTTTTGAGCAAACGCGAGAGGCAGTATTTTTGCTCGTCAAAAACGTCTCGACTCTTTGGTTTTGGCCGGCGACAAAAGTCGTAGATGTGTTCCTGGTCGGCCCGGCTCAGGGAAGTTTCGCGGGTGATAGTTTGCAGCACGAGTTCGTCGATTTCGTCTTCGCTTTCCTCCAGTTGTCTCTGAGCCCGGTTCAGGGCCTCACTGGTGAGCTCAAAGTCCGCCCTCGAGAAGTCTGATCTTTGCCGGTCGTGGAAAAATTGCACCGGCGCGGTCAGGGCAAACTTCTCTTTCTTTGCCGCGATGCAGATCTCCGCCAGTTCTCCCAGTCGACTCAGCTCGGCCCCGGTAAAATCAGGTATGACCAGCTTTTTCAAATCGCCGACCTGAAAATTGATGGTGGGATTTAGATCGTGGGCCATGGCCGTGGCCAGACTGCTGTTGAGATAGGCGAGGATGGCCAGCCTGTGCCTTTCGTCCCGGGTAAAGATGGCCGAGCTGCCCACGTCAAAAATGGCGCCGCCCGGTAACAGCCGCACAGCCAGGCGATCCTTGCTGACGAAGGAGAACGTCAGACCGGGCCGGAAATAGTAATCTTCGTTCTTTACCACCCAGGCGAAGTTGCCCTTTAAATAGGGATAGGCTTCATTCACCGCTTCTTTGATCGCGCGGCCGTTGTCCTGCCATAAAACCAGTGTATTTACCGGGCTCCACCAGCGCTCCGCCCCTTCTCCCCGGGCGTAGGGGACGTAACGGCCTGGTATGTCGGAGGCCGGCACCTCCCAGATATGGCGCAAGAACCTACCATTATCTGTGGTGGCAAGACCCTGTTTCAGGGTGGCCACATCGGCCAGTTTGGTCATGGTGGCGCGCAGATGCAATACGGCCTGGGGCCTGTGAAAATTTATGACCAGCTGATCGTCTTTGAGGAAGTCCGACTGGGCTCTGCTAATTTGAGCGGCGCTGCAGCTTTTTAGACTTGCTTCCTTGTCGGAGTCGGCCACCAGCGAAATGTAGCTGCAGACCTCCTGCCCTTCGGGGGGCAGCTTGCAAATCGTCACCAGGACGGTGAAAGCCTTTTCTCCGGGCAGCATCGGGAAGACGCCGGCCCCCAGTTCCACTACTTCCACCAGCTGATGCTCTTTCAATATTCTCTGACGCAGGCTTCTGGCGTTGGCCAGATGGAGCAGTGATTGCTGGGTGATAAAGCCAATCATGCCGCCGGCGACTGTCAGGTCCAGCGCCATACTGAGAAAGGCTTGACTGAGGTCGCTTGCCGCTTCGGGGTAGTGCCGCTTGAGTTTGTCTTTGAGCGCACGCGGCAAAAGTTTCCGCCCGAGATAGGGCGGATTGGCTACAACAACGTCATAGCGCAAAGAAAGGGGATGCCCGGCCCGGCTGCGAAGCTCCCGCGAAAGTGAGCCCAGTCCTTCGCTTACACCTTCACCGTCGTCGGCCAGCAGGTGCAGATTTTTAAAGGGCAGGATGATCCGGATGTGTTCGACGCTGCTGCCCAGGGACAGGAGTTTCAGTATTAAAGTCAGGGCCGCGGTGGCCAGAGCGCCGGGATCGATGTCCAGGCCGTAGAGATTGTGGTTGAGAGCCCGCGATGCCGCTTCGTAATCGCTCAGACCAAAATCTTTGTAGGCCGAAACCAGAAGTTCCAGTGCCTGCACAAGGAAGACTCCGCCGCCCAGAGCCGGGTCCAGCAGCCGCTTGCGTGTGAGACCTTGCAGGTCTTGCTCGCTTATGATTTTGGCCAGGGTTTTTTGCAGCAGGTGATCGACTACCCAGTGCGGTGTGTAGACCTGCGTAAAAGAAATCAGATGACTGGCGTCGACCAGCTTCCTTTCGTCCTGCAGAAGATCCTTGGAGGTGCGTCTATCCTCGTAGGAGAAGGCTTCGTATATGAATGACGGACTCAAAGGGGAGTCGAAGGTTGTCCTGGTCAGACGGTGTTTGGTCAGCTGGAAAAAAGTGTGACGCAGGTCTTCGTCGGCAAGAAGCTCGCGGACGAAAACAATTTTTTGCGCCGGAAAATTGTTTTCGGCGAAGGCGCGGGGCCATAAATTGCAGATTGTCTCAAGGCAATCCTCAAATGAAGCAGCTGTTTTTATGTGCAGGTGAAAGGCTGCCCCGAAGAGCATGGCGGTGCTTAAGTAGCTGTCTTTCTTGTGTCGGCCGCCGCCTGCCAGGCTGTGGTCTTGCCACCATTTGTGCAGCAGGACGCGCAGTTTACGCAGTTCTTGTCCGGAACAGCGATAGTGTTGCTTGATCCGTGGCACGTAAGATTTTTACTCTCAGGCTTTAGCGAGTAGATCGCGATAGAGAACGATTGGGGTTTCCGTGCTTGTCAGAGCGCTGGCTTTAGCCGCTTCGGCCGCTGATAAGAGCAGGCCCAGCTCCAGGAAATCTTCGGGTACGCAGGCCGCTCCAAAGGAAAGCGAGAGACTGCGGGCATCGACACCGGTGGAAAGAGGTGATTTTAAAAGGGCCTGCATAATGCGATTGGCAAAGACACGAGCGCCTTCACCCTTGGTATCGGGGCAGAGCAGGGCATAGTCGAAAGCTTCGTAGTGGGCGAGCAGATCGTTGTGTCGTTTGGTCTGCGAAATGCGCAGAACGGCTTCTCGCAGGGCGTTAATTGGTAATGGTTCGCGTATGGCGGCATTGGGCCCGGACTTGACGCGCATCTCAAAGACTATGACTGAAATAGGTGAGCCCGAGCGGTGACCGCGGAAGTATTCCTGCTCCAGGAAATAGAGAAATGCCGGGAAGTTGAACATGCCGGTATCGCCGCGGCGCAGCGACATGATCACCGATTGAATGGCGGCACTGTCGACTGCCTTGGGTTCAAGCGGCGGCAGGTTGCCTTTTTTTGTGCCCTTGGTAAAAGCAGCCAGACCGGTGCTGAGCATGTTGCAGATGATGGGTACCCAGACGCTCTTCTTCAGCTCCATTTTGGCGATAAGCTCATCGGCCGTCATCTTATCGTCGATCATGTCGAAGAATTTGCGCTGCGGCGCAAAGGCTACGGGAATTGCCGGCGCCAGTATTTTTTTCAAAGCGGCGTCATCGAGATTGTGTTGTGTTTTTAGAAGCACACAGTCGGTTTTGAAGCCGCTGTTTTTGAGGAAGTTGTGTTTGTCGAAGAGCTGCGCTCCCTGGATCATCAGTGAGTCCAGATTGTCGGAGATGGTCTTCTTTTCGGTCTGCACTTTGGGCTGGAAGAAGAAGCGCCCTTCTTTCCATGTAACCAGTTCGTAGACGCATTCGGGGCCTTCCAGGCCGGGGCTGGTGGCGTGGATTGGCTGACCGTCGGTGAAGAATACTTCGGCGGCCCCTTCTTCGCTGTCGATTTCCAGGCGTCCGGTCATTTTCGCCAGGTTGATGGATTGCAGCAGTGCTGATATCTGGACGAAGGCCAGATCCCCGTTTAAAACAGTGCTGGAGCGGTTGAGTGAGCTTTCCTGGCCGACCATGGGAATGGGTATGGTGGCGCGCTGCTTAGTCACGGCTTCAGGCACGTAGAAGAAAGCCTTCTCTTCGGCGGCGTCTTCTTTGGTGGCAATCACTTGATTGCTTACCCGGTTGGTGCCTTCGCGTTCGTTTAGTGAAGCTTCGATGCGGTTGAATACAAGCAGAGAGTCACAGCTGGTAAATTCCCAGATCAGTTTTGTTTCGCCGGCCGAAGCCACGTTCAAAATCCATTTTGGGTCACCGCCCATGGGGTCAGCATGGGCGGTGAGTTTATATTCGGAGCCTTTGATTGACGAGGGCCAGATTACCTCAACTTGTTTGTCGAGATTTTCCAGAGCCCAGGTAAGGATCTGATGGATAGCTGTTGCAGTTGGGTTACCGGGCAAGATTTGGATAGATTTTGCCGAGTACTGCTTCTCTTTTTGCATTAAATGGGAAGCTCCCGACCTCTATACTTTCGCTTTAGCCATGTCGAACGTTATGGCATGTTTTGCCATGCGATCGAAGGCTTCGGCCAATCTCTCTTTCTCCACGCACAGCGACATGCGGAAAAATCCTTCACCACCCGGTCCGTAGGCCACGCCCGGAGGCACGACGATACCGGCCTGGTCGAGCATGAGGTTGCTGAACTCAGCGGAAGACATACCGGGCGGGGTAGGCAGCCACATGTAGAACGTAGCTTTGATCGGTTTGACCGGCCAGCCCAGTTTTGTAAGGCGTTCGACCGCCAGGTCGCGGCGCTCGACATAGAGGTTGTTGCAGAAAGTGATGTGGTCGGTCGGTCCGGTGAATCCGGCGATGGCCGCCATCTGTATTGCGCGGAAGATGTCGGTGTCGATGTTGGATTTGATCTGACCGATGGCTTTGATTGCTTCGGCATTACCGATGGCGAAGCCGATACGCCAGCCGGTCATGTTGTAGCTCTTGGACAGCGAATGCAATTCTATGGCTATGTCCTTGGCTCCTTTGACTTCCATGATGGACGGTGCTTTGTAGCCGTCATAGGTCATCTCGGAATAGGCCAGGTCATGGCAGAGGAGGATGTTGTGCTTTTTGCAGAAAGCGACGGCTTTTTCAAAGAAGGCCAGATCGGCAATCCCGGCTGTCGGATTGTTGGGATAGCTGATCATCAGAAGCTTGGCTTTGTCCAGCACCGCCTGCGGTATCGCATCAAAATCGGGCAGGAAATTGTTTTCCGGTGTAAGCGGCATGAAGTAGGGCTCGCCGCCGGCCAGGATTGTGGATGTGCGATAAACCGGATAGCCGGGGTCGGGGATGATATTGATGTCACCCTGGTCGATGAAAGCCATGATCGTATTGTGCAGGCCTTCTTTTGAACCAATCAGTGAAGTTACTTCTGTATTGGGGTCGACATCTATACCGAAGCGATTCTTGCACCACTCGGCAACCGCGGTTTTGTACTCTTTGGTGCCGCCGAAGGGCGGATAGTGATGATTGATGGGATTTTCCAGGGCTTCGTGCATGGCGTCGACAATGTGCCTGGGGGTCGGCTGGTCCGGATCGCCTATGCCAAGATTGATTACATCCACTCCGCGAGCCGCGGCTGCCTGGCTCTTCTTAGCAATCTCTGCGAAGACATAGGGTGGGATCGACTTGAGTCTTTTCGAAACTTCCATTTTTGAGTGACCTTTGATAACTGTGTTTTCCCCTGCCTGGGTGTTCAAAGGCAGAGTATGCCCTGATCATCAGACATTACCATAGCTTCACATAAAGATCGCCTCCCCGCCTAAATAGTAAGCATAGTTAACGTTCTTCTTAATATGCAACGGGCGAGACCCTGATTGGGTCATCGAAATTGCAACAAACATAGCTGTCAAGTGATTCTTGCTCACCCCGGGCGAGCAAAACGCGCTCCCGGCCTTTATCATTGTCGCAACAGGGGTCAGGGTAAGTGGCGCAAGAAGAAAATATCGTAAGTGACAAGAGCGGCGGGCAAACCCGGCTCAAATTGAGCGGTCTGATTCTGGTCCTGCTCAGCAGCTGTTTTGTGCTTTTCACCGGTCTGGGGCAATGCCCGCTCTTCAATCCCGATGAGGCTCTTTATGCCGAGCCGGCGCGCGAAATGCTGGTCACCGGCGAATATGTCACTACCTTGCTCAATTATGTCGTGCGCTATACCAAGCCGCCGCTCTGTATATGGGCCATGGCTCTCTCCTACAAGGTCTTCGGCGTCAATGAATACGCGGCGCGTTTCTTTGGAGTGGCTTGCGCCCTTGTTCTTATAGCTTTCACCTATCTCCTGATTGCCCGTTACGTATCTGTGCGGGCGGCGGTGGTCGGCGCTCTGTCGCTGGCCGTGGCCCCGCTTTTTGTCCTGACCGCGCGCGAGGCCATAACCGATATGCCTCTGGCCCTCTTCATGGCCGGCAGTCAGATGGCTTTTTTCCATGCCTTCAAGTCGCGCCGTTTCAGCTTCGCCCTGGCCGGCTATGTGCTGCTGGGCCTGGCCATTATGACTAAGGGGCCGGTCGGTGTGGTTCTGCCTGTGGCCATTCTCTTTGTCTATCATTTTTTGCGCGGCGAACTCAGGGCCGCCTGGCTCTTCTACCGGCCTCTCCTGGGTGCTCTCATTGTGGCGCTTATCGCCGTGCCCTGGTTTGCCGTCGAGATCACGGTTACAAAGGGCGAATATTTTCAGGAGTTCATCGTCAGAGAAAATTTTCAGCGTTTCACGGCCGTGGTGGACAACCATAAGCAACCATTCTGGTATCACGCCGCGGCCATGTTCGGCGGCTATGTGCCCTTTGCCCTCTATTTGCCGCAGTTCTTCTGGCTGCGTCGTCATTTCCTCAGCCGTCTCTTGCGCAGTGAAGGGGGCCCGATGGCCAGATTGGCCGCATTGAGACAGATGCTTCTGGGGCAATCGCCGGCCGAGGACCTGTATTTTTACTGCTTCTTATGGGCCTCGGCCATTCTGGTCTTTTTCAGTATGTCTGTTTCCAAACTCCTGCCTTATACCCTTCCGGCATTTCCGGCCCTGGCTGTAACTGTCGCCGGTGAGCTGGAGGCCGCCTTTGTCTCCGCTTCCTTTGCCCGGGTCTGTTATCCCATTCTGGCCATGCTGTTTGTTTACGCCGGCGCCGGTCTTGTGGGCAACGGCAGCATTGCTCCGGCTCTGATGAATAAGGTGAGAACCCAGATGCCCGGCCTGCCGCCACTGATTGCGAGCTACGCGGCCATGCAGGGTGGTGTGGCTTTTCTGGCCATCGTCCTTGGCCGCCTGCGCAAGCTTGTGGCCGCGGTCACATTTTTTGTCGTACTATCGACGGCATTTTTTGGCGTGTATCTCAATTTGATTTTGCCGGTTGTGTCCGAGCGTCTGGAAGGACAGCTGCCGGATTTTGCACGCTTTGCCGGGCAATCGGATCTGCCCATCATTATTTTTGACATGCGCAAACCGGGCGTGCCTTTTTATGCCCTGCGCAAGGTGGAAAACATCAACGGCGGCGATGAGCTGAAGCAGCGCCTGAGTCAGCTGCCCTCGGCTTACATCCTCACCCGGGTCAATAAACTGGACTTTCTCTCTGCCATCCAGAAAACCCGCATAGTCAGCCGGAAAGGCGACTACGCCCTGCTGCAATATTCAAAATAAGTCCTGCTCTAAAGGGCTTCGGCGGCCGAAACAGCCGAGGCCCAGGCCCACTGGAAATTGTAGCCTCCGAGCTGACCTGTGACGTCCACTACTTCACCGATAAAGTAGAGACCCTTTACGTCTTTGCACTCCATCGTTTTGCTTGAGAGATGCGAGGTATCGACACCACCCCTGGTGACTTCCGCCTTGCGGTAACCTACCGTGGAGTGTGGTTCTACCTGCCAGTTTTTCAAACTGTCGCCCAGGGCCTGGATTGTTTTTTCGGCCAGGCCGGTCACCGGTCCGCTCAGTTTTTTCGACTCGATAAAGGCTTCGGCAAAGCGTTTGGGCAGTATTTCGGAGAGCAGATTTTTGATTTCCTGCCTGGCGCCCTCCTGTTTGCGTTTCCAGAGATAGCGGCCCACGTCCAGATCCGGAGAGAGGTCGATGGATATCTTTTTGCCGCGCTGCCAGTAGAGTGATGCCTGCAGGCTGGCGGGACCGCTCAGACCTGTGTGGGTGAAGAGTATATTTTCGCGGAAAGACGCTTTGCCGACACTGACGCAGCTGTTTATCGATACCCCGGCCAGTGGGCCAAAACGGTCGAGATCGGCATGGGACCAGGTGAAGCCGTCGAGGGCAGGGGCCGTCTCCACAATATTGAGCCCAAACTGGCGCGCGATGTCGTAACCAAATCCGGTGGCACCAATTTGTGGTATTGAAAGACCGCCACTGGCAATTACCAGTGAGTCGCAGGAAAAATCCCCCGACTCGGTTGTCACGATAAATTTTTCGTTGTCCTTATTTACCGTGTTTATCTTTGTGCTGAGAATGAGTCTGACTTTGCCTTTGTGCATTTCGCCCATGAGCAGGTCCACTATTTGCTTGGCGCTGTCATTACAAAAGAGCTGCCCCAGCTTCTTTTCGTGATATCTGATGCGGTAGCTCTCCACCAGTTTGATAAAATCCCGCGGGCGATACCGGGCCAGGGCCGATTTGCAAAAATGCGGATTTTGCGAGACGAAATTTTCCGGTCGCGCGTCTATATTGGTGAAATTGCAGCGTCCGCCGCCGGAGATGAGAATTTTGCGGCCGACTATCTCATTGTGATCGAGTATTGCCACCGAACGGCCTTTTTGCCCGGCCAGCGCTGCGCACATCATGCCCGCGCCGCCCGCTCCGATTACGATCACATCAAAATTTTGCAAGGTTACCTGTGCCGGTGGTCTATCATTAGAGGTCGCTTTTAGAATACCAAGATCTCAGGACAATTTTTTATGACTGAAAATAGTCAGAACTCAAGCACTGAAGTAAAACCCGATGCCGGCCAGTATAGTGTCAGTGCCCTGGGTGGTGCCGTCGTCAAACGCGCGCAGAGCAGTCTCGACAGTTTCGCCCTCATCTTTGAGGATGGCCGGGGCCTGCTTATGACCGCCCGCGCCGATGAAAACGAATCTTTGATCGACACTGAAGTTGTGGAAGGCAGTGCCATTGCCCCTCCCGCCGAAGCTGTCTGTGCCGTCGACTGGAGCTGGATTTACGGCCAGACGGTCATGCCCGGCGGCGTCAAAGAATCAAACGGAGTCAACGGCGCCGTGGTCAAAATCGCCCTCACCGGGGTGGGCGTCATCACCGTCGCTTCCGGCATGTGGCAGGGCAAGCCCTTCTTGTCCTTCATGCCCTACAAGCCGACCAGATAAGTGTCTGTTTAATGCGCTAAAAATCCGAACCGGGCTTATAAACCGGCGCGCTGCCGCCCGAGCTTTTTACCGGCGCCGGACTCTGTCCTTCATAGCCGCGGGCACGCATAAATTGCTGAAAGAGTGCTTTCAGGTCCTTGCCGTCCTTTTCATTCACCGGGCTGAAATGTTTGTAGCGCTTGATAATGGCCTCGTTGCGCTGCAGAGTCTGGGCTCGACCGGCGGCATCAAAGACCTTGCTTGAGGCGGTCATGGCGATGCGATCGTCGGCTATGGGACTGTATGTAGTGAGGCTTTCCTGTTGCTGGGTGCGCTGGATGTTGGATGTGAAATTGTCGATGAAGAGTACCGTGTAGACCGAGCGAAACTCAGCCAGCTCGTCGGTGGCCTTGAGCAGCTGCTTTTCTCGGACTTCGTGGATTTCTTCGTAACTGGTGTGCACCGACTTTGAGGTATAGGGCACCCCCAGATAGTGCCAGACCTGTCCGTTTTTATCGACCTGGTGGCCATAGGTGAAGTCCTGCTTGGCCTTGAATGATTCATTTAAGTTGCGGCTGATGCCTTTTTTGAAATCCTGGAAGTAAACCGCCGTCTCGTCCCTGGCCGCCCAGGACCCTGCCAGCCAGGCTGGAATTTTCACCCAGACGTTGTCGGGGGAGAGTTCGGCGCTGAGATCAAAGTGAGCCCCGGGATTGAACTTTTGCTCAACCGGCGGCAATTGTTCGACGTGTTCGATTTTGCCTTCTATCGTATAGGCCTGCCCGGGCAGGCAGGTGAAAAGCCATGCTGTGAGAGCGATCAGGGGTTTAATCCGAAAAATTGCCGGATTTCGGAATTTTTCTCCGGAAGCCTCACAAAATCCCCCCAATCGCGCTCCTAGAATAGCTGTATCTGGGGCAGGGGCTTTGGAAAGATAAAAAGTCAAAGTCTTCGTAGTTCCCCCAATGGATCACTGAACATTAGTAACCTATTATCTTTCCATCAAATTTCCCCAAAGGCAATCCCGGTGACACCCCATGAATGATTTAAACGAAAATTTTTCAGGCAAAGAGCAAGGGCAAGCCCAGAGACGCGACAGCGATCATGCGTCCGGTGCCAGATCAGTGTTATCGCCTTCCGCCTCCCCGTCCGCCGACGCTGCAGCTGAAGCCATGGAAGGTGCTGGTCCCTGCCAGAACGGCGTCTGCAGTCTTACCTGGAAGCCTTTGCGGCCGGCTGCTTAGTCTTTTTCCTGGCTTTATTTTCAGTGCTTTCAGATTTTGCCGCGGCCTCTAAAGCTGCGGCTTTTGCTTTCAGCCTGCGCTTCAGTTGGGCAATGGAAAACGGGTAAGGGCACCAACCGGCGCCGTCAACCGGGCATAGTGAGAGGGCCTCGTAAGGGCTCTTTTTTTTGCCTCTGGCTTTTGTAGTCGCTTTCATAGGATGTCTCCTATAACCTCAATATCTAACCTACCACTTCCAGCGCCTGCCGAAGCTATACCTGGCCCCTTTCCTTTGTCTGTATTTTGCTTTTCGGTTAGTATTAGGGCCCCGTGGGCCCCAGTGCAGGAACATAAAAACGCTATGCCGGATGAGGTGAAAAGTGAAGGCGGACTGCTCATTCATGCCGACGGCAGAGTCGAACTGGCTGACACCGCTGAAATAAGCAAGAGTCCGATGTACAACCACGACCTTGCGCCGGTGGCTGTCAGCGCACGCAACTGGTCGACCTACAATTACATAGCACTCTGGTTCGCCATGTCGGCCTGCATCCCCACTTATATGATGTCCTCCGGACTGATTGCCTCGGGCATGAACGCCATGCAGGCAATCATCACTATCCTTCTGGGCAATACGGTCGTGCTCGTGCCGATTTTGCTCAATTCGCATCCCGGCACCAAATACGGTATTCCCTTCCCGGTTTTTGCCCGGGCTGCTTACGGCACTATCGGCTCCAATCTGCCCGCTCTGATGCGCGCTCTTGTGGCCTGCGGCTGGTTCGGCATTCAGGCCTGGATTGGCGGTCAGGCCTTCGATACCATGTTTAAAGCCATCAATCCCGCCTGGCACACCGCCCTTGGTGGGCCCGTCGGCGGCTACATGGTCAGTGAATGGGTGTCCTTTGCGCTCTTCTGGGGGCTCAATATATTTATCGTCTACCGGGGCATGGATCTGCTCAAAAAGGTTGAAGGCTTTGCCGCGCCCTTTGTATTGTTCATGACCGCCGCGCTCTTTATCTGGGCCATCAATCAGGCTCACGGCACGGGCGATCTTTTGCATGCCGCCGATAAGTTTGCCACCTTCGGCGAATTCCTCAAAGTTTTTGTGCCCTCACTGACTGCCATGATTGGTTTCTGGGCCACGCTATCTCTCAATATGCCGGACTTTACCAGATTTGGTCATTCACAAAAAGAACAGACCATCGGTCAGGTGATCGCTCTGCCCACGGCCATGGCTGTCTTTTCCACGATGGGTGTTGTGATCACTTCCTGTGCTGTGATTATCTACCCGACGGCCAAAATGTCCGAGCTCTGGGACCCGGTCAAATTAATTGGCCGCTTCACCGATCCCACGGTTGTCGTCATCGCCATGTTCACCGTTGCCCTCGCCACTCTCTCGGTCAATGTGGCGGCCAATGTGGTGTCTCCCGCCAATGATTTTGCCAACGCTTTCCCGCGCTACATCTCGTTTAAGACCGGTGGCCTTATCACTGGCATCGTCGGCCTCTTGATGCAACCCTGGCGTTTGATAGCCGATCCCTCCGGATATATCTTTGTCTGGTTGCAGGGTTATTCCGGGGGTCTGGGAGCCATAGCCGGCGTGCTCATCGCCGACTACTGGCTGATTCGCCGCACCAAGCTCAATCTGGCCGATCTCTATTTACTGGAAGGCGAATACAAGTATGGCGGCGGCTGGAATTTTCGCGCTGTTGTCGCCACCGCCGTGGGCTGCCTCTGCGCCTGGGTGGGCGCTTTTGTGCCGGCCCTGAAAACCTTCTATGACTACGGCTGGTTCGTCGGCTTCGGCGTAGCTCTTGTCGTCTATTACGCCCTGCAAAAAGGTGCCCGTCAACACTCACCAAAGTGATCGCCTTCGACCTTGCCGTTCCCTCCCCCGGGTTACATTAGTTTTGTGAGCCGGGCGTCCGCTCCGGTTTAAACAGTAAAAGATTTTTGAAAAACAGTGCGTGAGCTATGGCATTAGCTCAGGAGGATTTTATGGCGCAGGTAATTAAAGACAGAAAGGACCCGATTTCATTTTTCTTCCTTTCGGCCATGGTGAAGACTGTGATTGCCGCATTCTTCAGCAAAATAGAAGTGCGCTGCGCCGATAACCTGCCTAAAAGCGGACCCTTCATCTGTGTTGCCAACCACACATCGCGCTGGGACGGCCCGGTACTCGGTACGCTTATTAATAGACCCTCCACTTTTATGGTTCACCCTAATGAGCTCAAAGGCTTGCAGGGAGCTCTTCTGCGCAAGGTTGGCGCTTTCCCCGCCAATCCCAAGCTTGATTTTGCCGGCTTTGTCGCCGAGCGCTTTCGCCATAACGAGCCCTTTGTAATTTTTCCCGAGGGCAATGTTTTTTATGACGGACAGACGCATCCCTTTAAAAAAGGCGTGGCCAAAGTGGCAATGATGGCCGCTAAAAACGATCTCGATGTACCGATTGTGCCCCTGGCCGTCGGCTACCAGTGGACCAAGCGCCGCATCATTATCAGCGTCGGCGCGCCTATCTCGGTGATGCAGTACCGCGACCTCTATGATGAAAATCCGGTTTCCACCAGCAATCATCTCGTCTCCGCCCTGCATCGCGAGGTGCTTGCCCTGCGCGCCGAGCTCGGATTTGAAGCGGATCGCAAACAGCTGCTTTCCACCCAGGTCAAGTCAGGTTTTCATTTCCTCACCGGCACCAATGCTAATTTGAATTCTCAACTGTCACTGTCACAGGCTCACTAAAATCTCCCAGCACTTTCCCCCCTGCGTCAATCGCACCGGCTCGCATCTGATAAATGGCCGGCCGGGGAAAGTCGCTGTATTTGAGTTTTACTGTGCCTTTGAGCTGTGGCTGTGTCAGTACTTTCAGGGGCGTGGGGCAAAAATCCGGATGGGACATTTTGCGAGTGAAGTGATCAAAATAATTGTACGGCGGCAAAATTTCCACTTGCACGCCCCGGGCTCCGGCAATTTTGCCGGCATCAAATTTCAGCTCCAGCTCTCCCTGGGGCGGCAGGTGCTTCAGGGTAATCAGGTCGTCACCGGGCTTTTCACCGGCTATCGCCGCCTGTAGAGCCGGGGCAATCGTCTCTGCTTGCTCCCGGCTGAGCAGCTCTACGTCTAACTGGCAGTCGGGATCTTTGAGAGCCGGTACAAAAAATTCCATATATTCAACGTTTTTGCTCAGGAGCCAGAGTTTGTTTTCACCCAGTCGGATAAGCCAGCTGGTCTTCTTCCCCGCCTGCGGCGTGTCGGCCAGCTGCACATGGAATTCTTCGCGCTTGCCGTCTTCATTGGGAGGACTGTTGTTCCAGGCGTAGCAGATTTTGTCGGTCTTGTTGACTGCGGCCTGTGGGCTCAGTGTCAGTGTTACCCGGGCATATTCAAAATCACCCGGTGTCACCGGCGGTTCTATTTTTATTTTGAAATCTTCCCCATCCAGCTCCTCGGTGCGCATGTAGACTTGCGTCTGCGCGCTCGCCGGAGGAGCGGTCGAGCCGAAGCTGTGCGCGTCTGCGCTGACCAGCTTTTTTGCCTCCTGATCGTAATAATAAAACTGGAAGCGATCGTGATTGGTGGCGGCGGCCTTGACGTCGGCGTAATTGACCCGGGGATAGGCGCAGGGCTGGTTGTCCAGGACCACGGCATTTTTTGCCAGTTGCGCTTCCATCAAAGGCTCGTTTAAAAGCGAGTCCAGCATGCTGTAGCTGGTAAAGGCATAGGCCCCTTTCACATGACTGGGCAGGTTGAGCAGGGCCAGCCGCTGGCCATCGGGGAGTGTGCCTATCAGTTCGGTCAATTGTCCCCGGATCGTTCGCACCGCATCCGATGCCTCGAGCCAGGCTTTATTGTTTGTCCAGGTGATTGTGCCAAAGATGATAATCAAAGCCGTCATGGTCAAGACACTGGTTATTTTGACGACCGAGTTGCGCCAGTTGTCGCCGGCTCTGGTGCTCGCTCCCAGAGGATAGACTGAGAGTACGATTATCAGTGTGATGGCTGCTGTGGGCAGGTAAGCGATTCGGCCGCCGGCCATGGTCGAGGAAAAATTCCACACCTGCAGATTGGGCGCCAGGGTAAGGAGCAGCCAGCCGGCGGCAAATCCAAGCAGACGATACTTTGCCGCTACCGCTCCGGCTAGAGTGGTGCAGCCGATTGTGAGCGCCCCGCACAGGCCCCATACGGCTCTGAGAGCCAGGCGCAGAGGGCTCTCTTGCGCTAGCAGCTGGTCATTGAAAGGGTGAAATACTTTGAAAAATGATTCGGTATAGAGCCAGCGGTCAACCAGCGATTGATTGAGAGAGCGGCCGATGGAGCCCATGTATCCGCCGATAAAGTCGCCCAGGGCCAGTCCGCGAATGACCAGGTAGGCGCCGCCGATAAGGAAAAAAGACAGAGTGTCTTTGAGGGCGGCGGCGGCGCTTTCCAGCCAGGACTTTTGGCGGTAGCGCTGATCGAAGGCACTGAGCAGAAAAAGGGCCGCCGGAATTGAAATAGCCATTTCTTTGCTGAGCAAGCCCAGCACCAGGGGCAGTGCGATCAAAGGGCGGGGAAAGGCTTTTTTTAAGGCGTGATTCTGGGCAATTAAATTGTGCGCAAAGAGAATCATCGTCGTCAAATAGAAAGTCGAGGCCGTCAGGTCCGAGCGTGCGGCAATCCAGCTCACAGCCTCGCTGTGGGTGGGATAGACGGCCCAGATGGCGGCACAGAAGAAGGCTATAGCGGTGCGTTCTTTTTGACCGGCAATATAGAAGGCCGGCACCGCCGTCAGTGTTTTGACGAAGGCAAAAAAGAGCCAGACGTTCAATACATGACAGAGGATGCAGGTGAGGTGGTAGCCGAAGGCGTGGGCGCCGTAGAGCATGTAGTCGAAGGCAAAGGAGAGCTCGGTCAGTGGGCGGTAAAAGGAATAGAGCGATGTGTCCTTGAGCCAGGGGCTGTAAAAGGGCGCCAGAAGGAGAGCCGGCTCACCGTTGAAGGCGCGCCAGAGATAGCCCAGGTGCAATAAGTCGTCGCAGAGGAAGTAGCCTTTCAGGCTGTTGGAGAAAGCGGCCAGAGCAATTGCGGCCAGCACAAGATAGGGCGCAAATCGCATGGACTTCTACTTGGGAGAGCTATTTTTCAACCGAGAAGCCGTCGGTGCCGCTTCTGTAATTGAGGGCGGCAGCCATCTTGGCCAGGTCAGTGACGATGCGGCGTTCTTTGACACCGGTGGTGGACTGCTGCAGATTGACGAGCATGCCGACTGCGCTGGTTGCGCTCTGGACTGAAAATTCACTGATGGCCAGGTGGCCGTTTTCCAGTGTTTTTCCGAATCTTCTGGCAATACCATCTCTGGGGCGCATCTCGGCGCGGGTGATGACCTTGTCTGAGGCGACCAGTTCATAGCCCGGTGCGATCGTCACTGTCGGATCGGCCGGTCCGCCGAAGGGGCCCTTGTTGAGCTGGATTTTGATTACCCTGTTTTCGCCGTCAAAATTGAGTACGCGCAGTACGCCGTTGACGAAAGAGATCATCACATCGGAATTAGCACCGATGGCGATATCACCATAAGGGGTCTTGACGAAGGCCAGGCGGGAGGGATTTTTGACCGAGACGATGATTTCGCCGCTTTTCAGATCGGCGGTGAAATTGTTGATTTTGGAATAGACTGCACCGTCTTTGGCCAGTACGGTGATCCAGTCAAAGTTTTTGCCGACCAGATCGGCGCCGGGGAATAATTTGTCGTTTAAAACCTGAATGCCGGCCAGAGCAAATTGTGTCTGCTGCGCCTGAATGGTGGAGGTGACGACCGGGGTGACGCCGCTGCGGAAGTTGGCGGCTACCGGGGCCGTGAGCTGCGGATTGGTGACGTCGGTGGTGACCACAACCGGCGGTCTGACCACAGGCGGAGGAGGCGGCGGAGTGAAGTGAATCACCGGTGCCGAGGGCGATTGCGGTGCCGACGACTGGCCATAGTTCTGGCCGCGGGCAGTAAACTTGGGATAACTGAAGGCCACGACAAGGAAGCCCAGAGCTATAGTCACTGTTAGAGCACTGGCCTTACCGCTCGACATGCGGTTCAGCTGTTCTTTCAATTCTTTCCCGTCGCCCATAACGCTCCCCGAGTTTGTTGAACTAAGCAATTGTAGTAAAGTCGCCCCTGCCACCTTTGCAGACAATAGTATAACGTCATCTTTTAATACATTGACCCTTTGGCCGGCTTCTGCTTGGCTACCCTTAAAACCCGAGAGCCCTTGGCTTTTAGGAGGGATCTTCCGTTAATATAATTTGGTTGCATTAACTTAACCTTGCCAACGGGTGACTATGTCTGACTTCGAAAAATTGGGTGTTTTCTATCTCGGTAAAAAATATGACATCCGATCGAGGCGTACCCTGGAGGATCTCGTCCTCTACGATTCGCGTGACCTGGTTACCCATGCAGTCTGTATAGGGATGACCGGCAGCGGTAAGACCGGCCTCTGCCTGGGACTGCTGGAAGAAGCTGCCATCGACGGCATTCCCGTCATAGCCATCGATCCCAAGGGCGATATTGGCAATTTATTGCTCACTTTCCCCGACCTGTCCGTCTCTGATTTTGAACCCTGGGTGGACAGCCAGGAAGCCCGCAGGCAGGGCAAAAGCGTGAGCGAGTTGGCCGCCGTCGAAGCCTCCCGCTGGAGCGAAGGGCTGAAGCAATGGGGGGAAGATGGTGAGCGCATCCGCCGGTTAAAAGATGCCTGCGACCTGAGCATATATACACCGGGCGCCAGCTCCGGTATTGCCGTTTCCATTCTGCATTCACTGGCCTGTCCGCCGGCGGCGGTGATGGAAGAAGCCGACCTCCTGCGCGAGCGGGTAGCCAATGCAGCCGCCTGTATTCTGGCTTTGCTGGGTATTACCTTTGATCCCCTCAAGAGTCGCGAGCACATACTTTTATCAAGCATCATCGGTGATGCCTGGAAAAATGGTCGCGATATCGAGCTGACAAATCTAATCGACCTGATTCAGAAGCCGCCTATGAGCCGGGTGGGAGCCCTCGATCTGGAGACTTTCTACCCCGCTAAAGAACGTCAGGAATTATCGCTGGCCATAAATAATCTGCTTGCCTCCCCCGGCTTCGACGCCTGGCTCACCGGCGCGCCCATCGATATAGACAGCCTCCTCTACACCGCTGAAGGCAAGCCGCGCATATCTATTTTTTCAATCAGTCATCTAAACGATCAGGAAAGAATGTTCTTTGTCACCCTGCTGCTCAATCAGGTGGTGGCCTGGATGCGCACACAATCGGGTACTTCCAGTCTGCGCGCCCTGATTTATATGGATGAAATTTTTGGATACTTCCCGCCGGTCGCCAATCCGCCGGCCAAGCAACCCCTTCTCACCTTGCTCAAACAGGCCCGCGCTTTTGGTCTGGGTGTGGTGCTGGCCACGCAAAATCCGGTCGATATTGATTACAAAGGTCTCTCCAATACCGGCACCTGGTTTATCGGCCGACTGCAAACCGAGCGCGATAAAATGCGCGTGCTCGACGGTCTGGAAAGCGCTTCGCAGGAAGCGGGCGCCCTGGGCTTTGACCGCAGTTCAATGGCTGAGACTCTTTCTTCCCTTGGGCAGCGAGTCTTCCTCATGAACAATGTCCATGAAGACCAGCCGGTAATATTTGAGACTCGCTGGACTCTGTCCTATCTGCGCGGACCCCTGGCCCGTCAGGAAATAAAACGATTGATGGAGCCCCGGCGTCAATCCACGGCAGCTGTGAGCAAGGTCGATGCGCCGACGGCAATGATCTCTGCCCCGGTCGCCGCCTCTGCCGGTGGTGGCGGGCCCCGGATCCCAATTATTGACCCGGCCATCAAACAGCTCTATATACCGGTGAAAGTGGCGGCTTTTTCGGGCAGCTCTAAAAACTTTTTTGAAGCCACACTTCTGGCCAGCGCCACCGTGCGCTTCAGTGAGGGGAAAGGCGGTGTCAGCGTCGAGACGACGCAGGAGCGCAACTACCTGGTGCCGATTTCCGCCCGGGGCGTTCTGCCGGTTGATTTTAAAAATGCCAAGTCGATCAAGATCAAGCTGGCCGATATTCCCCAGACGGCTTTTTCCGCCGCCGAGGGCGCGGCTGAATTTACCTATATGGAACCCCACGCCGACTTGATCAAGGCCGACAATTACAAAGGCTACGCCAGAGATTTTCTCAATTATCTCAGTGCTAATTGCAAGCTTACTCTCTGGCGCAGTCCTTCCACCGGACTGGTCTCGGCCGGGGGCGAAAGTGAAAGAGACTTCCGTATCCGCCTCAGTCTGGCCGCCAGCGAAAAGCGCGACGCCGCTGTGGCCAAATTGCGTGAAAAATATCAGGCACGCATCTTGTCTTTGCAGGAGAGGATTCGGCTGGCCACCAACCGGGTGGAGCAGGAAGAGGCACAGGCCAAGCAGTCGGAGCTTGATTCGGCCATTTCAATCAGTGCCACTGTAGTTGGTGCATTTATGGGCCGCAAAATGTTGGGCTCGACCACGGTCGGTCGTGCCACCACCGCCGCCCGTGGTGTCAACCGCGCGGTCAAGCAGAGACAGGATGTGGATCTGGCCAGGGCAAACCGGGCCGAGCTGGAGAGCAAACTGGCCGAGTTGGAGAGTCAATTTACCGCCGAAGCGCGGGCGCTTTCCTCGCGCTTTGACAGTCAGAATGAAGTCCTTGAAGAACTGACGATTCTTCCCAAGAAGAGCGGCATCAGCGTCAATCTTCTGGGCCTGGCCTGGGTCAAAGGATAGGCCCCGCGCGCCGCTCCCGCTAGATGCAAGGTAAATACCCGCTAGATGCCGGCTAAATGCGAAAGGCCATGGCCTTGAGCGTCGGCAATTCGCCGCCGTCCCATTGCAGCTTTTCCAGCACCCGGGTGAGGCCGTCGCCGCTCCAGGACCAGTGATGCAGGACGATGACCGCCTGTTCGGCGCTGATAAAGCCTTCCTTCATCAACAGGTGGCAGCGCTTGGTGGCTTCATAGGCCGAGCGGCTGAGGATGCCCATTTTGACCAGGCGGTCTTCCACCAGATCGCTGTTTTCTATGTGCCGGGGCAGATGACCGAGCCTCTTTATATCAAAGGCTGTGACCAGGCCGGAAAGGCGCAGCAGATTGTAAAAGCTGAGGGAGCCGTCGAATCTGTCGGGTATTCTTGTCGCTTCGTTGATTGCCTTGTTGAGGGTCAGACCCCGGCTGAAAACAAGGCCCAGGGCGCGGGCTGCGGCGGCCGGATTGATCTGATGCTGGGCCAGCATCGCTTGCAGTCGCACGGCGGCGCTGATCAAAGATGAGCTGAAGATGCCGCTTTCGACAATGAATTCACCCAGCGACTGACCGGAGAGGGCTTGCTGCGCTTCGTATTTTTTTAGCTCCTTGTCGGTGAGAAGGCCGGCCAGGAGCAGGAGTTCATCCAGTCGCAGGAATGGGGCGGGCGGTTCTTTGGTCCGGCTGGTGGCTGTGCGCAGCAGATGAGCGGCGGAGGAAAGAGCGGCCAGGGCTTCTTTTTTATCGCAGCGGCCCTGGCGCATCAGGCTCTGGGCACTGAGGGCGGCTTCCAGTAGTTTCTGGTCCAGCAGGCCTTGCAGGATCAGGACCCGCGAAAGTGGCAGGCCCACGTGTTTGCACAGACCTCTGGCGTCCTCTACGGTTTTGGCGCTGAGCAGATTGGCTTCCACCAGGAGGTCACCCAGGTTGGCAAAATTTTGATAGGGATCGCCTTCCCAGCCCAGTTCTTTCAGGGCCTCGGGCACCGATTTCTGACCCATGACGCAGATATGCAGGGCCTGGGGCGCAAGCTTTTCGGCCAGGACATTCTGGCGCACTAGATTTTGCAGGTCCAGGGCCTGCTCCAGCCAGCGGTGTCGAATCATGCCCAGCATGACCATGACGCGACCCAGGGGCAGTCCGTTTTTGCTGGCTACAAAGAGAGCATCGGCAAGGTGCTCCATCTTGAGCAGCGAGGCTTTATAGAAGAGTTCGCCAAGCATGGCGCGATTGTCGATTTTGATTTCCATAGGATGCGGCAATATCTCGGTTTGACTAAGACAGTAGGTTAGATAAATGGGTGGGCAAGGCGCCCCCGGGGAGGCTTAGCCTTCCCTATAGCCATCATGCCCGTGACCCTGTGGGCGGTCCCTGGCAAGTTCCTATATTCTTGTTTGGGTTAACCTATCAGAATCTGTCTTTTCAGTTCCTGGCGCAGGCTCTGGCAGACTGCCGTGAGTCTGGCCGGATTGACGACCGGCTCCAGGGGATAAGCCAGGATGCCGCGACCCTTCCAGGCCCTGGGCATTTCCGCCGAGCGCGGTATAAGGTGGACATGGAGGTGCGGTACTGCTTCGGCCAGACTGAAGGTATAGACACGCTCGGGTGAGACGACCTTGCGTATGGCTTTCATAGCCGTCGCCAGCAGTGGCCCGTAAGCCGCCAGTTCTTCCGCGCTTGCCTGGGAAAAGTCGAGGATGTGTCTGCGCGCCTCTAAAATCAGATAACCTTCTATATTTGTCTCACTGGAGTGGCGCAGAAGCCAGTGCTCAGACTGGTACAGATATGTCTCGGCGTCTGACTTCTCTATTTTTTTGCAAATGAGGCAATCCACAATTTTTCCCTTTTACTGGCGCACCGCCAGTGGTGGCGACTATCGACTCTGCCCCGCTTCCTGTGCGATACCGCGGCAAGCTGCGACCAATTTTAGCAGCCGGCCAAAAATATCGGGGTTTCCCCTGTGGCTATATTGACCGCGGTTTGCAAGTGATGGTCGCTCGGTAAAGAATTGGCAAAATATTGAAAAGTCGCCCTGCCAAGTGGCGAAAAATGTAGATAAAAGGGAAAATGGCCTATTAGCATGGTGAATATAACGTGCTAGAAAATAAGAGCCTCTCTGGTGCTGGCGAATAACCGACTGATAAATTGGTGGATATTGAAGATGAGTAAAGGTTTTGACTTAGTAAGGCTTCTGGCCAATAGTTTGACACTGGCAGCCCTGGCTGGTTTTGTCGGGCTCAGCCCCGGAGCCCTGGCTATTGATCAGGCGGATGATGTAGGCGTATTTGGTTCGGTGACGGTGGCCCGCACTGCCCGGGAGGCGGCAAAGGCCTTGAAAAGCGGTGATTTTGCCGCTGCTACCAATCTCTATCGTCAGTCGATCAGCAATAAAGGTGATTTTGTAGCTTTCTATTATGGATTGCTCTATTCCGCCATGAAGGCCGGTCAGTGGGAGCAGGTAGACTTTGCTCTGCAGGGCCTGGCCGAAAAAGATCCCGGCTCCAAAGGCCATCTCGAATACGAGACCGGCCACTGCTACAGAATGTTGAATCGTTTTGACGAGGCCATTCCCCACCTGAGAAATGCCCTGGCTAAAGCCTCTGTGGATAACGGTTTCCTCGTGAGCAAGGTACGGGACTTGCAGACTCAAACTGCCCAGAAGGCTCCGGAACTGGTGCCCGGTATGATCGACGCCAACGGCAACGTGGTGCCCAAGCCGCCCGAAGATATTGTCGTCAAAGCTCCGCCCAAGCGTGATCTCGTCACCGCCGACATGCTCAACCCCGACGCCACCGACACCGGTCGCGACTATGAAAATGCTTTCCGTCAGTCCGAGTGGATTGGTATCTGTACCTATAAAGGTTACGAACCCAAGGAACATATCGGCTTCTACAATCCGCCCACAGCCAAGTTCTACTGGACCAAGATTTTGAAGGGACCGCCCCTCAACCACGATGTGCCGGTCAAATTTAAATTTTACGATCACGCAGGGGTGAAGGCCCCGGAGGGCTGGAAGTTCGGCCCGGACAAGATGCCTAAAATCGGCAGCGAATGGCTGATTTTCATCCCCAATGCCGTGCCTATTCCCGGAGTCGGCTTCGATACATTTAAAGGCGATTACGGTCGCCAGGAAGCCAACGAGAAGAATCTCGGTGAAATCTACGCCATCATCGAAGCTCACCACGGCCAGATCTAGATTTAGTTTTTGCCTTTTCAATACAGGAAAAGAAAAATGTCAGTAAATAAAATTCCCCTGGCCGCATTATTTGCCGCCGCGCTTTTTTCTCAAACCGGCCTGGAGGCCCAAGCCCAGCTTGCTCCTTCGTCGGGCTCCGTAGCCATCAGTGCCCATGAGGATCTGCTTGCTTGCTACCAGAGTCTTGGCAAAAACGCCGAGACCGAGGCTGAGTTTCGCTGGCTGATTCAGCAAGCTGCCGGTAAAGCCGTATTGCATTTTAACTATGCATGTTTCCTGCAACGAGCCGGCAAGACCGGTGCCGCCGCCGTCGAATATAAAAAGGCGGCTACGCTGGAGCCCAGTAATATCGATTATGTTGGCTCCTACGGCCAGATGGCGCTCTTCCAGAAAAATTACATGGAAGCCTACAACTATCTTGGCCGGGCCATGCAAATGCCGGGCGGCGAAAAGTATAAGGCGGCGGTAGAAAGCTGCCGGACTTACATTCAGCAGCAGCAGCAACAGCAAATGATCAATCAAATGAATAAGAAAAATGCCAGTGGTGCCGCGGCTGCTCCCGGCAAGAAACCGAGGGATGACGACGACGATTGATCGTGGTTGATCGTCCGTCAGACAGTAGTGAGCGTTTGAAATTAAGTGGAAGCAGCAGATTTTATTTGCTGCTTCTTCTGTCTGTTGTAACTCCCGGCGGTAGATCTTTTGCCGGCTGCGGCTCAGGCTCAGGAGCAACCTCCGCCTCGCTTTCGGGGGCGGGACAGGGCTCATCGTCCACTACCAGTTGTTTGCGGCCGCGGTGTTTTGCTAAGTAGAGTCGATTGTCCGCTACTTTGACCAGTTCAAAAACAGACTCACCGTCTACCGGATACTCGGCGATGCCGCCGCTGAAGCTGCTCTGGAAAGTTTCGCCCTTGTCTCCGCTGAAGGTCATGGCCTGAAACTCGAGCAAGACACGCTGCACGGCGGCGTGCATCGTGGCCTTGGTTTCGCGTTTAAAGGTGAGCATAAATTCCTCACCGCCCCAGCGTCCGCGCAGGTCATCCACCCGGAAGCGGCGGGAGAGAAGCTGGCCCAGGCCGGCCAGGACTTTGTCCCCGGCCAGGTGTCCGTAGGTGTCGTTCACTTTTTTGAAGTGGTCGACGTCAAGCAAGCAAATGGTAAATGTAGTTTTGAGACGGTGCGCTTCGGCCAGGATGGCCGAGAGTTGTTCGGAAAAAGCGCGGCGCAAAAGCAGGCCTGTGGTCGTGTCCTTGTCCGAGCGATCCTTGAGCATGCGCGCTCGATCGAGACGGACCGATACTCTGGTGAGCAATTCTTCGTTGACTACAGGCTTGGGCAGGTAGTCGTCGCCGCCGGAGCGGAACGCTTCCAGTCTTGCTTCCACGCCGGTCTGACCGGTGAGGAAGATAATCGGCAGATCCTGCCAGCGCGGTATTTGCCTGAGCATGCGGCAGACCTCAAAGCCTGTCACTCCGGGCATCATCACGTCCAGAAGCATGAGTTCGGGCGGATATTCCTGCATGGTCTCGAGAATTTTGGACGGGTCGTTGAGGGTGCGCACAATCATGCCTTCATTGCGCAAAACCAGGGCCACTGTGTTGGCAAAAAATTCATCGTCGTCGCATACCAGAATGCGGGGGCGTCCGCCCTGTCTGATATTGACCAGGTGCTGGACCGCTTTTTCCAGTGAGTCGGATTCCAGAGGTTTGTCGAGATAAAGCGAGGCACCGGCATGGGCCGCTTCGACCCGGTCCTTCACCAGAGCCTGACCGGAGATGAAGGCCAGAGGCAGATTTTCGTAGCCGGGTAATTCTCTTATGCTGCGCGCCAGACGGAATGATTGTTCCGGGTCCTGGGGCAGGACGTTTATCAGCGCCGCGTCCAGGGGATAGACAACGGCCTGTTCGATTGCTTCTTTGTGATTGGTGGCGCGTACGATGTCGACCAGTCTTTGTTTGCCCAGGGCACAGACAATATCGAGAAATTGCCGGTCTTCATCGACGACCAGAATGCGCGTCATGGCCGGATTGTGCGGGGTCTTCTCCACTTTGAGATCGGCGCTGGCGATGGCTTGATTGATTTCCTGGCATTCCAGTTCACCGGCCAACTGCGCTTCCACCAGTTTGCGATCCAGTTCGGCCCAGGAAAATTGTTGCTCTTCCTGCGTCATATTCGGCATTTCGGCGGCGGCGTTTTCGATAAAACCCATGCACTCCGAGACCTGTCTGAATCCCAGAGAACCGCCTGTGCCCTTGATCTTGTGAGCCAGGCCTCGCACTTCCCCGGTAAGATCGGCGTCGCGCGGATTTTCCTTGGCTTTTTCCATGGCCTGCGACAACTCGGCGATACGAGTGGGCAGGACACGTGCGTACTTTGTCACCAGTGCCAGGAACATGGTCTCAAAGTCTTTCATTTTCTGGTTGGCTGCTTCGGACTGATCCGGGTCCAGCTGCCGGTCTACCTGGGCGCCAAAAATGTAGGGGATGAGCGGCTTGTGCACCATGAGCGATACCGCAAGATCTTTGGGTACTCTTGGTTTCAGCGTGTGCAGATGATCCTGACTTTTGGCAATCAAGATTACTTTGGTGCCGAATCCTTCGTTTCTCAGGCGGGTCAGCCACTCCAGATCGTCCGAGTCCGGCATGGGCGACGAGAGGATAATTAAGTCCAGTTCTCCCGCTTGCAGGTCCGCCGGCGGCACTGCCACATGGGTGCTGGTCACATTGTGACCGCGACCTTCCAAGACAGAAGAAACCAGTTTTGTAAACTGCTGGTCTCCGTCGACTAGAAGGATCTTCTTGCCCATTTAACTCACTAAGGTGGGGATCTTATAGTGGCAGGTCAGTACGGATCTTGCGTGGATTTTGCCAGCCCATTTCATCAAGCGCATCATCAAAGGATACGCGCATGCGCTCACAATAATTGAGTGCCATGATCACCTGTTCGATTTTCATCAGGCCTTCACGGATGAGAGGCAGACTGGTGCAGGCGGCGTCAACGGTTTTGCTGTTGCATTTACCGGCTGCTTCCAGGATTTGAATCAGGTCGCCGCCATGTTTTTTGCGCACATTGTTGGCGGTGGTGAGATCGTTTTCGGTCAGCAACTGCGCTTTTTGCAGCAGGTCAAAGGCACCTTTGAGATCGCGGCCACCAGCTGCCGGGGCGGCGCCGGCCGGACCCGAAGCCGGTTTGACCGGCTGCTGAGCGGCGGGCTTGGGTTTGGCTCCGGCGCCGCTTCTGTCCAGATCTCCCTTGGTCAGATACTGATCGATGGAGGAGCCCATTGCATGCAGTCGTTTCAGCACTTCCGGTGCTTTCTCATTGGTCATTTTTTCATCGCGCACCATTTCCTGAAGCTTGAGAGCGGCTTCGAGGGTGGGTTCGCTGATCAAACCGGCTTCCTGCAGCAGGGTGCCCAGGAGAATGTTGGCCCGCTTGTCGATGAGGTGATAGTCGAGCGGTATTTTTGGCTCGGCCATATCGCTGTAGCCGCCGCTTGACTGCGGCATTTGTTGCGGATAAGGATTGGGCGGAGGCGGATAGCCCGGGGGCATCTGCTGGCCGTAAGGATTTTGTTGCTGGGGCGGATAACCGGGCGGCATCTGCTGGCCATAAGGATTTGGCTGCTGCGGCGGATAGCCGGGCGGCATTTGCTGGGGCGGATACCCCTGTTGTTGTTGCGGATAGCCCTGCTGTTGCGGATAACCCTGGGGCGGCGGATAGCCCTGTTGCGGCGGATAGGGAGCCGGTGGGGGCGGAGGAGCGCCGTAGCCGGCGGGCTGGGCGCCGGGCTGGAGGGAGGGCAAATTAGTGTAAGAAGCTCCAGCCGGAGGAAATGCCGGGAAAGCTCCCTGACCCATGGGTGCAATCGGCTGGCCCATGCCCACAGCCGGGCTGGATGTCGGGGTGTTGCCGAAGGGCGCCAGGCTGGGCGCGCCGTAGGAGTCAAAGGTCGGTTCTTCTTTGGCCTTGGGCTCATCTTCAAAGACCGAGGGCTTGAGTTTCAGCTCGTCGGGGATGCCCAGGCCGCCGCCGGAACTGCCGGCCGACATGGACAGGATGTCGTACATAAATTCCAGGTCCTGGGCGGCAAATGGTTGCGTCCAGACGACTTTAGAGCCCGAGTCGGTTTCCTCATATAAGGTCCAGACCGGGTCCTTCTGTGTGGCGTCCCACTGGACAGTCAAAATAAAGCTTTTCTGGTCGGAACTGAGCCAGGGCATTTCTATCAGACAGCCTTTGGAGGCCTCGGCCTGATCAAGCAATACCCGCACCTTTGATAGGGCCGGACAGGTCGGCTCTTGCGGCAAGCGCTGCCGTCTGGGACCGGACGGCGTCGAGTCTTCAGGCTTCTTGGGAGTTGGTTTTTGCATTGTTTCCTCTAAACTCTCTTCTTCATTGTTATATGCCACGCCTGGTGGGAAGTTATAAACACTTGTCAGGGAAGAAATTTACTCTGTTATCAGCACTTTTTATTTTGCTGCCGGCCCCTGGAAATTATTGGGCAGAGCGTCCCAGCAGGCGCGATAGTCCTCTTGCAATTCGGTGCATTGAAGGGCCTGGGCGGTAGGGGCGTAGACCAGTGAACTTTCGAACATAAATGCCAGGGTGCCGCCCTGATAGACCGGTTTGAGCTCGACATTGGATGCTTTATCGAATGTTTCGGCATCGGGGCCGTGGGCGGACATGGAATTGTGCAGCGAACCGCCCCCGGGGACGAAGCCTTCGGCCTTGGCGTCATAGACACCAAAAATCAGGCCCATATACTCGCTCATCAAGTTGCGATGGTAGTACGGCGGGCGGAAGGTGTTTTCGGCCACCATCCAGCGCGGGGGGAAAATAACAAAGTCTATGTTGGAGAGGCCGGGCACTTCAGAAGGTGATGTCAGTACAGTAAATATCGATGGATCCGGGTGATCGAAGCTGACTGTATTGATCACATTGAAGAGCGACAGGTCGTATTTATAGGGATAATAATTGCCGTGCCAGCCGACAACATTTAAGGGGCTGTGATCGATCGCGGCGTCAAATAGATTGCCCTGAAATTTTGTGGTCAGGCGGAAATCGCCCTTCAAATCTTCGAAGGCCGCTTGCGGGACGAGGAAGTCGCGGGGATTGGCCAGGCCATTGGCGCCGATCGGACCCAGGTCCGGCAGACGCAGGGGCTCACCATAATTTTCCAGAACGTAACCGCGAGCAAATTGCACGTCTTCGGGCAGCCTTACCTGAAACTTCACACCCCGGGGTATGACCGCAATTTCGCCGGGCGCAATTTCCATGATACCGAATTCGGTGCGCAGTATGAGGCCTTCTTTTTCGGGGACGATGAGAAACTCACCGTCGGCATTGTAGAAAAAGCGGTGCGTCATCGATACGCTCACCCGGTAGATATGCACCGCCGAACCCCGCACCGACGCCGAGTCGCCGTTGCCGGCTATGGTGAAGAGGCCGTCGATGAAATCGAGTTTTTCGCCTTTAGGAGGAGCTCCGAAGGCATCCCAGCGCAGTTGATCCGGAGTGGCCGGGGCATCGAGGAAGGGACGACTTTTGAGATTTTTATTGTCGATGCGCTGGAAAGCACCATGCTTAACCGACGGCAGTATGCGGTAGAGCCAGCTTCGCTTGTTGGCCGCACGGGTCATAACAAAGGAGCTGCCGCTCAACTGTTCGGCGTACAGACCGTAATTGATCTTCTGCGGTGAATTTTGATTCCTGGGCACGCAGTCGGGGATGGCTTCGCTGATTACATAGTTGCCGAATCCGCTCTGGTAGCTGAGTTTTGTGGCCACAGTCTTTACCGTCATAATCGTCCCACCTGATTCATTGTCTTAGTTTTTGGCAAAAATTGCCTGGGCGTGCTGTTCCATTTTTTTCGCTTCGGCCTCACGGCCGGTGGCGCGCAAGAGTTTGGCATAGTTGTCGTAAATGCCTATCAAGTCTTTATGCAGAGGTCCGACAGCTTTTTGCTTGACCTCCAGGGCGCGTTTGTAATGCTCTTCCGCTTCTGGGAATTTGCCCTGCTGGCGCAGGCAGTTGGCAAGGTCGTTGAGAGATTTCGCCAGCTTGGGATCCTTTGGATCTTTGGCGCTGATGTCCTCGGCTTCTTTTACAGCCAGACGAAATTGTCCTTCGGCGTCGGCCTGCTTGCCCTGCGACATGGCGTTCTGGCCCATATTGTTATAGCGTTCCCACATGGCAAAAATCCTCATAAACGGCGATAAACGGGATGCCCTGGAACTCATGACCGCTATAAGAGGCAGCCAAGGGCCGTGTTCTTCGCCGGGGATGTTAAGAAGCAGGTAACGAGGGCGAAGCATTGACCTGAAGTTTGAATAGTTTAGATCAAAGGTGCGTTATAAATTAGCCCAGTGAACAAGTGGAGATTGATATCAAGTGCTAAGCGACAGGCAAAAGTTTAACTTCATGCTGGGTTTGATTGCCCTCTGTGTGATTGGTTCATATCCACCCTGGAGACTCTACGGCGAGCAGAGCAAACCCCTGGGATTTGCTCCAATTTATGATCCGCCTACTTCGGCTCTGGCTCCTGGCATGCCCGGCAAAATAGATATTGATTTCTCCCGCCTGGGGCTGGAGGCGCTTGTCGTCTCCATTTTGACCGGCGGACTGCTTGTCATTGGTGCCGGTGGCGCGGGCTCGTCTGCCAGGGTCGGCGCCAAGCCAGCCGGCGGCTTCATGGCCCGTCTGGCCGAAGCCCAGGCCCAGGCCCGCGAAGCTATGCTGGCCAGTCAGGAAGCGCAGCGACTGGCGCAACAGGCCACAGCTCCGGCCGCCGCCGCCGCTTCCGCATCCTCTTCTTCGACTTCCGCCGTCGACCCGCGCTATACACGGGTTGAACTGCCAGCCAATTATTACCTGGGCGAACTCTTAATCGAATCAGATGACGACCCGGATTACTGGGATTCTTTCTGCCCGGCCAAGGGTGTTGTGGACCTGCCTAAAGGTAAAAAAATCCAACTGGAGCTGGCCAAGGACATTCGCGTGGACCTGGCATTCCTGGCCGCCTTTCCTTCCGGGTCGATTCATTCCATTGATGCCAGTGAATGCAAGCTGACCGATGAGGATGTGAGCAAATTGACCGTGATGAGTGGCTTGAAAGAGCTGGACCTGACCGGCACTCCCATCACCAGCACAAGTGTTTCCAAACTGCGTGCCCTGGGTCGCCTGGAGCGTTTGTGGCTGGATCGCACTTTGATTAATGACGAATGCGTGCCGGCTCTGGCCTCCCTGAGCAAGCTTAAAAAACTCTCGCTCTCCGATACCAAACTGAACGATCTCTCGCTCGAGACCTTGCGCAAGGACCTGGCGAGCTGCGAAGTCGTGACCGGCTAGTCTCTTTTTTTACTGTTCTGGGTGTTGACCAGTTCGCGCGCTCGCTCGGCCGCTTTGACCACGGCTTTGATCAGGGTGACGCGCAGCTTGCCTTCTTCCAGCTCCATCAGGCCGTCTATGGTGCAACCGGCCGGTGTAGTCACTGTATCTTTTAAAAGAGCCGGATGTGCCTTTGTTTCCAGCACCATCCGTGATGCCCCGTACATGGTTTGTGCCGCCAGCAGGGTCGATGTCTCGCGCGGGATACCGAGCTTGACACCGGCTTCCGCCAGGGATTCGACAACCACATAAAGATAGGCCGGGCCACTGGCGGACAGGGCGGTGACGGCATCCATCAAGGATTCGTCGACGAAAACAGTGGCGCCCACGCACTTAAAAATAGACTCGGCCATGCTGCGCTGATCGCTCGAAACGTTTTGACCGACGCAAAGCCCGGTCATGCCGGCATTGATAATAGCCGGTGTATTGGGCATGGCACGGACGACACAGGCCCCGGCCGTCAGTCTTTCTTCGACAAAAGTGGTGGTCACCGATGCGGCCACCGATATGATCAACTGTCCCGGATTGAGGACGTCTTTCAATTCACCCAGGATGCGGTCCATGTTCTGCGGCTTCACCGCCAGCAGGACAATGTCGCAGCCTTTGACCGCGGCTCTGTTGTCGAGGCCGACTTTGATGCCCAGCTTGCTTTCGACCCGCTCGATAGAACTTTCTCGACCGACCGTGCCGACTATGTCGCCTTTAGTGAGACCACTGTTTTTGCACAGGCCGGCAACCAGAGCCTCCCCCAGTTTGCCGACGCCGATGACGGCTAATTTTTTACCCTCTAACATCGATTTGGTCCCCTTCCTCTGATTTATTCACACGATAAAATTATTTTGCCTGTCGATTGCCTTGACTCCAGAAGCTTGTGGGCTTCGGTGGCCTGGGCCAGTGGAAATGTATGGGAGATATTGAGCTTGAGCCAGCCGTGTTTTATGCCGTTTAAAACCGCCGACGATCTGGCCAGGAGTTCATGACGGGTATCAAGGAAATTGAAGAGGCTGCCACCGCATACGGTGATGGATTTTTTCTGCAGACTGTTCGGCTCGATCGGATCGCAGGGACCGCTGGCGCTGCCGAAAATTATTACCGTGCCCCTTTTGGAAACGGCCTCCAGTGAGCCGGGAAAAGTCGTCTTGCCGACACCGTCAATGACCAGCGGGCAACCTTTGCCCGAGGTGATGCGATTTACTTCCTCGACAAAACTTTTTTCCTGATAATTGATTGTATGGGCGCAACCGGCTTCCCGGGCCAGTTTTGCCTTGGCTTCGCTGGAGACCGTACCGATCACTTCCGCTCCCAGATGCTTCAGCCACTGACTGAGGAGCAGACCCATGCCTCCGGCGGCTGCATGCACCAGTACTTTTTCACCCGGAACGATGCGCTTAAACTCGTGCAAGAGATAGTGCGCGGTCATGCCCTGCAGGGGAAAGGCCGCTCCCTGCTCGAAGGAAATATCGTCCGGCAGGGGGATAAGATCGTCGCCTTTGACCAGGGCTTTCTGGGCATAGGCACCCAGGTTGCCGTTGTAGGCCACGCGATCGCCGACTTTGACATCATGCACGCCTTCGCCGACGGCTTCCACCGTGCCTGCTCCCTCAAGACCCGGGGTATAGGGCAGGGGTGTTTGATAGCGCCCCGTCCTCTGATAAACGTCTATATAGTTGATGCCCGCCGCCATCACCCTGACCAGGACCTGACCGGGGCCGGGGGCTCCGGGATTGATGTCGGCGATTTTCAGCACCTCGGCATCACCATTTGCGGTGACGACTATGCCCTTGACTTGCCCGTTTGCATCCACGATACAAAAGCCTCTCTATCATCTAAAGTTGAACGTTATAATCTGGAAGTATAAGTTAGCACAAAGATCCAGCCCTCTTTTAAGTGGAGCACGGCCAATTGCAGTTTAAATTAGACGGCACGACCAGGCTTCATCTGCTTTTGATTGTGGGGGCCACATTCCTTGCCTTCGGCATTGTAATGACGGGGTATTTCATTGCCGACGACACCTGGCAGCTGCAGTTTTGTTACCGCGTCTTTCACGGCGAACCAGCGCTTGTAATCGGCAATTTTTTCCGCAGTTATCTCAGTTTGCCTTCGATGGATTTTTACAGACCCTTGCTGGGTCTGACTTATCTTGTTGATTATGCGCTCTATCACACGAACGCCGCCGGTTACTATTTGACCAATATTTTGCTGGCCGCCAGCGCCGGTGTGCTCCTCTATTTTATTGCCCGCTCGCTCGTGCCCGGCATTGCCCGCCGCCGCGCCGAGATGCTGGCGATAAGTTCGGCCCTGCTTTTTGTGGTCAGTCCCCTGCACTGCGAGGATATTTGCTGGATCTCCGGCCGCGCCGACCTGCTTGCCGCCCCGCTCTACTTTGCCGCCATGCTGGCTGCAATATATGCCCGCGACTGGAGCGGGGGCAAAATTCGCTGGGGCAATTACATAACCTCGCTTCTTTTCTTTGCCCTTTCTCTGATGAGTAAAGAGTCGGCGGTGACACTACCGCTGGTGGTGGCGGCCATGTTCACACTTTTTCCCCAGGCGCCGTATGTGCCGGAAGAGACACCACCGGAGCCCGCCGCTGAAGCGGATGTCGCCCCAACCGAATCGCTTGTAAAAGCGCCTCTTGTTGATCCCCGGCGACCGGTAAAGGGCCCTAAAAGCGGTAAGAAAAATCGTAAGAAAGCCGCTGCGCCGACAGAATCCGTTGATAGTTCAGGCGAAGGTACAGATTCTTCGCAGGAGGCTTCCGAAAGGTCGGCGCCGAATGCGACTGCGAAATCCGGCTTGCAAAATGAAGACAGCGCGAAGCTGCCACTTCTCACGCGCCTGAGGCAGTTCGTTTTGTTTATGTTGCCTTACGGCTTGATCACCGTGTCTTATCTTTTTGTCCGCCAGCGTGCCCTGGGCAGTTTCATCGGCGGCTACACCGGAGATATGGGGCAGGCTCTGTCCAAGTGGCTTTTGTTTCGCTGGATCGATCCGCTCAATTTATTGCGCATCAGCTATCCGGTCTCCAAATACACTTTTCACGTCTTTGGCGTAAACGTAGACCAACTGCCAATCTTCGCCTTTTTCGGCACCGTCAACGCCGTGATATTTTCCATCCTGATTGTGCGCCTCTTCACGCAAAAGATTGACCTGCGGCTGACCATCTTTCTCGTATTGTGGCTTCTGGCCTCGCTTATACCCCTGGTCAATCTCTGGGGACTGGATGCCAGTTTGCACAATCAGCGGGTGCTTTACCTGTTTACCGCACCCTTTGTCATGATTGTGCCGTCGCTTTTGTTTGTGCCAAAAACGGGCGACCGTCCGCTTATGAGTAAGTACTATTTCCGCCTGACTAAAAACGCCGAGGATTTTTTCAGCGAGATCAGCTTGCGTATTCTCTATGTGCTGGCCGCCGCCCTCATCGTCGTTTCCGCTCTTACCAGCTATACATGGGTACTGGCCGGGCAGCAGGTCAAGGCCATACAGACCAAAACAGCGCAAATAATCAACAGCATGCCCGATGGTCCGGGTAAAAAAATGCTGGTGGTCAGTGTACCCAAGGACTACCTTGGCGCCCACGTTTTGATGGGCGGCGTCAATATGCTGGAGCTGCTTGAACCGCCCTTCACCCCCGAGCATATCAGTCAGTACATGATTGGCTTCCAGCGCGCTCTGGTAGGGCCCGGGGAGCCCATCAACAGCACGCGGCTGAAGCTCGAGCTGCACGATCTGGCTAAGCCTCAGGCTTATTTCTGGGAGCCCGAGCGCAGTGACTATAAGGTTGTGCCTTATGAGTTTCCCGCCGCCGATCAGCCACAATCGATCGATCTGCCCATTGCCGCAAACGCAGATGAAGCAAGGCAGCCGGGCTACTGGGTCGCCGATCCGACAGCTAAGGGCGAATGCAAAATTGTCGATGGCGTCAAGACTATGACTTTCCACGACCTGACCTTGTTGGGCGGCGACGGTATGTTGATATCCGGCCTCGATATCAATCCCCTGGCCTACGATTATCTCAGTGTGGATGTCTCCATGCCTCGCGCGCAGGCGGCTTCCGGACTGTATGTCTCCTTTGACGACAATACCGATGCCCGGGCTCCTTTTAAGGAGGAGCCACAGGTCAGCAAACTGGTGCAGGTGACAAAACAGGTCGAAGGCAGCGAAATGAAGCGGGCCCGGCTCAATATCAAAGTCTCGCATTTTGGCCAGTGGTACAGCTATTCGCACATCCGCCGATTGAAAATTTCTTTCAGCAATATCCGGGCTATCGGCATTTCAAATGTTTCTCTCAGTGATGAGCGCGGCCTTGTGCCCAATCTTTTTGTCCGGGACAAAAAGCCCCGAGCCAGCGGCGAATATTTTTGCGACGACACGCCTTTGAAGTTTGTCGTCAACGGAGCCCTTGTAAAGGGTGCGACCGGTTGCCTGGTGCAAATATCCAAAGTTAATCAAAGCTGGGACACTTTCCTGACCGAGGAGGTCAATGGCCGGGACAATGTCGTGAAACTGGCTTACACCGTGCCCCTGGACCGCGGTGTGGCGGGCTTTTCCTTCGATCCCCGGGCTTATGCCGAGAATGGCTTTTATGACGTCAGGGTCGGCCTGGTCAACGACAAAAATGAGCGAGTGTCCGATTGGTCGGACATTATCACCCTCTATCGGCCGGACCCTCACGGCGCCCGGGCGGCCTTCTGCGCCGATTATTAAACCTGTTCCTTACAACCCTTGCCACTGATTTGGCAATTGTCGTTATTTGGCTTGAAAGAGGGGATTAATTCAAAGATAATCTATTCCTCAGTCAGAGTCGGTAGCCCTCTCCATCTTTGAAAGGTGCTCGAATGTACCGTCCGAAGAAATACATTCGTCTCAATCAGCTGCCCCGGATGCCGCGGTTGTCCGATGTGAAAAATCTCCATGAAGAAGGCAAGAAAGCACGTTCTTGCACGGTCGAGCTGCCCTGGCGCACAGAGAAGCTGGGCATGACTTTTTCGCTGACCGTGCGTGTGGACACGGGCAATTCCGAGCCTATCTGGACTCTTTACGAGGGTGAAGGCAATCGCTCCCGCGTCATGTGGAGTACCGGCTTTGCCGATGTAGACTTGCTTTATGACGTACTGACCCTGTCGCTGCCCGCCGACGGTCCCAATATTTTTGCGCCCCGGACGGAAGAGCCCAGGGCCAAACCGGCTGTTCGCTCAGAGCCTGATCCGGCCGTTTACGACAGAGAAAAATACCGTGCCCAGGTTCAGGAAGCCGATGCCGGTTTCACGCGCTCGCCTTTTCTCTCCGACGAAGACCAGTTTATGAAGCCTGTGCCCTTCGAGTCCTATGCCAAGGGCGAAAGCACTACAGCTAAATCCGACGAGTTTAAAATTACGCCGAGCGAGTCGGATGCCAGCGCTGTTTCTGCTAAGGAACTTTTTGAGGCGGCATCACCGGCGGTGGCGGATAGCCCGACCGAAAAAAGCGGCAATATTGATAAATCGGAATTCAAAACACCCGAAAGACCGGCGGAAAAAGTTGATCGCGCCCCGGCTCCTACGGCCGACTTCGTCAATCCTCTGGCCGAGCCGCAGATAGCTCTGGGCGCCCATCATCAAGCTGCCGCTCCTGCTTATCCGGATCCCCTGCAGACCGGCCAATATCAGCAGCCCCTGCCTCCTTATCCGGCGCCCCCGGGATATCCGCCTCAGCCTGGCTATCCGCCTTATCCTCAACAACAGGGCTATCCTGCTCCTCCGGGTTATCCTCCTTATCCGGGGCAGCCCGGTTATCCCGTGCCGCCGCAGGGTTATCCGCCGCAGCCCGGCTATCCGCAGCATCCCGGTGCCGGCGTCAGCGGCCAGTATCCCTCGGTTTACCCGCCCCAACCGGGTTATCCCGGCGTGGGCGTGAGCGGTCAATATCCGCCGGCTTTGCCTTATCCGCCTGTGCCGCCGATGATGACCAATAAGAAACCGGCGGTTATGCTCGGTACCTTGCTGGTTGAAGCCGGTCTTGTGCCCAAATCTACAATTGATTCGGGATTGCAGGTACAGGTCCTGGTCAGCCAGGGCACCCTCTCCCCGGTTAAAGCGGCCGAGGCGGTAAGACGCGCTCACCTGCGCGGCGGCGGTCTTGATCCGGAAGAGGACAAGAGTCCTATCAGACCTAATGATTCCGTTGTGCGCATCAAGCCCCAGCTCGGTCAGGTGCTGGTTATGGCCGGCATTATTACCGCTGTACAATTGAAGGCCGCTCTGCATTTGCAAGAGGCCATGCGCACGGGCAACATGGCGATGGACGAGGCTGTGGAATTGCTCAAGCGTGAAGCCAATCCCTCTCAGGTTAAATCGCAATCGGCGGAACAGATAAAAGCTTCGCCGGTAGAGGATTTTAGTAAAGCGATTGCCCTGGCTAAGCAAGCCGGTTTGATTGCCGAAGCGGATCTGGAAGCGGCCAATAAGGTCAAGGAAAAGCATGGCGGCGAAATTTCAAAGATCCTGGTGGTCGCCGGCAAGCTCGACCAACTGACCATCGACGCTGCTCAGAGCTGTCAGAAGCTGGTCGATGGCGGCAAACTGCGTGTGGACCAGGCGATCATGGGCTTGCACTATTGCCAGCGCATGCGAGTACCGTTTGAAGAGGCCGCTCGCGAGTTGGGTTTTGATCTCTAGTCGGAGCCCGGGTGCTGCGCCTGTGAAAGCCTCTAAATTGGTATTGCTTGGTGTCGGTAATGCCGCCCTGGCTGTGGCGGAGCATTACAAGATCGAGCAACCCGGCGTTAAACTCTTTGGCACCACTCGCAGTGCGGTCAAAGTTGAGATACTCCGCTCGGTCGGTATTGAGCCCTGGCATGATCGTGGGGCGGAGATTGCGGCAGGAGAGTTGGATGAGCTCCTGAGCGATGCCGATGTGCTTATATCTATTCCTCCTTCATGTTCGGCTTCATCTTCGGCTTCATCTCCGGCTTCATCTCCGGTCTCAGCCGATGGCGAAGCCGGACAGTCGGACCCGCAACTGCGCTACGCACCGCATGTGGTGCAGGCGCGAAAACTCGTTTATATTTCATCGACGGCCGTTTACGGCGAGGCCACCGGTGTCGTTGACGAGCGTACCGCCTGCTCCGATTCGGCCGTGGCCGTGGAGCGCCGCGCCGCGGAAGTCTTCTGGGGCTCACGGGGCGCCTGCGTTTTGCGCGCGCCAGGACTTTACGGACCGGCTACCGGTCTGCATCGGCGGCTGCTGGCCGGTAATTACAAACTGCCCGGGGACGGCTCCAATTATGCCTCGCGCATTCATCTTGAGGATCTGGCCCGCATTATCGAAGCGGCCTTTATCGGCGCTCAGCCGGGCAGTCTCTATGTCACGGGAGATTTACGGCCCGCCACTCATCTGGAGGTCGTCACCTGGCTCTGCCGCAGGCTCGACCTGCCCATGCCGCCGTCGATACCGCTGGACTCGCCCGGTCTGCACTATACTTTGCGCGGCAATCGCCGGGTGGACGCGACAAAGGTCCTTTCCGAGCTCAATGTGACTCTTAAATATCCGACTTATGTCGAGGGTTTCAGCCAGTGTCTGGCTGCTATCTGATGCGTTTTTTGCGGCATTTGAAGGGGAATTCAAACAAGACATTGCCGACGTTGACCTCTACATTGACCGTGTCGTCGCCGCGCGGATAAATATAGAAGAGTTCGCCGGTGCGCGATTCATAGGGCTCGAGCGATATGGGCATAAGTCCCTGCTGGCGCACGCCTTCGCG
>JAFEAV010000020.1 GCA_018266215.1 Cyanobacteria bacterium SZAS LIN-3 | reverse complement strand
AGGCCCCTACCCCAGCCTAGATGAGGCCATCATCCAGCAAAAACGAGAGGGCTGCCACTCGTGGCAGCCCTCTCGTTTTCGTTGATCTGGAACCTCTGCCGCCCGTTTTTAAGCGTATTTACACCGCCGCCAACAATTACTAAGAGGGAAAGATTTGATCTTGTGCCATTACGGGTAAAATTGGCGTCAAATTGTACATTCTTTGCTCACCAGCACTGCTAAAACGGTCCAGTTATGGACTAGCGGTACTACTGCAGAAGTAGGGGAGTCCTTCTTGTACAATGTTTTCGGCAGCTGACCGGATTGACTGGTAAATGGCATGAGCAAGAGTACATCGATTGTAATTGAAGAGAAGGCGGAGACGAAGTCGGAAAAAGGTGTGCGGTGCAAATCTTGCGGTCATATTGTCACCAGCCAGGCGTTGGCTATCGAACCGCATGAGTCTACGTTCCGTAATCCGGCTGGATATTCGTTTCATGTGCTCTGCTACAGCGATGCGCCGGGAGCTTCCGCTGTCGGTGAGCCGACCACAGTGGCCAGTTGGTTTCCTGGATATGCATGGACATATGCTATATGCGCACAGTGTCAAGGTCATGTGGGTTGGTGGTTTAGTGGGTCTGACCGTTTTGCCGGACTGATCGCAACGCGATTGGTGCGTTAGCTCTATTCCGCTGTTGAAAACTTCCTAAAACTGATCTGCGGCAAGTGATTTGAAGTATCCTGCTAGATCAATTGTGCAGAATGAGTGAATCAGTTCCGGCTCGAGAGTAATATGAGAAAGAAATTTTGGTATCAAGTGACACTTTCAGTCCTTCTTGGATTGTCCTGCATAAACGGGGCCTGGGCGCAACCGGAAGGTTTTTCCGATTACTCGTTTGAAGAGGCTCAGTCCAAGGCGCAGGCCGGTAAGAAGTTCCTGCTGATCGATTTTATGGCTACATGGTGCCCGCCCTGCAAGCGGATGGAAGAGGAGACGTGGCCCAACCCGTCTGTTCAGTCGTGGATCAAAGAAAACGCCATTGCGGTTCAATTTGACGTAGACAAAGCTGAGAAGGTAGCGGCGGCTTTTAAGATTGAGGCAATGCCGACAATCGTTTTATTTACTCCCGAAAGCGGCGCAAAAGAGTTTGGACGGCAAGTAGGAGGCCTTGATCCTTCGGAGCTGCTGCAATGGCTCGAAGGAGCAAAGAGGGGGAAAAGCGCCGGGGATCTGCAGACCGCGCAAACGGCAGCGAATGAAATCTGGCCGCATTTGACCGGCGCACGCGATCTGCTTAACGCCAAAAACTACGACCAAGCTTTGAAAGAATACCTTTGGGTCTGGAATAACGTTCCCATCACGGATAATGAACATGCCGATCTGAGGGATAAATTGTTGCCGGTTGAGACCAGGCAGCTCATAGCCGCATATCCCGAAGCCAAGCAGAAATTCTCCGAGCTGAGAGACGCTGCTGAGAAAGCAGGCAATCGGCATGATTGGATCATTCTCAACAGCATGCTGGGCGATGAAGCTCGCACTCTCACCTGGTTTGATAAGGCTAAAACTGATGCTAAACAAAAATCCGACATAGTAAATAACTCGACTTTTCTCGAACCGTTGCTCTTTGCCAAATGCAGATGGGCTGATGCGGCCGATTATTTGTATCCAGAGCCGCTCAAGAAAATTAACGAGTACTACAAAATTGCAGAGGCGATGAAGAAGCCTCGTCCCGACACTGAGGTGGCGAAAGATTTTGATCCTCTGCCCAGCATGGTGCTTCTTGTCTACGGTGCTTATATCGGTGCCGGGCGAGAAGCGCAAGCGCAGAAGATTGCCGACGAGTGCTATCGTTTGGACGACACACCTGCTATGCACCAGGCATTGCAGAATTTTGCAACGGCCATGCGCCAGGCCGTTACTGTCCACAGCAAGGCAACAAAATAGCTAGTTCCGCACCAATTTTAAAATGCAACTGTCGATAGGATAATTGCTCAGAAATGAGGAAAAAATGAGTCAGCAGCCTGTCTTTTCCTTGCACTGCCTGAGTGATCTGACGTTAGAACAACAGTCCGCCTGCCAGGCTTTGTCTCTTGCTGTCTATCCGCCGGAAGAAGCATGGGCCGGTGAATCAATTGAATGGTCTGCCAGCGAGTGGTGCGTTATCGGGTGGGACGAAAACCAACGCGCCTTGTGCTATGTCGGAGCCATTATTCGCAGTGGTACTTTGAATGATGCTTCGGTAAAGATAGGTGGTATTGGCGGGGTCAAGACTCATCCCGGCGCCAGGCGCAAGGGCCTGGCCGCTTCAGCGATTGAACGGGCAATTGAATTCTTCAGAGAGCAAAAGACAGATTTCTCGCTTCTCGTTTGCGATCCGCGCCTCGTGGGATTTTACGAGCGCCTTGGCTGGCAGTGCTTTGAGGGGGAAATGTTTGTAACTCAGCGGGGCCAAAGAAGCGTATTTAAGTTCAACCTACCTATGATTCGGCCCGTTTGTGCAACCATTTCAGCCACTGGCGTTGTCGATTTGAAGGGCCCGCCCTGGTAGGAAATGGACTGTTCCTTGACCAATTAAGCTTATCAATGTGCCGCGCTCTTCTTGCAAACCATTGGGTTCTTCGTGTTCGAAACTATGTGAGACGGTTCTGCTTCTTTGTCTGTCTGTGGCCGGTCTTTACGATCCGGTGATTGACCCATAGTGGGTTGTCTGACATCAGGGCTGCTGTCGGTTCGTTCGAACCTATCGGAGGCTTTGGCCATCAACTCATTGCGTGGTGAAAATCATGACGAACCTCAGTGAATGTCCAGTTTCGGTAAATCGTATTTTAGAGCTTCATTGCAAACGGCAACAGCTTCAGGTGCTGCGGCTGCGCCGTTGGGATAGGCATGGAGTCGCACCGCCATATCAACCAAACACCTCTTGTAAGACTCTGTGTTGGCCGCGATATAAACGCTTTCTGGCGCACCTGTGCTTTGCTCTGCTGCGCCAGTTACAAGATTCTTTTGCGGGGCGTCCATGAATTTGTCAGACATAATGCCTACCTCGATGGGATTTGTTACATTGGCTCAGTATCAAGGCGGCGCCGTAAAATTGTCATAAAACGACCTGAATAGGGCTGCGAGATTTTGTACGGCGGCCTGAGAAAGGACCGAGCCTTTTGAGACTTTGACGGCTCGATCCTTTCCTGGATTTGGCGCTACTGTAGGAACGTATCGCGAAGTGTATTCTGCTCTAATCCCGGACTTATAGTGTAGTCGCGGTGTCCCCAGCCGAAATCTCCGGCTTTCATAAAAGCTGCCACGCCGGTTACATCAAGTCCCCTGGCCTGTCTTTGTTGCAGTGTCTGATATGCACTTCTCCACCAGTCGGCAGTTTCCTGGGCAGTCAAACCAGTGCGGTCAATGCCGGTTTCAGAAGCCATGAATGACCGACCTATGCGCTGGGCAAAATCCATCGAGGGGCTGAAAATTTCGTCAAAGCTTTCATGGTGGCCGTTCTGCGTGTTGCTGTATCCATCGGGGCCGATTACGTCAACATAATCCGCTCCCGGCCAGTAGTGCTGCAGGCCCGGCTGTCTTCCTAGTCCTGACATATCTAGCCTGTGTCCTGGGCTCCAGACAAATTTGACGTTAGATGCACCTTCCTGCTGGAAGATATCATGCATATGCTGGAAAGCCCCAACATACTGTTCGCTTGTCCCCATTGATCTCATCCAGCGAAGGTTGAATTCCCAACCTGGACGCAACAGGATTTCGGCAGGGTTGCCGTGGGCGTCTTTCATGCTACCTAGTTCTTTCGCTAGATCGTGAAAATATTTATCGTGCTCACCGGATATGATTTCTGAGTATTTAAAATCCTTTCCCTTCGGACTGAGTGATACCTCGGGCAGAGTTCCCCGGTCCAGATCTTGTTGAATGTAGTCTCGCAGCTCGCTTATGGACCCTCCCATCGGTCGATAGAATTGTTCGAGTTCAGCTCTGCCACCAATCTGTCGGTCTAAGGCATCCCGCGCTTCAGTGCCTCTCCAGGAGCCGTTAGTGTATCCGCCAAAGAGGATATCGTTCCCATGGCCGTCTGGTGGAGTCGGGGGACCACCGGGATGGTCGCCACCAGGTGGAGTCGGTCCACCCTGATGATCGCCGCCAGGCGGCACAGGGGGCGGCGGTTTTGGGTTATCTGGAGTGATTGGTGGGTGGTCAACACCAGTGTGGCAGTCGGTGTGGGTAAATATGTCGACAAGAATATCCCGTATCAATTCGCGCAAGGTCTCATTGGTTTCGGGATGACGATAGAATCCGTCTTGCGACCTGGTCGAACCAAATCCAGTATAGGAATTGTCACCAGGTTGGAAAAGGTCCCTGACGTTGCCGAAATCGAGAAACGGAGACGATTCTCGTGTTGCGGGAATATTCCGGTTTGCTTCCCGGAAGTCGGCAAGTGAGACGAGTGGATTCGCGTCGGTTCGTCCGGATGAAGACTCTGCAAGCTGCTCTGTAGCGTCCATTCGCATAGTAAGGTTCCTCGCGTTAGTTGGTAAATTGTGCACTTGGAAAAGGCACATTGAAGTGAAACATGCCGGCCAGGGTCTTGTCGTGGTAAAGGTGTGTCAGATCCGTGGCAAGAGTCTTTTGGCTTGGCTGCCAGTTTATGTGCCGGTGAACAGCAAGAACAGGGGGAAGGTTTTCCGCTGTTCTTGCCGTTCAATTTGATGGTCATCTGCCTTCAAATGGGATAAATGTATGCTGCAGCGCCCGTCTTTCGGCATTGCTGAGCAGTTCATCTTCGTGGCGAGCGAACGCACCAACTCCAAGAACCTCTACGCCCTGCTGTCTGAGCTGGCCTATGAAGCTGAACGCATCGCGCCACCATTGAGCACTTTGCTCGTCATTTACTGAAGTCTTGATGTTGGTTTCTGATACCATGAACGGTTTATTGAGTCGCTGAGCCATTTGGGCAAATGGTTGAAAAATTTCCTGGAAACTTTTTTCCCGGGTGGTGGGACTGTATCCGTCGGGACCAATTACATCGACAGCATTGGAACCCGGCCAAAACCTGCTCGGATCAGCCTGCGCCCCTAATCCTGACGGATCAGTTTGTTTCGTTGGGCACCAGGCAATGTGGACATTCGGTGCCTCTCTATGGAATATGTCGGCGATGTGCTGGAATGCGGCAACGTAATTTCTTCCAACATCCTGCCCGGTGCCCATGAAGTTGTGCATCATCTCTGGTTCTTTCATGATTCTCATCAGCATGTCAGCTCGATTGCCGTTTTGGTCAGTCATGTTACCCAGCTCACGGGCCATCTGGGTAAGCTGTTGGTCGTATTCACCACTGGCCAGACCACGGGTGCCATGGCTGAAGAATTCGCCATTAAGTGAAATTTCGGGTGTAACTCCACGGGCAAGGTCGTCGCGAACATGCTGCATTTGTTCTGCATTGCCAGGGTGTACTGGAAACATTTCTAGATTGGCTCTGCCGCCGATTTGTTGCTGAATGGAATCGAGGGTTCCATGAGAATTTCCTCCAAACAGGAATCCGGGATTCCACGGATGCGGTGGTTGATCTGTTGGGGGATGGTGGTGCGGAGGTGGTTCTGTTGGAGGCTTGTCGTGTGGTGGTTTGGTGCCGGGGGTGGGTTGGGTTTTCTCCAGAGTCGCCATTATTTTTTTGAGCATCTGTTCTAGAGCGACTATCTCCTTGCGCATTTCATTCAGCAAATCGGGCTCCGCCCTCTGCTTTTCGCCTTGAGCCGAGATATCGGCGCTATCGGTGTCACCTTGAGAATGAGTTAAGCCGCTTAGTAAATCGGAAGAAGCTGGGAACGAGTCTGTCCAGCTGGAATCATGCCGCTTAAAACTGTTGCTTTTCGCTGCATCCTGGAAGTCTGCTAATGAAATAGCATTCCGTTGCCAATCACGTACTGCGGAATGCTCCTGTTGATTCTCGAGAGAAACTGGCGTTTCATTTAACATTGGTTGCGTGCCTCTGCTGGGAATGCGACGCAACAGATATACTCCGACGAGCATGACCGAGATGCGGTAAACTTGTGGTAGATGTGTGGCAATCTCTACATGAGTCAGTCGCGGCCGAGCTCACCTTAATTCAATCCGGCAATTATGGTTTGCGCAAACGATATCCAATTCGCGGTATGTTTTCGATGAATGACTGCTCTATCTCAACGTTTTCGTCATCAAGCTTTTGTCTGAGGCGCTTGATTGATGTTCTGAGTGCTTCTCCCGTTGCCTCGCTCTCTGATGACCAGATGCGCTCTAGTAAAGTATCGCTGCTGAAGACCTGATCTGGATGTCGCATCAAGTATTCGAGCACCGCAAAATCTTTGGGTACAAGGTGGACTTCTTTCCCACCTTTGGTGACTCGATATTTTGTCGTGTCCAGAACAATATCTCCAACTTGGAGTTGCTGCGATAGGACTGCATGTGGTCTGCGCAGCAAAGCACGTATGCGGGCCGATAGCTCTTTCATATCAAACGGCTTCGTTAAATAGTCGTCAGCGCCTGAATCGAAGCCTTCTTCCTTCTCTGAGATGGAATTCCGCCCGGTAAGCATTAATACAGGCACTGAGCCCTGTCTGGCTCGGTACCTTTGGCACAACTCCACTCCTGAGGTAAAAGGCAAATTCCAGTCCAGGATGACCAGATCAAATTCGCAGCGTTCCAGTTTTTCCCATCCGCTGGCGCCGTCGTAAGCGATCTCAATCGTATGGTGTTCGTCTTTCAACCATTGTTCGACTACCGACGCTAGACCTGTGTCGTCCTCTACGAGCAGAATTTTTGCCATTGACATAGTCCTGAGTCTGGATTGCTGCAAAATAATATAGCAAAGGTGAGGCCAATCCCACTGCTTTCAGAGCTATGCTCTTGAAAATTTTGCTGTTACCATTGTGTTTTGGCCGCTTACATCAAATGAGGAGCATCGGTATCTCTAACTATGAAATATGAGGTCCGTTCCGGTCGCAAATGAAGCTAGGAGGCTCTTTATTACAGAAGGGTATTCTTCTCGTTGTGGCCCCTTTAACTTTTCAGCTTGCCGTACTCGGCGGCCTTTCATATTTGCAGGCGCAGGCCGAAGAAGTTGCGTCCCGCGCTGAACATGCAGCGGCGATCAACGAGACCATGAACCTGTTGGTCAGAGGTCTCCTTGATAACCTGCCTACCTGGGAATGGAATTCCGATAGAGCCATCGCGCCTGACTACAATTCTCTCAAGGAAGATTTATTGGCGTATTTGAAGCGCCTTAAAGTATTGATGAAGGATCGCCCGGACCATGTAGCTGTTGTGCAAGAAGTAGAACAGGGCGCACACGAAGCGCTGGACATGATGGAATCGCACAGGAAAAATCCCAGTCAGGATTCAGACAAACAGGTCGACAAAGCAAACAAGGCAAGATTTAAGCTAGTAAAAGCGCATTTAACTGAAGTAATTTCGGACAAACTTCTCCCTCTCGCGTCGGAGGAAAGGCGTATCCTGCGAGAGAGTCCAGCTTTGCAAGCGCAGAATCGCGAGCGTGTCCGTCAGTTGTTGCTGGTCGCCGCTTTTGTGAATATCGTACTGGCAGTGATTCTTGTTTTCTTTTACAACCGAGACACTGTTAGACGATTATCTACAATTTTCGACAATAGCTTGAAACTGGCCAGTCGAAAGCCTTTGAGTCCAGTACTGGAGGGATTTGATGAAATCGCGCGACTGGATCAAATCTTCCATGAGATGGCCGATTCTCTAGCGGAAGCTGCACACAAAGAGGCGATCGTAATTGAGAATGCGCAGGATTTGATCTGCTCATTAGATGCCAGAGGAACTTTTATTACGGTAAATCCAGCAGCCAAACAACTGATTGGTTATTCGCCGGAGGATTTGATCGGCAGTAAGATCAGTAATTTGATCCCCCCTGCCGAGAAGGAGCATGTACAGGCCAACCTTAAGCTGATAATGCACGGTGAACCATTGGCACGCTTCGAGACACGCATGATGGGCAAGGATGCAAAGGTTGTTGACACTCTCTGGTCCGCCCGCTGGTCCAGCCAGGAGGATTCCATATTTTGCGTAATTCACGATATTACCGAACGCAAGCAAGTAGAAAGGCTGCGACAGGAAGTTGTTCAGATGGTCAGTCATGATCTGCGCTCACCTCTCACAACAATTCGAGGGATACTGGAAATTGTCTCCAGCGGCCGTGTTGGGGAGCTCACCGAGCGTGGCAAAGAAATGATTCAGACGGCCGATCGCAGTAGCATGCAGATGCTTGCCCTGGTGCGAGATCTTCTGGAAATTGAGAAGATGGAAGCCGGACAGCTTGAACTGAACAAGAAAGAAGTATCGCTCAGTGAGATTTTCAATCAATCAGTGGAGGCGGTCAGCATCATGGGGCACAAGCGTCACGTTGCTGTTAAGGCCGTTGATACGAGCATAACGGTGCTGGCGGATGGTGACAGGTTAGTTCAGATCCTCGTTAATTTGCTCACAAATGCTGTCAAGTTTTCGCCACCAAACAGCACTGTGACATTATCAGCGCGCAGCATTAATGGTTTTGTTGAAATCAATGTAGCGGATCAAGGGCGAGGTATTCCGGCGCACTTAATGTCGACTATTTTTGACCGCTTTAAACAAGTTCGCGAGTCCGATTCCAAGGCGGAGGGTGGTTCCGGTCTGGGCTTAGCGATTTGCAAAGCGTTGGTTGAACTACACGGAGGCGGCATCTCTGTCAGCAGCGAGGAAGGTAAGGGAAGCGTTTTCACTGTCCGCATTCCTTGCTAGGATCCTTCGTGCAATCTGATAAACCCTTGTATAACTCTGGAGATTTTTAGCATGGCCAAGCTTGTGTTCGGAATGAATCAGTCCCTGGATGGCTATGTCGACCACACAGCGATTGCTCCCCCAAGCCCGACACTCTTCCGACATTACATTGAGGAGGCTAAGCTGCAGACAGGCAGTGTGTACGGTCGCCGTATGTATGAAATTATGCGTTATTGGGACGACGAACATCCGGAGTGGGATGATGCGGAACGCGAATTTGCAGCGGCCTGGCGGAAACAGCCAAAGTGGGTCGTTTCACGCTCGCTGGAGGCGGTCGGCCCCAATGCCAGGCTTATTGGAGAGAATCTTGAGGAAGCCATCCGCGAACTGAAGGCAGAGCTTGACGGGGAGATTGAAGTTGCCGGCCCTGACTTAGCGCGAAGCCTGACTGATCTGGGGCTTATTGATGAGTACCGAATCTATCTGCATCCCGTCGTGCTTGGTCAGGGCAAGCCATATTTTGCCGGACCCCGGCCCCCACTCCGCCTTGCGGCTCATGAGCGGATTGACGAGAATGTGATCCGGTTGACTTACGTTCCTGATCCCACCGTCTGATATGGCTAATCTAAAGCAGTTCCCCAGCCGTCATACTCCAGGTTATATTTGACGCAGAGTTCGGCAATCTTGGTGACGAATTCGTCGCTGGCTGCTTCCATCGGAGATTGATGAATGGTCGCTTCGATTACGAAATAATCTTCTTCTTCGTCGTCGACAGCAGCAAACTCATCTTCCTCGACGTCATCGAGTATTTCTTCATCATCTTCGTCTTCGATGCATGCCACCGAAAATCCCATGTTTTCCAGCTCTTTGATTGCGGCCTCTTCATCGCTTTCCGAAAAGGCCAGGAGCGTATGATCAATATCGCGCGGCTTGGAATTGTCTATGCCCCTTTTTGCTAGTTCTTTGAGCAAGACAGGGTTGGACTCGCTTTTGGCGCTGACAATATCTTCTACTGTTTGTGATTGCAACACGTGTCATCCTTTCCCGGAGGCTGATAATCATCTTGATGGCTGGGCCTTGTCACCAGTTGATTATACGCCCGAGCTGATAATTTGTAGCAGTCATTGAGAGACGAACGTCTATTTAGGCATCTGATAATCTTCGTCCAGTTCCGCCAATACTTTTTCCTGTTCTTTCGCTGCCTTGAGATTGCCGCTTGCTCTGTAGGCTTTGATCAGGCCTACATGCAGTTGCCGATTTCCTGGAATGACTTTCAGTTCATTTAGATAATCCGCTATCGCTTTGTCGTATTGCTTCAGTTCCGAATAGGCCTCAGCTCTTGCCAGAATATGAGACAGTACGCTTCTTGGTTTTTCGTCTTTCAAATTTATCAAAAAGGTGCTGTCGGCTACGACCTTTTGCCAGTGGTGTGTGTGGCTGGCAATCCCCATACGGCGGGCATGAGCTGTAACTTCCCCGGGCTGGACTTTCAGCACCGCATCCAGTTCACTTTCGGCCTGCTCAAGTTTACCTAAGTTCCTCAAAATAGTTGCATGAGTTATATGCATATCCGCTACATTCTCCAGCTTTATTGATCTTTCGCTGGCTTCCAGTGCCTCCTGGTTCTTTCCCATGGCCGATAAGATGGTTGCCTTGAGATTCCAGCTGTAGGCCCGCTGTGGCTTGAGTTGCAGGCATCTATCGATACATGGTAGAGCCTGCTCATCTTCTTCCATGATATGGAGTATGTACGCTTTCTGGCACCATGCCTCGCTATTGCTTGGATCAAGGGCGATTGCGCGATTGATATCTAACTTGGCCTGCAGTCGTGTATCGGTAGATTCATTTTCCTTCTTTGCTTTTTTTATGAGTTCCTCCGCCCGGGCTTTGTTTTGAGCGGTGGCCGGCAGTGCTGTAGTTGACACTAATGTCCAGAGCACCGGTCCGATGGCAACAAAAAACAGCGCATTTCTTAATGGGAGTGGCATCGGTCTGTTCATACCTCGATGTTTAGCTGGCCTCTGTGAATGTGTGCCGCCAGGCCGACTGTCTGGCAGTGCAGCAGTGGAGTGAGCGCTCTATCTTTGTTGTAGCCGCCGCCAAAAACTGTCGCCAACGGCAGGCTTTGCCGGCGTAGCAAGGACATAGTGAATAAATCACGTTCACGCATATCTTCGGTCGTGAGCTTCATCTGTCCGAATCGGTCGTCTTCGTGCACGTCGACGCCACCAAGGTAGATTGCCAGGTCCGGTTTAAACCTTTCCACGGCAATCGGCAATGTCTCTTTCAAGCGGCGCAAATAATCATCGCCCGTCACCCAGCGGTCCAGCTCTATGTCTTGATCGCCTTCAAATTTGCGACTGGGATAGTTTGCCCCTACATGGATTGAATAACAATAGATATTGGGGTCTTGTTTTAAAATAAAATTGGTGCCGTTGCCCTGGTGCGCGTCCAGGTCGACAATGATCACTCTGATGTCCTTGTCTCTGGCCTGCAGTTTTCGAATGGCTATGGCGACATCGTTGAGTACACAATAGCCTTCGCCACGGTCAGGAAAAGCATGATGAGTACCTCCGGCCAGGTTGCAACCGTTGCCTTCTTCGCAAGCGGCTTCAATGGCAGCAATCGTTCCTGCGACTGCGGCTCGGGCTCGTACGTAGAGTCGTTCCGACCAGGGGAAGCCCATTCTCCTGGTCTCTTGCGGTGGCAGAGATCCGTTCTTAATAGCACTGAGATATTCAGACGTATGGACCCTGAGGATATCGTCTTCTTCGGCGAGTCCCGGGTCGATCAGGTCGGTGGCGGCGATCACCTTTGTGTCGACCAGATGCATGGCGGCGTCTGCATACTTGTGCATCGGGAAGGGATGACCTTCCGGTAGAGGAAAACTATAATTGTCGCTGTAAAAACATTTCACTGCCAAATGACCTGTTCCGTATGAGTTGATCATACTTGTCTCGGCTGGTAACAGAGACGCTAACAGGTGGTAACTTCTGTAATATCCCTCTAACATTACTACCGCTGTTTGCACGCATTAAGGGTGTCATGCGAAGATTGTCGGTAAGAATGCATGAAGGGAATGGAGGCGTGTGATCAAGAGCGATGCGGAGATCTGGCCTTCTAATCACATTAGCCCTTACCGCAATCTGTACCATTGTTTCGCAGTGTCTGCCTGGGTTTGCTGACAATGACGAGTCCGACTATATCAGGCGCTATCAGAATGTCGCCAGGCATGGGACAAAGGCACAGCGAGTGGCTCTTGCGGCCCTTAGCAATGGCTATAGTCTGGCCAGAGCAGACCGTATTGATGCCGGCATCAAGGAATTTAGCCGGGCGATCGCAGCTGATCCAAAGTGCGATGCCGCTTATATAGAACGAGCCTTCTATCAGGCCTACCTTGAGAAATATGATGAAGCGTCCGCCGATTTATCTGCTGCCATTAAGCTTGATCCGGCTAACAACATGGCTTTTCGCCGCAGAGGAATTATTCATCTGGGTCTCAATCGCTTTGATGAGGCGATCAAAGATTTCAATGCCGCCCTCAAAATATACCCCAATGATCCGATTGTGCTTCAGCGACGCGCTTCAGCCTTCCTCGCTCTTGGCAAAAACCAGGCCGCCCTGGCCGACCTCTCCCTGGCCATTGCCAGCGGCGGGGAAGTAAGCAATTCGCTCAGCAACAGAGGCAAGTTGTATGAAAAGATGGGTGATTACAATAAGGCGGTCGCTGATTTTTCGGCCCTAGTCAGTCGCGGTGATTACGATGAGGACACGCTTTATGCCAGGTCGCAGTGTTACATGCATCTGCAAAAATTTGATAAAGCGATTGCCGACTTGACTGAAGCTATGAAAGTTAGCCGTTCCAGCCGTGACTTCCTGCTGGAAGCGAGGGCTAAGGACTACGAGAAAATTGGCCGCAAGGATCTTGCTGCCGCGGACCGCAAAATGGCAGGTCACTAGCAATAATTGATCCGCCGTCAGTTGACAAAAACTAGATTGGCCTTGCCCAGCGCTTTTGCTACTTTTGCCCTGGCCTTGCGATCGACCTCGCTTTTGTGGAAGTACAAAATATCAAGGTGCGGCAGTGCGCTGAGGGTGGCTAACTCCTCAAACTGTATTTTTGTATTGGCCAGATTGAGCGTTCTCAATGCTTTAGCGCGGGTAACGTCGGCCAGGGCCTTGCCACTGATTTTGGTGTCACGCAGGCTGAGCTCTGTCAATTCCGGAAAATAGGACAAATTGCTGAGATAGTCTTCTTCGATTTTACATCCTGCCAGTTTAAGCTCCACCAGGCGTCGGCTGTTGCGCAGGTGTTTGAGACCTTCGCCGGTTATTTCCACATCGTCCAGGTGCAGCACTTTCAAGGCGCGCAGTATTTCCAGTGCTGCCAGACCTTTATCGGTTATTTGCGTCGACGAAAGGCGCAGTATTTCCATTTTCGTCAGCCGCCCGATAACTGCCAGCCCCTCGTCGGTCACTCTTGTGTGCGCCAGGTTGAGATAGCGCAGAGCGGTCAGTGCCTTTAGAATCGCCAATCCCCGGTCGCGGACCGACCGCACATTTTCAAGGTCAAGAGTGTGCATATTGACGAGGTTGGCTATGGCGGCTAAACCCTGGTCCGAAATGTGAGTGTTGCCCAGGTTAAGACTGGTCAATCTCTGAAAATTGCTTAGATAGACCATGGCATTGTCCGTGATGGCGGTGTTGGAGAGATTGAGTGTTTTGACGGCGCCAAAATTGCGGATGTGATGGAGGCCCCGATCGGTCACTTTCGAGCCCTCGAGATTCAGTTCTTCCAGCAAAATCAGTTTATTGATCTTGGCCAGACCCTCGTCGCTGATTTTGTCCAGGCGCAGATATCTCAAGCGTGCCAGTGACTCAATATGATCCAGATCATCGTCGGTCAGACTCTCGGGGAATTCTATATGCCGCAATTCATGCAATTTTTTTAGATGTGCCAGGGCCTTGTTGTCGCAGCCGCTGCCGGAAATGTTCAAGAATCGCAGGTCATGCAAATTGGCCAGGGCTGCAATTGATTTATTGGTGGCCCGGGTCAATGAGAGATCGATCTCTTTCAGGCGCGTGAGATTACCCAGCTTGGCTACTGTTTTGCTCGATACATTGGCGCATCCTTTGAGATGGATCGTTTCAAGATTGTGCAGGGACGACAGTCCGATAATGCCATCATCGGCGATGCCGCAGTTGTTCAGGTCCAGTACTCGCAATCGTGGCAAATCAGCCAGTTCGAGTTCCTCACTGGCCGTGCGCAGAGAGAGTTCTTCCAGCAGCGGTAAGGACGGTATAAATAGTCCGTGGCTGGTCGAGCCCTGGTGCACCGACATTGTCAGACGGCGCAGACCGACCAGATGACTCAATCCCGGCAGTTCGCTGCCTGAGCTTTCCACCAGTCGCAGGGATAACTCTTCCAGTTCCGATAAATGCTCCAGGTGCTGAAATACCGAGCTCTGCACATGGTCACAGCGAATGGTCAGTCGCTTCAGGGCCGTCAGCCCGCGAATTGGCTCCAGGCCGTGTTCGGTAATGGCATCCAGGCGCAATACCAGGGTATTGAGATGGGGAAAATGATTGAGGCAGCTCAGACCTTTGTCGGTTACCGGGGCAAAGGCCAGATACAATTCCTGTATGCTGCTCGTTTGCTTGATGGTGCCCAGCAGTTGATCACTTATGCAACGGCCTTCCAGTATCAGTTTGGTGATTTCCACTGCACTGATTAATGAGCCCAGATCAGCGTCTTCAAAGGTGCAGTGGGACAGGCGCAGTTCTTTCAGGCTGATAATGGCGGAGAGGGGATCAAGGGCATTCTTTTCAATGTGGCAGGAGGTGAATTCCAAACTGCGCAGATTGGTGATGTTAGTCAGGGCTTCCATCGCCGCTGCGCTGATTCTGGTGGTGGCAAATCGCAACTCGCGCAGTCCGCTCAGGTTGGCGATTGTGCTGAGGTCGGGACCTTCGAGGTCGGGGAAGAAATATTCTAGCGATTGTATGTCGTCGGGCTTGAGCCTCGTGGATGCGCGGAAGGCATCGCGATCGGTCACTTCCAGGCGGGCAAAGGCGCGACGAGGCACCTCTACCGAGCCCTGTACGTCGCCGTACTCGACAAAGGTACGCTTATTAGCCCGTTCCATTTTGGACAGCCACAAACGCCCGGGAGAGCCGTCATGGTTAAAGACTATTGTTCGTTTGGCGTGCAAAATTATATGGCAATTTGGAATCAGCCGATTGAGTTCGGCGGCACCATCCTCGGTGACCCGGGTGCCGTCAATGTACAGTTTGCGCAGATTGCTCAGGCCGGCAAAATTTCTCAGGCCGTAGTCGGTCAGTTGTGTGCCGCTCAGATCCAGCGTATGCAGCGCCGTCAGCTTTGATAAATGATAAAGGCCGTTGTCGGTGAGCGCGCGATCCGAGAGTATCAAATAGCGCAGAGACTCAAAGTGCTCAAGTGCTTCCAGGTCCGAATCTTTGATATCAAACTGCCGTGCATCGATTGATTGCAGGGCGTCTGGTTCGAGTCCCCGCAGAAAATATATGTCCCCATGGGGCGCCAGGAGCAGATGCAGATTGGCGCCTTCCGGAACGCTCACGTCCCCGCGCGCTTCGGCATACTTGTGCTCCCACCAGCCGTCCTCATTGCCCGTCTTATCGAGCAGGTACAGCCACCCCAGTGAATGATTCTGGGGGAAACTGATAGTGCGAACCGTAAACGAATCGTCTATATCAAGCATTTGGGAATCCGCGCTCGGTTGAGCAAGTATATCTACTAGGATATCTGAATTTCTATTTTACCGATCCCATCAGCCGCTTTATTTTGGGTGTAAGGGCAAAAAGCAGCATGGCCGCGACGAAGGTGGCCGCCGCCATGCCTCCGAACAAATAGGCCATGGTTGTGGGTACATCCGATTCAAAATGTTTGCTCAGCTCGCCTGCCACTTTATTGCCGATAGCGTTGGATACAAACCAGGCGGCCATTGTCAGACTCTGGAAGCGACGCGGGGCCAGTTTTGTCACAGTCGAGAGGCCGACCGGGCTGAGGCAGAGCTCGCCCAGGGTCTCGACGAAGTAGACCGATACCAGGAAGAGGACGCTGACTTTGCCGCCGGCGCTCATCAGGGCTGCCGGGACCATGACCAGGATGCCCAGGCTGAGAAATAAGAGTCCCAGAGCAAATTTGGCTGGGCTGGAGGGCTGGCGGGCGCTTAATTTGATCCACAGCCAGCTGAAGACCGGCGCCAGGGCGATGACATAGATTGGTTGCAAGCCCTGCAGCCAGCTTGAGGGGAAAGGCCAGCCAAACAGTGTGGTGGCGGTATTTTTTTCGGCGAAGACATTGAGACTGGAGCCGCCCTGCTCATAGACTGCCCAGAAGAGCGTATTGAACAGGAGCAAAATACCAAGGGCCGCCAGTTTGCGCCATTCGTCGCCGGTAAAGAAGGGCTTTTTCTCATTAGGCCCCGGGTTGCCGCTCGGAGTCGGCTCCGAATCAGTCTTTGGCTCTTCCGGTTGCTGCTTGACTCGCTCCCCCACACCGTCGAGGACTTTGTACTGGGCCAGTAGATGAAGAAGTCCAATACACATGCCCACGCCGGCGGCGGCAAAGCCGAAGTGCCAGCTACTCTGGGCGTGCATCCCCATTTTTACCAGCAGGGCTTTGAAATCCGGACTCTGAGCCAGATAGCCGCAGACAAGGGGGGAGAGGGTGGCGCCGATGTTGATGCCCATGTAAAAGATGGAAAAACCGGCGTCGCGCCTGGGATCGCTGGCGGAGTAAAGTCTTCCGACCATTGTGCTGATATTTGGTTTAAGCAGCCCCGTGCCCAGGACGATAAGGATCATGCCGCCGTAAAAAGCGGCAAGAGAGGGCATGGCCATTGTGAAATGGCCGAGAGCGATGATGATGCCGCCAATTAAAATGGCTTTGCGCGGGCCGATTAGCTTGTCGGCTATCAGGCCCCCTGGCATGGAGCTGAGATAAACCCACATTGTGTACGAGCCGTAGATTTCACCGGCCTGCTCCATGGTGAAGCCAAGACCGCCATTTTGTACGGTCTCAATCATGAAGAGTGTGAGGAGGGCGCGCATGCCGTAATAGCTGAAGCGTTCCCACATCTCGGTGAAAAAGAGTACGTTTAGCCCCTTAGGGTGGCCGCCAATGCCGCCGCTCAGTTGTATATCCTCAGCCAACCGGGCAACCTCCGCATATCGATCTCTTGACAAGCGAATATCTACCTGTATATGAAATCGGCTTTTGGAGCTGCTTTTGAAAAGTGGATGAGTTTTCGCGATCAGGCGCTTGCATATAAGGAAGCAAAAATCGTATAAAGCCCGGTCTTCTGAAAACCAGAGATGATGCTAGTTTAACCAATTTTGCAGTGACGAAGACAAGTGGTTGGTTGCCGGGAGCGTCGGCGGTTGCATTCACTTCTTGAAGGGGTGATACGGCGTAAGGTGGCACCGGCATTGAATCCTCTTGGCGGGCTAGGCTTGCTGTGTTTGCTAGTTGTACCAGATTTTGCCCTGTGCAAAAGTCTGGCTCTCCTCGATTGGCGGGTCTGGGCAGCTCGTTACAAGCCAGTATCTATGCGGGTTTCTATAGGTGCAAGTAGTAGATGCTCGGAGATGCTGATTGTGTGACAAATTGGAAGAATTTATCTTGACGAACCTGCGGAGGTCGATAGTGGATGTTTCCAGGATGCGCACTGCTTCTGCCTTTTGGAGATCGTATATAACAACTCTATCTAAAGTGCATCAGTCATGCAGTATTGCAAACTTAGTGAGACCGGGCTTATGATGTTAAACATAGAAACGCAATTGAAATACCAAGCAAAAACGCGCACGGCTTCTAGCCTTTAGCGAATATAGATCGTGTTTTTGCCGTGGTTAACTGAAGGGAAGCTTAAGGGCTGTTCCTGAAGAAGAGCTCGCTGTCCATTGCCCCAAGTGCAATTGCGCAACTACATATAAAACACACAACCAAAAGCGACTGAAACACTCATGTCGGCGCCGCACTTCTTGCGGTGCTGCCGCGCGGTGCCACTGTCGGTAATACCAGGAGGTCATTATGAGAAATCCCGCCGATATTCTTGAAAGAGCAGAAGCCCTTGAAGAGAAAGGTAATTATGCCGAGGCGGAACGGCTTTATAAAAAGGCACTCGCACTCAAATCAAAAGAAGCAGGCAGCGACTCACTTGAACTCGTTTCCTATCTCTACAATCTTGCTATGGCTCAATACGTAGTCGATCACCTCGATGACGCGCTTCTCACCTTCAGCCGCCTGCTTTCTATTTATGGCCGTGAAGAAGAACAAATCTCGGGCGAAATCAAAGAAATCAGAGGCCTGATCAGCGACATCAAAAAAGAAGTCGAAGAAGGCGAAACCCCCGATCTGCCGATGGCAGCCGGTATCTAACTCTGGTTCAGGCAAGCGTGATATGAATGCGGGGGACTGCAGAGTCCCCCGGACGACGGAGAGTCAATCATTTATGTCAGGAGCTTTTCCAGCCAGGAATAGCCGTTTGTGTTCCTGGTTGGCAAGATTGAGTGTGTATTCAATCCAGTGATCGCCGTCCTCACTCAGCACGGCCACTTTCAGATCTCCGCTTTCGTCATCCGGATATTCCCAGGTGATCTGGGCGCCATCCAGATTTGTGAAGCCTTCGTGTTCCAGATGAACAATACCTTTCAGCGATATGCGCAGATTGGTCCAGACTTCATTGAAAATTTGCCATCCTTCCGCCGTATTGATCGCTTCCCGCGGGCGGAACTCATACAGCACTTTGACGCGGCTCATGAATTGACATAACCATTTCACCGCCGACTGCGGGCGCACCGGGTTTTTGTCGTCCAGAAGCAGGCGTACGGTATCCTGCAATGGTGCGTTCAGACTGTCGTCTTGTTGCGAGTAGCGCTCAATTTCAACGACCGGCGTGCCGTCCTCAAGCGCCAGGGTGAGCGAATTCCAGGCCCCGCCCTGGGGCTCTTCTTCGCTCTCCAGTTCGGCGTCGATAAATGCAGTTTGTAGCCATCCGGCGATATCATCGACGGAAATAATCTTGTCGGCTAAGCCAAAAAATCGCATATCGCTCGGGCGAGTATCTTACTAAGGTGCAACCTCAGTAAGTGTAGCCTACTTCTTCTCTCGTTTTGTCGAGTAGATGCTCCAGGGCCAGTAAGCTGTAACGCTCCATTCTGTCGGCGGTGAGAGGCTTTGCCTCGACAAACCAGGACAGACCCGTCAAGCCGGCTTCACTCTGGAAGACCATCAGCGGGCTGACATCAGCCTCGGCGCGGGAAAGACCAATCACTCGATCGCCGGGTAAAAGGAAAAACTCCACCAGGTGGCCCATGCCGCGGATGACCAGACTCAATCTCTGAGTCGAAAAGCGTGTTCTGTACACATTGAGGCTTTTAAGCGGCTGGCGAAACCTGTTGTATTCCTGTACTTCCTGCAAGCGGGCCGGCGCTGTCGGTGATATAAAAAGGTCTCGGCACTGGCTCAGTTTATTCAGTTGTAGACTGTAGGATTCTAAAATTGAGAATATGCGGTCGACCACAGACTCGGTGCTCTTTTCCACATTGTAAGAGTGTGCGCCGTTTTCTCTTTGCTGCTGCATTTCGTCAGCGTAGCTGATCGATTTTTGTGCTAAATACTGCAGATAGTCCTGGCGCACCGGCTGACTATTCTGGCGATAATTTTCAATAATGCGCTGGCTCAGATCAAAAGGCTCAGGCAGCGGTGCTCTCAATCCGAAATCTTTGCTGGATCTCATGCAATTGTTACCCGCGCCCACCAACTGACATCTTATAAGAATAGCTATTAGTCGGCCTGGGCACAGTTAATTTATAATCAGAGTCATTTGTATATTCCGGGGATGTTTTGTGGGGGCTTAATGGCTATTTCTACTGTTTTTTTCAGGATTTCACTGGCCGTTTCGATCGCCTCTCTTTCCCTGGCTCACTCCGCCCACCCCGCAGAGGCCGCGCCGCCAGCCTCCGAGAAGCTTGATCGCGTTATGTCCGCGTTTATCAAAAAGTGGGACGTACCGGCGGCCCAGTTTGCCATCTGCAAAGGCGACAAAATTGTCTATTCCAGTGCTTTTGGTAAATGTGATCAGGCCAGGAAAACGCCGACGACTAAAGACAATTTATTTCGCATCGCCTCCATTACTAAAGTGTTTACCGCCTGCGCCATCTGGCAGTTGATTGAAGCGGGTAAATTGAAACTTCAAGATCATGCCTTTGAAATTTTGAGTGATCTGAAACCGCTTGAAGGAGCAACGGTTGACCCGCGACTCAAGTCCATCACCATCGCCGATTTGCTTCAGCATTCCGCCGGCTGGACTCTGGAAAATGGCGAGCCCCAGGCCAAGTACACGCGCATTGCCGCCGATCTTTTTCATGAGCCGCGCCCGGCTAAGCCGGTGACAATAATCAGATACATGATGGGCCAGCCGCTCAACTACGATCCCGGCAGCAAGAGTGTTTACTCCAATCTCGGGTTTAATGTACTCGGTCGGGTGATTGAAAAAGTCTCGGGACAGAGTTATATCGACTATGTCAACGAGCATATTCTTATCCCGGCAAAGATCACTGATGTGGCCCTGGGCCGGACATCACTCAAAAACGCGCAGCCCAAGGAAGTCTTCTATTATGCCGGTAAGAATTCTGGGGAGGTCTGGTCCGTCCTCGACGACGAAGCGGATCAGGTGTCTTTCGCCTACGGTGGAGACGCCGCCATCGAATGTCTCGACAGCCATGGTGGACTGATTGCCAGTGCCGAGGACCTGGTGAAATTTGCGGCGGCTATGCCGATTTTGCTTAAGGCGGAGACGATGGAGCAGATGCTGACGCCGACAAAATTTGCCGTGGCCAATGAGAAAGGAGCGTTCCGCGCATACGGTTGTGTGGTGCATCCCGGCACATACCGCTGGACTCATGCCGGGGCTCTGGCCGGCACCAGCTCGATTCTCTATGACCTGGGCGACGGTCTGATGTTTGCCTGTGTTTTCAATCATTTGCCGGAGGATATGGCAGGATATTTTGGTGCGATGACAAAGACTTTTGTACCGCTTGTAAAACAGCAGAGCAAAAAACTCTAGATTTGTTCAAGGTCTTTTAGCTTTAGCGGTTGAGCGTCCTGCAAGTTTTGCAAGACTGTCTCATAGATTTTTTTGTCTTTCGATTTGTCCTCGCTGCTGCGTTTTTTTAGCGAGTTGAGGGGCATGGCCAGTCTCTGGTTGCCTGCTAAGTTCTCCCTGTGTCTTTCCAGAAAGGCCCAGTACATGCGGGTAATGGGACAATTTTTCGCCGGGTCGAATTGACAGTCGCGACAGTAATCGCTCATTTTATTGATGTAGGCGGCGCCCGAAATGTACGGTTTAGTCGTCATCAAATCGCCGGTACCAAAGGTACCCATTGCCATCACATTTGGTTCCACTACCCAGTCGAAGGCATCGGTGTAGGCCACCCAGAACCAGTCGGTTAACTGTCTTGGAGAAACGTCCAGTAGATTGGCTATATTGGAGAGCACCATCAGTCTTGTAATGTGGTGGCTGTATCCTTCCTGCCAGACCGAGTCGACTACCGTGTCCAGACAATTCAATCCAGATTTTATACCCCAGTCCCAGTAAGCTTTTGGCAGATCATTGCTGCTGCCCAGATATGATACGTTGGCACCCATGTCGGATCTGTCATTTTCGTCTGCCAGGGTGCGGAAGCCGTCTGTTACAACGTGCACCTTGTGCACGAATTCTCTCCAGCCGATAACCTGTCTGATAAAGCCTTCTTTGCTCGCCAGAGGGATATCTGCCGAGAGTACATCCTCGACTATTTCTCTGGGAATCAACCTGTGAATGTTCAGGCATGATGATATGCGTGTGTGGAATAGTGAAGTCGACTGGCTGGACATAGCGTCTTCGTAAGGACCAAAATTTGACAGGCAATTGTCTTTTGCCCATTGCCAGAGCCGGTCTGCATCGCTCTGTCTCACCGGCAGATGTTCCAGGTCGAGCTTGCCCGGATGCTCGGCAAAGTATTTTTCTATCAGTGCCGCTACTTCCTCGGTGATCTCGTCCACCGCAAATACCGGTAGCTCCGGTACAGCAGGTGAGCCTTTCCATGGCAGTCTGTTTTCGGCGTCGAAGCTGTATTTGCCGCCCTGCGGTTTGCCGGCTTCCATGAGAATGCCTGTGGTTTGACGCACCAGTCGATAAAACGCATCCATGCGGTAGGTGCCGTCTTTCGCCTGGATTTTTTTGAGCTGATCCACTGTAGTTAGCCAGCCTTCGTGCGGCACTACTTTTATTGTGCCTGCCTCTACCAGTGGTTGCAGGTCCACGCGCAATTCGCGCTCGGCTGCTTGCATCATTGTGATTTCGCCCAGCTCTTGAGCCAGTGGTGCCAGGGCCGTGCTGTAAGGTCCGCCTGTGACAACGTGCCGCACCGCCACTCCCCTGGCCGCCTGTTCCAGGGCAAAGTGTCTCAGATTGGCCAGAATGAGAGCCAGTTTTTGTTTGTGATACGGTCGGCGCGAACCCTTCCATGGGCTTTCAACCAGGATGATGCCGATTTCTTCAGGCGCGGCTCTGGCCAGTGGTCCTATTTTGTCTGTGACCTGATCGTAGGGCACATATATCCATTTGCGACCGGCTTTGTCATTATTCAGCTGGCGCAATTGCCGGACAAATTGGGATTGGGGCATTTCAGATTTGACCGCGGGTAAAGAGAAGGGTCGTTAACCTGTAAATCCTAGTCTGAAATCGCCTCAAGAGGGACGCCAATTTGCGCTATTGACAGGCCGATCGGGCGCGATTTTGCTGTTCGGCCTAATATAATGTCAGCTTGTGGAGCTGGCGCGGTGGCATACGGGGTAAAAATCGGTGTTGAAAGCTTCAAGGCGATTTGCCTGCGCCCTTTTAGCTCTGAGCTTTTGCTTAGTGCAGGGCTCGGCCGTCCTGGCCGCTGAGAAATGGGAAGAGACATACAATCAGGCCATTGCTGCCTACAAAGCACGCGACTATGGTAAGGCTTCCACACTTTTCTGGCAGTCCATAAACGAAGGCAACGGTTCGGCCAGTGCCTGGTTTTATCTGGCACATTCCAAGGCCGGTGAAGGTAAGCTGGCCGAAGCGCGTGAAACTTATCAGTCGGTAGTTAAGATCTACAAGGATTCGCCTGAGGCTGTTGCATCAGCGGGTTACATCCGAGCGCTCGATGCCCATACCTGGAATCCCGGTCCCAAACCCGGTGCGGCCAAGCCAACCGCCCCTGGCGGTAAAGCATCGGCGGCCAGCGCGCCGACCGCCGCTCCCGCGGCAACTGCTGCCGCTGCGCCGACAGCCGGCAAAGTGGAATTCAAATCACGCATAGAAATTATTCCTCCGCGCGACGGACATCCCGCTGTCAGCGCGCAGATGATTGAGACTATTCGTCGCACAATATCGAGTTTGCCGCCATCGATTTATAAGATTCTCGATCAGGGCTCGGCACGCGTTTTTCTCGGTCCAAACATTATCGACAAATGGCCCGATGCCCTTGATGATCCCAAGCCCGGCTCGGCGGGTGAAACATTAGCGATGGAGCCGGGGCGCACCTATGGTCGCGACATTTATATTTACGAGCGTTCGATTGCTACGAAAGGTTCCCGAGAACTGGGAGAGCCCTATTCTTCAGACGACATCATGTCTTATTTTTTGCATGAGGTCGGGCATGCCGTTGATGATTGTCTCGGAGTTTATTCAAAAGATCCGGGTCTGAAAGCGGCGTATAAGATGGACTGTGAGGGACTGGGCGAAGATACCAAAGAACAGCTGAGCTATTACATGCAAGGCGGTGATGCCGGGGCTGCTGAGGTCTGTGCTGAGACGGTGGAGATGTTTCTCGGTGGTCACAAACATGATAACGATGCGGTGGCCAGAGCTTTTCGCCGTTCGCAGGCCTGGGTCAAGGCTAAGTTGAAAATATAAATATGCAAGCCGAGGACCGACAATCAGTCGCCGCCGAATATCCGTCCAGCGACGATGGGTACCTTTATTTTAATTCCGGTTGCTGCGGTCGAAAACCGCTCTCGGTGCTCGATGCCATGGCGCGGGCTTATGAGCGAATAAACACCAATCCCTGTCATTTTACTTTTAGAGATACCGCCCATCTTGACCAGGCAAGACAGGCGGCGGCAAATTTATTGTCGGTGCCGCGCGAGCAAGTCTTACTTGCCTTCAGCACCACCAATGCTCTGCAAATAATCATGCAGAGTTTTTTGCTCAAGGCCGGTGATGAACTGGTGACAACCGATCATGAGCATGGCAGTCTCAATACGATTGCGCGCTATTTGAGTGAGACCCGCGGCGTGGTGGTGCGGCGTCACGCTGTGCCTGTGGACGCGGAAGATTCGGAGGAACATTGCCGCAGTTTGCTGGCCCTGGTCAACGAAAAGACTAAGTTGGTGGCACTCAGTGAAATTGTCTCCTACACCGGCTGGCGTCCGGACCTTTCCCCGCTGGTTGCCACTTTGCAAAAGCTTGATGTGCCCCTGCTTATTGATTGCGCGCACGGGCCGGGTTTGATTCGTTGCCTGCCGGATAAATATCCGCTCTGGGTAGGATCGGCCCATAAGTGGCTTGGTGCGCCGAACGGTACGGCGGTTGCTTATGTCAGTCCTTCCATAGCCGCACGTCTTGTGCCGGTCAATCTTGGTGATACTTATTATGGTGTCAAAGATTTGAACGAAGCCGATCTTTCTCGACTGGAGGGCACAGGCACTGCTGATCTGGCTAAATGGCGAGGTTTTACCCGCGCCGTTGATCTGCATATGAGTCTGGGCATTGAGTCTGTCGTTGAATATCAAAGAGAACTGGCCGGGTATCTTCGCGCTGAGCTAAAGAGGTCTTTATATCCTGTTTTTCGTATCGATCATTTGTTTGAGAGCCGGCCGCAAGAATGTACCAGCATAGTCAATTTTAGATTTCCCCGCGAACGGCTGAGGGTGCCCAATCTGCAAGATTACCTCTGGGACCGACACAAGATTGCCGTACAGCTTGACTATCTCGGCGTCGAACCGGCCCACGGTATGCGCATCTCCTGCCACGTCTCCAATACTCGTGCCGAGGTTGACAGGTTGGTCGAGGCCCTGCACGGTGCGGTTCTCAAGTAGACTGGAGTCTAGTATTTCTTTCGTTGCAGGAACTACTTTGTCCTTATCAGTGTCATAAAATTAGTCAAGCACTGTGGAGGATATTAAATGAAGGTTGCAAAGTCTCTGGCGCTCACGGCTCTGGTTGCCTGTTGTATGAATGCTCAGCCGGCGCATTCTAGTGATTTTGTGAAAAATCTGCTGCAACAGTTTAGTGGCACAGTCACCAGCTGGGATGATCTGGACAGCAGACGCAGCACAGTGGAGTCGCAGATTCGTCAGGCTGAACGCAACGGTGATATCACCCATAGTGACGCCGAAGCCCTGCGTGTGAAGCTCAATCCTATTACCGATGCGGTTATTCAGGGACGTGCTTCGACCAAACCGCTGACCTTCACCCAGGGCATGATGTATGCTCAGACCATTAACAGTGTTACCGCCGCCTTGCAGCAAGCCATTGGCACCAGGCAGAGTTCTCTGCCTGATATCGACGCTCTGCAGTCGGAACTGGCTCAGAAGATAGACGAAGGACTCAATAATAATCAGCTTACGCAGGATGATGCCAGCAGACTGAAGGGTCAGCTGCGCACCGTCGCCGATATTGAATCAACGATCAAGAGTTCGGGTGACGGCAATTTGAGTCCCAAACAAATCGAGACTATTTCTACACGTCTCAGTGATATTCAAACTCAACTGGCCCAGGCTATGAAGATGGGACAATCGGCAATTCCCGAATTGACCAATCGCGCATCCGAATTGCGGACGCGCATAAACAACGCAGCCAATTCCGGTCAGATAGACGGCGACCAGGCTCGACGCCTGTCCGGCGACCTCGACAGATCTGTTGCTCGCCGCGATAACTACGTAAATAATGGTCAATACTTAAATGGTAAACAGATCCTGGAGCTTGCCGGGGATCTTGATCGTATCTCGACCAATCTGCAATCGGCCATTTCTGCCAGACAATCGCAGCCGGCTCAGCCGCCGGTAGCTGTCAGCCAGCCTCCTGTGCAATATCCGCCGCAGCAATATCAAGGTCAGCAAGGCAACGCGATCAACACAACTGACTTGAGCTCCAGCCCTTATCAGGATAATGGCACCAAGTACAAGGACGTTGCCGGTTACTGGGGCGAACCCTATGTGTCTACCCTGGCTTCCCGCGGCATTCTTGGCGGATTCCCCGATGGTACATTCCATCCCAATGACAATATCACCAGAGCTCAGTTTGCAGCTATCGCCGTCAAAGCTTTGAGTGTGCCGCCCAACGCCGGTGTCTCCAGCTTCAATGATGTCCCAGCCAAATACTGGGCCTCCGCCGCAATTGGTGCCGTTAGCAATGCAGGTCTGGTGACGGGATTCCCCGACGGCACTTTCAGACCGGAAGATAAGCTCACTCGCGCTCAGGCCCTGGTCATTCTCGCCAAAGCTCTGGGCAACGGTTACAGCGATGCTAAAGAACTGGCTAACTACAGGGACAGCCAGAGTGTTCCCGGTTGGGCTTTGCCCAGCGTCACCCGTGCCGCCAGTGCTCACATCATCGCCAATTTCCCCGATGCCGCAACGATTTCTCCCAACTCGCTTGCCACCAGGGGTGAAGTCGCAGCACTTATGTATCAGACGCTTCTGGCTTTGAACAAACCCCTGCCCAGAATCACAATCGGCCTGTTGCCCCAGTTTGCTACCGGCACTACGCAGGTGCAGTTGCCCTCGCAACCGCAGCCGACCCAGCCTGCTCAGCCGGTCCAGCCTACTCAGCCGGTGGCTGAAGCTCTGCGCATCGACAATGTTGAGGTTACGCCGGCCGGTAAGCTCAACGCCGGTGAAGTGTTGACCGTGCGTGCGTTTGGCACCCCCAACGCCATGGCTACATTCTCAATCCGTGAAGGGGTGCAGGATGTACCCATGGAAGAAGCCCGTGATGGAGTCTATGTTGGGTCTTACACCGTGCGCAAGAGCGATAACCTGGGACGCACTCGCGTATCGGTCAATCTCACCAAGGGCGCCGATAAAACGTCGGCCAGACAGGGCCGGGGGGACATTGTCCTCGACGCCATGCCACCGGCCATCGACGTCAAGCCGGCCGCCGATGGTGTCGCTTATGGTGCACAGGTCAATGTCGTCGTTAACTTCACCGATGGTCATGGCAGCGGAGTCGATCCGGCTTCGGTGCATTTGCTGGTCAATGGAGTTGATGTGACGGCTCAATCCATAGTCGAAGGCGGTCTCATTGCCTACAGACCGACCACACCGCTAACCGGCATGGTCTCGGCCGAAATCAAACTGGCTGATAAGTGCGGCAATGCAGTTGATTACAGCTGGAGATTCAATGTTCGCCCAGGCGACGCCCCTGCCGGTACCGGTAATTTGCCCGGTGGCAATGGCGGAGGCTTCGGCAACAACGGCGGAGGCTTCGGCAACAATGGCGGCGGCAACTGGAACGGTGGAGGCAACTGGAATGGCCCCCGTCGCGGACCTTGGGGCCAGGGTGGTCAGCAGTAAAACGGGGTCCATCTGATCCCAATAAACGAGAGGTCGGAATGCCCGGCCTCTCGTTTTAGTTCTGGAACAGTTCCTGAGCTGTTCCTTCTATGTCCGTATTGCGTAGATTCTTCAGATCAGTTGCCTGGGCTCTGATAAAACGACAATTCAAAGAGGCGCGGAAGATGTTCTGGTCGGCTTTTGACCACTGGGCGATATCACTGGACAGTCGCTTCAGGTGCGGCAGTTTCTTTAATGTCGGCAAAATCGCAGCCGACAGATTGGTGTTTTCGATGCTCAATCCTTCCAGATTTTGCAGTGCCGCCAGGACCGCGAAACCTCTGTCGGTCAGATTCGGATTATCGCGCAGACAGAGAATTTTCAGTCTTTTCATAGTACTGATTATGACCAGATCCGAATCCTTGAGCGAGCACGAGTCCAGCTCCAGGCAAGTGAGTTCCCTGGAATCACTGAGTCGCCGCAGCACCGGCGTTATGTTTTGAATGCCCGAGACCGAGAGTCTATCCAGCCTGGGGAGAATGCTCAGCCCGGCGATTGCACCGGATGACATAAATGTGTGATCCAGGGCCAGGCTTCTCAGCTTTTGCAGGCGCTCCAGATAGGGGATGGCGGCATCGTCTATTGCCGTATCGTGCATTCCCAGGACGATCAGATCGGTAAAGTTGGAAATGTAGACCATATGCTTATTGGTCCACTTATACGTGGCATCAATGGAGAGCTGTGACAGATCCTCCGGACTGAAAAAGGTAAACAATTCCGGCTGCTGTTCCAGGACAGCATTAGGCATAATATATAACTTTGCTCCTGCTGGAATGACTACCTCACCCTGGGCTTCAATCTTTTTGGGAGACCTGGGTCCGGTTTTGCCCTTTTCGTAGACCCAGTGCATGTGCCCTATCGATTTTTCGGGGAAAATGTAGCGCTTTTCCGTTTCGGTTTGTGACACTAGATATGGGGCGGATGGAATTTTGACCCGCTGCGGCTTGTGCAAAGTGAGGATTTCCACATCGTCGGCGTTCTTGGTTATTGGCACTTCGGCTTGTTTGGAGTGGTTGGAAAGAAAATAAAAGCTTGTTGCCCCCGCTATAAGCAGGCCAACTATGCTTGCCGTCACGAGAAGAGCCTTTTTGCCGGCAAAGATACCGACTGGATTGGAACCATCTTCATCCAGCTCCTCATCAGCCTGATCGTCTAGATCTACTTCTTCGTTGTATCCCGGCCGTCGTATCGCCGACAGTGTTTGTTGTTTTCCGGTTTGGACTTTTATCTGCTCACCCTGGAGAATGTTTTGCAGATCGGAGGCAACTTCGGCAAAAGTCTGCACCCTGTTTCTCTCGTTTTTGGCCAGCATTCTGCTTATCAGTCCCGTCAATCTCTGTGGGTACTGCGTGCCGTCCGGCCCATGAGTCAGTTCCGGAGCGGCACTCATCTGGTGCAGGAGCATGGTGGCGAAGGCATTTTCACCGTAAAAAGGTGGTTCTCCCGTGAGGCACTCATACAGCGCACAGCCGACCGAATAAATATCGGACCTTTCGCTCATTTCCAGACCAAGGGATTGTTCCGGACTCATATAAAAGGGACTGCCGAAAATTGTGCCTGTGGCTGTCAGTTTCTGTCCGTCCATCGACTGTGTTGCCAATCCGGCGACGCCGAAGTCGACGATTTTGACTGTGTCGGCGGGACCGCCCGGGATGCTCCGGGCCATAAATATGTTGGCCGGTTTCATATCTCTGTGTATGATGCCTTTGCTGTGAGCCAGTGAAAGTCCCTGACAGACCTGGATATATATGCGCATGGCTTCATCCAGGGGGAGAAATTTCTGTCTCAGCAGCCTGTCCGATAGGGCTTCGCCAACCAGGCATTCCATTGTGTAATAGGGAACGTTGTCTTCACCGACTCCAAAGTCGAACACCTGCACTATGTTGGGGTGGTTGAGTTTTGCGATGGCCTGTGCCTCGCGCTGGAAGCGGTTCCAGGATTCTTCTGTAAGGTTGGGCGAGCGAAAGGTCTTGAGAGCGACCTCTTTGTCCAGCATCAGATGATGCGCCCTGTAAACACTGCCCATTCCGCCTTCGCCCAGGAGGCTGATGAGCTTGTATTTTTGATCTATGATCTGGCCGGTAAGATCTCGCCTGATTGTGGTTCGCTGCGAGTAGCCCGGAACGGTTGTGTCGCCATGACCGCTTATTACCTCGCCTTTGAGAGTAAAAAGCTGCGACTGAGCCAGATCTGGGTTCCCTTCGGTCACTATTCAAGTCTCTCTATTATCGTTGCGATGGCCTGCCCACCGGCCGCACAAAGGGTGATCAGGGCGTATCGTTTTTGACGCACTTCCAGTTCATCCAGAGCCGTACCCACCAAAATCGCACCGGTTGCCCCCAGCGGATGCCCCAGGGCAATAGCACCTCCGTTGACGTTCACTCTGGCGGGATCAAGGCTCAGTTTTTTGATCACCAGCAGTGGTATCGCGGCGAAGGCTTCGTTGATTTCAAACAAATCAATATCGGCAATAGATAAATCCGCCAACTTCAGTGCTTTGCGCACTATATCCGGTTGACCGACCATCATCGATACGGGATCACAGCCGCCGACGGCATAACTCACGATGCGCCCCCGCGCCTTCAGATTGTTTCTCTTGAGATAATTTTCCGAGCAAAGCAAAACCGCCGCCGCTCCGTCGACGATACCGCTGGCGGTGCCGGCCGTATGGCGGTGTTCTATTTTGCTGACCTCTGGGAAATGCTTCAAGACCCCCGCTTCTAGAGTCGGGGCCCCGGCGCTGGAGTCAAGCGGCATCGCTGCCGCCGTGGCGAAGGCCGGTCCCAGTGCGGCCAGAGTAGCCAGTGAAGTCTCCGGTCGCGGGAAATTGTCTCTGTCCAGAAGGACTCCACCGGTGGCCGGATCAATAACCGCAATCAGGCTCTTTGCAAATTTTTCAGTGCTTTGTGCCGCCTGCGCTTTTTGCTGCGAAGCAACCGCGAAAGCGTCAAGCTCTTCGCGACTGAAGTTTTCCATGGTGGCTATAAGATCGGCTGAAATGCCCTGGGGCACCTGCAAATACTTTTCCCGCAAGAGCACATTGTTGCCGTCCATGCCTCCGCCGTCCGAGGCCATTTTGACCCGGGACATGCTCTCCACGCCTCCGCCAATCATCAGCTCGGCCATGCCGCAGGCTATTTCGGCGGCGGCGAAGTTGATCGCTTGCAGGCCTGAGGCACAGCAGCGGTTTAGCGTTACGGCTCCGAGCGAGATGGGCAGACCGGCTGTCAGAGCGGCGTTGCGGCCGATGTTGGCGCCTTGATCGCCGACTTCGCTGACACATCCAATGATCGCGTCATTTATCTCCTGCGGCTCGACTTTTGTCCTTTTTACCAGGCCTTTGAGAGTCTGGCCCAGCATCTCCTGCGGGTGCAGACCGCTGAGGGCGGACGAGTCGCCCTTCACCCTCGCCCGCGGAGTGCGCAGGCAATCCAATATAAAGACACCTTTTAGCGGCATGACCAGTTCCCGGGAGTATATTTTGCGCCTGCGATCACTTTGTCTTTGTCCTTCCCATCATCATCAAATCCAGCGCTCCATCGGATTCTTCCGGCACCAGCACGGCGATGCCTTCCTTCACTTCTTTCAGACCGGCGGGGGGATGAAAGTCAGAGAGTTTGATCTTAATCGGTGTAACTTTGGTTGTGTTCAGCTGATTTTGCAGTTCATAGCTGACACTGGTAAAAGTAAATTGCAAAGGCACACTGTCGCAGACAGGGATGGCAAACATCTTGGCCATTATATGAGCAATGCGGGGATCAGCTTTGAATTTATCCGTGACAATGTGCTTTATATTCATCGCCGAGCGCGCCGCTATCAGCCCTTGTTTGCGCTTGGCCAGCTGCTTCTCGGCAAAACCCGGCTTTTCTGTGCGTAACTGGCAATCAACCCCAACACTTTCTATGGGGCCTTTGGGGATGGTTTGGCAATCGGTAAGACTGCCGCCGTCAAACAGCGCCATTGATCTCAAATATGGATTGGCAAATTTCTCCACCGGCGTCTTGTAGATGTTGCCGGTTTTTGTGCAGAAGAGATAGGCTTCTTTCCAGGGCGCTGTGGCAATTACTACCAGACTGCTTTTAGCTACCGTTATGCGCACGCCGTGTTTGCAGACTTCCGTTTGCACATTGCCTACTTCTCTGTTGTGCTGTGAGAGACGCCAGCCGTCTATCAGTGCTTCGGAGGGTTTTGGCTGTCTGGATTGACCGGGCGGCGAAGCCATAGCCGTCGGTGCCACGGCTAGGATGGCAAAAGTCGCTATGAAAGCTCTTAATTTGGATCTCAAAAGACCGTAGTGGGAAGACAGGGGCTGGAGCTCCTTAATTATCTCACAGGTAAGCTTTGAGGGAGCAGTTATCGGTTTTTCTGGCCTTTTGCGCCCGGCGGGGATTCGGCCCGCGGGTCCCTGGTATTGAGGAGCAGATCGGCGCTGTCTGGGCTTGATTCCAGGGCCTTTTTCAGGGCCGGCAGTGCTTTGTTGTTGGCTCCGGTACTCATGCTGTTGAAGGCAAACTCCATTGATTCATGGGCACTGAGGTTGAGCTTGCCTATATGCTTCATTGCCTCTTCGGCTTCCTTCTTATTGCCGGTTTTCTGGGCTATTTCCATCAGGCATGACCAGCATTCCTCGTCATTTGGCTCTTTAAGCAGGAGCTTTCTCGCTTCAGCCCTGGCCTGATCGTAACGACCGGCGCTGAGCAAGCCCTCGAGATAATCGCGAGCGATGCTGCTATCCTCGGGAAATTTGGCCATGGCCTGCTTCAACAGGGCAAACCCCTGGTCATACTGCTTAAAGCACATCAGCGCCCAGGCCATGGATCTGATTGCCGTCAGGTTGTGGGGATATTGCTTGTAGAGCTTTTTTGCCTGAGCCATTGCCTCGTCGTTTTTGCCGAGTAAAAATTTCAGGTGTATTTGCTGCCTTTCATAAGTCAGCTGTTCCTCAAGAGAATCCGCCAGCTCAACAGCCTTTTGCATATACGGTTCGGCTTCTTTTAAATTGTCCGAGTCGAGCAAACAGGCAGCCAGGCAATAATTATTTTTGGCACTCTTTGGTTTGAAGCCGTAGGCAATGCGAGCGCATCTGATGCACTCCGGCTGATTGCGCCGCAGGCCGTAGTAGACGGCCAGCTCACGCCAGGCCAGATCACTGGTTGGTTTTACTACGGTAGCCTGGCGCAGATATTTCTCTTGCTCTTTGTATTGCCCTTCTCTTGCTGCAATTTCGGCCAACCCCAGGAGGGGAGCAGGATTGCCGGGAAATTTTGTCAGCATCTCTTTCAGGGCTTTCTTCGCGCCCGCTGTATCATTTGCGCGCAGGCATATTGTCGCCAGATCCTGGTAGTAGTTAGGATTTGTCGGTGCCATTTTTATAGCTGTACTGATTGTCCGCCGCGCTTCATCGTAGTGCTTCTCATTGGACTGGGCATAGGCCAGCAACCTGTATGCTCCATCGTTGGTCGGCGCCATTTTTATCAAGCGGCGCAGATTTTGCTCGGCCTCAAGTGTGTGATTTTCCAGTTGATTCCAGCTGAGCATCTGCAATGAATGGGCGTCTGACGGATCCAGTGCCACCACTTTCTTATAGGCACGGATTGCCTGCTCAGTGTCCTGCAACTTTTCGAAGAGGCGGGCGCTGGCCAGGTAGCACCTGGGGTTATTGGGCTCTATCTTTGTGGCTGTTTCGATAAAAGAGTTGCTCAGTTGCGCTCGGCCTCGGTGTCTGTAGATGGCGCTCAGGCCCAGCAAGGCCGGCACGGATCGGGGGTCGATTTTGAGGGCCTGCCGGTAGGCGTCTTCAGCTTGTTGCAGTTGGAATTTTTTTGAGGAAGCGTCGCCCTGAGTCAGAAGAGCCTGAAGTTGCGTCTTACTGTTTTGACTCCATGCCGGCTCAAATGCCTGGAGCAGACTGAAAGCAGCCAGCAATAAGCTTTTTTGCTTGTATGTCAGTCTCAGCCCCAACTTTTTCCTCCAGTGCTATGAGGGCCCGCCACAAGCAGGCAGTATAGTCTATTTGCCCGGTAGGCAATATTGCACATTCTTGCTATCCTAGCGGACTATGTACACTCTTGGACATGCTGTTTTATTGACCGTGGTTTTTGTGGCGCTGGCTCTGGCCGGTCAGGCTCTGGTCAATCGCATTGTCAAACAGGAGGTGCTGGAACTCCATCACAGCGCCGGTGAGGCCATGATGGGGGTTGTGGGGACGCTTTTTTCGGTTTTGCTTGGCTTTATGGTGGCTTCGGCCATGGACAGGTATAACGATGCTCGCATGCACGATGAACAGGAAGCCAGCAATGTGGCCAGTATTTTTCGTGTTGCTCGTGGACTCTCGGATATTGACAGGCCGCGTATTCGTCAACTCTGTCGAGAATATGTCAACGACGTGATTGACAATGAGTGGCCCAAAATGGAGGCCCAGGTCAAGATCAATCATGGCTGGGAAACGTATCAAGAACTATGGGAATCAACCGTTGCCGTGGTGCCTGAAAATGATCGGCAGAGCAATTTGCAGCAGGGGTTGATTGCCTCGATGCAGTCTCTGGGTGAACATCGCCGCGCCCGCATACTTCTGGCGCGGACCAGCATGCAACCGGCCCTCTGGTGGGTGGTAGGTTTTGGGGCTTTCATTACGATGGCCTTGAGTTATATTTTTGCTTCGCAGTTTCCGCGGGTGCAGGGCTTTATGACTACCCTGGTGGCCACGGCCCTGTCTTTAAATATCTGGCTTCTCTCCGCCTACAGTCATCCCTACAGCGGTGAGTTGAAGATTCGGCCGACTATGTTTCTCTTGTTGAAAGACAGCATTCTAACGGTGCCTGATACGCGCTCACGATATTTGCATGATGATCCCAAACCGGTTGATCTCAAGGCTGCCGATTCTAAATCGCCATCACATTAGTCGCCTGGCAAAACTAACTCTGTCTGGTGGCCACGGCGGCAACGGCAAATCCCAGAGCCCCTCGCAGTGTCGTGATGCTCACCGGTTTGCAGTGCCAGGCCGTGATTCTGGTATTTTTTGCATAGCTATCATAAACTTTGTTTTCGGCCAAGACTATTGTTCGCGGCCAATTCGGCCTGGACATATTTTTGTGAAGCCATTGCATGCCTTCCAGGCTCAGTCCTTCAAGATCGGCTAATACTGCCTCTGGCTGACTGTGGCTCATATATTCTTCAGCGGCTCCGAAGCTATTTACCGTGGTCAGATCAAAACCATTTTCGGCTAAGTCTCGTGTCAATTCTCTGGCGTAATTGCCGTCTTTCTCCACAAGAAGAATGTTGTGGCGTTTAGAGTTATGATTCTCTTTCCGCGGTAAGGCCGGGTTTTGTTCAGTTTTGGGTAAATTTGAAAGCGGCAATTTTATCCAGAATGTGGAGCCTTCCCCGACGGTGGACTGCAGGCCGACGTTGCCGCCATGCTGCTCTGCTATCGCTTTGGTAATGGCAAGACCGAGTCCTGTCCCTCCCTTTGGTCGGGAGTCCGATGAGTCCAGTTGCTGAAACTTGCCGAATAATTTGCCGATCTGATCGGCTGCAATGCCCGGACCCTGATCTGTGACCGAAAATCGAACGTAGTCAACCATCTTATCAACCAATACCAGCACCTGTCCGCCTTTGGGAGAAAACTTGATGGCATTGGAAATCAAATTGTCGAGCATTTGGGTTGTGCGGTCCTGGTCGACCTTTATTTCTCCATTCCAATCAAATTGACTGCATAGTTGCACGCCAGCACTTTCCGCCATGCCTTGTAACTCAGCAATCGATTGTTGCACCAGTTTATCGGCCCTGACCGTAACCGGTTTCAATTCAAGCATGCCTTCTTCCAACTTTCTTATGTCGAGGATGTCGTTGATTAGGCGAATCAAGCGATCACTTTCTGTGCGAGCTATCTTGACCAGCTCTTCAATTTTTTCAGGCAGTTGTCCGAGCAAGCCCGCTTCCATTATGCGCAGAGAGGCATGTATAGAAGTGAGTGGCGTCCTCAGTTCGTGGGATACCATGGAATAAAATTCCTGAACGTGCTTTTCCCCTTCCTTCTTGGCCGTTATGTCGGATGCTATTCCATAGACCTCAGCCAGGCGTCCATTCTCGTCAAAAGTCGGGTAAGAACGGCACCATAACCAGTGCCATTTGTCGTGCGCATCTCGCTGGCGATACTCCATATTTGCCGGCCTTGATGTGCTGTTGTGGAAAAATGTCAGGGCTAAGTTCCTATCGCTCTCATGAATGCCCTCGAAAAGTCCCATTGGTTCTTTCAATATTTGCTCCTGGGAGCGATTGAAGAAACGCGCTAGTGCCGGGCTTACCCACTTCAAACCGAAACCACCCGGTTGAGTGACCCAGATCATTTCGTCTATGTTGCCTGTAATCTCCGAGTATAATCTTTCGCTTTCTCGTAATTGCGATTCCATCTGTCTGCGTGAAATTCCCAGAGCAATATTTTTACTTGTGAAGGTCAGCGCCGGTCTGACATTTTCTGAAAAGATATGACGGGGTAAGGCCGCTATCAGACCCACCAGTTCATCACCGACCATCAAAGGTTGGGCCATGAGCGGGACGAAGTCGTGCAATTCCCGGTCCTTTTCAGCTGCTATCCTCTGAATAAGGTGCCCAATCAAAGCATATTTGCCTTCGGCGCGTTTAAGTAACTTGATGGAAGCGTCATCAAGCCATAGTTTTGAAACATCCGGCAGTAAGGACATGTTTCCGGCGGCTGCCTGGAGTTCGAAACATGGCCCATCCGGGCACTTTATCCAGGCGCAACCCAGGACCGCATCCAGCTCCTCGATGGCGATTTCGGCACATTGTTGCAGCATAGCTTGCGGACTGGCATGGCTGCCCAGTGCTTGACCAATACCTGCGGCAAACTTCGATATGCGAGCTTCTTCCACCAGTCTGGCTTTTGATTCCAATCGCTCTATAAATTGTCCAATTTCAAGGCCAAACGGAACCAATAGGTCAACAAGTTTTCTTTGTCTTGTAAGTTTTTTCGTGAGATAAAACTCCAAAACACCAACCGTTTTGTCAGCCTTCAGGATGGGAAAACCTATCGCGGAGTGCAGATTGCATTTTGCTGCGGCGCCGGCCCTGGGAAAGTTGGTATCCTTTGTGACATCTTTAACCCAGGCTGGATTTCCCGATTGCCAGACTCTGCCCGGGACGCCGATGCCTTTCTTGAAGCTGAGACCGTAGGTTGCCTCCCAGAACCAGTGGTCTTTCATCTGCTTCGATTCCCACAATGTCTGCGCCTTGATCCGCCCCGCCCGCTCGTCGACCAGCCAGAGGGCGCCAAATGAGAAACTGTAGAGGTCACCAATGGAGGAAAGTATGCGCAGTGCGGCTTCCTCTATATTTTGTGATTCAACCAGAGCCTTGGTCACGGACAGTTGTGCAGCTGTAAGGTCGGCATCGGCTATTTTTCGTGAAACTAAAAGCATCAGTGCCGCGTAAATAATAAGCAAGGTCGATCCGATGCAGGATGCAATGGTCACCAGAAAGTTGTTCTGGACTTTTTCTAGAGCTCTGAGGTTTTGCAGGTTGGTAGTGAATATCGTCGGTTCATTGCTTTCGAGAGCAGTCTTCATGTGCAGAACGATTGCATCGCGTCGTTTGTAAAGCGTATGTTCGCTCTCGAAGAGGACCACGGTTGCAATGATCGTCACAATGACGATCAATAGCGAAAAACCTATGGTGGCCCAACGTATGAAGACCTGCCTGCGCATTTACTTCACCGCATTTAGTTTTGACTGTGTTATGACTTCTTCGATTGTATCTACCAGGCAAATCGGATCGAAAGGCTTTGTGATAACGCCCTCTGCTCCCAGAGCGCGAAATTGGTCTACTTCATCGGCCTGGACTTTGGCTGTGATAAATATGACATAGGTGGAATTGAGCCAATTCATTTCTCTCAATTTTGTATATGTTGCACGTCCGTCCATCTCGGGCATCATTGCATCGAGCAGGATCAGATCCGGGGTGAATGTCTCTACCAGTTTTAGAGCTTTTGCACCGGATTCGACAACTTCTATTTTCCAGTCTGTCAGTTCGTTGAGAGCGATCTTGGTCAAAAAGGTGATATTCGTGTCATCGTCCACGAGCAGGACATTCTTAATGCTATCGGTGTATCTCATGACATTAGTTGCCTTTGCAGCTCCTGCCGCAGGGCTGCGGGTCCGAAAGTATCTTCGGCGCTGCCGATTTTCATGACCGCATTTGCCAGGAGAGAATCAAAGGTCAGTCCTTCCGCTCCGGCATCGGCCACCGCAAATTTCAAAACAATGTGAAATTGCTCGCCACTGGATTTTGTGAAGGAGCTGCGGGCAAACTCTTCCTGCAACATCTCCAGGGCTCCGGTGGTGGTGGCGCTGCTTTCTCCTTTAAACAGCACAGCAAAGGCGCCGTCTTTGAGCGAGCCCCGGATATCGGTGGTTCTAAAACGGATGGAAATCAAATCGCCCAGTTCGGAAAGCGCTTGCTGCCTGGCGTAATCTCCGTTTTTTTCGTCGAGCTGATGGTAGCCCTCGATCAGGATCACAGCCAATGAGGCAGGAATATTTTCCTTGTTGCACTGATCAAGTATTCGTATGGACTGTTTCTTGAACACATCAACCGGAAGTATGCCTTCCGTGCCGTTTGGATCGCGCTCTCTTTGATGTTCTTCGGCGGCCACATAAGCATTGACCCGGGCGCTTAATTCCTGCGGCAAAACCGGCTTGGCCAGGAAGTCATTGCCACCGGCCTGGAAGGCCGCGCCTCTGCTGTCCATGTCATTTTTGACAGTCAGGAAGATGACCGGTATATGGTTCCATTGCGGATGTGCGCGCAACATGCGGCAGACTTCGTAGCCGCTAATGCCGGGCATGATTACATCGAGCAAGATCAGGTCGGGCTGGAATCGCTCCAGGCTTTCCAATATATGTATTGGCTCGTTGAGTGTTTCCACCTCGAACCCCTCTTGCTTGAGAACGCAGGTGAGGAAGAATGTGAGCATCGGATCGTCGTCTACGCAGAGTATCTTTTGTGCGCGCGAACGGAAGGCTCCGCGCAGAGATCTGACTGCACGTTCGAGGGCTTCTTCGGTCAGCGGCGGCACGAGCAGTGACGCACAGCCGCTGTAAACAAGCTCGGGGACATTGGTGTATTGCAGGGGATCGGCAATAAAAATAAAGGGCATCTGGCGGTACTGCCGCACCGACCGCAGACTTTTCGTCAGTGGTGCAATCAGTCCCGGGGCGTCCAGGCTCAGGTCGATGGCGGCAACATCAAAGGGCATCGAGCTGGCCCTGGTGATCGCGCCGGCGGCGCTGTTGACCAGGTGGACGTCGATGTTGGAGGCCACCGAGCGTGCTGTGAGGGTGTGATAGTCCTCATTGGGCGAGACGAGCAGGAGCGAGATCAGTCTTTCTTCGTGGCCCGCCTCGGCGTCCAGGTCAATCTTTGTCAGACCGGCCACCACTTCGTCGCCTTCGGTGATCAATCGGTCTATTTCGGACCAATATATCGACAATTCCTCGATAGTACAGGAGGAGTCCATACTCTTGAGAAATGTCTCCAGATGTCCGGCAATTTCGGATATATGAGTCAGGCCGTAGGAGCCTGAAGTGCCTTTGAGCTTGTGTGCAGCATCGGCTGCCACTTGCACCAGGGCGAGATCTTTGAGGTTTTTGTGCGCAGTCCTGGTGACGGTAACAAGTTCCGACCAGAGCGTTGGCATCCTTTCGATGTATTGCACCCGGGCCGTGTGGACAGCTCTCTGGGTTCTAACTTTGCGCCGGATCTGAGTCAATTCATTAATCACCACCTGGTCGTCGCCGGCCGCGCCGATAAGCTCATCAAGCTTTTCCAGGTTTTCATCGAAATTGCCTTCTTCCAGAAATTTTTCATAACCGGCCTGGGCATAGGACTCGTGGCTACCCACAGGCTGACTTTCGGCGGGGACCGAATGGTCCAGAGGTACGACGTCTTCGACTGCTTGCAGGAAGAGGTGGGGGTCGATAGGTTTGCGAAAGACCAGGGAGACATGCAGAATATTTCGCAGCCAGTTGAAGGTCTTTGCGTCGCACCAGGTACCGGATACAAAGATAATGGGAGTGTTGTTGCCGCTTTCCCTTAACTTTGAAATCCAGCACATGCCGTCCATGACCGGCAGCCTGTAGTCGACTATGAGAAGGGAGGGTTGATGACCGGCCAGCAAAAAGGAGGCTTCGGAGGCACTGCGCGCTGGCAGTACTTCATATCCGTGAGCTTTGAGCAGGCCGCCAATTAACTCCTGAAATGCGACATCGTCATCCAGAACCAGTACTGACTTGGGTTTGGTGTCATTGCCTGTCATTGTCGCCTCGGTTTAAATTGGGAGTTCCCGGACCTCCGTCCAGTTATATCGTCTCGCATTGAGTTTCAAGCCACATCCCCCGGTGGGATGAGTGCTACTAATCCCGGGGGACGAGCCCCAGGCCAAATTTTTCTTGTCGTTCCCTGGCCTTCAGTGGCTGCGTAGGTTTGTCCGGGGTGACGAACAGACTAATTTCAGGGGCGGGGGCTGGAGCTGAGGAGACATGACTTGATATGTGACAAAGGCCAGGCCGGATTTGAGCATGCCCAACTTCTGGGCCGCTGCCCGCGACAGGTCCAGTACCCTGTTCTTAATGTATGGACCGCGATCTGTGACCGTTATGACGACCTTTTTTCCGTTGCGTTTGTTCTCGACCAGTACTTCGGTTGCCAGAGGAAGCGTAAGATGAGCAGCCGTCAGTTTGTTCATGTCATAAATTTGACCGGATGCCGTTCGCCGGCCGTGAAATGGATGACCATACCAGGAGGCTATGCCGGAAAGCTGTCGGTTTTGTTTGTCTCCGGTCAATGTTGTTGCCGGATTGGTGTAAGGGGCCTGGGCCTGAGCTGCAGAGGTCGTCTGGAGCAGCAAGATACTGAGGAGAATTTGAGTTTGTTTTGCCATATTACTTCGCCGCGGGCCTGAGGACAGCATTTACGAAGGTTGAATAACGGCAAATGTAGAGGGCGCTCAGCCCAATCACTCATTTTCAAATCAAGTCGTATCCGTGATACTACAACGATTTGCTGTTGCCATATATCTATCTGAAATCAATGATGTCTACTGCAATACTGCAAAGGCTGTGGTGGTATATGCTTCCGGCCAGATAAATAAAAAGCAGGCTAGGGCTGGTTGTCCGTTCGTAAATTGCCTGACAGTACATAAACACTTCCGATCGTGTGTCCTTCCAGTCCATTACCGTCGGCTCCGCCGCCGCGGATTATGTAGTTTTCGCCTTGATTCAGGGGGCTGTATTCTATTTCGCCCGGTCGTAGCTTCGATGGGACCCTGGTTGCGATATCCTCACTGACAGCTGAGCCGATTGATGGCTCTTCATTATTCTTAGTGAAGGGGTTGATCGGCATCGGTGGATGCAGAGCCAGGCGCAAGGCTGCAATAGTGTAAGGATAGTTGCCTCTGTCGCGAGAATAGTTTTCTACATCTACTTGCACTTTGCTCATACTGGCTTTGACTTGTAGTTCAAGAGCAACATTTTCCAGTTTCTGGAAAAAGTCGTCTTTCAAGCGCAGCAAGATACTGCCTTTGCTAAGTCCGCCCTTATCACCGAACAGGGGACCTGCGCCCTCTCGAGACATTGTTCGTTCCATTTCTCTCAGGGGAAAGGACATGGCGCAGAGCAAGGCTTCGGTCAGCTTGTTGTATGTACGGATTGAAATGTTGCGTTTGCCGGTTTCGACATCGGTAATGTAGGTCCGATGCAGTTCCGTTCGGTTAGCCAGTTCTTGCTGCGTGATACCGATGTCTACGCGGCGGTTGCGCAGGGCGTCTCCGAGGTGTGAGAGCAGTGTGTCGCTATGTAATTGACTTCTTCGCATGTGCAGAGCCCATATCGCTCAAGTCTGTTCAAAAAGCGCTTAAGTTCACGCTTTAGCCGCAACAAACTGACGATATACCAACCTTACACTGCTTTCGCTAGCATAGCAAACTGGATTCTTATTGCTCCGGCAGTGCTACATCGAGCGGATGAGGCCTTTTTACGACGGTTGAAACCTGGTTATCGTCCATCTGGGTGAGGTTTTTAAGCGTCGGAAGGGGGAGAATATAGGAAGCAAAAATAGGCCCAGTTTAACAACCAAGTCAATAAATGGTGATGAAAATGGCCAGAGTTTACAAATCAAATAGAAGTTTTCCAGGTATCGGTCGTACTAGTATTGGTATCGCCCTTGGTGTGGCCTGTACCATTACTTTGAGTTCTACTTTGGCCATGGCCAATGCTCCGATGCCTATGCCCATACCTTCTCGCGCACCCGGATTTATGACGCAGAGCCTTCCATCGGGCTGGTTCAATCATAACTCGGCCGCAGGTCCGACCTTCCCAGGCAGCTTCATGCCTGCAGTTCCGATTCATGCGTCGCATGTTCCCGCCGTCAATGCAGCCGCGCAAAATTCGGCCGCTCTTCAGGCGACCGGCGCTTCAACTGTGATGCAGAATGTTTTTAGGTCGATGATGCACAGCAACCCTGCGATAGTGCATCATGCAAATATGGCAGCCAATGGCGGTGCCATAGTCAATTTGTCTTCGACTCAGCAGAAATTTTTGGCAGGTAACCTGGCCAATTTTGCCAACCTGACAATAGATGTTGGTGGCAGGCAGGAACTGGTAGCGCTAAATTCAAAACTTACCGCCGCTGAAATGGTGGCAGTTGAGCAGAAGCTGACAAATGGTACCCAGAGTATCAGCCTGGGCGCCAATGGTGCGGCTAACGGTGGCTCGATAGCCTTGAGCGGTAATTTCCTCAATGCTCTTGAAGGAGCAGTCGGAGGACCTATCGGTTCGATGACTATCTCTCGGGGCGTTAGTGTCATAGACAGTGTCAGTGCCCTTAACCTTCCCGGCAGACTGGTCAATTTTGGATCAATCTACACTGCCGCCGGATCTGCAGGAGCCACTGATACTATTGCCGCCGGTCGCATCTTCAATGGTGCCGGCGGATTGATTGGCTCGTACAGCGGCGGCGATGGTCTGGTCGGTGCCGACGTTGCCCTCAATGCCGTTCAATCTCTAATGAATAGCGGCACGATAAGCAGTCTCAACAATCTCTCCATTACTGCTCCAGTGGTACACAATACCGGCTTGATTACAGCCTCGAACGGCAATATCAATATCGGCAGCAACGGTTCTTTGAATGTCGATGGTGCCGGTACATGGCAGGCGGCAAACGGTAATATCAATTTTGCCAGCAGCAATGCCAATTTGAATATCATTGATGCCAATCTTATGGCGCAGCAGATCAATTTGAGTGCCGGTAAAGGTGATATCTACACCAATTTTGGTCAGGTCAACGGTGTCGTCAACGCCCAGGGTTGTAATGTCATCCTCGGTGCCAGTACGGCGCAGTTGCAACTCGGTCAGGTTGATGTATCCGGTGACCCGCTTGTCTACAACAATATGGGAGACATTGTGATCACCCCTGCCGGTCCTCTGTGGACCAATGGCAATCCCCTTTCTTTGATTGCCAGTGGTGACATTGAAAGCAATGCCGGCAATCTCGATACATCTTCCAATACAAAGAGTGGCGGTAACCTGACTCTGATCGCCGGGGCGCTCTTTGATACGCCAACCCCCGGCGGTACTCTCAAAGTTACCGGCGGCACCAGCGAAGGCGGTCATATCGACTTGACCGCCACCGGTGGTGCCGCTCTGGCTTCGATAACGACGGCCAGCGGCTATGCCGGTGCCGGTGCAATCCCTGCTGGAAACGGCGGCAACATTTTGATGGTAGCCTTTGCCGGTACAACCCCCGGCAGCGGCCAGGTAATTACAGCGCCAACTACCAGTCTCTCTTCCAAATCCGTATTTGGTAAGGCCGGTAATGTCTCTGTGATAGCCGGTGCTCCTGCCGGTGTGGCCATTGATTTCAGGTCGCCTGTGACCAGCACGGGTGAAACTGGCGGCGGCAGCGTAACCCTCACCAGTGCGACTCCGACAGGCTCTATGTCCTTCACCAGTACTGGTTTGGCATCCGGATCTTTTGGACCTGGCACTCTCACCGCCGGTTCCATTACCTCGGACGCCATCACCACAGGTGGAGGCAACTTCAAAGCCACCAGTCTGGGCAATATTACGCTCGGCGTGGGTGGCGGCGTCACCAAAACCGATGGTTTCCCCATCCTGCCCTCCGTCAACGGCGCTGCCGGTGCTAATGCCGGTAGCATTACCGTATCCGGTAACTCCATCAATGTCATTGGTGGTTTAAGCGCTTACGGCAAGGACGGTGCCTTTGGTGGTAACGGAATCCCTGCTAAGACTTCCGGCGGAGCCGGTGGTAAGGGCGGCAACGGTGGCGACATTACCTTGACTGGTACAACCATCAATGTCATCGGCAATATTGTTTCGCACGGTGAAGACGGCGGCGACGGTGGCGATGGTGCCATATCCACTACCGGACCATCCGGTAATGGAGGCGCTGGAGGTGCCGGCGGTAAGGGCGGTATCATCAAGCTGACTGCCACCGGTAACGGTGGTATCGGCATCAACTCCACCGGCTGGATTTACAGCGAAGGTGGAGCCGGAGGCCTTGGTGGCGATGGAGGCCATGGCTTCAATAATGCCACCGGTAATGGAGGCACTGGAGGCAATGGCGGTAAGAGCGGCAACGGTGGTGCCGGTGGTGCGGTGACCCTTGCTGAAACCGGTACGGGTGGTATGAATCTGGTCGGCGGCTATGTCGCCAGCTACGGCAATGATGCCGGATTTAATTCTCCCACCATTATTGGTGTAGGCGGTGTCGGCGGCGCCGGTGGTACTGGCGGAGCCGGCAATGGTGGAAACGGCGGCGCTGGTGGTGCCGGCGGCCTCGGCGGTGCGTCCGGTAACGTCACGCTCACCACTGCTTCCGGCAAGATCACGCTGGGTACGACTCAGGTCGTCTCCGAAGCCGGAGGCGGCGGATCCGGTGGCGCCGGCAATCTCGGCGGCAATGCCACAGGTAAAGGCGGCAACGGCGGCCTCGGTGCGGCCGGTGGCGCGGCCGGTGTCTCCGGTAATGTCGTAATCACTACTGCTAAAAATGGCAGCGCTCCTGGTGGCGGCATCGTCACGGCCGCTCTGCAGAAGACAACAATCTGGAGTGGTGCTTATGATGTAGGTGGTGTCGGCGGTAACGGCGGCAGTGGTGGCACTGGTAATACCGGTGGCGGTAATGCGGCTGCCGGTGGAAACGGCGGAGCCGACGGTAAAGTTGGCTCGATCACCCTGAACAGCAATAACGGTGATATCTTGCTGGCCGGCTCGGTCGGGGCGGAAGCCTTTAAGTCCGGTGCCGGTGGCTTCGGTGGTATCGGCGGAGGTGCTGTTTTCACCGGTAACGGTGGCAACGGCGGCAACGCCGGCAGTGGCGGTAAGGCTGTAAGCGGTGGCACGATTGTCATCAATGCCGGCACGGGCAATATCAGTACCGGCATGCTCACAGCCGACGCCAGCATGACTGGCGCCGGTAATACCGGCGGCAATGGTGGTACAGGATCGCTCAGCGGCAATGGTGGTAAGGGCTCCAACGGTGGTAATGGAGGCGCCGGTGCCGCCGGCGGTTCTATAACTGTCACCGGTGGCCAGGTCACCATCGATAGCTTCTTTGTTGATGGATCTCTGTCAACTGGTAGCGGGGGTACTGCCGGTTCCGGTGGAAGCGCTGGAGCTGCCGCAGGCGATGGAGGCAATGGCGGTAACGCCGGAGCGGCCGGAGCTGGTGGCAAGATTACAGTCACATCCAGCAAGGCTCTTACAATCAACGCCTACAGTGAAGCTGTTGGCACCGGCAACACCGGCGTGGCCGGGGCCGGTGGCGGCGCCGGAGTTGGTGCCTGGGGCGGTAAGGGCGGCAATGGAGGTAAGGGCGCGACCGGTGCTTCCGGCGGCACCATTACTTTGACTGCCAATGGCACAGCAGCCAACCCCGTAATGCTCTCGGTTAACGCGGGCATGAGTGCCGGTGGAAGCGTAGTTACGAGTACTGCCCTGGCCTCCGGTGGCGACGGAAACTTCGGCGCCGGTGGTAACGGCGGAACGGGTAGCTCCTGCGGTAATGGCGGCAAAATCGCCATCACCGCCAAGAATGGATCCATCAACGTGGCCAACGTCAGTGCCGCTGGTGGTGCCAATAGCGGCAACGGTGGAGCCGGTGGCAACGGCAGCAATAATGCTAAAGCTGCTGCACTGACTGCAACCAGCGTGGCCGGTGCCAAGGGCGGCAATGGTGGCAACACCGGAGTTGCCGGTAAAGGCGGCTCGATAACGATGTCCGCTACCGGTGGCGGTGCTCTGGGCGTGATTATGTTCAAGTCCATCGACGCGAGCGGAGGCGATCAGGCCTTTGCTGCTAACTCCGGAGTAGGCGGTCGAGGAGGTATTGGTGGTGCCGGCGGTGGAGCCGGTGGCGCTGGTGGCTTCCAGGGCGCAGCCGGTGCCGGCGGTTCGATATCGCTGTCCGGCAATATCATCACAGGCTCCGGTTTGACTGCCAAGGGCGGAGACAATAACGGTCTTGGCAAAGCCGGCGGCCTTGGCGGTGCTTCCATCGCCGGTACATCCGGCAGTGGTGGCAAGGGCGGCGGCGGTGAAGCCGGCGGTGCCGGGGGCAAGATCTCGGTTACCGCGACAGGTACCATCACAGTCAATACCGGATCCGTCAATGGAGGCAGCAACGTCTGGGGCGTAGTTGGTGGTGGTAATGGCGGTGGCGCCAATACCGTCATGTTTGCCGTGCCGACGACCTCCGTTGGAGGTGCCGGTGGTGGTTGTGGCACTGTAGGCGCCGGAGGCAACGGCGGTAACGTCACGGTCAAGTCGACCAGCGGAGCTGTTACCGTCAATGACTTCACCGCCAATGGTGGTGCCGGCGATATGGTCGGTGCCGCCAATGGTCACGGTGGTTTTGGTGGCACAAGTGGTGCCAGCACCAAGACTAACGGTGGAGCTGGTGCGGCCGGTTTTGCCGGCAGTAAGGGCGGCAACGGCGGCGCAATCAGTGTCACGACCGGTAATGCCGCGACAATCACCGCCAATGGCGATGAAGCTCTCGGTGGATCCGGTGGTGCCGGTGGCGATGGTGGTAACGGCGGCAACGCTGGTGTCACAGGCCTCAAGGGCGGTGCTGCCGGTAATGGCGGAGCCGAAGGTGCGGCTGGAAACGGCGGTACAATCTCTCTCACCACCACCGGTAATGGCCAGATCAAATCGGCCCTCGGTACAACCGGTGTCACACTGGCCGTCCAGGGCGGAAATAACAATTCTGCCTTCACCGGATACGGTGGTGGTAAGGGAGGCAACGGTGGTACGGTTGTCGCGATAGGCGGTGTCCTTGGCGCCAACGGTGCCGGTGGTGCCGGCGGCAAAGGTGGCTCGGGCGGTACCGTCAAGTTTGGCACTGGCGCGACCGGCAGCATCACGGTTGTCGGCGGCAACGTCCTGGCTAACGGCATGTTTGGTGGCGACGGCGGTAACGCCGGCACCACTGGACCGCTTACCGGAGTCAAGGGTGGAGCCGGCGGTGCTGGCGGCGGTATAGGCAAAGTTACGGTGCCGGCTGGTGTAGCACCGCCCCCGATTGTAACAATGCCTGGAGCAGCCGGAGCACCTGGCGTCAATCACTAGGTAGGGAAGACTGGACCCATTCTCGAGTTACTGTGCAGGTATTCGAGTGATGGGTCCAGTTTTTTGTTTGTTTACAGACTCAGTACAATGCCCATATCGATCAGTTTTACGCCGTTGGGTAGCGGTGGAATTTTCCACTGGTTGATTGCTTTCTTTACGCAACTGGTGACGTTGGCCTCAGTAGCCCAGGGTGTTTTCGGTGCGTGTTCCATACTGTCGATGGCCATCGCTTGAATGGCGGCATTCTTCCCAATATGCAATTGCACCACCACCCTGGCCGTGTTGGACCTTCGATGTGGCCATTGCGCTTCCCAGGAGCGCCAGAAATTTTCAATCAAGGCTTTGCGAAATTCAATTGTTTTTTCATCGAGCGGCAATTTACTGATGCTTTTCGGACTGCGAAAGACCCAATCAGTCCGGCATTCGTTCTGGAGCTGGAAATAGCCCAGCTGTTTGGCGGCGTTGTTTATCAGGGAGGCATTTCCCTTGGGGATATAGATGTTGCGTGCCACTTTTTGCAAGGCAGGCTTGGATGCCGGGCTTCTAAGTCTTGCGATGTCCGCTACGCAAGCGTCGCGGGTATGCAGAAATATGAACTTCCTGTCGGAGGTGGCAGGCGCTTCGCCGTCTCTGATAAATTCACACCAGATGGCGATATTAGCCAGTTCGTCGGGATTTTTGACCGGATCAAGCAGGTTGTTGATCTTACCGTCGATAACTTCCCACTCGGCAAGCGACAGGGGCGCCGACTGCTCCGGTAAAGCCTGCGTCAGGGCAAAAACGCCCTTTTTGATGGCGGGGAGCGAACTGCCGGAGGCGTTGTTTTCCGCGCTCAGCGCTCCCGGGCAAAAGGCAGATCCGAAAGAAATCAGGCTTAAGGCGGTCAGCGCTGTCCTGAGACAGACCCATGAATGCTTTACCGTTGCCATTTAAGTGTTCCCAAAATCAACGGTTCAAGTTTAGCATCAATAAGTGTTCGCAGGACCGGTGCCGCTCACGGTAAAAATCATCCCTGATCTTTCTCTCTGGAGAACCTGCGTTGTACTTATACTCTGCCACTTTTGCGGCAGAACGACATCGCGATTTGGGAGTAATTTTTACTCGACCAGAGGGATGATGCTGCTATCCCCAATCAGGCTTAGCTGATCAGTCGCAGCGGTGGTTCATCACCCGGAACTGAGGTTTCCAGTGCATGTAACTGGAGAAGGTTGAATCGCCTCAGATTAGCCTTAGAGAGCGTAACGGGAAATCGAAGGATGCATTCGCGCGGGGGCCATGCCTGGTCCGGTGTGATTGCGCCGAGCTCAAGTAACAACTCTCGAATCTCCTCAACAGAGGAAGGTCTTACGATCGTCATCTTGGCCGCTGGGTCCAGCGATTCCTTAGGGAGTTCTGAAAAAGCAATATACGGCGGATCGAGATTTATCTGAAGTGTACCTTCAATCATAAACGATGACCTCTGAGGCTTGTCTCTCAATTATTGCAAGGCACTTATGGTCTGGCACCATCCTCAGGGATGATCGCTGTAAGTTTTGCAAGCATGTATAGATTAACCACTATAATTAATCTCGTGCGCATAGAATCCAGCCAGTTTTCGTTTTGTGAGTTACCGAACTAGTCTGGCTGTAAGGATTTAAGATTGTCATCGCATGAGTTTCTCTACGGACCGCATTGATAAAACAGAAGGTAGAAAATGTCCCCTATTGGGTTGCACCACGTTGGAGATGTCAGGCTGAAGGCGTTGCATGATCGTCTGGAGGTAAATGGCAAGGTTTCGAGCGATTTTTTGGCCTTTCTTGCAGGAGCTACGGTCATAGCAACGTTGGGCCTTTTCCAGAACAGTCCGGCGGTAATTATCGGTGCAATGATCATCGCACCTTTGATGCGGCCCCTTGCTTGTCTCTCCCTTGCGACAATCACTGCCGACACCAGGCTGCTGTTACAAGCCGTCGTGACACTGCTGGTTGGCACTGCTCTGGGAGTCATAGTGGCGGCGGCTATGGCCATTTGTCTCAGGTCGCTGGAGCTTACACCCGAAATTGTTGGGAGGACTCATCCTACGCTGCTGGATCTGGGAGTGGCCCTTGCTGCCGGAGCGATTGGAGCGTATTGCCAGACAGATGAGAAGCTCTCGAACACTATGGCTGGTGTTGCTATAGCAGTTGCGCTAGTACCACCTTTGAGTGTCGTCGGTATTGGTCTGGCCTTCAATTCCATGAGTATAGCTGCCGGGGCAGGCCTCCTTTATGCCACTAATCTGGTTGGTATTACGATTGCGGGGGCCCTGGTGTTTTTGCTGAAAGGCTACAGTCCGCTCGCGTTAGCGCGCCGGGGACTGTTGATTTCTGCCGCTTGTATGATTGTGCTCATTCTTCCGCTGGGGTTCAGCATGCGCGAGCTTGTTCTGGAGAACGTTATTAGTGCCAGGATCCGTTCCATTTTGAAGGAAAAGACTATGACCTTTCGTGGTGTGCAATTGCGGGAGCTTAAGGTTCTGCGGTTCAAGAAGACGATGAGCGTTCATGCAACTGTGGTGGGTTCAGATGAGCCGATTACACCTCATCAGGTGAAGTTGGTGCAGGATCTATTGGCTAAAGATATTGGCGCTGCGATAGACTTTCGTCTGCGAATCATTCCGGCACGTGAGATTACCGCTTTGGAATTGTCACCGGAGGGCGAAACTAAGATCGTTTCTCCCATGCTAGAGTCTCCGGGTATGGAGCACACTCTTGTTCAGCCGGAACTTGACGGGAGTGGGGAGAAACTTGAATTAGAACCGACGGTTCAAAATTCAGCATCTACCTCAACCACGAGTAGTACATCCAGTGACAGCTCGCCGCCCGGGCCAGACCAAAAATGAGATCATTGATAGTCAGTTGTGTACAGGGTTGGCTGCGTCCCGCTTATTCGTCTTTTACTTGTCTTCATTCGAGCTGGATTCTGCTTCAAAAAGTGCTTGCAGCACGTCACTCTGACGAATCACACCCATTACAGTGTCGTGGTGTGTTACCGGCAGCCAGGTGAATTTGAATTGGCTGAAAAGAAAAAGAATATCGTCGAGAGTATCGTGTACATTGATTGCTACTGGATGTGGTGTCATTATGGCTGAGACGGTTGCCGTTTCGGCTGCGTCGGAACCAATTAGAGAGGAAAGATCACTTTGAGTAACGACACCAATTAGTTTGCCCTGGTCAACAACTACAAAACCACGTTGCGCCGACTTATTTATGAGGGGAAGAAGTTCTCTCACCGAGACACTGCCTGCAACTGCACTAAAGTCATGATTCATAATGTCACGTGCTTTGAGTTGCAGTAGATTCTCGCTTGATTTTGGCCCTCTGAGGTGAATCCCATTCCATCGCATTAAGTGGTCGTACAGTCCACCGGAGAAGATAAATTCAGCCGTAGCTGAGCTGATCATGCAAGCAAACATTAACGGCGTCAATAGGGTGAAGTTGGTCGTCAATTCAAAGGTTATCACTATTGCTGTGAGTGGTGTACGAGCAACTGCACTGAAAAATGCGCCCATTCCCACTAAGGCAAAGGCTGCATTAGAGCTTGTGCCTGTAACCAGCTGCTCGACCATGCCTATTAGATATCCGATAGCAGCTCCAAGCGCCAGAGACGGAGCAAACAGCCCTCCCGGTGCTCCCGAGCCATACGCCACCAGAGTCAGGGCAAAGAAGGCAAACAGAGCTAGCAGGACCATTTGCCAATCTGTTTCACCGGCAATAATGAGAGCCCGCATGCCTGCATAGTTGTGGAAGTGTTCTGGGAGTAGCGACATCAGGCTTCCCGATGCAAGTCCGGCTATCGCAATTCTGGCCGTTACGGGGATTTGAAGCACATCGCGATTGAACCTCAAAGCCACTAGAATCGTTCGGTTGAAGATGGCACCGGCCCCACCAGCCACCAGACCAAGAAGCAGATAAAATGGCACGTCGCGAGGAGCGAAAGAAATTACTGAATTGAGGGCAGAGGCAGTGGCGTGTAAGTGCGGGGGCCATAATGTGTTGACTACGAAACTTGAGACAGAACAGGCAACAATGACAATGAGAACTGTTGCCGGTTTAACTTCCTTTAGTAATTCCTCTAGAACAAAGGTCACACCAGCGAGGGGAGCATTGAATGCGGCGGTCAGACCGGCTCCAGCCCCCGCTGCGATCAGTTGTCTTTTATGTTCGTTCGTTGTTGGCAAAAGGTGGGCAAGAGGTGCCGCGAGAGCTGCGCCAAGCTGCACTGTTGGGCCTTCTCTTCCCATAAAAAAGCCTGCGCCGAGCGCCATTGTACCCCCCAGCAGTTTGACCAGAGCGACTCGAAGGTCAAGCGCCATAACAATCCGGTCAAGCCTGGCCCTGACTTGCGGAATCCCACTGCCTGAAGCCTCAGGTGCGATCCTGTCTACAAGCAGGCCGGCGATAAGACCACCAATCAAGCCGAAGAGCGGCAGGACATAGCAATGGGGCCAGATATCCGACAGGTGTAATCTCAGGGTGCCCAGCCAGCTCACGCCCGCACTCAATAGTACGGCTGATAGGCCAGCCACTAACCCGATGACGCATGATTCTAAGATCGGTATGTAGTTCTGTTGATTTGATCTCACCGGCTTCGCAAACTCTCCTCGGATTTCGTCTGGGTATCAAAGTCTGTTTGATTGCTTCTGCTGGATTGTACCTTTTATTAGTTCGTTTGACAAACAAACTAACGAGAGGTAAACTACATTTAGTTGGCATGAGGCTGTATCAGTACTTTCCCGAGGAGTGGCGATTGTGGCGGATCTCGACTTATGAATCTAAAGCAAAAATGTCAGGACGAGTACGATGGAGGTTATGTCATGAATTCAGGGCGCCTGATTCACACCGACTATCTTGCTGCCGATTTTCCTGAGATTGCTGAAGAAGATTTGAAATTTTTCGCTTGCTCTGAGATTGGTGCCGTTCGTCGGAGAGTCGCCGAAAATGTAAGGACCCCAACTAATATTTTGGCGAAGATGGCCCAAGACAGAGACCCTCAAGTGCGAATCGCGGTTGGTCTGAATACTGCGACACCATACCTGGTGTTGTCTCGTATGATCTACGATGACAGTTCCGATGTACGGTTGTGGCTCGCATCAACAAGTTATCTTCCAAAACACCTTATACTTGAGCTTGCCATGGATCCAAATCCCTATGTATCACATAGGGCTCGTAGAACGGCTATGCTTGTGCAATCACGGTCGCGGCAGGCAAGGCTGAGTATTGTTGTTTCTTGGGACAAGATCACTGGCTGCCGGCTTCCGGCCTGGAGTCGTTAGTGAAAAACTCAGGGAACTGAATAGCCGGGCAGGCAAGGCGTTGGTGGCAAAGTTTGTTTGATTCCCTGTTTTCCAGGGCTGCGAAGTCTATCTACGACGATCCTGTCAAGCGATTGTGGGCTGGTGCGCCCAGTCCTGGTTTCGAATGCGTTGAACTGGATGCTTCGAAATCCTATAATAGAGTTCGGCAGAAGGATCTTTGATGTATGGCCAGTCCAAGTTTTCTAGAAATGCGGTCGCGCAATGTTGTTAGGATCCTGCAGGCGGTGCGTCAGCAGCCTGGTTTGAGCCGCGCCGAGGTATCTCGCTGCTGTGATCTCGCAAAGTCTACGGTTTCAGTCATCGTCGATGAATTAGTGGAGTCGACAATCTTGCAGGAGATTGGCTCTAGAGAGTCATTTCGGGGCCGTCGACCTGTTGGTTTGATCTTTAATCCCTCGTCGCGTATTGTCGCCGGCATTAGTCTTGATCATAGTCGCACAGAGTTCGTCATTTGCGATCTCGACGCCACGGTCCTGGCCGTTCGGACCAAAAAACATGCTCGTCGGAGCTCCCTTCAATACAGCGCGTCAACGCTGTTGTCGGAATTGCAGAGGCTGCTCATTGAGAAGAAGATCGACTGGACTAGTGTTTGCGGTATCGGTCTGGCGGCGCCTGGGCCGTTGTCTTCCGGCTATGTTGTGACTGAGTCTGGCGAAAATCTAGACTATGAATTGTTTCGTACGAAGCTCGCCAGAGAATGTAATTGTCCCGTTGTAGTCGACTCAAATACTAATATGGCTGCACTGGCGGAAAGTCGTACGGGAGCTGCTCGCGATAGTGAGGAAGCGCTCGTGATTAGATTGGGACACGAAGTCCGTTCAACGCTTATTATTGACCATAAGCAACTTAAGGGCGCTCAGGGCCGCGCCGGAGAACTGGGACATGTGAGTGTTCCAGGGCTTGACGAACGATGTAGGTGCGGCAGGCGTGGGTGTATAAATGCTGTCGCTTCCGTAGATGCTGTTATTTCGCTGTGTCGGCAGCAAGGGACTGCCGTCCAGGATATTGAGGAAGTTATCTCAGCGGCCTTGCGCGGTGACAAAAAGTGCCAGAAAGTCCTTAGCGAGGCCGGACGTGCAGTGGGCTTCGGCATCGCGAGCTGCATTAACGTACTCGCGCCGCCGGATGTTATCGTCACTGGGCGCCTGATTGCGGCGGGCAATATGCTACTGACTCCATTACATGAAGCAATTGAAAAATATGCTGTAGCTGAGAGTCTTCGCAGTTGCAACTTGATTTTTGACGACTCGCAAAATCATATTGAAGCAATTGGAGCGAGTCTTGCTGTACTCCTGCAAGACGATTTTTTAGGTCATCTTGTATCTTCACCAGCGTCTAATTTATCCATTTCATAAGTTTGCAGTTGTGTCTGGAATGCCGCTGGTGTCACCGTGATATCGCCGGAAAATGGGTCGTTATAAGTTGCGAGCAGGAACAGATTGAGGCAGATTACCAGGCTGACTATGCCTACCATTACCATTTGAATTTTGAAATTCTTGGCGCCGAAGAAATATGTAAAGATGATAGTTGCCAGACCTCCAATACCTAGCACCACCCATAACTGAATTGGTAGTCCGGAGTGGAGTGCTTCAACCCTCTGTCGCCTGTTGTCGCCCAGTGATTGCATAGCTGATAGCATGCACTGTTGCGCGTTGGATTGGCTTTGCGTTACCGGCTTATATCTGGTGCATTCAATCCAGAGCTGTCTGTATAATTCGAACACTTCTGGGCTATATGAATTTTGGGCCATCTTAGGCCATTCATCGTGAATAACTCCAGTTGCGTAGTTTTTGCATAATGTGCGAACTCTTGCGCATTTAGAATCGGGTAGACCTGCTGCCAGGCGATAGATGTTCCCAAGTGAAGAGGCTTCTTTCTGAACGGTTTCGCGGGCATTCCCGAATCTCTGCATGGCGTCCGCTATCATGAAGCCAATCAAGACTGCAAACATAGTGGCAATCAGCTGGGAATAAGGATCGGCAATGTCATGTTGGTTTTCAACACTTTTCGCTCTAAACCATTGCCGAGCAAAAGCAAGTCCGAATAATGATGCGATGATAATGGCAAAAGTTAGAAGGATGCCGGTTAGTTGTGTCATCTTCCTGCGCGAGTCCTACTGGGGGCGACTTAGCATAAGTGAATAATCCCGCCTGGATTATACTCGCCTGGTCAATGAATTGTTCTTTTAAGGTAATGGCTGAGCTTTATGTATGGCTCGATCGTCAGACCTTGCGTTACAGCAGTGAAAGCTAAAAATATTGTCGAATTTTTGCAGATGGTATCTTGTACCATCTCTTTCTGCAAATTCTTCATGGAATTGTCCGGACGGTGCTCCGATAGCATCAGGCATTGCGAACAAATCAGCCAGCCCCTGATTGTTGCTGCTTGCTAATCTTGAGACCCTATCCACGCATACTTTGAACACTGGTCCTTTGCCAAAAACAGATACGTCAACTACCTTCTGCGCGATCTTATTGTGACATCCTACCAGCGTGACGCCTCCTTCCATTTGGATGACGAAATTGTAAGGCGATACCTTTACTGCTGAAACTCGAAGAGGCGGCTTGCCGGATTTCAAAAAGGCTACCAGCCGGTCGATTCCAAAATTCAGCGTTTCTTGGGTGAGAGTGTTCTCTGACACTTCTTTTTGCGAATGGAACACTACCAGCGAATCCCCTTTGTCGCTAATCCGGGTTGCTTGTGCTGTGCAAAAACTGCACCGTTCCAGGTATGCAAGTGAACACAGGCCTGCAGCGACGGAAAAAAGAGCCGAATATTGTTTAAACCCGATAATTCTATTTCGCCTTATGACTTTCCTGATTCTGACTGTTTAGCAGTTTAGCAATAAATAGTTCGTTTGGCAAACGAATTCACGGCCCGATTTTGTTGTTGCTCATAAGGGTGGTAAGGAACCAATCGCAGGCTTCCCAGTCGTGTCTCCTGAGGTTCATTGCAAAACCCTGGAGGATCAAAAAAATGGCAACAAAAGCGAAGCAGATGGATATCACGGAACTGTTGCACAATGACCACCAAGCGGTCAGAGAGCTTTTCTTTGCCTTCTCAAATTCTGAAGATGAAGGTGAAAAGGAAAGGCTTGTAAAACAGATTTTGACCGAACTTTTTATCCACGCAAAAGTGGAAGAAGAACTTGTTTATCCATTATTGGATGATGCGGGTGAAGACGGCGAAGAAATTAAAGGCGAAGCTGAAAACGAGCATCGCGTAGTGAAATTCTTGATGGCTGAGATATCTCAGCTCGATGCCGACAGCGACGAACTCAAGTCTAAAATCACTGTTCTCTGCGAGTTAATCGAACATCACGTTAAAGAAGAAGAAAAAGAAATGTTCGAAATGCTCAGAGAAAGCGGCAACGACCTTGAGTCCATCGCAGAAGAAGTGACCAAAATGAAAGCTCAGTTAAAGAAGGAAGGACTTCCAGCAATGAAGGCCACTCTGGAGATTGGCTCTGAGCCGAAACCCAGGCGCAAGACGGCCTGACCAATAGAGCACCTTTTGAATTTTCAGGAGCTTACATGACCACGCATAAAAATAATAAAAACCCGAAAGCTGATCAGTTAGAGAAGTTCACCTCTCATGCTGATCAAACGTTTCTCACTTCCAATCAGGGTGTGCGAATCAATGACAATCAAAACACCTTAAAAGCCGGGGCTCGCGGACCTTCGCTCCTGGAAGACCACCTCATGCGTGAGAAGATCATGCATTTCGATCATGAGAGAATTCCGGAGAGAGTCGTGCATGCCAGAGGATCTGCCGCTCACGGAATATTCGAGTCTTACGGCAATGGAGCCGAGTTTTGCAAAGCGGCATTCCTTCAACCTGGTGCAGTGACGCCGGTTTTCACCCGCTTCTCTACCGTGGCGGGTTCGCGTGGGTCCAGCGACCTGGCCCGCGACGTCCGTGGTTTTGCCACCAAGTTTTATACAGAAGAGGGCGTCTTTGATCTCGTTGGCAATAACATGCCGGTGTTCTTTATTCAGGATGCCATCAAGTTTCCAGATTTCGTCCACGCGGTGAAGCCTGAGCCTAATAACGAAATGCCCCAGGCCCAATCAGCTCACGATACTTTCTGGGATTTTGTTTCCATCTCCACCGAAGCGACTCACATGGTTCTCTGGGTAATGTCGGACAGGGCTATTCCGCGCAGCTTTTCCATGATGGAAGGTTTTGGCGTTCACACTTTTCGCTTGATTGACAAAAACGGCACCAGTCGCTTCGCCAAATTTCACTGGAAGCCTGTGGCAGGAGTTCATTCCATTCTGTGGGATGAGGCATTGAAAATCTCCGGCAAAGACCCAGACTTCCATCGGCGCGACCTGTGGGAATCTATTGAAAGTGGTCTCTATCCGGAGTTTGAACTGGGTGTGCAGCTCGTCGAAGAAGCAGATGAATTCAAGTTTGACTTTGACTTGCTCGATCCGACGAAACTGATCCCAGAGGAATTGGTCCCGGTAATAAAAATCGGCAAAATGACGCTCAATAGAAATCCAGCAAACTTCTTTGCCGAGACGGAGCAGGTTGCCTTCTGTATCAGCCACATTGTCCCCGGTATTGATTTTACGAATGATCCGCTGCTTCAGGGACGGTTGTTTTCATACCCGGACACTCAGCTCAAGCGCCTTGGTGGTCCTAACTTCCATGAATTGCCGATAAATAAGTCAGTGGCGCCGGTGAATAACAATCAGCGCGATGGTCATATGCGTCAGACGATTGATCCAGGCAAGACCAGCTATCAGCCCAACACTGTTGGCGGTGGATGCCCCTTTCAGGCGATGGCAAGCCAGGGTGGCTTTGCCAGTTTTGCCGAGAAAATGAGCGGCAACAAAGTGCGCGATCGCTCAGAAAGTTTTCTGGACCATTTCAGCCAGGCTAAACTGTTTTATAACAGCCAGACCGATGTCGAAAAGCAGCACATTATCGAGGCCTTCACCTTCGAGCTGACGAAGGTCAATGACGTAAACATTCGCAAGCGCATGATTTTTGTGTTGCAGAAAGTTGACGCCGGTCTTGCGGGGCAGGTTGCTGCCGGCCTGAGTATAGCCACACCAGTGACTCTGGATGGACTGCTAAACCTGCTTTATCCCGAGGACGTCGATCCCAAGCAGTATCAGCCGGTTGAAAAAGAACCGCCTGTCGCTTCCTCAAAGGCGCTCAGTATCCTGGCTAACCATGTCCCCAGTATTGTTGGGCGCAAGGTTGCCATTCTGGTCGCCGACGGCTTTGACGCCAAAGTGACAAAAGCGCTTCAGGACGAGTTGGCTAAAGGCGGTGCCAGCGGTAAACTGGTCGGTATTCGTGCCGGTGAAATCGTTGGGGATGATAAAGCAAAGCATCCGATGGACTTCAGTTTGCCAACGGTAGGCAGTGTTTTATTTGATGCCGTCTTTATCCCCGGTGGTGACAAAAGTATTGAGGGGCTCAGTGCTGATGCCAGGACCAGTTTGTTCATCGGCGAAACCTACAAGCATCGCAAAGCCATAGGTGGTGCAGGCGGTGGCGTGGGATTGATCAGTGTCGCGCTGAATCGTCTTGGCGTGTCTGCGGATAAGAATCAGATCTTGACCCCGGAAAACGGCATCATTACTGATGAAATGAAAGGCACGGTGGCGGCGAATTTTGTCAAAGCCCTGGCTGAGCCAAGGCTGTTTGGCCGAGTGAAGGCTGACCTGGTGCCTGTCTAAAACAAAGGAGGAGGCTCGGAAACGGGCCTCCTTTTTTTTTATGAGCAAGGTGCATTACTTGCGGTGCATGGAAATTGCTCGCGTAGGAGGACCGAATCGGTCCCCGGAAAATACCGCGATATAAAAATGGAGCCGACGACGGGATTTGAACCTGCGACCTACGGTTTACGAAACCGTTGCTCTACCAGCTGAGCTACGTCGGCGTATTGGCCAATTATAAGATAGCCGGTGACAGTTTACCAAGCCGAAAGGCCGCGGCCGTTACAGTTTCCGCTTGGAAACCGGCAGGGGAGAGCTTGCCCCTCGGCATCGGAGAGCCAAACATATATAGATGACGTCTTTGTCGAGCTGCATATAGTGCGGATATCCAAAATTATCCTCTTGGCTCTACCGGCGTATATTTAGACCATTTAGAGGCGCAATGCGGCCGTAGTCCCGCCTCTTAGTATTTCGCAATGGACCGCAAAAGGTCATGCCATGCCCCGAGACGGGCATGAAAAGCCGTTCCTTAAAAGAAATCTGGGGTACTTCCGCCGGGGCCGGAAGGTTGATAGATTAGTAACATAAACGGTGAGCGGTTAAGCGAAGTGACCGCTTCGAGCCGAGGGGCGCTGCAGAAACCTCAGGTCGACGTCGACCAGAAACGACAGCAGAGAGCCCGCGATGCGTGAAGGACTGGCTGAAGCGTATCGAAATACTGAGCCCAGCAACGGGCAGTCAGGCAGTAGCTGAAATACCACCGCGGAGCAATCCGGGTGGTATTTTTGTTAAAATCGGCTCCAGGTGCTAAAATTGAGCTTTCACGCAAGCACCTATAAATGATTCGGACCACAACTCTCCCAAACGGGGCAAGAATAGTGACCGAGGTCGTGGACTCAGTCTATTCGGCTGCCATTGACCTCTGGCTCAAAGTCGGCTCTGCATATGAAACCGAGCTCAACAATGGCGTATCGCATTGTATTGAGCACATGCTCTTCAAGGGGACCGCGACCCGCTCGGCTGAGCGCATAGCCGAGGAAATCGAGGACGTGGGCGGCACCCTGGGGGCATCCACCTCTAAGGAATTGACCAAGGTTTACGGCCATGTCCTGGGCGAGGCCCTGCCGACAGCGCTCGACATCATCACCGATATGGTTACCAATCCGCTCCTGAAGAAAGCTGACCTGTCGCTGGAAAAGTCCGTAATCCTCGACGAAATGCAAATGTACGAGGACGACGCCGCGGATGTCGCTCAGGAGATAACCTACGCCAATATCTGGCAGGGTTATGCGCACAGCTATCCAATCACCGGCACCGTTGATACCGTCAATGGTATTGATGCGGCTATGCTTCGCGAGCACTATGAGCGCTTCTATCGTCCGGAGCGCATGGTGGTTTCCATTGCCGGCAATTTTGATGAAGAGGCCACAATCAAGTTCCTGAGCGAAAAGCTCGGCGCCTTGAAGCCCGGCACTGCACCCAAGATGCCTGTGACTCCGCGGAGCAGACTGTTCAACGTCGTCCGCGACAAGGATGTCGAACAGGCACAGCTGATGCTGGTTTGCGAAGGGCTTAACCATCAGGATAAAAGACTCACTGCTATGCAGGTGCTGGATTTGTGTCTCGCTTCTTCGGCATCGTCGCGTTTGTTCAAAGAGATACGCGAGCGCCGTGGGCTGGTCTACAACATTGCCTCCAGTCAACACGCCTATGTCAATTGCGGTCTGATTTCGATTTACGCCGCCATGAGTCCCGCCAATACCGAGACGGTGCTGAGGCTGGTTTTGCAAGAGCTAAATCGTCTCAAGTCGGAAGGTTTCACCGCTGCGGAAATCGCCCGGGCAAAAACGCAGTTGCGCACTGACTTGTTGATGGATCTTGAATCGATGAGCGCCCGCAGCACGAACAACGCTGCCGACCTTATTCATTACGATCGGCTCATCCCGCTGGCAGAAGCCCGGGAAGAAATTGAAGCCGTGACCAATGAAGATGTCATAGCTCTGGCGCAGGAATTATTTGCCGAGAAGAAGTTGTCTCTTGTCGTGGTCGGCCCTGCCGAAGAACTGCGGGAACACTACAATCTGTCCGTCGTTGATAAGTAGCCAAAGGAGAATCAGATGTCGAACGCTCTGTCGCATAAGGTACAACTGAAAGTCAAACGTCTTCCCCATTGCCGCGCGCTACCCAAATACGCAACCGGCGGATCGGCCGGCCTTGATCTGGTCAATGCTTTGACGGAGCCTAAAATTCTCGCCGCCGGCGATCGCTGCCGCATTCCTACCGGCATCATTGTTGAAATACCAGTGGGTTACGAAGGACAGGTGCGTCCGCGCTCCGGTCTGGCTGATAAGGCCGGTATTTCACTGACCAATTGTGTCGGCACCATTGATAGTGACTATCGCGGTGAAGTGCAGGTCCTTGTGATCAATCACGGTGACAAACCCTACACCTTCGAGCCCGGTGAAAGAATTGCCCAGCTTCTAGTCACACCGGTACCGCAAGTAGAAGTTATTGAAGTTGAAGAACTCAGCGATAGCGCCGAGCGCGGCGACGGTGGATTTGGTTCCACCGGTAGATTGCATGAGCTAGAAAAGAGCAGATAATCCCATGGCGAAAATCAGAGTGGCCATCGCAGGCATAAACGGACGAATGGGCAGAGCCAGTCTCAATGCACTTCTGGCCGATAGTGAACTGGAAGTGGTTGGAGCTTTTGGTCGAGCTGATGCGGACTATGTTGGTAAAGACTTGAGTGCTTTTGCCGCGACCCCGACTGATAAAAAGGTCGGGGTTGTGGTGTCTTCCAGTTTTGAAGATATGCTCTCCAGTTTGCAAAACGCCGGCCAGGCGAAGCCCGATGTGCTGCTCGATAATATGGTGGCGTCAGCCTCGTTTGAATCGGCAAAAAAGGCGCTTGCCGCCGGTATCAGACCGGTCGTCGGCACCTCTGGTCTCAAGCCGGAAATGGTGGCTGAGCTGTCCAGGTTGGCTTCGGAGAAATCCACCGGAGCAATGATTGTTCCAAATTTTTCCATCGGTGCTGTATTAATGATGGAGTTTGCCCGGCAGGCGGCTAAATATTTTGGCAATGTTGAAGTTGTTGAAATGCACGGCCCAAAAAAGATCGATGCGCCATCCGGCACAGCAATGCATACTCTAAACAAGATCGCTTCGGCCGGTGGTCCTTTTAATCCCAAGCTTGTCGAGGAGCACGAGCTCATTCCCCACGCTCGCGGTGGGTTGCATGAGTCGGGTGTGCGGGTGCATTCGCTGCGTATGCCGGGGATGATTTCGCATCAAGATGTGCTTTTTGCCGGTGATGGTGAAATGCTCTGTGTGCGCCACGACAGCTTTACGACCAACTGCTTTCTCAAGGGAATTCTTCTCTCGATAAAGTCGGTCATGAATCTCTCTGAGTTGCGTGTTGGTCTGGAGACTATCTTGTAGATGCTTTTATTGCAGATGAGGAAAGTGCAGTGATTACAAACGATGCGGATATGTTTGGCAGAGTGCTGACGGCGATGGTTACGCCGTTCGATAAAAATCTCAAGATTGACTATCCGGCGGTTGAGAAGCTGGTCGAGCACCTGATCAAAACCGGCAGCACCACTTTAGTCGTCGCCGGTACCACCGGTGAGAGCCCGACTCTGGAAAAAGACGAGAAGAAGGAACTGCTCAAGGCTGTTATTGATATCGCCAAAAAGCGAGTCAAGGTCGTCATGGGCACAGGCACCAATGACACCGCCAAATCAATCAAGACCACGCAAAACGCCGAAGAACTCGGCGCCGATGGAGCGCTTGTCGTCGCCCCCTATTACAATAAGCCCAGCCAGGCCGGATTGACTGCCCACTTTGGTGAGATTGCCAAATCAACCAAGCTGCCGATAATCATGTACAACATCCCCGGCCGCACAGGCATCACCATTGGTGCCGATACTATTGTTGAGCTTTCGCACAAGCACAAGAATATTTATGCCGTTAAAGACTCGACCGGAAGCGTGGAGCTATCGGGTGACATTGCCGGTCATGCGCGCGAAGACTTTCACATCTATTCGGGCGATGACTATTTGACTCTGCCTTTCCTCTCGGTTGGTGCCTGCGGTGTAGTTTCGGTGGCCAGTCATTTCCTCGGGCAGGAGATCACGCGCATGCAGGACGCATTCTTCGCCGGCAAGCTGGATGTGGCGAGAGCGGCGCATTACGAAGCGATGCCGCTTTTTAAAGGACTTTTTGCCGCACCTAATCCGACCTGTGTCAAATATGGCCTGTCGCGGCTTGGTATCTGTGGTGAAACCCTGCGCTTGCCTCTGGTGCCTTTGAGTGACGCGCAGAAAAAAGATATGGACACACTGCTGGCCAGGTACGATCTGGCTAAGAGCCTGTCCCTGAAATAGAAAGTTTAGACGACGAATACGGAGACATTTTAAGGGTGAGTCAAGGAAAAGACAAAAGGCGCAGATCTGCTCCGCAATTCAATTTTGATCCGGATCCGGCTGTGGCCAACAGCACCGAGGCCAAGGAATTTCGCGCCCGCGGCGGCGAGACCCTGCGCATCATTCCGCTTGGTGGACTTGGTGAAATCGGCAAGAACACCATGGCCATCTGCTACGGTGAAGACATTATTCTTGTTGATGCCGGCCTGGCGTTTCCCTCTGAAGAAATGCTCGGGGTTGATCTCGTCCTTCCTGATTTGACTTTCCTGGCTCAGCAGCAGCAGCGCCTGCGCGGCCTGGCTGTGACGCACGGTCATGAAGATCACATCGGCGGCATTCCTTTCTTGCTCAAGGAAGTCACTTTGCCTGCCATCTATGGACCTGCCCTGGCTATCGGTCTTCTGGAGAAGAAGCTGGACGAAAACGGCCTTTCGGATCGCACGACTTTGAGACAGGTGCGTCCGCGCCAGAGAGTAAAAATGGGCTGCTTCGAAGTGGAGTTCATTCGTTGCACGCACTCTATTGCCGACAGTTACAGTCTTATAATTCGCACCCCGGTTGGTGTCATTGTCCACACCGGCGATTTCAAATTTGACTTCACTCCTGTTGATGGCGAACATTTTGATATAGCCGGTTTGGCGGCCGCATGCGAGGAGGGGATTCTCGCGCTGCTCTCCGATAGCACCAACACCGAACGCGAAGGTTATACGCCTTCTGAGCGCACTGTATGGACCAAAATCAATGAGGTCTTCACCCAGGCAAAGGGACGCATAATCGTCACCACTTTTGCCAGCAACGTTAATCGCATGAAGCAGGTCTTGCAGGCCGCCATTAATCATCATCGCAAGGTGGCGATACTCGGTCGCTCGATGGTGACCTTTGCTGCCATAGCCAGAGACCTGGGCTATATGTCATACCCGGACAATTTGCTTATCCCGGTGGAAAATATCAATTCCCTGCCGCTGGATGAAGTGGTTATTCTCACTACCGGCAGTCAGGGCGAGCCCATGTCGGCGCTGACTCGTATTGCCAATGATGAGCACCGCAAGATCAAAATCGAGGCCGGGGACACGGTAATTATTTCGGCTACGCCAATTCCGGGCAACGAGCGATCTGTGGCCAACACTATTAACGCGCTCTGTGTCCGGGGCGCTAAAGTCATCTACGGTCGTGATGCCGGGGTGCACGTATCAGGCCATGCCTGTCGCGAAGAGCAAAAGTTGATGCTCAATTTGTGCAAACCAAAATATTTCATTCCGGTACATGGTGAATATCGCATGCTTGTCAGACACGGCGAACTGGCTGTGGAATGTGGCGTCGATCCCGACAACGTTTTTATCATGGACAATGGTGATGTCCTGGAATTGCAGCCCGATAAGGGCGCCCTGGTCGGCAAGGTGCAATCCGGTGTCTTGCTCGTTGACTACAACCGGGACTTTATGATCGACGAGGAAATCGTCGAGGAAAGGCAAAAGCTGGCCGGTGATGGTCTGGTGGCGCTGGCAGTGTCAATCGACCAGGACGGCAAATTGCTGACCGGGCCGGATATATCCCTGCGAGGGGTGATCCTTCCCCGCGGCCTTCCAGCCGAGGAGTTCGTCATAAGACTGACCGACAAGGCGAAAGAGATTATGCGCACGGCTCCGGCTCACGAAGTCTCATCGGCTGATAATGTCAAAAATCTTCTTTTTGAAGAGTTGACCAAGTACTTCCAGGACGAGCTGAGATCCAATCCGCTTCTGCAAGTTGTGGCGATGAGATCCAGCTTGAGCAAAGCCGGCATTGAAAGCGAAGCCAAAGTGATTAAGTCCAGCCGCGATCCCGATGGCAAGGGACGGAAGTCCTAGGAAAGCAGCTATTTGATGCGCGACGAGTCAATCACTGCGCTGAAGCATTTGCTGATTGTGGCGTTTAAAGCGCCTTGGGTCAGTCCCATGCCAAACCAGAAAACCCCGATCCAGACAGGCACCATGTACAGGATTTGTTTCCGAAACCACGTGCTGCAGCAAAAAATAAAGAGCAGTGGCAGCACAAACCAGCCGAAAAGCCCAAGCCTTCGCGTTTCGTCATTTTGTTCTTTCAAAAGGAAGAATATGGGATAGAGCGATAGCATCCAGAAGACAGGATAGAGCCAGAGCAAAAATTTGAACCAACCGGGGGGCTCGTCAATGAACTCAATGAAGCTGAATTTCATTGATTCTCCTCTCTGTCACTCAATTGGATCAGAGTAGCGCATATCCAATGGATGTATCGCACTAAGAACAAAACTTCCCCCTCGAAGAGCAAGGGGGAAGCCAAGTGTTGTGGTGGATTAGGTAAGGAGGAAACGCAGCACCTGGCAGCAATAGTGCCCTGTGCCCGCATTTCAATAATAGCAGCGCCGGTCGGAGGCAGCTGTTAAAAAACTTGAAGAGGGCTTTGTCAAACCCGCCCGACCGGTTCTATAAGATTTCCTTAATCGCCGAACTAGGAATTGGTCCAGTTGGCAGTAGGAGTTGAGCTTGTTGCTTCTTGAGAAGCTCTACCGGGGTAGAGGAAATCAAGTGCTCCCAGTCCCAGGTTGTTGATCGATTCCTGGGTGGTGCCCGATGCAAAAGCGATATCACCAAATGTGGTGGTAGGCTGCGGCACAGGTTTTACCGGAGCTGAAATCTTGATATTGCTTGGAGCAAACACATACACTTGCTCACTCAACTTATGAAAATCGCCATCGATGGCGGCGGAGGCGCCGGCAACGAAGTCCACCAGACGCGATGCGTCCAGTTTTTTCATATTTTCCAGTGAGATTGTTGTGGCGGCTCTTGAGCGCAAGCACTCCACTATGTCCAGAGCTTCTTCAAAAGAAACCGGGCTGAACATTGATATTTGGCTGCCCAGTCTGGGCGTCTGGCTTTGTCGCGCGACACCGTGGGCCATCATACGACGATCCTGCAAAGCTGGAAAAAGATCTATCTCTTTTTTAGCGGAGCGGCTGTCGTTGGCAAATACTGGCTTGTCTTGCGGGCTGTCTCTATAGTCGTCAACCATGGAAGTCCCTTTTTAGATGAAGATGAAGACTGACTCTTAACGAAGTTTATTTGAAAAATTAGCTATGAAACATTCTAGCCTTTTATGGAGAATCTGCAAGTAGTGCCAAGAGTGGTGCCTATAGATATCATGGTGGCAGATTGATATGCACCAGATGTGGTTATACGGGCCTGGCCGGCAGGAAGAGCGGGGCAAGAAGCTCGCAGGCGCGCAAATCTTCGGCTACTGTTATCTTTATGTTGTTATTTTGTCCAGGCAATATTAAGACCTTGTGTCCGAACTGCTCCAGAATTGCGGCATCATCGGTGACACTAAGGCCCAGCTCCATAGCTTTCTCATGGCAAGCCAGAAGAGTGTCCAGGGGGGCGGCTTGAGGAGTTTGGACAGCGTAAAGATTGGCGCGATCGACGGTTTCTATAATTAATCCATCGGCTACTCTTTTTAAAGTGTCTGATACAGGTGTGCCGACGGTACAGGCACCTCTGGTGGTGACCAGGTCAATGGTATCGCCCACGGTTTTGGCGGTGATGAAGGGTCTGGCCGCATCATGCACCAGAACGTACCTATATAGGTTGTACTGATTTAGATTGCGCAGGGCGCGCAGGACTGATTCCTGCCTGGTGGCGCCCCCGGTGATGACGTCAATTCGCTCTTTTGCCGCATCGCCAAAAACCTCGGCAATACGTCTGGCGGCGGAGCCTTCGAAGCCCGCCGGCACCGTCATCGTTATATGCTTTATGCTATCGAAGTGATATAGGGTAGATAGCGACCATATATACATTTCGTATGCGTTGAGCATAAGAAACTGTTTGGGCGTCTCATGGCCGAATCGCGCACCGGACCCACCGGCTACCAGGACGGCAGCGACTGTACCAGAGCTGGGACTCAACGGCTAATGCTTTCGCTCTCTACTTGTATTGGAGCTGCCGCGGTTTGTTTGTCTTCGGAATCTTCTTTGAAATAGACTTCGTCGAGGACTAGATTTTTTTCGGCTTTGAGATCCGGATCCGTTTCTACTTCAGCACCGGCTTCGGGACTGGCGTCAAAAACATCGAGTTGCACAGCCGCCGTTACTTCCGGCTTGCCTTCGCCTTCGGCCTGGCCATCAGCGTCCTTGCCGCTCTTGGAGGCGGTGCTCAATTCCTGTCTCCAGTCCTGACCGTCTTTGGAGAGGCGGAAATACTCTTGAAACTTTTTAGTGGTGGTGAGGATTGGCGAGCGGCCATCTTCTCTCTTATGAATGAGCTCGCGCTGTTCCAACTCTTTAATATGATCGTAGGCTCCAGCGCCTCTAATTTTAATGACGTCGGCCTGGGAGACCGGCTGCTTAAGGGCTATGGCCGAGAGCGTGCGCACGAGTGCCGTAGGCATCTCAAAAGGAGAGAATTCATCGACCAGAGACGAGAATTCATCTTTGACCTGCATCATGTAGCCGTCTTCATCGGCGATTTCCAATGCGCCGTTGCGGCTCTCGTAGTCGTTGATAAGTTCAAGCATGGCCTGCCGCACTACTTGCACGTCTTGATTGAGCGTGCGCGCGATCGCCTGAGCCTTGAGAGGCTTATCGGTGAGAAATAATAATGCTTCGATATGTGTTTTTAATTGCACGATGCTATCCGCTCTGTGAGATGGTATCGCCTGCGCCAACCGTTACTGCGCTTTGCTGACAAAGACTTAGATACAGTGGACCATAAAATTGTTCCTGCGCAAGGTCTATTTTACCTGCATTTGACAAAAATAGTGCGGCGAGAAAGGCTTCAACCCAATCTCTTTTTGTATTTACTCTCATGACCAGTTGAAATAATTCTACTGATTCGCCCAGGGGAAGATTGGCTGCCAGCCACTGTTCCACTTTGACAATCGTGCCCTCGATGTCCTCATCGTGAGCCAGATCCAGGATGTCGTCGACATCATTAACTTCGTTATATCCGGATAGATCGATACGTGGTGCTTTCGGCTTTCTTTCCTGCCGCACCGTCTCAAGTTTTTCCGCTTCTTTCAGGGCCAAGATCAGTTGATCGAGGGTGATCTTACGTTCGCGCACCGCCTGCTTTCTCTGGGCGCGTCTGACGATGGCTCCTTCGAGATCCTTGAAGGTCAGCTGGCGACCGATTTCTTGCTTGTTTGAGTCGTAGAGGATCGGTCCGCCGTCGGCATCAAAATCAAGAAAATCATCGACTACTGGCGTGAGCGTATTTGTTGCTTCCGACAGAAGCGCCTCGGCCTTCAGCCGCAATAGAACGGCGGCGTGGAAGATTACCTTGCCGCTCATGCGCAAACTTTCTTTTGGTGTGGAAGCAATCGCTTTCAAGAATTTGTCGCAGACATCAATGATGTCTACGTTCTTTGGATCGATCTCACCCTTCTCGGCCATCTTAACCAGGATTTCGATACCGGAATCAGGATGGGCCAGAGGTTCGCCGCTGCCGGCTGCTCCGCTGTTGTCGGTGGAGAAGTCTAGAATCTGCGCCTTTTCCAGGTTCTCAATTTCTTTTTCTACGGCGCGCGCTTCTTTAGCTACGGCTTTAGCTTCCCGGGCCGCGGACTTGGCCACAGCCTGAGCTTGTTTTTCGGCTAAGAGTTTTTCTTCCGGTGTGGCCGGCATCGAACGCAATTTCGGCGCGGCAGCTCTGGTGCTTTTGCGCTTGGGCTTGTCGGCATTAACGCTTCCATCGACGCTTCCATCGACGCTTGCATCAGGGCCGGCATCGGGGCTGAAATTGATCTGAGGCTCGTTTTCATTAGACATCGGCTAACACCTAAGCGCTGGCGGCGGCTTGTGGTGCCGCTGCAGTAGTGGCTGTCGCAGCAGCCGAGGCCGCTGCCGCCTGGGCGTTGAGTTCGTGTTCGTCGGGAATGATGACTTCCTTTATACCGACTACCCGGGAGAATCCGTCCGCTCTCAGGGAGACACCGACGGCGTGGTCGGCGTTTTCGATCATCGGTCGACGCAGGCTGACTACGACAAACTGTGCGCTTGCCGATTGACGCTTGACCATGCGGGCAAGGCGTTCGGCATTGGCGCCGTCGAGCATCATGTCGACTTCGTCGAAGGCATAAAATGGCGCCGGGGCAAATCTCTGGAAGGCAAACACAAACGATAGAGCCGTCAGTGATTTCTCCCCTCCGGACAGCGCCTCGATGCGTTGCATCTTCTTGTCGCGTGGTTGGGCCCGGATAATCAAGCCGCCTTCGAAGGGGCTTTCGGGATTTTCCAGCTCCAGTTTGCCGTGGCCGTGCGAAAGCTCGGCGAAGATGTCCTGGAAGTTTATATTGATGGCGTTGAAAGCTTCCATGAAGTTTTCTTTTTTCAACTGACCATATCCGAGGATGCGCTGGTCGATTTGCTCGCGCTCGATGGCCAGGGTATCCAGGTTATCGGAGAGTTCTTTTTCGCGTTCGGCGGTCTGGTTGTATTCCTCCAGGGCCTTCATGTTGACCGGCTCCAGGGCGCGCATACGGCGTTCCAGACGGTCTACTTGCTGACGCATCTGTTCTACGGAGCCGGCCGACGGTGGTTCGTACTCCGGATTTTCCGCCATGATCTGAGCGATTGCTTCCTTCACTTCCAGAAGCTGACGCTCAAGCTCAAAGTGTTGCATCTTGCGCTCTGTGCGCTGTTCTTTGACGCGGCTGAGGTCTCCGTCCACCTTGGTGCGTTCGATTTCGGTGGCGGTGACTTTTTCGTGGATGGCTTCTTTGGCTTTGTGCAAAGATTCCAGCTCTTCCGATATAGCCGAAACTTTCTGTTCCATATCGGCGATGGCCGTGCGCAACTCTGTGATCAGAGTCTCGTGCACGGGGCGCTGAGCTTCGAGATCATCGAGTTCGACACCAAGCTCATTGGCCTGGAGGGTGAGATTTTCACGGTTGTTGATTTCGACGCGCTCTTCGGTTTCGGCCATGTCGATCAGGCGCTGGATTTCCTTGGCCTGAGCTTCAACGGCGGTGACCTGACCGCGCAATTCTTCCGATTCCAGGATGAGCTTATCGAGATGGGTGCGGTGACCCTTATCCCGAGCGCCTTCCAGCGAATCTTCCAGTTTGACGATTTTGTCCGTCAGTTCCTTAATAGACCCTTCCAGCTGTACCGATTCGGCGTCGATCTGTTCGACTTCGTCGGCTTTATCGCGAAGCAGGGGTTTGACGGTTTCGACTTCGTCGTCGAGGTCTTTTACTTGTTTGCGTTTGGCTTCCAGCTCGGCGAGCTTGGCTGCCAGAGTAGCCTGGGCGCTTGCCAGTTTGCTGCGCTCTTCATTGAGCGAGCCTTCCAGCTCCTTAATAGTGTCCTTGAGCCAGCGCAGCTGGTCGACAAGACTCTTGGAGGTTTGTTTCAGGACAGCGAGGTCCGATTCTCCACGACTGCCGAAGTGCAGTTTGGCCTTGTTGTCGTTACCGCCGGAGATGCTTCCCGATTTGTCGAAGAGTTCGCCGCCGACCGTGACCATGCGGGCCTGGTTAATTAGCTTACGGGCATTTTCCATCGTGTCGACGATGATTGTCTGACCGCAGGCATACTGGAAAGCTTTGACAAATTTGGGATTGAAATCAATCAAGTTATAGGCGAAATCAATAACACCCGGGCGGTTGGGCAGCAGGCCCGGAGGCTGGGTCATGATTTTATTGAGCGGCACGAAGGTGGCGCGGCCGGCCTGATTAGCCTTGAGATATTCGATGCACTGCTGGGCTACCTGGTCGTCGTCGACGACTATGTGAGCCAGGCGAGGACCGATGGCGGTCTCCAGGGCAGTCGTATATTGATCGTCTACCCGACCAAGCTGACCGATTGTGCCGTGGACACCGTTAATGCCCGAGGCCAGAATCGCTTCCACAGCGCGTCCGTAGCCGGATTCGCCGGCCACTTCACGGGTGGTTTCCAGTTCGATTAATCTGCGATTGACCGACTCCTGCGCCTGACGCTTGGATTCGATCTCTTCTCTGGTTGATTCCAGCTCGCTCTCGTATTGCATCAAGGTGCGCTGGATACCGGCTACCAGAGCCTGATGATCCTGATGGTCGCGCTCCAGTCTGCCCAGCATGCCTTTGACCTGGGCTGATTTGCCAATCTGTTCGGTGGCCTTGTTGCGCAGACCGTCGAGTTCGCGCTCCAGACTTTCGCGTCTGGTTTTGAGCTCGGCTTTCTTCACTTCCAGGGTGTGGCGCTCATCGCGCAGGCCCTGGAGGTCGGTGTGCAGAGTGCTGATTTTGTCCGAAGAACGATCTTTTTCCTGGCGCAGTACGTCAATCTCGGCCATGACGGCGCTGTAGGCGCCCTGTTTTTCCATGAGGACGGCGTTGACTTGCTGCAGGTCGGACTGATGTTGCTTCTTCTGTTTGGATATATCGCTCAGATGTCTGTCGATGGTCTTGATCTGACCGCCAATCTGTTTGGCTTGCTTGGTCTTTTCACCGATTACACCGTTGAGGTTGCTGAGTTTGTTCTCTTCACGAGTCAGTTCGCCTCGTTTGTTTTCCAGATCCTGACGCAGTAAAAGCTGTTCGTTGCCGCCTTTTTCCCGGATTTCCTGGTCGATTTGACCGAGCTGGGCGCGCAGGCTGACGAGGTTGTACTCGGTCTTTTCCAGTTTCTCTAAAAGGTCTTCTTCCTTTTTATTGAGCTTTTCGATTTCAGCCAGCTCAAGGGCGCAACGGTTTTCCAGGTCACTGGCCTTAACGAAGACCAGGTCACGCTCTACCGTTTCTTTTTGCTTCTTCAGCTCCAGGTATTTGAGGGCCTGGTCGCGGTCGGTTTTGAGTACTTCCAGTCGGGAAAGTATCTCGGTCAAAATTATCTTCTGCTGTTCAATTTTCTCGCCGACCGATTCCAGCTCATTCTGGGCCTGGTCGATACGTCGGTCAAACTCCGCCACGCCGGCCAGTTCGTCGATGATGCGGCGGCGCTCGGTGGCGCTCATGGTGACAATGTTGGTGACGTCACCCTGCATGATGACGTTATAGCCTGTGGGGCTGACGTTATATTTGACGAGCTCCTCGTGGACTTCCGTCAGGGTGGCTACTTTGCCGTTAAGAATATATGTGCTTGTATAACCGGACTCTTTTACGCGGATGCGGCGGATGATTTCCAGCTCCACGCCTTCGTCCGTGGCGAAGCGTACCCGAACCTTAGCTTCGGTCTTGCCGCTCAAATTGTTGAGCAAATCGGGTAATCTTTCGGCCCGCATTGTACGGGTGCTGGACAGTCCAAGCGCGAATAGCAGGCTGTCCACAATGTTAGACTTGCCTGAGCCGTTGGGCCCCGAGATCGTGGTGAAGCCGTCTAATAGAGGAACTAAAGTCTGCTTGCCGAAGGACTTAAAGTTATCGAGCTCGATTTCCTTGATTCGCAAAAGAGACTCCCACTTTTGGATATAGAGCTGGCTGGTTACAGATCAGAGTATGGGCACAATACAGTCGAATTACACTACACACTGCATTTAGTGTCAAGCGTTGACACCGCCGATATCATCGTTTTGGCCAGCGTTGAGGGGCATTTTGGACCTGAAAGTCGGTCACCACAGGTGGTACTTTGATCCGAGAAATAGTCGGAAAGATGAGTCCAGGTCATGCTTTTCGGATCTTCTGTATATACAATTGTACTAGCAGTCATTTGTTTTTGCTGGACGGTGGCGCGGACCCAAATTTCGAAAATTTATTTTGGTAATTTTAGCTGGTACCGGTAGTGGTGCAAATCAGTTTTGCCCCCCAAATAATTTGTCGATCCGGTGGTTTTTAGCTATATAAGGTATATGAAATGCCGCCCACCCCTGTGTGCCTTTGAGGGGTAATTCGATATACTTCTATATACGTCTCACTGCCCCACAACTTGGATTCTCATGGCGGCCCCCTCTAAAAACCCCAAAACACCCGCTGATTCTGACCCTATCTTGAGCCGTTCGACGCCTCATGTGTCTACCCAGATTGGCGATTTAATGGTCAAGGCCGGGCTTACCAGCAGTGAAAATCTGGAATCCGCCCTCAAGTTGTCAAAGGCCAAGAAGCAGCCCCTCGGCCGGATCTTGATGGAAAGCGGCCTGGTCACAGAAAAAGAACTATACGCCACCCTGCAGGCTCAGAACCTTATCCGCGAAAAGCTGCTTTCGCATGAGCAGGCGCTGGAGGTGCTCAGTCGCATCCGCGAGCACGGTGATTCTTTCGTCAATAATCTCATGGCTGTCGGTTGCACCATCGAACCCATTGTCTTCGGCGTCACGCTGGGCCGGCTTTTCATTGATGCCGGGGTGATTACTTCGCAGATGTTGGACGAGGCCATGGAGACCAGTTTGCTCTCCGGTCTGCCTCTGGTGCGTGTGCTGGTCTTGCATCAGTCGCTTACTGAAATGGTTGCATACGCTGGCCTGACGGCCTTTTTGCTGGTTAAGGAAAAGAAAATCGGCCGCGATCAGGCGGTCGGTGCCCTCAAATTGGCCAGCATGCACAATGAGCAGATTGAGGAAATACTTGAGTTTGGCGGTCTGAAACGCTATCGCAGTGAGAATCTCGTCCGCCTGGGCGAGCTTCTGGTCCTGTCCGAGCTCATATCCGAACTCGACCTGCTCTCCTGTGTGGAGCGCACTTTGAGTGAGGCCAAGCCGCTTGGACAGATACTTGTGGATGAAGGCATCGCTTCCGAGCAGATGGTCGGCTATGCTCTGCGCGCGCAAAAATACATCCAGGACGGCACGGTTGACCCGGTTAGAGCCGGTCAGATGCTGCGTGAATGCAGTCTTACCGGTCGGCCACTGGAGCTCAGTGTCGAAGAGCTTGCCGCGATTAAGCCGGTGAAGTTGAAGCGCGGCCGCTATAAACCATCGCCATCAGGCTTTGTTGAATTGCTCAACATGGTGGGATTGATTTCCAATCACCACATCGAGCAGGTGCGCCTTGTCGCCGAGCGCGATCCCGATGTCGTTGAAGACTATCTGGTCAAGCGCCGGGTGCTCGATAAAGATAAGCTCGATGCCTTGAAGATTGGCTACAAACTGGTTGAAGAAGGCAAAATGACCGTTGAGCAATTGATCTTCGTTTTGCACGTCTGGCTCTGGAGCCGCGGAGATTTTGCCGCTACTCTCAGTATGTTGGGCTGGAAGCTTTCTTAGACGCGGCCACGGCCGTGTTAGCCTGAGCGCCGTCCTTGACCAGGTCGGTCATGGTGGCCAGGAATCTTTCGCCGCCTATTCCATTTAGATGCACGGTGTCATAAAAATCGTCGTTTTGATAGTCGCCGCCCTTTTGCAGATCGATAAAGGGTACGCCGGCCGCTCTTGTGGTTTCGCTCAGGCATTGCAGATAACTGCCGTATAGCTCTCTGGGCATGAGTTTGCGGTTATCGTCCGTGATTGGCATAGCCACCACATATAGTTTAATGCCGCGTTGTTTGCACAGTGCCACCACAGCTTTAAAGCACTCTTTTTGTTTTTCGAATTGCTGTTTATTGAAAAACTTGTAGCGACGGCTGTATTCATCAATACTTTTAGCCCAGATATCATTGCGGTTGCCACCCATCAAGAAGCCCGCCAGCGGGTCATTTGCGCCGTTTGTGGCGACCGCGGTTGCGGCGGTGCTGGCATTTTTATCTCGGGTGGCGCGGGCGACCGCTTTTTCAAAGGCCTGCTCAAATTTATTTTGATAGCGGCCGCGTTTGCGGTAAAGATAAACAGAGCGATTGAGGAGGAAATCGGCGCGCTCGTCGAAAGTACTGAAGAAAAGCCGACTTACTTTGGGCAGGTCGCCCAGGTCTACAAGCTCGTCGAAGACCGAGGTCAGGGCCAGGCCGCCGGTGGTGTCGTCCATAAAGTCACGGGGAGCGACGCCATAAATAAGTGCCAGGGGCGTTTTGCCCTGACCGACTTTTTCCTTGGCTCCGCCGATAAGCTTGTCGATAATCAAATAAGTATCGGAGACAAATTGCCCGGCTGTGGCAAGACTGACTACCGGAGCTGTTATGCCGTCTTTTTTCAGGCGGTCTTCCAGGGCCTTGCTCTGGTGGTGCAGCATGCAGTCCTGATAGAAGTAACCGTGTTTTACGTCGGTGCTCCAGAGTGGAGCAATGATCAGAGATGAGCCGATAAAGACAACCGGAGAGGCTTTAGCACTCTCACTTGCGAGCTTTTCCTCGGCCTGGCGCAGGGCTTGTTGTATGGTATCGCCACCGATGCTTGCGCCCCGGCCTTTGAGATTGGCCGAAGCGGGAATGGCAAAGTTTATTGCCAGAAAAATTGAAGCTGCAACTAGTGCGCGGCTGACTTTCAAAGCCTACCTATATATGAGATACCAGAACCATGCTTGTCAGGAGACTATTTAACCGCACTGACCCCTCCTTTGCCTTAATTATTGATTAGAGGACGTTCAGTTGGTATCGGAGGACTTGCCTTCCAGGGCATTGAGCAACTTCTGGGCGTCGTTGCGGTCGGCTTCATTGGGCGAGACATCGAGAAACTGCCGCAGGCGTTTAATCGCCTCGTCGCGCTTTTTATTCTTATCTAAAATGAGAGCGAGATTATAATTGGCCGAGCCCATGGACGGCTCCAGGTCTACCGCGCGCTCGTATTCGACTATGGCTTCGTTCGTCAGTTTTTCCGCTTCTTTGGGATCTTTGGTCGTCTTGGCGCTGCTCTCAAGGACCCAGGCGCGGTTGAAGTGGCAGACCGATTGCTTGGGATCGGCCTTGAGCCAGGTGGCGGTCAGGTCGAGCATGCCTTTGTAGTTGTTCATGGCGTCCAGCGTTTTCAAATAAGGTACGAATAGTTGACGCCGGAGAATGAAGGGCGGATTGAGTTCCATGGTGCGCTCAAACTGCAGTTTGGCGCCCAGGAAGTCTTTGTTGGCCAGGTAATACTTACCCAGAGCAATGTGGGCGGAGGGATCATCGGGGAAGTTATTGGTGGCAAGAATGGCTTTTTTAAGGGCCGTATCCAGGTCACCGAGCCGGTTGTAGGCCTCGGCTACTTTCAGCAGTGCAATCGGATCGGCCGCATCTTTACCCGAAACCGGTGTCAGAAGGTCGATGGCCTGCTGATATTCCTTGTCTTCGATAGCCACATCCCCAGCCAGTTCCATCAAGGTGAGGTTATTGGGGAAGGCCTGTCTGGCGGCGGCCAGAATAGTCTTCGCTTCGTCTCTATGACCTTGCGAGAGCAGTGATTTGATCAGCGCAAGGCGCAGCGGGAGCGCTTTTGCTTCGGGTGAGTCGACATCAAAACCATAAATTGTCTTGCCCGCCTCGGCGAAATTTCCAACCAGTGTATATAGATTAGCCAGGTTGATTGCCGCCACATTGCAGCGCGGTCCATTGGGCGGGGTCTTGGGAATCAGCGAATTGAGCAGGTTTTCGGCTTCCTGATAGCGGCCGTTCATGACCAGCAGACAGGCCAGATTGTTCTTGCCCTTGATGCTGTTCGGGGCCTGCTCGAGAGCTTTTTTAGTTTTTGCTTCCGCTTCTTCAAACTTTGCTTTAGTGGCCAGGTCAAAAGCCTCGACCAGGAGCGCGTCGGCGGCGTTCACCTTTTTGATTGGACCTGTCTGTCCTTCCAGTACCGGCGGTGCGCCAAACTCGTCGGTGAGCGGCAAATCATCGCGGGCAACACCCATCACCAGTGCTTCCGCGCTCTTGCGCGTTTCCTTTATTTTTGACTCATCCGGGCTCAGTTTCTTCTTAAACAGCCCACCGCCTTCTTTGTTCTTTTCTTTTCCTCCGGCCACGGCCTGTTCTTTTAAAGGCTTGTATATACCCAGGAGGAAAATCATATCGACGCCGCGCGATTGCACCGGTATCGGCAAGAAGACGTAGGACAGCTCCGGTGTGAGATCCACATATGAAAGTTTGTGGTTCAGTTGCAAGCGGCGCTTGAGGGCTTGATTGGACAAAATAAATGAACCGTCGGCCATTGCTTTTGCTGTTTCCAGTTTCAAAAGCGGTGCCGCGCAACCCAGTGCTGTTGCCATTAGCAATGCCCAGGACATGCGGCCCAGGGACGACGATATATATCTTTGTTTTTTTACATCGCTCATCAGTCTTTGATTATAAAGCCTAACTGCATCGGCATTGTGATCATTGTTAGCAAGCGCCTTACACTTCGCCTCTGGAGCCTTGCTATTAGCCTATACTTACCTGATGACTCAAGCTTTGACCTTTGAATTGGAAGCCGAGTGCCCCTGGTCGGGGGCCCGTGCCGGACGTATAACCACCTGTCACGGTGTGATTGAAACGCCAGTGTTTATGCCGGTTGGCACCAGTGCCGCCATGCGCTCGATGACCTTTGAGCAGGTCGATGATTGCGGTGCACAAATTGTGCTTTCCAATTCGTATCATTTATATTTGCGCCCGGGTCATGAACTGATCGAAGAGGCCGGTGGTCTGCATCGCTTCATGAACTGGAAAAAGCCTATCCTGACTGATTCCGGGGGCTTCCAGGTATTCAGTCTTGATCAACTGCGGCGCATCACCGAAGACGGGGTCTATTTCAAAGATCACCGTGGCGGTAAGGAACACTTTATTGGACCGGCGCGCTCCATGCGCATCCAGAACGCTATCGGCGCCGATATCATCATGGCCTTCGATGAATGCGTCAAAAACCCCGCCACCTATGACGAAGCAAAAGCCGCGATGGAGCGCACTCACCGCTGGCTGGACGTATGCGTCAAAGCGCATGAGAGGCCGGACGAGCAGTCGCTTTTTGGTATTGTACAGGGCAGTATGTTTGAGGATCTGCGCAAGCAATCGGCCGAGATCGTCACCGCTCATGATCTGCCGGGCTTCGCCATCGGTGGAGTCGCCGTCGGTGAAGACCGCAATACAATCGAAGAGGTCGTCGCCTATACGACACCCTGGCTGCCCCGGCAGAAGCCGCGCTATCTGATGGGTGTGGGCACTCCCTGGGACATCATCTATGCCATCAAGTGCGGTATCGACATGTTTGATTGTGTATCGCCCACAAGACTGGCGCGGCATGGTTCGGTCTTCAGCAATCAGGGCCGCATCAGCATGCGTCGCGGTCAGTACGCCCGGGATTTTGGGCCGATTGACGACGAGTGTGAGTGCTCAACCTGCCAGAATCACAGCAAGGCTTATTTGCACCATTTGATGCGTCAGAGAGAAATCGCCGGCGCGATCCTCATGTCCATCCACAATGTGCATTATCTGATTAACGAGGCGCAAGTCGCGCGCAAAGCCATTTTAGAAGGCCGCTTCCAGGAGTACTTTACTCGTTGGTCTTCAGCTCGCGAACATCTTGAACGTCAATAGTTGAGTCTTCGCCTTTTACGTCGAGGAGCACGGCGTCTTTATTGGCGGCATGCTTGTCCTGGGCTATAAGCTTGTTGCCGTCGTTGCCGCCGGTGCCTCCGCTCATGCCCTGCTTGAGCATCATCAATTCCATTTCCACATCAGACTGGCCTTCGAAGCTTTTGAACTGCTTCTCCAGGGTATCGCCCGAGAGTTCGCCCAGAGCGGCGGCCTGATTTTCGCGTTCCTGGATTTTTGTTTCCATGCGATCGATGACGTTGAGCGCACCGGAGGAGCTGGTTTTGGAAAGGATTTCGTTGGCTTTCATAGTCGCCTTGGCTGCCTTGTCGCGGGCGATAAGCATTTGCTTTTTGGTGGCCGCTTTTTGCAGTTCGTTTTCCAGCTCGGTCAGGCGCTGACGCAGTTTGCTGGTCGCTTCTTTTTGCTGTTTCAGCTGTATTTCCAGGTCGGCGGCAGCCTGAGCGTATTGCTGCTTGCGCTGCAGGGCCTGGCGGGCCAGCTCGTCATTGTTTTGCTGAACGGCCATGGCCGCCCGGTTTTGCCAGGTAGCGGCCTGGTCTTTGTTTTTAGTAAGTGTTTGTTCGAGCTGCTTTTCGGTGGCGATGGCCTGGGCCACAGCCTGACGGAATTGAATTACCTGATTTTGCAGGTCTTGATAGGTCTGCTCCAGCATGATTGCTGGATCTTCAACCTTGCCCAGTAAGTTGTTGAATGCCGCCTGGATGACTTTAAAAAGTCGTTCGAACATCTTCCGGTTAACTCCCTGGTCTGATAACTGCAATTGTCAAGTTTTTACTACCTCTCGGCGGTAGCAATTAGACGTTACTCATAGCATAAATGGTCTTTGATATGACTGCTCGGCCTAGATCTGAACCTGTTTCTCTGAGGCCATTTTACCCAGCCGCCCGTTTTTGAAGCATTTGGCCCTCTACATTATGTAAAAGAAGGCGCATAATTGAAACGGAGCTGTTGCCATGGGGGCGGGATACTACTCAGTATGTTGAAAAAAATATGAAGAATGGTTCCGATAGTTCCTCCTTGTCGCTGGGGGCGCAAATCATGATAGCCAGCGAGCTGGGCTCGGTGATTGTGGTCTCTGTGGGCCTGGGATATTTCGCAGGCAACTGGCTGGACGGCATGCTCAAATGCTCGCCCTACGGCATTGTCGGCGGTCTGATGCTGGGTATGGGCCTGGGGCTGGGCATTGTCGTCAAGCGCTCAAATCAACTTGACAAGAACACTCCCCGGGTCAAAATGACCTCCAGTCAAGAGCCGGAGCCTCCGGCAGAAGACAGCTAAAAGGGCCGCTCGAGCGCCGCAAGCTCAATTAATCGATCTGCTACTATTTACCACGTCGGTCCACGAAGTGACTGGACGCGCGGCACCTTTGTGCCCACATGATTAATTATCACCCCGAGCGCTGGGAGCCCTAATTCAGGACATGCTAGGCAAAAATTTACCGCTTTCCACTTTAGTAAACGATCCGGCCATCACAAGTATTCAGCTGCCCCAGATCGGGCCGCTCAACCTCGGTACAGTGGGTGATATCCACGCCGACACCATCATCCTGGCCTGGACGGCAATGGCTCTGATCCTGCTTTATTTCGGTTCTGTCTCGAGCTCGCTTGTGGTCGAAGGACCCGGTAGTCCAAACCAGGGTATCGCCGAGGGCATTTACAGTTTTATCGCCAATCTGGCCCGCGGCTCGATTGGGGAGCATCGCTACAAAGGTTATGTGCCGCTTCTGGCCGGTATGTTCCTCTTTATTCTGGTCAGCAACCTCCTGGGCATTCTGCCCTGGCAGGTAGTCGAGCATATGCCCGGCTGGCCCCACGTCGGCGAAGAACATTTTGAAGTCGCCGCCGCCACCACAGATTTCAATACCACTGCCGGACTGGCTGCCATAGCCATCCTCACCTACCTGGGTTCGGGTCTGGTAGTGCATGGAGTTGAGTACGTCAAACTCTTCACCATCAAACCGGTTATGCCTCTGGAATGGCTCGACCTTGTGGTTCGCCCTTCGACACTGGCTCTCCGTCTTCTTCTCGTTATTACCGCCGACGAAATGCTGCGCAGCGCATTCCTCAAAATCTGTCCCGCTATCGTGCCTACAGCCGTTATGGGATTTGAGGTCTTCATCGCTCTGGTTCAGGCTTTCGTCTTCACGCTGCTGACCTCAATCTATGTCGGCGCGGCTGTATCCGAGCACCACTAAGCTACCGTTCGGTATATGTTCTGACACCACAGGTGATATCGCTGTATCGGCGACGCGTCACTCTTGACAGTGCTTTGGCCCCCGGGCAAAATGCCCTCCTGATATCCCTTTCTCTTGGCTACGTCTGTCCGGAAAAGAGGCAGTGTGCCGTTTTTGTCACATACTTGTTTAGGAAATTGTTCACTTTTCTGGCGGCCTTTTTTGCGCTTCCAAAGGGGATTGCTGCCGAAAGGCGCATTGACAAAGGCTTCCACCCCCGTCTTAAGCGGCTTTCACGCGCGGGTGCGCCTGAGTGGCCCTGATATAATTTGATGGCCTTTTGCAGGATCAGAACACGCGGCGCGCGAGCTGTAACGTTCGAGAGCTGCATTGTGTTTCGTGCAGAAGGTTTCAAAAATTTAGTAACTAAGGAGATTTGCAGTGGACCACCAACTGATCGCCCAAGCGGGCGCAATGGCCGGCGGGATTGACGGACTTACAATTATCAAATCTTGTGCTCTTATCGGAGCCGGTCTTGGCGCCATCGGCGTTGGCGTACCCGGTATCGGTATCGGTATTGCCGCTTCCAGAGCCCTGGAAGGTATGGCTCGTCAGCCTGAAATGCAAGGCAAGCTCCTCATCAACGGCATCATCTTCGCCGCTCTGATGGAAGCTCTCGGCCTTTTCGCCTTCCTCGTATCTCTGCAGCTTTTCCAATTGGGCAGCAAATAATTTGCCCCTGAGTAGTTAGAGAGTTCGACCTGGAGAGTTAATCGTCAATGCTCGAAGTAAACGGCACCCTGATAGTGATGGTATTGAGCTTCCTCGTTTTTATGAAGCTGCTCGATATCGTATACATCACTCCTGTAGCTAAAGTCCTCAGCGCTCGTGAAGCCAAGATTGAACAGGACCTGGCAGCCTCCCGCAAATTCCGTGAGGAAGCGGACGGTGTGCTCGGTCAGTATGAAGTTCGTCTGGCCGATGTGCGCACCAGGGCGCAGGCAGCAATCAACGATGCCGTAGGCGAAGCGCAGAAAGTGCGCTCAGCCGAAATTGCCAAAGTGCAAGCCGAGGGCCGCACGCGTATAGAAGCAGCGCGCGCGGCCCTCGCAAAAGAAAAGACCGAGTTGATTGGCGAGCTCGTCGAGAGCGAAGTGCTGATTGTTGATTCCATCATGAAGAAACTGATCGGCAGCGCCGCCGGCTCCTCTCTTGATCGTTCGGTCGTGAAGAAAGCTCTCGAGGAGGCCTGCTGATGTTTTACCTAGCCGCTGAAGTTGCTGAAACCTCAGGCATCATGGGGATGTTTGAAAACAATGTGATCAACTGGCTTTTGCTGGTCGCATTTTTGTGGTGGGTAATGTCCACCAAATTGCCCCCGGTGTTCAAAGGTCGCGAAGAGTCCATCAACGCCACTTTGCTCCAGGCTCAGAAGGCCCGTGAAGAAGCGCAGGCTCTTCTGGAAAAACAAAAAACAGCTGTCGCCAACGCCGAAGCTGAAGCTGAGAACATTTTGAAAGAGGCTAAACATGCCGCTTCCGAAATGCAGTTGGCGATCGAGAAGCAGACTAAGAAAGACATCGAAGACATGCTCCATAAATTTGAGAGCGCGCTCGCCAGTGAGCGTCAGGTGTTGGTCGCTCAGATGCGTCAAGCCGCCGTGCATGCCGCTATCGACCTGACCCGCGCCGAGCTTGCTTCCAGAGTCACTCCGGAAGTGCGGGCTAATTTGCTCAATCAGTTTATGGATCAATTGGAAACGATGAACCCCGGCAGACACACGGCATCGTCTCTGGAAACCAGTTCCAGATAAAGGGTTTCGGTCGGGTCAATTAGCAGGGCATCCTGAGAGGTAAGTGAGAAGATGAATACCGAATTGCAAGGTATCGCCAGTAAATATGCCGAGGCAGTATTGGACCTTGCAGGCAATTTGAAGTCGGAAGACCGCGTTCTCGACGAGATCAAGCTTGTCTCCGACGTCATAGCTTCCGATCGTGAGATGACCATCATCATCAATCATCCGGCTATCGACAGCGCTGAGAAGAAGCGCTTCCTCAGCGGTTTGTTCGAAGGCAAAATTTCAGAATTAACCGCCAATTTGATCGGGCTGCTCGCCGACAAGCGTCGTCTTGATCTGATCCCTTTTATTGAAACCGGTTACCGCGAGCTTTTAAACAAGCGCAAAAATATTGTCAGCGCCTCTCTCGTTTGCGCCGAGCGTCTGGCTGATACGCAGGTTGCCAATATTAAAGCGCAGCTGGCCGAGCATCTCGGCAAAACCCTGGAGCTGGAAGTACGAGTCGACCCATCACTTATTGGTGGCGTCGTTCTCAAAATGGGCGATCAAGTTATCGACGGTAGCTTGAACGGTCAGCTGAAAGCGCTCGAAAAACAACTTTTATCCGTTTAGTTTGTAGTAAAGAAACCCAAGTAGAGGTCAAATAAATCATGGCAATCAGGCCCGACGAAATTACTTCAGTACTCAAGTCTCAATTAGAGAAGTACCGCGCCACCTTGAACGTATCTAACGTAGGTAGCGTCTTGCAAGTCGGAGACGGTATCGCCCGCGTTTACGGCATGGAAAAAGCCATGGCCGGTGAACTGGTTGAGTTTGACGACGCCGAAAAAACAATGGGTATGGTGCTCAACCTTGAAGAAGACAACGTCGGTGTTGTAGTTCTCGGTGAAGGCCGCAAGATTTATGAAGGCATGCAGGTGCGCACCACCGGCAAAATCGCCTCGGTACCCGTCGGTGAAGCGCTGCTCGGCCGCGTTGTAGACGCTCTGGGTAATCCGCTCGACGGTAAGGGACCGATTGCCGCTACCGAAACTTCCGCTATCGAAGTTAAGGCCCCCGGCATCGTATCCAGAAAGTCTGTACACGAGCCTCTGATGACCGGTATCGCTGCTATCGACGGGATGATCCCGATCGGTCGCGGACAACGCGAACTTATCATCGGTGACCGTCAGACCGGTAAGACCGCCGTTGCCATCGACGCCATCATCAACCAGAAGAACCAGCCGAACCGCCCCATCTGTATTTATGTGGCCATCGGTCAGAAGAACGCCAACGTCGGTAAGATTCAGAAAATATTGGAAGATCACGGCGCGATGGAATACACCATCATCGTTGATGCTCCCGCTACCGCCGCTCCCGCTCTGCAGTTCCTCGCTCCTTACGCCGGTGTGGCCATGGGTGAGTACTTCATGAACAAGGGCCAGCACGCGCTTCTGGTATACGACGATCTCTCCAAGCACGCTACCGCTTACCGTACGATGTCGCTCCTGCTCCGTCGTCCGCCCGGTCGTGAAGCTTTCCCCGGCGACGTTTTCTATCTGCACAGCCGCTTGCTCGAGCGCGCAGCCAAGCTCTCCGATAAGCTCGGTGCCGGCTCACTCACCGCTCTGCCCATTATTGAAACCCAGGCCGGTGACGTATCCGCATACATCCCGACCAACGTTATCTCCATCACCGACGGTCAGATTTTCCTTGAAACCGACTTGTTCTACGCCGGTGTCCGTCCCGCTATCAACGCCGGTATCTCGGTCAGCCGCGTAGGCGGTTCGGCTCAGACCAAGGCCATGAAAGCCGTAGCCGGTAAGCTGCGTCTCGACCTGGCGCAATTCAGAGAACTGGAAGCTTTCGCCCAGTTTGCCTCCGACCTGGATAAATCCACACAGGATCAAATCCGTCGTGGTCAAAAGCTGACGGAAGTATTGAAGCAGCCTCAATATCAGCCGCTCTCGCTGGCTCAGCAGGTTTCCATCATCTTCGCCGCCAACAAAGGCTTGCTCGATGATGTGGAAGGCAAGGATATCCAGAGATTCAAAGCCGAATGGTTCAAGTATCTCTCTGCTCAGGCCAAGAATGTTGAAGCCAAGCTCGATGCCGGCGACAAGATCACCGATGAGGAAGAAAAAGCCCTTATCGAACAGATCAATAAGTTCAAACAAAACTTCTTCAAGGCTTAACTTCCTCAAGGCTAAATAACAATGGCAAACCTCAAGGCAATTAGACAGAGAATACGATCTGTCCAATCCACCCAGAAAATCACCAGGGCCATGAAAATGGTGGCAGCGGCAAAAGTAAGACGCGCTCAAGGGCGAGTCCTCGCCGCCAGACCTTTCACCCAGGGGATTATCCGGATTTTGCGTGAAGTGATGGCCGAGGTCAGTCCGGTCGATTTGCAAGGTCTCTACCTGCTCAATCGCCGTCAGATCAAAAAAGTGGCCATCATTGTAATTTCTTCCGACCGTGGTCTGTGCGGTTCTTACAACAGCACCGTATTCAGGGACGTACTGGCGCGCATCACCGCGCTGCGTGCGGAAGGCAAAGAAGTAGGTCTGATGCTGGTCGGCCTTAAAGCCGTATCGTTCTTCAAACATATCAAAGTGGAAAAACTGGGCAAGCCATTCACATTGCTTCCCGCTATTCCCACGGTTGAAGAAGCAAAGCTCATAGCCGGTCAGGCCTCTGAGTTTTTCACCTCCGGTCAGGTCGATGCCATTGAAATTATCGGCACCGACTTCCTTTCGCTGCTCCGCTCCGAAGTGAAAAACACTCAGTACCTGCCTATTCAGTTGCCCCAGGCCGAAGAGCACAAAGCGCTCAATCCCATCCGTTTGTTTGAGCCGGATATCATCGATGTTATGGAACGCGAACTGCTGCCCAAGTACATCGAGAACACCATCTATCAAGCCCTGCTTGAAGCGTCGGCCTCCGAGCTGGCTGCTCGTATGAATGCGATGACCAACGCCTCCAACAATGCCCGCGATCTGATCAGCTCACTGACTTTGATCTACAACAAAGCCAGACAGGCCAGCATCACGCAGGAACTGCTGGAAATCGTCGGTGGTGCTGAAGCCCTCAAGGGCTAATAGCCGGATCAAAAAAATCGAATCGGGCGGTGTGAATTTGCCGGGTCGGCCTCGACAAAGTGGCCGGCAGGGATATAATTGCAACCATGGTTAAGTCGATTCCTACCGCTGCTGTCCAAATGCCCGCCAGTCCGGCGCCCGTCGATAGCGCAAGCGATGAGGAACTGGTGGCCATTGCCGCTGCCATTGAAGCCTATATAGCCATAGACGATGCTTTGTATATGCAAAACGCCGGGGCTGATAAAGATTTATCTTTGTCTTCCTGGTTGAGCGATGGTCGTCTGCGGGCGACACGTTCGTCCCAGCTGCCGGGCTGGTCCCGCGGGGGCACTGCGGCGCGGCCGACCCTCTGGCGCAATTTCTTCTCAATTGCCTTTTTGGCTCTTTCCAGCCACTTTTACTTTGCACCGGAGGCGGTGGCTCAGGCTTCCAACAGTTTGCCCCCGGCCAATAATCCATCAAGCTTTTACGGTACCTGGAGCTACAAGGAAGAAGGCCAGACCGTCAGGGTTTTGATTGGTTCACCTGCGCAAAAGGTTGATCTTGACCTGCCCGACGGGGGCAGTATTTTTGCCGCCGACGGCTCGCTTGTAGCCCGGGTCGGACCGAGAAGTTCATGGACTTTGAATCTCGCTAAATTGC
>JAFEAV010000001.1 GCA_018266215.1 Cyanobacteria bacterium SZAS LIN-3 | reverse complement strand
ATGCCGCTCAAGGCCGAATACTACGAACAGCAGACCGCGGCATTTGTGCCTATTTTCAAAGACTACCAGGAAGACTACTACGGCAGCTTCTGCGCATTTTTACAGGCCACCGGCCAGAGCAATTTGATTCCGCCGCCGCCGCCGCAAGCTCAGGGGCAGGCGCAGCCGGTCTTGAGCGGCACCAATCAAAATCCCGCCGTCACAAATCCCAGCTATTATCCTGGCGCCGGCAGCATGCCCATTGTACCCGCGCCGGTACAACCGCCTGTCCAGCCCGGCGGGCGGTGAGGCGATGGAGCCTTCCGCAGGAGCGCATCATCACGCTGTCGGCTTTCTCGACATCTCTAATTTTGTTGTATACGGCTCGTTTTTGCTGATAGTTGTTGCTTTCTTCGCCCTGCGAACCCTGGTTGGGCTGGCCCTGAAGAAAAACTGGATTACAGAGGAACGCCTGCCGGATTTCCTGGCCAGACTCGTGGGTGGCAGCACCCTGGCGCTGGTGATCTTCGTTTCGGCGGTTGTACTGGGGCGCTACTTCCTGCCCTCCGTTTCGGGCGGTCACCTGGCGCCCGTTCTTTACGCGGGCTTTGGCCTGCTTGCTCTTGGCGTCTTTGCCCTCTTCCCGGCCAGCGTCCTGCTCTGGTTTGCTGACAAGGCCCGCATCCCTCTGGTTCGCTTCGAGCGGTCAGGAAAAAGCTAGCTCGTGTAAAATGGGCTCACTACCTCGGGGGGCTTATGCGCTTTATTCTCTGTCTTTGCGCTTTGATTGTGACCGCTTCAATGCTCAGCGCCTGCAGCGGCAGCAAAGCCCCCGAAGAAAAGCCCGCGGCGACTGCCGCACCGGCCGTTGAAAAACCGAAGTCTCCGCACAATGTGATGGTTTCCCTTGCCGCCGGTGAATCTATGACCCGCGACCAGCAGGCCTATGTTATTCAGCTGCAAGACAAAATTGCCGCAAAGTGGCAACCGGTTCCGGCCAAGCTCAAGTACAGTGTCGGTATTGAATTTACAGTCACCAAGCCCGGCCTTGTCACCGATGTGAAGGCGGTCAGTTCAATGGGCTCGCGCAAGACTATCGAGAGCTGTCGTGATGCCATTTTGCGCGCCGACCACTTCGACGCTCTGCCTGCCTATTTCAAGACTCCGCCTCAGACATTCCTCTGCGAATTTATGTACAACCCGCAGTAATAGCTATCTCCTGATGTCGGTTTGAGAATAACAAATTTGCAAACGGCTCTGATTGAAGACAGCAGGTCACAGGACCTCGATCGTATAGAAGAGACAACCACCGGCGGCGGCGGCGCCACTGCGCCCCTTCTTATCGTTCTGGCTGCGATCGCGGTGCTGGTCGGCAGCGGCATATTTTTCTGGCTCAATCATCCCATGCTCATTTACCCGGACCAGGCGCTCTATGTGCACATGGCCAAATTGCTGTTGCAGGGCAAGGTGCCGTATGTCGATATGTTCGACAACAATCCGCCCCTGGCCATTTATCTGCAAGTGGTGCCGGTCTGGTTGGCGCAGGGCTTGAAGTGGACGGAGCCCCTGGCCTTTTCTCTCTATATCTGGGCTCTGATTATCATCAGCTGCACCGCCGGCGGTATCGCGCTCTGGCGTGCCGACTGTCGTGGTTCTCTACTTGTTGGTCTGGCCGCGCTTGTCGGTTTTGTCTACTTTAATCAGCACCAGGTCCTGGATTTCGGTCAGCGCGAGCATATCTTCACTATTCTCTATCTGCCGTTTTTCATCGTCCGCTACCTGCGCTGGCAGGATAAAAGACTGGACCTGCCGCTGGCAATTTTAGTTGGTGCCATGGCCGGCCTCGGTATTTCGCTCAAGCATTATTTTCTGCTTGTGGCCCTGGCACCCGAAATTGTCTGGGCTATTGAAAAGCGCGATGTGCGGCCGCTTTTCCGCGCCGAGACGCTGAGTCTTGGTCTTGTGATTTTTCTTTATCTGCTGCATTTTCTCTTCCTGCCGCGGCAGGAGCTGGAGATGTTTTTTGGTGTGATCGTACCTATCTATAAAGCCGGTTATTCGTACTACACGACTTCTCTTTCTTACAATCTCAATACATTCTGGCGCGGCGATTTCTATCTTATGGCGCTGACCTCGCTGGGGGCGCTTATTCTCGCGCGGCAATCCAGCTTTGTTATGCCCTTGCAGGCGTTTTCGCTTATGTCGGCGCTGATATTTGTACTGGCCGGGCAGGTCTGGTCTTATCACGTTACCCCCGTGCGTATGGCCAGCGAAGTGGCGATTTTTGTGCAGACATTTTTATTCTGTCGTTATCTGCCCGCGGCCCTCAAGCGCGGAAAGGCCGGGCCTATCGCCCTGGCCCTGGCACTGCTTGCTTTCGTTTCCTGGCAGACTTACCTGCGCTGTCGCGATATTCTGGTGGAGCGCGAAAGAGGCGAAATGTTCTTCCTGCCCACCCTGGGTTATGACGGTGAATGCCCGAGCAGTGATATCAATCCCTACACGCAAATAGTCATCGACCGCACGAGCAAGGACGATTCGATACTCTTTATATCGTCTTCCATGGGGCCGTCCTATCCCGTTTATTTGCAGAGCAGGCGTCGCCCCGCCTCGCGCTTTTTGCATGCCATGGTCCTGCCGCTTCTGGCCTCAATCATCGATGACCCCAATGAGCCCGACCGCGCTGTTTACAAAGAGCGCTTGAAGCAATTTCTCGACTGGTATGCCGAGGATATTGCCACCAACAAACCCAAGCTCATTATCGTGCAAAACAACTTCATCCACGGGCTGCTCAGCCAGAGAAATTTTTTCAAGAAGTATATGAGCGATTACAAACTGGTACTGACACCGGACGAGTATAAGGTTTATTTGCGTGAGCCCGGACGATAGTATTAAACGCTCAACCTGGCTGGCCGTGCTGGCTGTGACGATCCTTGTACTGGGATTGTCCATCAGAGTGGCGCATAGTGTGGAGATACCGGCGGGGGTGATGTACGAAACCGAAGCGGCTTTTCGTATGCAATTGAGTCAGTGCCCCTACACCGATTTTTATTTTGACCAGCTCATGCCGGTGGTTGGCTGGCGTATGGTAAGCCTGGCTCTGGCAGCTGTTGTTGCTCTTCTCTCCGGCACACCTTCCAACCTGATCGACTGTATGGTTGATCCAAAATCTCTGGGCCTGGCTTCGGTGATTTTGACCGCTGCGCTGACTGTATTTTCCTTTTCCTTCAATTTTGTCCTCATCAATCGTTTTGCCGGTCGCTTGATTGATGACCGACAAAAATGGCTCTGGCTGGGTGCTTTCGCCCTGGCCAGCCTGGCTGTAGGTTTTGAATTTGGCGAGCAACAGCATTTGTTTGTGCTCCTGAGCCTGCCATATCTGCTCTGTCGCTGGCTGGAGCTGGAAGGGGCGGCTGTCGGTAACAGATTCCGCTTCCTGGCGGCAATAATGGCTGCACTGGGCGCTTCTTTCAGTGTTTTTTACCTGCTGGTATTAGTTGCTTTTGAAGCGGTTGAGATGCTTGCCCGGCGTCGCTTTCGCTCAGCCTTTTCACGCACGTCACTGTGCTTTTTCTCAGTCTACATCCTTATATCGCTCAGCAATCTGCTCCTGCCGATCGAGGCGCAGCGCTCTTTTCGCACCTGGATTTTACCGATAAGGTTTAACGAGCTCACCCATGACAGTTACGCTTTTTACGGCAGTTATGTGACCCCGGAGCGCAAGAGTCTTCTTTACGCCGCTGTCTTTGTACTGGTGCTTGCATTCGGCGGCCTGCGACGGCTGCAGATTTTGCGCCCTCTGGCGGCTCTGACCATACTTGGTTTGATGGTCTGGATGAGCCTGGTGCTCGGGCTGAGTGCTGATGCCGTCATTCTCACATTTTTTGCCGCCATGCTTTTTGTCCTTGAGGCTTATCACGGCATTCAATGGTTTGTCTTTAGATATCCGCGTCTGTTCCGCCGCCGGAAGGAAGCGGCCGTTACTATTTTGTATGCGACAACAATGGCTCTGGCCTGCGCTTTTATGATAGGCAGCGAAGTGCAACAGCGTAAGCTGGTCAAGACCGGTCCCACGCGTCTGGCCTCTGCGCTCTCTGGCAATGTGCCCGACCTGGCTGACGTGATCAAGGACAATACAAAGGAAGGTTCCCGGGTTCTCATACTCAACGGTCGCGTGCGTCCGATGTTTCCCCTTCTTGCTCTGTGTAAACGTCGCACCTGCGGCTATTTCCTGGGGACCGAAGTGCTTGGCACATTGAGTAATATTCGTACGCGGCACTACTTCGATACTGATTTTGGTACGCCGGAAAGTCTCACCAGCGCAGCAGAAAAAGATCTGTACGCCAGACTCAGTCGCGACATTGTCGAGCAATCTCCGGCACTGATCTGTGTCGAGGGCGGAGAAATAGAGGAAGCCCTGGCGCTCTTCAAAGTGCAGCCCCTGATCATGCAGAAATATAAACGCCTGTGCGAGGCGATTTATTATTCCGACAGGCAGGGGCCGCGCGAAATTACCGATGTCGGCTACAACTACTGGATCTACAAACTGCGCTGACTAGCTGCGCTCCCAGCTTGCTCCGGCCGGTGTATCCATTACGGTGATGCCCAGGTCGGTGAGACTCTTGCGGATCAGATCCGATGAGGCAAAGTCTTTCTTGGCCTTCGCTTCCTGGCGCAGGGTAAGCAACAAGTCAACAAGCTTGCCGCCCAGAGGTGAGTCCACTTCGGTGCGAGTATCATCGAGAGTAAGTCCGAGAATATTGGCATAGCTGACCAGATGTTCGGCCAGTGAATGCTTATCCGTGGTTGATTTGCTCTTGTTGATGTAGTCGGACAACTGGAAGAGATGCGAAATGGCGACGGCTGTATTGAAGTCGTTGTTCATCGCTTCGGAGAAGTTTTTGGCAAAGTCTGCTACGACTGTTTTGGCTTCGTCCGAAATTGTCGCCTCCGATTTGCCGTTATTCTCACTGTTCTCAGCAAAAGCCGCCGCTCGCAACAGGCGCTGGATGCCGGTTTTGGTCGATGCCACACTGTCGAGGGTGAAATCGATGGGGTTGCGGTAATGAGTTTGCAGCACAAAAAGACGAATGGTATCGGCCGAAAAAGTCTGGAGCAGATCACGAATGGTGCTGAAATTGCCCAGTGATTTGGACATTTTTTCAGTGTTGATTTGCACAAAACCGTTATGCAGCCAGTAGTTCGCCAGTGGCTTGCCGTGCAGGGCTTCGGACTGGGCTATTTCATTTTCGTGGTGGGGAAAAACCAGATCTTCGCCGCCCACGTGGATGTCTATCGATTCGCCCAGTATGTGCTTGACCATGGTCGAGCACTCCAGATGCCAGCCGGGTCGACCCCGACCCCAGGGACTGGGCCAGCCGAGTTCGTCATCGCCGGCGCGCTTCCAGAGAGCGAAGTCGACGGGATTTTTTTTCAGCGCCGCCAGTGAATCTTGACTGACTACCTGTTCGCGGGCTCCGACAAGCAACTGCTCCAGATTTTGTTTGCCCAGCTTGCCGTAGTCTTTGAAGGAAGCGACGTCAAAATATACATCACCACCGGCTTCGTAAGCATGGCCGCTTGCGATCAGCTCTTCTACAAACTTGATCATCTGGGCGATGTATTCGGTGGCGCGCGGTTCGTAGTCGGGGAAATCCACGCCCAGTGAGGCCATGTCATGCCAGAAGGCATAGGTGAACTGGCGGGCCAGTTTTTCCGGGGTTATGCCCAGCTCTTTTGCCCGGTTGATAATTTTGTCGTCGACGTCGGTGATATTGCGCACAAAAGTGACGTCATAACCGGCAAAACGCAAATAGCGTTGCACCACGTCCCAGACGATAAATGTACGGGCATGGCCCAGGTGGCTCATGTCGTAGACCGTTGGTCCGCAGGAATACATCGTCACCTTATTGCCGTTCAAGGGGACGAATTCTTCTTTTTTGCCGCTCAGTGTGTTGAAGACCTGAATGCTCATTACCTGATTCTCTCCGTGTGGGACCGTCATACCTGAAAATCAGGCACTACAGAGTCCCAGGGCGACTTCCAGGCGCTCACGCACCCGCTTCTCGCCCAGGATAGAGATAATCGAACCAAGATCGGGGCCATGGTTGGTGCCGGTTAGAGCTACGCGCACCGGCCAGTAGAGCTCTTTGCCTTTGATGGCGATCGATTTGCCGATGGCGTCGACCGCTTTTTTGCAGCCCTGGTGATCGGCCCAGGGTAGCGTGCCAAGCTCAGAGAGCAGGCCGCTCAAAACCTTGCGGGCGTTTTCACCGGTGAGGACCGATTCTTTGAGTTCGCTTTCGATAGTCGGATGTTGATCGAAGAAAAACTTGACCGCCGGTCCTATCTCGCAGAGCATCACCAGTCCTTCACGCACCGTGGCGACGATGCGCTCTATGTCTTCGGCGCTGTAGGCCTTAACATCAAATCCGGCTTCAGTGAAAAACGGTAGCGAGCGCTCGGTTATGAGAGCGATGGGCAGACTGCGTATGTAGTGACCGTTGAACCAGTTCAGTCTGTCTACGTCAAAGACGGCATTGGACTTACTTACTTTGTCCAGATCAAAGAGTTGGCCCGCTTCTTCAAGCGAGTAAATTTCTTTGCCTTCCGGATGTGTCCAGCTCATCTGGGTCAGGTAGTTGATGATCGCTTCGGGCATGTAGCCTCTTTTGCGATAGTAGTCGACGTGCACCACTTCTCCGTGCTTGCGCTTGGAGAGCTTCTGTCTTTCTATGTCAAACATCAGAGGCGCATGGGCAAAGTGCGGCAGGTCATAGCCCAGGGCTTCATAGATCAAAATCTGTTTGGCCGTGTTGTGGATGTGATCTTCCCCGCGAATGACGTGGGTGATTTTCATATCCACATCGTCGACGACGACGGCAAAGTTGTAGATGGCTACGCCATTGGATTTGACGATGACCATGTCGCCGCCGAGATCGGCTGTATCTATGGCGATTTCGCCTTTGATGCCGTCATGCCACGATACCACCCGCGGTTCTTCCACCATGAAGCGCACCGACGGTATGCGACCGGCGGCTTCGTGCTCATCCTTGTGCTGGGACGATAAATTGCGGCTGCGATTGTCGTAGCGAACGGCCTGGCCGGCGGCTCTCTGTTCATCTTTGAGAGCGGCCAGTTCCTCGGTGGTGGCATAGCAGAGATAGGCTTTGCCGGCGGCAATCAGATGATTGCTGATGGTGTTGTAGTGATCGATTTTTTCCGTCTGGCGATAGGGCGCATAGGGTCCGCCTACGCCAAGACCTTCGTCCCAGGTCAGCCCGAGCCATTTGAGACCGTCGATGATGTCGTCGGTATACTCTTCACGCGAACGCTCTTCGTCAGTGTCTTCCAGGCGCAAAATAAATGTGCCCTTGTGCTTCTTGGCGTAGAGATAGTTGTAGAGCGCGGTACGAGCCGTCCCCACATGCAGATGGCCTGTGGGACTGGGAGCAATTCTCACTCTGGGAGCGGCTGGCTTTTCGCTGGGCGTAGACACTTGAGTTATCCGTTTCTGACAGTGACTTTGGTCACTTGGCATTTTAACAGGCCTGCCGTCGAAGCAAGCTAGTTGAGACGGATGGCTCTTAACGTTAGCCAACAGGCCTTAACAGGGCTTAAGAATTGAAAGTCCGGGGAGACGATTAGTCTTCTTGTTGCTGTTTCGAAGGGTCAAGCACCATGCAGTCCACTACGGCTACGCCGGCGGAAAGCATCTTCAACTTGGAAGCGGCACCGCGTGACAGGTCTATGACCCGGTCATCGACGAAGGGTCCGCGGTCATTGACCGAAACCACGCAGGAAGCGCCGGTTTTGCGGTTCATAACGAGAAGCTTGGTGCCGAAGGGCAGGGTGCGATGAGCGGCGGTCAGACCATCCTGGTCATAACGTTCGCCGTTGGATGTGCGTCTGCCGTGGAATTTGCCGCCATACCATGAGGCATGACCGGAGAAATTCGGTGAAAAATTGGCCAGGGTGCTGGTTTCGCCTGCTTTCTGCATGCAGGCAACGGCCGCTTTATCAGGCCCTTGACTTTCCGCCAGTTTGAGGAAGCTCGCAGGAAGCTGTGGAGCCCCCAGAACGCAGCGAATTGCATTGACCACCCGATAGCTGTAGCCGATCGCCCCTTCGGACGGGTTGGCGGGGCTGCCAGAGGTGTCTGGAGATTCGGGTACGGCAAATTTGAGGACGGTGGATCCGTCCATGCGGATGGTTGCCATGTTGCCTTCGCTTGAAGGAACCAATTTGGTGGCATCCAATTTGCCGTCATCAATTAAGTCTTTGAGTTTGTCCGCCACGTCTTCGGCGCGATCTTCGGCAGAGCCTGCCTGAGTTTCGCCGCGGAAGGTGATCAGATCCTTGCCGTTGATTGTGACGGTGGCGCACTCTTGATCATTTTCTTCCCAGGTGGCAGCGGCCACTTCGGGACATATATCAAGATCGGGCGTCGCCGCCAGGGCCTGGCTGAAATTGCCCACTGCAACACTGAGGCTTGCAGCCAGCAAAGCGCCGACCAGTAGTTTTGAAGTTTTAGTTGATACCAGTTGCATAACTCGGTTTTTCACTCTCTAGTGCTCGGCTGGTCTCTGCGTATGTTGTATACGGTGCCGGGCAGTTGGGTGAGTTCCTCTCCTGAATGAGGTCATATATCGCGGTGTACATCCGTTTTTCAGATGCCCTTGATAAACCTCTGGGGTTTGGCGTCCAAGGCAGGCGAAAAGGTAACAGAAGCGATAGCGGCCCGTCAAAAATCCACTGACAAGCCGAATTTTTTCGCGCCGGTCAGCCGTTGAGTGCATTCTTGGAAAGACTTTAGTTTACAGAGGTTGACTTAATCGACGTTTTGATCGCACTCGGTTTTGCGATATTGACAATCGATATCTTTCCTTACGGGGTTTGAAATTGGCTTGATGAGTCGGATCTCATCATGTTGTCAATTGTTCCCGGCAAAATGGACGAGGTTACAGAGTGTAAAAGCTATGTAAAAGTTGGCCTATTTATTTTCGCTGCTAAGTAAATGCAATTTCAGAAGTGTCGAAATCCCTTGCTGCACAAATAGTTGAAGGTGTTTTGCGGCACCCCTGACAAGGCGCGCTTCTCCTTAACTTTTCTTCGTGAAATATTGTGTTTGCAAGCGGTATTTGATGCTAAAAAAGCGCAAAAGACGACTGATAACCAGAGAAAATCTCAGGTAAGAAACTCTGTGAGCCAGTCTTGATCCATTTCAAAATTAGCGTGCACGCTCTGAACGTCGTCGTGATTCTCGAGGGCATCCAGCAGTTTCAGCAGCGCCTTGCCTGTTTCCTTACTGGTGATTTCCACTGTGGTGCTTGTAGCCATAGTGGTTTCGGCGGAGCTGACTTTGTATCCGGCTCTGGTCAGCTCGGTGCGTACTGCTTCCAGTTTGTCCGGAGTGCAGATGACCAGCGCTTCTTCGCCCGAGTCGAGCTCCAGATCTTCTGCCCCGGCATCAAGAGCTGTCAGCATCAACGCTTCTTCGTCGAATTTCCCTTCCTTACTTATATAGATTTCGCCGCGCTCTTTGAACATCCAATTAACGCAGCCGCTTTCTCCCATATTGCCGCCGTGTTTGGAGAAAAATAGCCGCACATCGCCGGCGGTGCGGTTGCGATTGTCGGTGGCGCACTTGACCAGCATGGCCACTCCACCCGGACCGTAGCCCTCATAGACAAGCTCTTCGAAATTGTCTCCGCCGCCGCCCCCAGAGCCCTTCTCGATGGCGCGTTGAATGTTGTCTTTGGGGACTCCTTCAGCCTTGGCTCGATCGATCGCCTGTCGCAGTCGAAAATTGCCCGCAGGATCGCCACCACCAAGTTTGGCCGCGACGATGATTTCGCGAGACATTTTTGCCAGAACGACTCCCTTTTTCGAGTCTACGACAGCCTTTTGCCGTTTGATATTGGCCCATTTCGAATGACCTGACAACGCGAGTATCCTCATTGAGTAAAGAAGCAAGACGTCAAGAGAAATATTCGACAACGCGCTCATAATGCCCAGCATATGAGTTTGTGTCCGTTCGGCCACCGAGGCGAACGATTCTCTTGCTCATCGAGAGTGAGATTCTATAAGTATACGTTGATACAATTTGGCCTTACGGTAAATCGGATCAACGTCTTTGCTTATCAAGCGTTTGGAAGATTTCGTACATCTACAAGGACTTTCAAATCCTTCTATATAAGTAGTACGTTCCCGGCGCTGCGAAATACCAAATTGATGGAGAACTTCATGGTTAATAGAAATTCGTTCAAGACAGTTACCCTCGCTCTTTCCGCGACAGTTTCGCTTAGTGCAAACGCTGCTTGGACGCCGGCTGGAGCTCATGGTACCGGAGCCCGCACTCCCGTTGAGGGCGTGCAGATCGCCGCTAAGAAAAACACATACCAAATTCGTATTACCAGAGAAGTAGTCCGCGCCGACTCTCTCATGCTGGGCGGAAAATATGACGAGGCCGCCGAGCTGTACAAGGGTGAGATGACGAGAAACCCCAATTCGGTTCCCGCTACTGTTGGTTACGGCATGGCCCTGGCCAAGCAGTTCAAACTGGACGGTGCTGATGAGAAGTTCAACAAGGTCCTCGCTCTCGATCCGCAAAACGCTATGGCTCATGCCGGAAAGGCAATGGTCATGCTCAACCGTCTAACATCTTCTTCCGGCACTGTAATCAAAAACCGGGATGCCACCTTGAGAAACGCTGAGGCCGAGGTCAAGCAAGCTTTGACTATCGACCCCGGTATGCCCGAAGGTCACCTCACCCTGGGAAACATATATAAGGAACAGGGAAAGATCGACGATGCCATCGCCGAGTATAAACAGGCCACGTCGCTCGACCCTAAATTTTCAGAAGCCTTTGGCCAGTTGGGTATAGCCGAATTGACCAAGGATCAGTATGCCAACGCCGTCACTGCGTTCAAGCAAGCGATTGCTCTCAACTCGGGCAACTCCACCGCGCACTATGGACTGGGCCGTGCCTACTACAAGCAGGGACTGCTGGACCAGGCGCTGACCGAGCTCAATACTTCACTCTATCAAAATCGCAACTCTTATCCGGTGCACCTCACCCAGGGTGACGTCTATGCCGCCCAGGGCAACACTGTTGCTGCCGTGCAGCAGTATCAGGAGTCCATTCGCTTGAAGCCGGAAAACCCTGATGCTTACTTGCACATCGCCGACATCCGTGAATCGCGCGGCGACCTGGAATTGTCCAATGCTGAACTGCGTTCCGGCCTTGAGATGATGCCCAATAACGCCGACCTGCACCTGCGTGTTGCCGATAACAGCCTGAAGCTGGAAAAACTGGACGATGCCATCAAGGAATACAACACTGTTTTGAATAACACGCCCGGCAACTCCGCCGCGGCCAAAGGTCTGACCCGTGCTTATTACCTCAAGGCTAATAAGGAAGCCGGTGGTGCCTTCTTCGTCTCCAACGAATACGAAAATGCCCAGAGCATGATCGACAAGGCCGTGGCCATGAATCCCAACGACATGGAATTGCGTCTGGCTCAAGCTAAGTTGCGCTCGATGGCCGGTACTCCAGTCGATCTCTCCAAGATCGGCACCCCGACCAACGATGGAGAAAGAGTCGCCTATGCCGAAGCGCTGCTGGCGCAGAACCGCTTCAGTGAAGCCGATCAGCAGATGCAGCAGGTTATCGCCAATGCTTCGGATCCCAAGCAAGCTTTTGCCGTAGCCGACCTTGCCCTGATGATCAAGGATCTGCCCGATGCCGAAGCTGCCTACCGCAAGGCCAGCATGATGCCCGGCGGACAGGAGCGTGGTGCTCGTGGATTGGCTCTGGTAGCCAAGGCTAAGGATGCGTCCCGTCAAGATTTGACTCTGGCCGACGATCTGGCGCGCAGAAGTCAGCTCAGCTCGGCCATCGACAAATATCACGCCGCCATCTTCGGCAATCCTAAAGTGGCTGATACCCGCATGGGCCTGGCCAAAACTCTGGAGCGTCTGAAGCCTGAAGCTTCCAAGGACCTGCGCGAAGCGATCGTGCAATATAAGGCCTATGAAGCGCTGACTCCCAATATGCCGCCCAAAGAGTTGGAGAAGCTCAATAAAAAGATTGACCATCTCAACGAGAAGGCATACAAGCTGGAACAGAAGGAAAAGGAGCGCGGCCGGAGTTAATTTACCGGTTACTTAAGAGGCTCTGCCTGTTAAGCTTGGAAACCGCCTGTTACAATGCCAGCGTGACAGATTGGAAAGATAAGCGAATCACAATTTTGGGTCTGGGGAGAAGTGGCATTGCCGCTGCTTCTTACCTGTCCAAGCGCGGCGCTAAAGTGCTGCTGTCCGAATCGCAACCACGCGAAAAGGTCAGCGACAAGTTGGTGGCGGAGCTTGAGGCCCTAGGCGTGGAAGGCGAATACGGCGGCCACTCGCACCGTGCCACTGCCTGGCCCGAGCTGATCATCACCAGCCCGGGCATACCACCTTATAGCGAAGTAATAAAACAGGCGCGCGCTCTGAAAAAAGAGGTCATTGCCGATATTGAGCTGGCCTGGCGCGAGCTCAAGGGCAAGGTGCCCTTTATTGCCATCACCGGCACCAACGGCAAGTCCACGACTACTTCGCTGATAAGTTACATGCTGGAGAGCACCGGACTGAGAGCGCCGGCCTGCGGCAATATCGGTAAGGCTATTTTGTCTTTCCTCGATGGGCAGAAACTTGATTATCTGGTGGTTGAAGTCAGTTCCTACCAGCTGGAATACTCCCCCACCTTTGCGCCGGACATTGCCGTCTGGCTAAATTTGACCCCGGACCATCTGGATTTTCATGGTGGACTTGATGGTTATGTGGAGGCGAAGCGTTCGCTTTTTGCACATTTGCCTGCTTCGTCCTACGCGGTTTTGAACGTTGACGATCCGGTGGTGGCAAGTACGCCGACAAAGGCGGAAATTTTTCCTTTCTCCGTCAGTACTGAAGCTATGGTCAGCATACAGGGTGCATATTTAAAAGATGGCTATTTGTGCTACGGACACAATGCTCGCTCCCGGGTAGCCTGCCATACGCGAGATTTAAAAATAATCGGCAAGCACAACCTGGAAAACGCACTGGCTGCCATTTCCGCTTGCTGCCTGGCTGGTATGCAGCAGGAGGATATCGAAAAATCGCTGACCACTTTCACCGCCCTTGAGCATCGCCTCGAGTACGTTGATACCGTGGACGGTGTGCAGTTTTACAATGACTCAAAGGCTACTAACACCGATTCCACCATCAAAGCGCTGGAATCTTTCCCCGATCAAAAAGTGGTGCTCATCGCCGGCGGAAAAGATAAGGGAACTTCGCTGAATGATCTAGCTCTTTCGGTCAAAAAGCACGCGGCGAGTGTAATATTGCTAGGTGAAGCAAAAGATCGAATCGCCAGAGCGTTGAGAGAAATAGGATTCGAAGAAATATATCCAGTAGGCACCATGGAGGAGGCGGTGCGTTTGGGTGGCAAACTGAAAAAAGGTCCGGTTCTGCTTTCACCTGCCTGTGCCAGCTTTGATATGTTCAAGGATTTCGAGGATAGGGGCCATGTCTTCAAAGATCTCGTCCGCAACACCAGAATTTAGGGGCGCCATCGATCGCACCCTTGTAGGAGTAGTCCTCAGTCTTTGCGGCTTTGGTCTCATGGCTGTGTATTCGGCCTCGGCTCCGGAAGCGCAGCAGTTTTTCCAGGATTCGACTGCGCTCCTGCGCAAACAAACAATCTTCTTTGTCATCGGTCTTTTCTCGATGTTTACTATCAGTCGCTACGATTATCGGCGTCTGAAAAAATTTGCCTGGCCCCTGGCCATCGCCTCTCTCTTTCTTCTCTGCCTCACCCTTGTGCCCGGTCTTTCGGTTACAACGATGGGTTCGACTCGCTGGTTGTGCCTGGGGCCTCTGCAATTTCAGCCCTCTGAAATGTGCAAAGTTGCCACCATCATTTTGCTGGCCTCGGGCTTGAGCAAATATTTCTGGTGGCATCGTCAAATCTTCTGCCGCATAGCAGTGGTATTGATCATGGCTGCTATCGTCGTTAAGCAACCCGACCTTGGTACTGCTTCGATGATCATGTCCAGCTTGTTGATTTTGATTTTCGCCAGCGGCACAAACTCACTTTTGCTTCTGGCCTCACTTGCCGGTGGCGCTACCCTCGTCTGGCATCATATCCAGAAAACTCCCTATCAGATGGCCCGTATCGAAACCTGGCTCAATCCCTATCTGCACCCGCAAAAAGAAGGCTGGAACATCATCCAGGCGCAATACGCCATCGCCTCGGGCGGTATCTGGGGACTTGGTTTCGGTCGCTCCCTGCAGAAGCTCTACTATCTCCCGGTCCAGCACGCTGACTTTATCTTCGCCGTTGTGGCTGAGGAATTTGGCCTGGTGGGCTGTTCTTTGATAGTCGGATTGTTTGCCCTCTTTGGCTATCACGGTTTTAAAGCCGCGCTGGCCGCCCGCACACTATTTGGTCGCTTCCTGGCAATCGGCATCACCAGTGCCATTTGCACTCAGGCGATGGTCAATATGATGGTTACCACCGGACTGTTGCCGGTTACCGGCATCACCCTGCCCTTTATCAGTTATGGTGGCACCTCCATCGTTATTACACTGTCCATGGTTGGAATCCTGTTATCTGTTTCGCGCGATCGAGGCGTACTTGCTGAAGACGAAGAGCACGACCTGCAACATCCCGCCGAAAGGCTCGCCTGAGACGATGACCGGTCACCGGATCGTTTTGACTGGCGGTGGCACGGGTGGGCATATCTATCCGGCCTTATCGGTGGCCGAGCATTTGAAGGGTCGTCCGGACGTTGAGGCCATCCTTTATATAGGGGCAATTGGTCACCCCGAAGAGAAACTCGCCCGGGAAAACGGACTGGAGTTTGTCGGCATTAAGGTTTCCGGTTTGCCGCGCAAGCTTTCGCCGAAGCTTTTCACCTGGCCTTTTGAGATGTTTGCCGCCATCATGCGCGCAAGGGCTATTTTGCAGGCTTTCAAGCCGACTGCCGTGCTTGGTACGGGTGGTTATGCCTCGGCGCCGCCGCTCGCCGCCGCCAACATGCTAAAAATACCGACGGCTGTGCATGAGCCGGACGCGCATCCCGGGCTGGTTAATCGCCTGCTGGGGCGCAAGGCGAAACTGATTTCGTTGGGGATGCAGGGTGCTGCCGGCCGCATGAGCACTAAGTTTGGTCAAATTGCTTTTAACGGTAATCCAGTGCGGGGCAGTTTCCTGACGCCGATGCAGCGTGACGCCGCCGCTGCCATCATGGGTCTGCGGTCCGATTTGAAAACTGTCCTGGTCACCGGTGGTTCGCAGGGCGCCAAGGCTTTAAACGAAGCAGTCGTGGCGGCGCTGCCGCAATTGCTGGAGTTGGAGCCGCACATACAGATTGTTCACCAGTGCGGCGATAAGAATCTCAATGATGTGAAAGAGAGACTGGCACCCGGTCTTGAGGGCAGTCCGCGTTATCATCTGCGCGCTTACTTTGATGATCTGTCGATTGCCTACGCTGTTGCCGACCTGGCAGTCACCCGTGCCGGCGCCATGACTGTGGCGGAGCTTGCCGTCACCGGCACTCCGGCTGTGTTTGTGCCTTATCCCTTTGCCGCGCAGGACCATCAGACACATAATGCGCGGTACATGGAATCACAAAAAGCAGCCACTGTGATTATGCAGGAAGATTTGACCGGTCAGACAATCTATAACCAGATATCGTCTCTTGTGAGTGATGATGCGCGTCTCAATGAAATGCGCAAACGCATGCGCGAAATCGGTAAGCCTGACGCGGCGCGCACTCTGGCTGAGCAGGTGCTGGCATTGAGTAGTGAATATAAGCAGACGGCCTTGCAGGGCTAGAATCAGGCGTTCAGTTGCCGGAGCTGCCGGCAGCTACAGGAGCGGTCAGCCCGGCGACGGTAGGGACGCCCAGATCCTCGTGGAAATCGCCCTGAGCCAGGGATTTTTCTTCTATTGAAGAGATGGTCGCTTCAATGCCGGCCAAAATCTTGGCTGTTTCCAGCCTCTGGTTGGGACTGGCGTTGGCCTGGGAGCGGCTCAAAATCTCTTTTAGCTCAGTTAAAGCGTCTTTAACTGTTGAACAATTGGGCCATAGCATAGCTTTTACTCTCGCTCGCCGGTCGAAAACGGCAATATACCGGGGCTGGAACAGGTTGCCATTAACTTGCTGAGTGTAGCATAGGCCCTAACGAGTACTCTGGCAAGTAAAGAGGATTTGACCTTAATTTTCTTGTCAAGTGGTTGCCTTTCCTGGAACCAAGACCGGTGCCATCTCGGTTATTATCAAACTAAGTGCTTGCGTCTCCTCGTCTCTGGGCAAACGGAAAAAATGGGCTTGCTTGTAATCGTGATGTTTTTTGCAGTGCTTGCCCTGGGTGCTGTTTTCTTCTTTCTCACGGTTTGGGGACTCTGGCTTATCTATCGAGCTATCCAGAAAAGGAGGCAGGAGCATGCTCACCGACTGGCCTCTTACCTGCGTCGCTTGCGTCCTGTAGTAGGACAACTGTTGCACCAGGCCAATGAGCTTGATCAGGCCAGTAAATATTCCGGGCTGGATCGCGATGCGAAATGGTCTAGAAAGTATCAAGACGCGCTTAACAAGCTGCTTGAGGCTAATACTAAACTGGAGGAAACAAATGTTGCTCTGGTTGAACAGGACGTCTCGTCGGCCCAGGATTGTTTGTTGTACGTGATCCGCACTATCCATGTCGTCAGCTATCGCCTCAAGGAAATGGAACCGGTGGAAGAGCTGATTGAGATCAAGGCCGAATTCAAAATGGAACAGGCTCGCGCAGCTAACGCAAGCGAAGGGCAAACTAGTCGTGGTAGTACCTCGTCGGCGAATGTCGACGGTTCCCATGTCATACGCACTGACAGCGAGCGAAAAGCTGATGAACACTCGGTTTTAAAAACACCGGAGAAAAGGAAGGAGATTTAGCGCGACGATTCTCCCGGCTATTAGTGCCCAAAATTTCAGGCAAATTTTCCCTTTCTGACGGCACCACTTCCGGTGTCAAAAAAAACTTTTGAAAAAGCCAATTTTTAACCAAAAAAAGGGCTGACAACCTCTGCATAGATCCGAATTATCTGCAAAAATGGAAGAGTAGGGTTCAATCTCGTGTGACTCGTTTACCGAGGCGATGCATCCGACTCCCCAAGTGGGGCGCGTGCTTTGCTGCGGAATAATCCAGACTCGGTGTAATTTTGCGCTGAGCTTGTTCCTTGGCGTCTCCGCTTTAGTCGACTTGAGACATCCGTCTCAGGCCCGCTTTGGCACGCGATGCACGAGCAGTCACTACCGAAGGAGAAAGGTCATGTCCAAGAAAAAACACAAAAACACAAGCAAAGCAGCTGAACCCGTAACTGCCAATGAAGAAGAAGTGGCAGTAGTAGAAGCGCCGGAAGAGGCAACGGAAGCGTGCGACAACAAAGATGATGCTGAGGCACCGTGCTCGAATGCTGAGCCCGAGTGCGATGAAAAAGCAGAAGAAGCGAGCTGTGAAGCAACAGAGTCAGATACCGAAGAATCAAAAACAGATGAGGCCGAAGTGAAAGAAGAAGAAGCGACAGTGGAAGAAGCAAAAGACGAAGAAGCAAAAGACGAAGAAGCAAAGGAAGAAGTAGCTGAAGAAGCTCCAGCTGCTGAAGCCGAAGAAGCCAAGGAAGAAGAAGCAAAAGAAGAAGAAGCAAAAGAAGAAGCCGCTGAGCCGGTGGCTGAAGAAGCTCCAGCTGCTGAAGCCGAAGAGGCCAAAGAAGAAGCGAAGGAAGAAGAAGCAGAGCCGGCAGCTGAAGCCGAAGAAGCCAAAGAAGAAGAAGCGAAGGAAGAAGATGCTGAGCCCGTAGCCGAGGCTGAAGAAGCCAAAGAAGAAGAAGCGAAAGAAGAAGAAGCTGAGCCGGCAGCTGAAGCCGAAGAAGCTAAAGAAGAAGAAGCCAAGGAAGAGGAAGCCGAGCCGGTAGCCGAAACCGAAGAAGCGAAAGAAGAAGAAGCCAAGGAAGAAGAAGCAAAAGACGAAGAAGCGACAGACGAGGAAGCCAAAGAAGAAGAAGCAGCCTCCGATGAAGATAAGCCCGATGGGGACAAACTGACCGAAGCTGCATAGCAACAAGAAACGAGAAGTTGATATTCAACTTCTCGTTTCTATTTACTCTTGACTGACCATAACCTGATTGAGAGCTTAAGGTTCTCTGATTGCCTCGAAAGCGGTGGTATCTTTATGAGTCACACGGATTGCCCGGGCAATTCGTTGTGATAGGCGAAGAACCACCTGCAAGAGGTCCAATATGGTCGCGACCACACTTAGAGAAACTGCTTTAGCCAAGACCCATGTCAAGCTTTCGGCTCGCATGGTTGATTTTGCCGGTTGGAATATGCCGGTCCAGTACAAATCGATCATCACCGAGCACATGGCCACCAGGGAAAAGATCGGCCTTTTCGACGTCTCACACATGGGCGAATTTCTCGTCACCGGCGCTAAGGCCTTCGACTTCGTGCAGCATGTCATTGCCAACGATCTCAATCGCTTGACCGAGCCCGACCGCGCTCTTTATAGCCAGCTCTGTTATGAAGACGGCGGCACCGTCGACGACCTGATTGTTTATCGCCGCAAGGAAGATTTCCTTCTGGTCGTTAACGCTTCCAACATTGACAAAGACTTTGCCTGGCTTTCAGAGCACAAAGGAAAATTTGGCGTCAACCTGACCGACATCTCTGAACAGACCGGACTCCTGGCTTTGCAGGGTCCTTTTGCCGTACCTTTGTTGAGCGAGATTGTTGGTGATTGGGTGGCAAAGCTTCCTTCCTTCGGCTATGGTGAGGCCAAAGTCGATGGACACTCGTTTAGCTTTGGTCGTACCGGTTACACCGGTGAAGACGGTTTTGAAATTTTTGTCGGTACCGAGAGTCTGGAATGGCTCTGGAACATGCTCCTGGAGCGTGGTGCCAAATTCGGCATTGAGCCCTGCGGCCTCGGCGCCCGTGACACACTGAGACTGGAAGCCGGTTTGCCCCTCTACGGGCATGAGCTGGAAAAGGACATCACTCCAATTGAGGCCGGTCTTGGTTGGAGTGTCAAACCGGACAAAGGCGATTTCATCGGTCGTGATGTTCTTGCCAAGCAGAAAGCCGGCGATTTGAAGCGTCAGATAGTCTGTCTTAAAGCCGAGGGCAAAGCTATTCCCCGTCAGGGCTATAGTGTTTTCCAGGGAGATACCGAAGTGGGCACTGTAACAAGCGGCACCCAGGGTATTTTTGTCGGCTATCCCATTGCCTTTGCCATGCTCAATCGAGATGTGGCCAAGGTTGGTGAAAGTGTCCAGGTTGCCATCCGCGATAACCGCGTGGCCGCCACTGTTGTCAATCGTCCCTGGTACAAGCGCAAAAAGTAGCTCAGGCCGTCATGCAGGCCATGGTGAAAAGCGCGTAGGACAGACACATCAGGCCAAAAGCCAGAAGATCAAGGGCGCTCATAAAACGGCGCCTTTTCTTTTGGTCTGCCCGCTTCAGGGCTATGAGGTTACTGGGGCTTTGATAAATTATTGAGTGCATGGTGGGCTCTTTTCTAGTTGTCTCTTTCGGAATCAGTCATGTATTGGGTAGACTGTTGTCCGCGAACAATTAGACCGGCCGATATATAACCTGTATATCCAAATGTCTCTTTGAAACCGGCTCAAACCAAGAATCCATTTAAAAGTGCCCGATCCCAATCTTTCTCTACTACTGGCAGTCGGTATCCTGAGCCTGATTCTCGTTTTGAGTTCGGGCATGCTCATCTGGCAGTTCATTTCGCGCGGAGCGAATAAGAAAGACCGCCTCGGCCGCATTCCGCCCAATGTGCAATATTTCCTTTCGCGCCCTGAGTCTATGGCCGTTGTGCGCGGCATATTGACCAATGAATCGATTGTCGGTTGCCGCTGGCGCATCACCTACGATCGCACCGAAGAAGGTCGCATACAGGCCAGACTTTTCGGTAATCCCGTGGGTGGCGAGGGTAGTGTCGACATTCTCCTCAATATGATTTTCCACAAGCTCGAGCCCTTCAAGACCGAGCTCGAATGGTCCTATGTCGTGATGGCCGGGCAGGAGGCAACTGCTGATCGAGTTGTTGATTCCTCCAACGCCGCTTTTAAGTCCTCTCTGCGGGCGGCTCAGTTTCAGAAGAGCTCCCCGGCGGAAAAGCTTTTATCCTCGGTTACCAGCGCACCCGTAGTCGGACCCGGTGAGACCGAAGGTGAGGTCACACCGGGCAATTCCGCCGCTTCGCCGGATGCGGCCACGGCTCGATCGCCGGTTAATGGTGAGGCCTCGGGTGGTGATGGGCACAATGAGGTCAGCAAAAGCTGTTTCAACTGCCATAAAGCAATAGAGCCCGGTTTTGCATTTTGTATTTATTGTGGGGCTAGCGTGACTTAGATGGAACACAATTCAGCACTGACAAATATCGTCCTGCTGGTTGTTTTTGGTCCGCTGATAGTTTTTTTTATTAAGTGCACGCAGGTTGCCAGGCAAGCATCCAGCAATCAAATCGCGCCTGCGCAGCCGGTCTGGAGCGATCCGGAGCCGATGTTGACGCACCTGTCTCTTGCCGCTGCCAGCAAAGTTGTGGAAGATGCGCTTCCGAAGTTTGGCCATGCTAACGGTTACTGGCAGATAGTGAACATCGAAGAGGGCGTGCCGCGCAAGATCGCCGCTAATTTGCCCTGCCTTGATGAAAGTGATCCGGACAATCCGCAAAGAGCCGATATCGGTTTGATCGTCACAATCAATGGTCTGCCCGGCGGCGAGAAGGGCAGCATGCTCTCATTGCATTTTATCCCCTATGAAGGGCTGGAATCGCTTCTTCATGTAATTGCTGACGGCACCTGTTTTCACCTGGAACAGGCATTGCAATCCAGCGGTGCAAGCGGCGAAGAATGGGAGCAGTCTGCGCAACCACAGATGGTGGCACGCTTTGAACCTCAACCCCGGCCGGCAGCTAATGGTCGCTTCGCGCCGGATGCCCTTGAGCCTGAACAACCAGAGGCTCTGGAGGCCCCCGAACCTCTTACCAGGCCTGAGCCCCTGATAAAGCCTGAAGCTCTTACCAGGCCCGAGCCGCTCACCAGGCCTGAACCGCTAGCCAAGCCGGAACCTTTGACCCGGCCCGAGGTCGTCACCCGGCCGGAACCGCCTGTACGAATCGATTCGGGAGCTGCGGCGTATGCCGGGCCTACGCCTTCCACCCTTACTCCTTTTGACTCTAAACCGGTCGTGCTGCCGACTTTTGACCTGCCTAATTTTGCAGTCCCGCCGGAGGAGTACGCACGGGTTACTCCTAATGTCACGGCCGACTCCAACCCGGTTTCGCTCTCGGCTGCTTCGGCCGCTTCGGTAAGTCAGGCTGCCCCCGGGGGCTATGGCACTGAGCAGGCCGCGGGTGCGGCGGCGGGAGCGCTCTGCCCCGGCTGCAACCAACCGATCAATCCAGCTTTCCCCTTTTGTCTTTATTGCGGCAAAAATTTCTAATGCCACGGCCCTGCGGGGTTTCCAAGTCCCTCTTTTAAGTTACATTCAGGAAGCAAGCGGTACAACTGAGAGGTTTGTCTATTAATCTCTTAGGTGTTGGTAGCGATAATGCCCAGGAGAATCCAAGCGCCATGCTAAGTCATCCCGACGACCTCAAATATGTGAAAAGTCATGAGTTCATCCGCAAAGAAGGCGCTAATGCCGTAATCGGCATCACTGCCTTTGCCGCCGATCAGCTTGGGGACGTTACATTTGTCGAGTTGCCCAAGGTCGGTGATAAATTCAAAACCGAGCAGAAGTTTGGCGTCATTGAATCAGTAAAATCCGTATCCGACCTCTTTATGCCGGTTGCCGGTGAGGTTCTGGAAGTAAATGATAAGCTCGCTTCCGAGCCTGAACTGGTCAATCTCGATTGCTACAACGCCGGTTGGATGCTCAAGATCAAGCTTGACAATCTGGCTGAAGTTGATTCGGCAATGAGCGCTGAAGACTACAAGAAGTTCATCGTCGAATAGAGCGAAACGCTCTCGACGGGACATTTAAAAGCACTGCCGGCGCGCAATCAGTTTGGTTGCGGCGCCGGTTTCGATTGGGCTTCCGTTTCTCTTTGCTGCAGCTTTAATTTGCGGAATTGATCCTGCGCCAGATCATAGTAGGCGGAACCCTGACTGGGCGTGACTTTAGCCAGTTCCTGCAGGGCTGTTTGATCATCACGGTTGGCGTCGAGCTTTTCCATGGCGTCCAGGTAAAGCGCCTGATTGAGCAGGTCTTCGCTGTTGTCGGTGCCGGCTCCGCCAAAAAATTCGGGGATGGGTGAGCCGTGCAAAATGCCTATGGCCGCTTTGTAATTGCCTTGCAAAATGCTGGTCTTGGCCGAATGGGTTATGTAGGTTTTGACGAAACTGACCGTCAGGCCGGCCATGGCGAAAAGCAGTCCCACAGCCAGAAGCAGATCGATGGCCATGGGATGCTTGTAGGTCTTGGACTGAGCTTTGATAATCTTGTCCGGGGCATCCACCGGCAATTGTTCGGCCAGTATCTTATCGGCCATGGAGTTGATGGCTTCGACATCGAGCTCGCTGGTCGAGCCGTTTTCGCCGGCCGGTTCTCGCTCTGAATCCACTATCGACTCCTCTGGAAAGCCCATGTTTTTCTTACCTTATCATGCACTTCCCGGGGCTTATAGATGATGCTTCATGAAATCATCAATTCGCTTAACCTTTACGGCGTTGCTCTGTCCCTGTTTAAGTTCGCCCAGAGCTCTGGCAATCGCTTCTTTATGGCCGGCGGCGGCGAGTTTTTCCAGTGAGTTAAACGCGGCGCGACCGACCGACATTTCCTGAGCGTTTGTAAGCTTGGCCACCGCCGGGATCAGATCCGGCAGATTCAGCGCCGCAACGCCTTCGATGGCCCTGATGCGCACCTGGGCTGAGGGGTCGCTTGTACATTTTTGCAGTACAGCTTTAACCTCACCGGCGCGGGCCAGTTTGCCGTCCGTGGCGCTCCAGATCTTGATCAGCGAGGAGAGCGCTTCCTCCCGCTTATCGGCGGCTTCGTCCTGCGAAGCTTCCAGCAAAAACGCCAGGGCTTCGTCGCCGGGCAGATGGCCCAGGGCGCGCAGGATGTACCAGTAAGTACGGGCTTTGTCGGCACTGGCTTCGGCAATGGGGTCGGCACTCAAAGTCCCCTGGGTGCGGTGCTCCATGTTGACGAGGGAGCGCGCCATTTTGATCAGTGTAGCGGCGCACTGGGTGTCGCCTATCAATCCCAGCGTTTCGATTATTTCGTCGCGATAGATTGATGACTCATTGAGCAAATCAAGCAAGGTGGCGGTTGTGGCAGTCAGTTTGTGTTCGCCCGCCAGCTTGATGGCGTTGCGCATGGCGGTCTTGCGCGCGCGGCTGGGGGAGCCTGCTCCCTGGGCATGTCCCGCTTGCAAAACGCGATTGATGTCCAGTTTTTTGATTGATTCATCAGCCAGAGATCTGGCCGCCGCTATTTCTTCCTGGGTGGGATAGCCCTCGGCTTCCAGTCGGTACTGATGATAATTTGTATCGAGCCACAGGCTCAACTGGCTCAGGGCGCGCAGTTTAGCCGGCGTCGGATTTTTTGTGCAGGCCGCTTGCAGCGGTGCGAGACATTTTTGCACCGCTAACTCCGGCAGCAAATCGGTGTTGCTGGAGAAAGTGCCATGTGCTGCTTCGAGAAGACCGAGCAAACAATTGGCGCCAAGCTCGACGGTCTGTTCGTCGTCCGCGGCCAGGAGATCCGATGGTTTGTGGGCCCGGGCCAGAGCGACGCAGGCATAGTCTATAAAATCGTGGTGCTCGCCGAAGGCCTGGATCATCAGATCGACGGTGTCGGAAAAAGGCCAGCGGGCGAGGGCGTTTACGGCATCTACTCTGATCCAGGGTTCCGGATGCAGAAGATGCTCAGCCAGTGCTTCTTTGGCAGTGACTGTACGAAACTCGGCCAGGGACCTGGCCACGTGGCAGAATGCCGGGCTGCCACTGCGGGCGGTGTCGTGCAGCGCGGCGATCATGCGCTCCTGACCTTGATGAGCCCCCAGGTAAGCGAGCATGGCCGCGGCATTGGCCCGCACCCGCCAGTCTTGATGCATGAGGGGATCCTGGCTGGCGGCTTCGTCGGTGCTTGCCACGGTGGGCAGGAGACAACCGACAGTGGCATCGATTGATTCTGCTTTTGCTTCGGCAAAAATGCGCTGCAATTTTTCTTCCCACCAGAGGGGGGCCAGCTTCAAATTGATGCAGAGATTTTGAGAATTTTTGCGACTGAGGGCCGACAAAACGTCGGCGCGCACGTCTTTAAACTGGCGTTGATTTTCAGGACTGGAACCGGCCAGGCCGTGATAGAGCAAAAAATGCTCCATGCCGAAATCATCAGGTTTTACTTCAGGCTTTTCAGCGAAAAGGCTGGAGGCTTTACGCAGCCACTTTGCAAGCATGGTCATACAATTAAACTAGTCCCTAAATGCTATGATCAGGAGTTTATCAGGGTTTTGCGCCCGATGTCCCGTCTTATTAGTAATTGCAGGAGAGGTCTCTTCGGTGAACACCTTCTTAAGCCTTGCCCATAAAGCTTCGCAGGATGAGTATTTGAAATTCGTGTCCGAGCACATCGCCCCCCGGGCTCATGAGCTCGACAGAGGCGAGTTGGCGCCGAAGGACGTGCTTGCGACCCTCGCCCAGGCCGGTTATCTGGGCATCACCGTGCCTGCTTCCTACGGCGGCAAGGGCGGCAATCTTCTGGATTTGACCATCCTGGCCGAGATACTGGCAGGGCATGCGGCCGGTGTGGCTCTGGCTCTTGCCAGCCATTACACCGTGGTTGAATTGATTTTAAATTTTGGCAGCGATCAACAAAAGTCTCGCTATTTGCCCTTGTTGGCCCGCGGTGAAGTAATTGGCGCCCAGGCTTTTGGTGAAGAAAAAGCCGGGTCCGATTTCAAAGCGGTGCAGGCCACGGCTGTTGTGGAAGGCGATGCCGCCGCCCTCAACGCTACCAAGACCTGGGTTGTGAATGGCGAAATCGCCCAGTTGCTGGCCGTCCTGGCCAAAAGCGGCGACCAGCTCAGTCTCTGGCTCGTTGATGCCAATGGCGAAAAGAACGCCGCCGACAGCCTCAAGGTCGGACCGGCCCGGGCCAAAATGGGTATGCGTTCGGCCGTTACAAACGACATAATTTTGACAAATCACAAGGTCAGTCTCGACAACCGCCTCGGTGGCGCTTCGGCCACCTGTGATCAGGTTGTGAAGGCTGTCGAGCACGCCCTCGACGTGAGCAAGACCGTTCTTGCCGGTGCCGCTCTCGGCCTGGCCGATCAGGCGATCGCTCTGGGTGCCGAGCGCGCTCGCACCCATGAACAGTTTGGCGAATCAATCAGTAAATTCCAGGGCATTCAGTGGAAATTGGCCGACCTCTCTATGGATCGTGCCGCCGCCCAGATGCTCACCTACCGGGCCGCATGGTCTAAGGATGAGGAGCCGGAGAATTTCCACAAATACAGTGCCATGGCCAAAATGTTCGCCGCCAAGGTAGCCAGATTTCACTCCGGTGAGGCGCTGCAAATATTTGGCGTACTTGGTGCCAGCCCGGAGAGCGAGATCGAGCGTATCTATCGCGACTCGAAATTGACCGAGGTATTTGAAGGCGCATCCGAGTATCAAAAGGTCATAATCAAGGAAGAGCTTGGGGTGTAAATTTCAAGCAATCGGCAATGCGGTTGGCCTCGGGGTGGATAGCGTGATCATGGGTTTGAAGAAATCGGCGATTTTGCTCTTGGGGTGCTCGATTTTTCTTTCGTCTTTCAGCGCCGCCAGGGCTGGAGACTATGAAGATGCGATGGCGCAGTTCAAGGCGCGGGATTATGCCGGTGCCGCCGCTTCCTTTCGCAAGGCCATTTTTGACCGCCCCGGTGACGGCAATTGCTTCTACTATTACGCCCTTTCGCTGCACTATGCCCATGATCTGAGTGGGGCGAAAGCCGCTTACCAGGAAGTGGTGCAGCGGTATCCCAATACCGAAGCCGCTGCCAGATCCAGGCAGGCCATTGCTTCACTGTCAGGTGTGGCGGCGGTTCCCTCCGGTGGTGTGCGGCAGCAAGCCGCTCCCAGTGCCGGTGGCGGGCACAGTGCCGCGGCCAATGTGGTGCGCACCGTCGCACCCTCCAGCGCAAGCTCTTCCAGTGGCGACATCATACCGCCCAGCAGTGTCGTCAATTTCAATATGGAAAACAGCCATATGGTCGTTGACGTGGCCTTTAACGGGCGACGCACACGGGCTATCTTCGATACCGGGGCGGAAATGATTTTGATGGGCAAGAATCACCTGCGCGATCTGGGCCTGCCTCTGCCGACCGGTGACACTATTGCCCGCAGCCGCGGCGTCGGTGGAAAGATCGAGGAGGTCTGGGGGCAGCGCATGGATGTCACCGTCGGCGGTGTCACTCGCCGCAATGTTATGGTCCACATTCAGGAACAAATGGACACGCTTCCGCTCCTGGGGCTGCCCTTTGTGCAGGGGATGAACTACGCAGTAGATAACGGCTCTTTGCGCTTCACCGCTAGAAATACGAGCACAACCGCCAGCTCAGCCGGTCGCTCCAGCGACTATCGCACCGTGCCTTATGTGATGCAGGGCCGCAGTATGATCGTATCGGTGCTGGTGAACGGTCGACCGGTCAACATGTGTTTTGACACAGGGGCCAGCGGCACACTCTTCTCTAAGGCTCAGGCCGACGCCGCCGGCATCAAGGTGCCTGATGATGCGGAAGTGATGATTGGTAGCGGTGTCGGTGGTGGAAGCGTCGGTCGCTATGTGATGGTGAATTCATTGAAGCTCGGGCCGGTGGAGAAACGCGATATAAAAATCGGTGTTGACCTCACCTCCCAGCTCCAGAACCCGCTCCTGGGCAAGGACTTCTGGGGTGACCATAGATACGCAGTCGATCAGGATAGTCATGTGATTCGCTTTGAATAAACACGACGCATTTTTTGCAGGGGTACACTGATTTATATGAATATTCGGGCGAAAAGAATTCTCTGTCTCGCTTCTTCGCTTGGCCTGGTGCTTTCTCTTTTGACTCTGCCCCGGGCGTCCGCCGCTCCGGTCAAAGCGGCTGCTAAAGGTGCGGCCAGGGGTGGCAAGGGTGGTGCCCTGGCCGACACTGCCATGAATCAGTTCAAAGCCAAACAATACGGCCTGGCTGCCGAGTCCTTTCGCAAGGCTATCGCCACGGACCGAGCCAATTCCACCCTCTATTACTATTACGCTCTGAGTTTGCATTACAACAACAATGTCCCCGGCGCCATGGCCATCTACAATCAGATCATGCAGTATTTCCCCGGGACTGATGCGGCGGCCCGGGCGCAGATGGCTATGGGATCTTTTGGTCAGGCTCCGGCGCGGCGTTCGTCTGCACCTTCCGGCTCCCAGAGCACGATGAGCTCTATGCCCTCCGGTGAGGAAAATCCCTTCGCTCCCTCTACCGATGCGCTGCCCAATGAGGCCAAGTTGTATTTCCGCAATGAGGGGCCTCACTTGATTGTGGAAGCGCGCTTCAATAATCGACCTATTGAAGCTATCTTCGATACGGGTGCGGAAGGCATTGTCATCGGAAAAAATCAATTGCGGCAGCTCGGTCTTTCCCTGCCCCAGGGCCGTCCGATCGGCAAGTCGCAGGGGGTTGGCGACGGTGGACCGCAGGACAACTGGGTCATGCCTATGAACGTATCCGTCGGCAGCATGGAGCGCAAAAATGTGGCCGTGATGGTTCAGGAAGATCTACCCACCATGCCCTTATTGGGCCAGACATTTTATCGCGGCATGGCTTATTCAATTGACAATAGCGCCAAGTGCATCAGTTTTGTGAAACAGGGCGCAAGACGCGGTTCGATTTATGACGATCCCAGTAAAGCCGCCGATGCTGTGCCTTATACCAGGGAAGGTAATGAGATGGTCGTTAACGTGAGCGTCAACGGCAGACAGATACCGATGTATTTCGATACTGGAGCTGCCAGTGTGATGCTCACCGCCGAGCACGCCCTCTCAATCGGTCTTACGGTACCTGAAGATGCGCCTGGTTACAGGGGTGGCGGTGTGGCCGGTAATTCCTACGGCAAAATTGTCACCGTTGATTCGGTGAAGATGGGACCAATCGAAAAGCGCAATTTCGAAGTGCATGTGGACGCTGTGTCCAGCGTGCCTCATCCGCTTCTGGGCCAGTCGTTCTTTGGAGATTGCCGCTATCAGATCGACGAACAGCACCACGTCATACATATCCGGCGCTAAGGACAGCGCTATCCCTTGAGCCAGATGCAGCCCTTATCTTTAGTCATAGTCGCCCAGGATGAGGAGCGCAATATCGGCCGCGTTATTGAAACGGCCGCTCCTCTGGTGCAGGAAATCATTGTCGTCGACTCCGGTTCTACCGACCGGACAAAAGAGATTGCCTCAGCACTGGGCGCGCGCATTATAGACCAGCCCTGGCTCGGTTTTGCCAAACAGAAAAACTTCGCCATAGAGCAGGCCAGCTGTGACTGGGTCCTTTCCCTGGATGCCGACGAGGTTTTGACCCAGCCACTGGTTGCTGAAATGCGTGCTTTGCTGGAAGGCCCGGCAGCGGAGTTGGAGAAATTTGACGGCTACAAAATCCCCCGCGTTTTATTCATTGCCGACCGTGCCATCGCCCATGGTGGCTTCTATCCCGATGCTCAATTGCGCTTGTTTAAGAAAGAGAAGGGACGCTTTGGTGATCGCCTGGTGCACGAGGCCATCAAGATGGAGGGCCCGACCCGCCAGTTGCAGCACCCGATGAATCACTACGCGTATAAAGATGTCGCAGAGTTTGAGCAGGCCATGGACAAGTACGCCCGCTTGTCGGCGCAGGAGTTTTTTAACCGGGGCAAGGACTACTACCGCAAGCGCTTGAATCCGGCCAATAAGGTCCTGCATCCGGCCTGGACATTCTTCTACCGATATTTTTTGCGCGGCGGCTTTATGGACGGCGCCGACGGCCTCAAGCTTGCCACTATATACAGTGGCTACGTCGGCAAAAAAATTACTTACCTGCACAAGCTGGTAAGTGAAAACAACGGCTGACTGCTACTGGATGTCTACGTCCGGGCCCAGGATATCTTTCAAAATAGCCCGGTAGCGGGCAAGATTTTTTTCGTAATCATCGGACGAGCCGGCCGTATTGGCCAGGAGAGACTCGTTGGTTTCCACAGTGTCGTGCCGCTGCTTTTCAGCCGTCAGCTCCTTGAACACCCAGGGAGCGATTTCTCTCAGGGTGGCGTCGTTGACCCAGCCGTTCTTGACCAGAAATTCGCGGGGAGAAATGCCGGTGGCCACGCTCTGACTGCGGGCGAGCTCCGCCTGGGCAGGCGTAATCAACCGCTTCTCAATCAGCAGGTTCAAAAGGTCCTGTCCGCCCCCGAGGCTATTCGATGAGCTGGTCAATGGCGTTCAGACTTTTAGGAGAGTAATGAGGGCGTATCAAGCTATTTCGATGTCTACGCGTTTACCGACGCGACTGGCCGCAGCACGAATAAGTGAGCGCAGGGCCGTGATGGTGCGACCATCCTTGCCGATCAGTCTGCCGGTAACGGTGGGGTCGCATGTGACGCCGACACGGCAACGGCCGTGTCCAATGTTCAGTCGCTCAAACTGCAACGCATCAGGATCTCTGGCCAGGACCTTCAAGATGTACTCGGCCAGATCTTCCGGTGCAGTCGAATCGCTTACTGGCCTGGGGCGCCCGCCGAAGCGCCGGCCGCCGCCGCCACCACCGGTCTTTTTAAAAGGCTTGCCACCGTATCGCTTGTTTGGGCCCCGTTTTTCTTCCATTTTTCGACCGCTTCCCTATCGACAGTAAGTTCTTTAGAACGTGGATTGTAATAACCAAGCGTTTCGATTGGCATACCATCTCTTCTAGCTCTAGAGTCTACTGCGACTATCCGATAGTGCGGAGCTTTTTTGGCGCCGACGCGCGTAAGCCTAATCTTAACCACGTGAACTTCTAACCCCTTCGAGAGTGCAAAGCCTCATTCTACCAATACCAGCCCCTGCTACGTATGTCCGCAGGGTATATCTTGTTAAGCTAATGCAACTTTAACGCTTCTTTTTCTTCTTGCGCGGCGCCACGCCAGGCGGAAGGGGCGGTGGTTTGGGGCCACCGGGACGGGAGCCGCCGGCGCCGAAGCCCGGTCTGCCCATCTGTCCCATCATGCTCTGGGGGAAACCAGGAGGCATGGGGGGCATTTTGCCGCCGCCGAAGAGGCCGCCGGGGCCGCCCATACCGGGGAAGCCGCCGCCACCCATACCGGGGAAACCGCCGCCGCCGGGCATACCAGGGAAGCCGCCGCCGCCCATCATGCCCTTCATCATGCGCATCATCTGACGCATTTTCTCAAATTCGTTTAACATTTGGCCGACTTCACTGTCCTTAATGCCGGCGCCCCGGGCTATGCGCCGTCTTCTTGAGAAGTCGATGATTTCGGGCTTTCTTCTTTCGGCCACAGTCATGGAGTTAATAGCAATTTCATATCGGTTCATCATGACTTCGCCCTGCTCGGCGATTTTGTTCTGGTCTTCGGCGGAAATGCCCATCATGCCGCCTATTCCCATCATTTTCATGACGTCGCCCATGGGGCCCATTTTTTTCATCATGCGCTGCATGTTGATGAACATCTCGAAGCTGAAGTCGTTCTGGAACATATCCATGACAGCTTTCTCGGCTTCTTTCTCGTCGATATTCTTTTGTGCTTTTTCCACCAGGGAGAGCACATCGCCCATGCCCAGGATGCGGCTGGCCATGCGGTCCGGGTGAAAAGCCTCAAGATTGTCCAGTTTTTCACCGGTGGAAATAAACTTGATCGGTTTGCCCACAGCTTCCCGGACGGAAAGTGCCGCCCCGCCGCGGGCGTCGCCGTCGATTTTGGTCAGGAGCAGACCGGTGACCGAGAGCTGTGTGTTGAAGGTCTCGGCGACGTTGACCGCTTCTTGACCGGTCATGCTGTCGATGACGAGGATTTTTTCCGAGGGGTTCAAGACCTTATCCAATATAAGGAGTTCGGCCATGAGCGGAGTGTCTACTTGCAAACGACCGGCGGTATCGAGGATGACCGGGTTGTAACCGTCGGCTTTGGCCTTGGCCACGGCGCCTTCGGCGATGTCCTGCACGTCCTGGCCGCCGGGGATGGTGAAGACCGGCACGTCTATCTGTTTGCCCAGAGTCTCAAGCTGGTGAATGGCAGCGGGGCGCTGCACGTCGCAGGCGACCAGCAAAGGCTTGAATCCTTCGCCCTTGAGTTTGAGCGCCAGTTTGCCGCAGGCTGTCGTTTTACCGGCGCCCTGCAAGCCGACCATCATGATGATTCCCGGTCCGCCTTTGAGATCCAGGGGAGCGACTTCGCCACCAAGGATGGTGGTAAGTTCATCGCTCACCACTTTGACAAATTGCTGGTAAGGCGAGACGGCTTCGATAACTTCCACGCCCAGCGCCTTCTGCCGCACGTTGCTGATGAAAATTTTGACGACCTTCAAGCTGACGTCGGCTTCGAGCAGCGACTTGCGCACCTCACGAATGGCTTCTTCAATATTGTCCGCCGTCAATTTATCGGTGCCGGCCAGCGAGCGGAATGCGCCTTGTAGCCTGTCTGAAAGATTGTCGAACATTTTCCGGGTCCTTATTTAGAAACAGAATCTGAAGTGAGTTTTTTATTTTGCCGATGCAACATGCGTCAGTGCCGATTCAATTGTTTTACTCAATTGTTCGGACGCTTCCTGAGGATAAATCAGCCAGTATGCCGTGTAATCGCCGGTCACCAGGGCCTTTACCGTGGGCGACAATTGCGACAGTTCTTTTACTTCACCGCTGTCGGTGCGCACAACAATGTTTGTCTGCGGATGTTCTTCTTCCGGACGGTAATAGTCGTACGGACGGAAGCCGGTCGATTCGACGGCAACGTAATAGTCGGGATCGAAGCCCAGCTGGCCGACTACCTTGCGCGCCTTCTCTTCAATCGACCTGATTTCGTTCTGGTCCTGTGAATTGATTCTCGAGGCTTTGAAAATGCGGCGATTGAGAAAGCGCCAGGAGAGATCGCTCAGGATTTTGTCATCATCGTGCAGCCAGCGCTTGATGTGATAGTTGAGTTGCACATCATCCAGGGTGAGATATTCTTCCACCGACAACTGTTCGCCGGTTAACCAGCGTTCGGTCTGTTCGTCTATGAAGCAGATTTTGCTCTGGGACTCGATTACGTGTCGGGCGCGCTTAATTAGCTTGCCGAGGAGGGCTCTGGCCGCCAGATTTTTGCGATGGTAATAGACCTGGGCGTACATGCTGTAGCGGGCAAATAAATAATCTTCGACGGCTATCTGGCCTTTTTCGCCCACTACCAGGAGCCGGTCATTGTCCGGGTCGATTTCGATTGAGCGCAAAATGCGCTGCAGGGCGAAGTGGCCGTAGGCCGTGCCGGTCATGTAACTGTCGCGCAGCAAGTAATCGAAGCGGTCGCAGTCCAGTTGGCTTGAGACCACATGCGAGACATAGGCTGGCTTATAGGTCTTCTTCAGCACCTTGACTATCTTGTCGGCCAGCCCCGGGTCTTCTTTGAAGTTGTCCAGAATGGAGCGGATTTCGGTGTCGCCGGAGATTATCTTGCAGGACCAGTCTTCGTGGTCGTAGCCAAGTACTTTTTCGGTTACGTGGCTGAACGGGCCGTGGCCAACGTCGTGCAGGAGGGCTGTGGCCAGAATCAGCGCTCGTTCGGCCTCGGCTGATTCATTGCGGGAGGCGAGAATGGCATACATACGGGAGGCGACATTCATCACCCCGACCGAATGGGTAAAGCGCGAGCCCTCCGCCCCCTGGAAAGTAAAGTGGGAGACCCCGAGCTGGTGAATGCGGCGCAATCTCTGAAACTCGACTGCGTCGATCAGGTCGACAACCAGCCGCTCGGCTGGTATTGACCGGTCAAGGACGATATCCTGGTGGATGGGATCCAGGTAGGTGCGTTTGTTTGCGACTCTTTGCATGCCGTATCCGCTACTATATAGGTGGAAGATATTATACTTGTCGGCGTCGTGCGTGCCTCTTAATCTGACTATTTGTTGCTTGCTTTGATAGACCAACTGCCGGAAAAGGTGTTATCTCTGGGAGACCTGGTTAGCCTCTCCTTTCGTAAGTTCAGGCAAAATTTGCGTCTCTACTGGAGCGCCTTGATTATGCCGGCTCTGTGCACGGCCGTAGGCTCCAACGGGGCTCTGCTTTCCTTTGACCACTGGGTCAGCATCGCCTCCCGCTCCATGCTGGCGGTGGGACCCTTCGCCGCGCACATGGCCCTGGTTTTACTGGGATTTTTCATCTGGTTTGTCGGTGTATGGGAGCTGATTCTTCGCTCCAGCGCCATCGTGCGCATGATCCTGGGCCTCGACAGCGACTTTGGCGCCGCCTGCAAGTGGATTAAAGCGCGTTCGCGCTCGCTCTTCGGCGCCTACAGCATAATCTTGCTGCCGCCTCTGGTCAGTCTCTTGCTCTGGACCTTCGTGGCCTTTCTTTTCGTTTCGTTCATACCGATTCCCCAGCCCCAGCGATTGCTCGTCGGCAGTATCGGGTTCGGCATCATCGGCTTTGGTCTGACCGTGTCGATTTCGCTCAGTGCCCTTTTTGGCGCCCTGCTTCTCTCGGTCATAGCCTGCGAGGAGGGCAGCTTCATACACTGCCTCAACCGCTCCTATTATTTTTTCAAACTGCGCATGCTCCGCGGCGGTTCGTTTATTTGTTTGATTACCATAGCTCTATTGCTGGTTTGTATCGCTTGCTACAGTCCTATCATCCTGTTGGCCATCGTGGAAAAGCTCACTCATCTGGATCTGGGATTGGAAAGTCGATCGATCCCGATCGACATATTAGGCGCGGCGATTGACACCACATTTAATGTCATATCTTTTGGTATCGGTTTTACCGGGTACGGACTTTTTTATCGTGATTTGAGGCTGCGCCTGGAAGGCCAGGACCTGCTGTCCAAGCTGGCTAATCTTCAGGATTGATGCCTTCAGTGGTTGTCCGGGCCGTCGTCGGCGGACCATTTTACGCTCTCATCGTAGCGGGGCAGATCAAAATGTACTTTGGCCGGCACGTCGGGATCTACAGCCCGGGCGCGAGCTATTTCAGCCTCGACCATGAGCGGTTTTTTCAACTGGAAAAATAGTGATGCTCGGCCGATATAGTATTGCGATTTCTGGGGGTCTAGTGAGATTGCCCGCTCGTAGTCTTTGAGAGCGTCATCGACTCGTCCCAATTTTTGTAGAGCTTTGGCGCGCTTGTAGTAGTTGGCGCCGGTGGCATTGCCGTTGCGGATCAGTTCGTTGAGGTCGGCAATCGCCTTGTGTGCGTCGCCTTCAAATTCTCCCGAGCCGGGGACGGCTGTCCCTTCGCTTGTTTTGACCTGGCCAAAACCGGAAGGATAAGCAATGGCCATTGCTTTTTTGTAATCTTCGACCGCGTGCAATCTCAGGTCGGCGTGACTGTCCGTCTGATCGACCGCTTCAATCGTCGCTTTGCCATTCTGGTTAACAACTCGACCGCGCCGACGCTTTTTACCGCTGCCATCGCTGGCGGTATTATTTGCCTGGGCCGCCGCGCTGACATTGGGGCCGCCGTTTTCAAAATATCTTTTGCCCAGACCTGGTTGCAGCTTGATCGCCGCCAGATAATCGGCCACGGCGTCATCGTCTTGCCCCAGATTGGCTTTGCAGCTTCCCCGCACCAGATAGGCGCGTACATTATCGGGAGCCAGTTGCAGGGTCTTGTCCATGTCCTGGATCGCCAGTTTGTAATTTTGCAATTTGTAGAAGCATTCACCGCGCATCAAATAACCTTTGGGCTCGGTGCTGTTCATGCCGATGGCTTCACCAAAGGAGTTGACTGCGCCGTCAAAGTCTCCGGCGCGCATGCGCGCAGTACCGCGATCAAAGGCCGGGTTTTGATAATCCGCCCGGGCCGGTTGCGTCAGGACGCAGTTAAGTGCCAGTCCGGCAACCAAACTAAGAGAAATGGGGTGCTTCATTCATCCTCCTCAGTCGGTAACTTTTCTTCCACCCAGGGCCGGTATGACCAGTGACACCAGGGCAAAGGCGATGGTGCCGCTAAAGATGATGCGCGACATTTTGTGCATGCGCTCAAACTCGGCATGGGCTGTCTCGTTGGTTTTCATCTGGGTCATGGCCTGCTGCATCTGCGGCACGATGGCAAATGAAAATATAAAGGTACAGATGGCACAGGCGATGCTGGCGAAATAGCGGCCCATGCGCCATTTGTGATTGCGTCCTTCGAGGTTGTGCAGGTCGCCTTTGATTTCAATGGCCTCGGCAATCACAAGAGTGATGGCAAAAATGGCCGCTACTTTGGCAAACTCAATGAAGACGGGGGCGTTGGTGGCAGCCGCTTCCAGCGCGTCCACCCCGTGGGCCTTTGCCGCTTGCACCAGGGTGATGGCGGCAAAAACGATAGCCGTTGAGCCACCAAATAGCATTGCTAGAGATATGAGTCTCAGGATGCGAGCGAAAGTATATAAGGGAGACATATTTTTGGCGCCTTCTGTAGGTTTTGAACGCTGCTTTGTAACCGGAATTTAAAAAGGTCTTGTCTTGTAGCCGTTTTTGGTGCCGTAAGGCGCTTAATAAGTGTTACCATGCTACGGTCCCTTAGTTGTAAGATTCTACAATCTTGGCAACAGGGGCTGCCCAGTCTGGCTTTCGCTCTGTCGCTCACCCCGACAGGGCCAGAATCATAAATTCAATTATGAATTCGAATACAGCCGGATCGGTGGCGCATCTTATGCAGGAGCCGAGACAATTGAAACCAATCCGCACCATTGAAGTCACCCCATTTTTGCCGCCCGAACTGGAATGCTTGCGGGAGCTGGCATACAACCTCCGGTGGACATGGGATCACGAAACGATCAAATTGTTCCGCCGTCTTGACCGCGATCTCTGGGAGACTTCCAATCATAATCCGGCCCTGGTACTGGGTCTGGTCAGTCAGGAAAGACTGAACCAGGCGGCTAATGATGAAGGCTTTTTGGTGCAGGTCAATCGTATTTACCAGAAGCATGTCGAGTATATGAAAGCCGAAGGCACCTGGTACGAAAAGAATTACAAGAAGCAAAAACCCGGCACCATTGCTTATTTTTCGGCTGAGTTTGGCCTCAGCGAAGCACTGCCGATTTACTCCGGTGGTCTGGGCATCCTCGCCGGCGACCACATCAAAGCTGCTTCCGAACTGGGTTTGCCCCTGGTCGGTGTGGGTATCGTCTACCAGCAGGGCTACTTCCGTCAGTATTTGAACGCCGACGGCTGGCAGCAAGAGCGTTATCCCATCAATGATTTCTACAATCTGCCGATTATTCCGGTCAAAGAAAAAGACGGCAGCCCCGTTCTTATTTCTGTAGACTTCCCGGGCCGCAAGGTGCACGCCCGCATCTGGAAAGCTCAGGTCGGCCGGGTGCCTCTATATTTGCTCGACACCAACATTCCGGAAAATTCCAAAGTTGATGAAGACATCACTGACGCTCTCTATCATGCCGACAGAGAAATCCGCATGCAGCAGGAAATTATCCTTGGTGTAGGCGGCCTCAAGGCGCTTAAGAAAATCGGCATCGAGCCTAACGTTTGCCATATGAATGAAGGGCACAGTGCATTTCTTGGACTGGAGCGCATTGCCATCTTGATGCAGGAGCACAAGCTCTCCTTCCACGAAGCCAAAGAAGTGGCCGAAGCCGGACAGATCTTCACAACACACACCGCTGTGCCCGCCGGTATCGACAAGTTCACACCGGAGCTGGTAGAGAAATACTGGGCTGAGTATTACCGCAATGTTGGTATCAGCCGCAATGAATTCCTCGCCCTCGGTCGCACCAAGCCGAACGATGACACCGAGCCCTTCTCGATGGCCAATCTGGCGATTGAATTGTCTTCCAAAACCAACGCCGTCAGCAAATTGCATGGCGTTGTTTCGCGTGAACTTTTCAACGATGTTTGGAAAGATGTACCCGAGCATGAAGTGCCCATCACCAGTATCACCAACGGCGTCCACGCCAGAAGCTGGATCTCCGATGAAATGGCCGATCTCTATGATCGCTATCTGGGCACCAAATGGTCCGAGGAAGTTTCGGATCAACAGGACATCTGGAACAAAGTCGAAGAGATTCCCGATGAAGAACTCTGGCGCGTGCATGAACTGCGTCGCCACAGACTGGTCAGTTTCTGCCGCAAGCGCTTGAAGAAGCAGCTTGAAGCGCGTGGAGCTACCGAGTCCACGCTCGACGAAGCGATGAACGTACTTGATCCGACCATTCTCACAATCGGCTTTGCCCGCCGCATGGCCACCTACAAACGAGCCACTCTGCTTCTCTCGGACCCCGAGCGTCTGGCCAGAATTCTCTCCAATAAAGATCGTCCGGTGCAGATCATCATGGCCGGAAAGGCGCACCCTGAGGACACTCCAGCTAAGGAGCTGATTCGTCAGGTGATGCAATTCTGCAAGCGTGAAGATGTGCGCAAACGTTTTGTCTTCATTGAGGACTACGATATGAACGTTGCTCGTTGGATGGTTGAAGGCGTCGACGTCTGGCTCAACACGCCGATACGTCCGCTGGAAGCCTCCGGTACAAGCGGTATGAAAGCAGCCTTCAACGGCGGCCTCAACTGCTCGATTCTGGACGGCTGGTGGGATGAAGCTTACGAGCCGGCTATCGGTTGGGCTATCGGTCAGGGCGAAATGTACGCCGATACCGACTATCAGGATGAAGTCGAATCCAACGCCTTCTATGACCTGTTGGAAAAAGAAATCGTACCCGCCTTCTATAACCGCGAAGCTGACGGTCGGCCCAAGGCCTGGCTGCAGCGCATGAAGAAATCTCTTCTGGCGCTCTGCCCTGTTTTCAGCATCAACCGCATGGTGCGTGAATACGCCACCAATATGTACTGGCCTGCTGCGGCTCGCTTCCAGCAATTCCTGGCGGAAGACTCGGTCAAGGCCAAGAATCTCGCTCACTGGAAGAAGTCTCTGAAAGACAGATGGAGTCGGGTGAAGATTGGTTCGGTAGAAGCTCAACCGGGCGAAACCATGAAAGTTGGCGACGACATGAAAGTCAGCGCCTGGGTCGATCTCGGTGATTTCAAACCGGGCGAACTGGCTGTGCAGATTTATCATGGACCGATTGATCAGACCGGCAATATCGTCGACGGCGAAGTGATACCGATGACGGTTGGCGATGAGAAGAAAGGCAGTTTGACTTTGTTCTCCAGCGCTATTCGTTATTATCAGAGCGGTCGCCACGGCTTCACCGTGCGCGTCCTGCCTCACCATGACGACATGGCCAGCCTCTTCGATACGGCGCACATCCTCTGGGCCAGCCTTCCCCTGGAAGTGCAAGTCTAGACTGGAGCAAGATTGAATGTCCTGCGATCACGTTGTCGATCGCAGGCGTTTTGCTTGCCGGTAGCCTTTTTTTGCGGCCAGCTTGAGTTCGCCATGTTCGAATGCTGATGACATTCGGTCTATCTCACTTGGTTTCAAACCCACATTTGCCGCTGTTTGACGCCAGGTTGCCACCGCCTTGCCTACTTGCGCCAGAATATCTGATGCTTCGGCGTGTGTGAGCGTAAAGTAGGTGGCAACTGAAAGCGCTAATTCTACCGACGCAATGCCACTGTCGAGATCAATTGTTGTTGTCAGAACACGAGGTTTGATGTCGACTGGTACAGGGTTAACGTCATAGGCCGGTGAAAGCCGCCAACCTTCTTGACCCTCATACAGGAAGCCATGGTTGCGCAGGTGGTCGTCAGTGTTGGATATCAGAATGCTGTAGACCATGCGTCTCCACAGCATGTGTGAATCTTCTTTTGCTGAAGCCCCATACTGGCGGAGCGCGTCGACAAATTCCATATAACTTCGTTGTTCGTTGTCTTTTGCATTGAGCATGCTCATTGCTGATAGAAACGGGATTCGTCTGCCTTGAGCACGGTCAAAACGACGGAGCAGCAGTACCGGTTTTTTAGCAATGGACTCCAGGCGCCATGCTGGTGTGTTGATACCGGCCTTTTCGGCCAGACTCAGAGCGACTGCTTCCCAGAGGACTGTGTTTATCTCGTCCCCGTCTTGTGGAAATTTCGCAATAGCCAGTTGACCGTCGCGATCGCGCACCGATGCCTTTGGGCGCGCTCCGCCGAGAGAGGAGCCTGGGGCCAGCAGCAGGCGCAGATCCTCATCCGATTCGTTGTCGCTTAAAACGTTTTGTGCTGCCGACAGGAGGCGTGGTAGCTCAATCAGTGGCGGTATCTTGCGGCGCACTGATTGCGCGAGAAACGGCCCACCTTCGCGTGCGGCGAAGCGAAGGGCGCCTTGCCTTGCTTCGTCGTCTACCATCAGCAGATAGTCAATTTCTTGCAGTGTGCGGGGCGTCTGTCCTGCCTGATCTGCGCGGCGCCGCTCAGCCCTGCGCATTAATACGCGCCCCCACCGATCCGGTGCGGAATCACCTATAGCGCTAAACAAGGCTCGGTCTCCACTGTGGAATGGACCCGGACCAAGTGTTAATGCCGGTTCAAGTGAGAAGTTCAGCGCTGAAGAGAGCCATTCCTTGCTGTATTCGAAGCTTGCGCTTGCCTTGTCATTGCGCGTGCGGGTCCAGAGCCGTCCAACGAGATGCGGTATGTCGGAGAGATCGGCGTAGACATGTGTCTCGGTTTCGCTCATGGTGCGATATGAGCGGCAGAAGCTGCGTCTTTTTTTCGTGGCAGCCTGATCCGCTTGGGCAGACGTTCTTCATCGAGCTGACGTCCGAGTGCGTCTTCTGTCGGATCCGCCAGACTGCCTACTCGGTCGATCATGCCCAGTGAAAACATGATTGTGGCGTAAGTGCCCATTGATACATTTTCGTCGCCCCTTTCTACCTTATACAAGGTCATACGGCTTATTGATGCCCTTTGCGCCAGGAGTGCGGTCGGTATGCGGCGGCGCAGCCTCGCGTCCCGAATGTCTTGCCCCAGCTTGCGAAGGGCTCGACGGACGGGAATGGGCGTAGCAGAGGTGATTGCTGGCTTTTGCATAATGTCTATTAAAGTGGACTGTATTCCTTTTAGCGTATTATAACTTGGACGATATTGTCAAGCTGTTTGTGCCCACCCGCCTTTTTATGTATATTATAATGGATGTAAAATTGATTATCGTCTATTTTAAGAGACGTTATGGTGTCCAGTGCAGCCATCACTGTCTTAATCTGGATTACGCTCTAAAATTGGCCCGTCTGCCGTCAGTATCCTTATCAGGGGCCGAGCAGCCCTCCGCTCAATTTGAAAACAGGACCTTCGCACATGAATCTGAAGCGCCAGTTTGTTCCAATCGCCATTAGTTGTGTGGCTGTGGCCGCTGGTTGGTCACCCTTTGGTGCCACCCATTCTCCGGCTCTGGCCGCCGAAAGCGAGCGACTGCCTATATGCGGCACGGCCCATGCGGCCATAGCCGCCGAAAATTTTCGAACACTGTGGCGCAAGGCTAATCTTGATGCCGCTCGGGGCGATTACAAGGAAGCCGAGGCCTGGTACAGGGGCGCTCTTCAGTCGTTTCTTACAGGCCCTGCCCTGCAACTCCATCCGCTCAAGGACGAGGTCGCCCTGGCTTACGCGCAACTCTTGCGAGCTGAAGGGTTGGCCGGTCAGGCCGAGCCGCTGGAGCAGGAGGCCCGGCCGACTATACTGAGACGGCAGGCCGAGCTGGAGCAGGCGCTGAACAGGGCTAAAGAAAAAAGCAGTGCGCCCAGCGCCACCGAGGACGATAAATATTCAACGTTTGTATACAGGCATTTGCTGGCCAATATGGACCGTGCCCTTGGCCAGTTTGAGCCGGCTGAGTCGCTCTACAAAGAGGCACTTTCGCAAGCGCCGACCGTCGAAGGTCATTATGATATTGCTTCACTCAAGCAAGACTACGCTGTAGTACTCTATTGGACCGGTCGAGCAGACGAGGCGAAAAAGTTGCTAAGTGCCCCCGGCAAAGATTGACCAAAACATTTTGCAGAGAGACTAATGACCAGTAAATTTTCAGGGATTGAAGGTTTTTTGAAGAGCCAGGCGCCGACGTGCGTGCATAATCCTGAAGGCAGCCTGCCCTATCGATTTGTCACCCCCAGCTTCGGCGTCAAAGCCGGCGCGGATGATAAGGCCGGGGTATCTGAGCGCTCTACCGTCGGTCACTATCTTCAGATGTACGACTGGGACGCCTGTTTCTTTTCGCAGGTAGCCCCGCGCCTTGGTATTCCCGACCTGGCACCGGATGTGGTGCGAAACTTCCTGGCTCTGCAGGAAGCGGACGGGCATATACCTCGTACTGTTTCACCGCACCGGATATGGGACAAGGGCGACCAGGCCAAACCCTTTCTCTGTCAGACTCTTAACCGCCATATCAAAGAATTGCCCGCAGACAAAAATGGTCCTGCCCGGACTCTTCTATCCGATGATGTAATTAAAAAGCTGCATCTCTATCTGCAATATTTTGAGAAAAATCGCCGACATGAAAGTGGTCTTTATCACTGGCGCAATGTTCTGGAGAGCGGCGTTGACGACAATCTGGCGCTTATCTATCCGACCGAAGCCGCCAAGGACGAAAATGAAGACCTGGGCAAATTTCCCGATGGCGAAATACTGGCTGTCGACGCCAATGCTTATATTGTCTGTGAATTTGAGGCCTTTGCCGCACTGGCTGACCGTGCCGGTTTTAATGATTTGCATAGCGAATATCAGAAGAAAGCCGAAGTGCTTAAACAGAAAATAGAAGAAAAGCTCTGGGACAAAGAGCTAAATATGTATGTCGGTTTTTGTCCCTCGGATAAGTCCTTTGTGCGGGTGCGCAGCTGGACTGGTCTGGCTCCTGTTTATATGGGCATTGCCAGCGACGACCGGGCGAAGCTTTGTATTGAGAAAAATATTCTCAACGAAGAACATTTTCTCAGACCTTTCGGACTGGCTTCATATGCAGCATCCGAGCGTTTGTACAATAATTCGCCGCGCGGGCTCTACGGTCGTGCCATGGTGAGCAACTGGCAGGGCCCGATGTGGATACTCGTCAATGCGCTGTGCTGTCGCGGACTGGCGCATTACGGCCGCAGCGATGCCCGACCCGTTATCGCCGAGCGCGTGCTCAAGGCGATGCAACTGGACCTGGATAAAAATAAGACGCTGCACGAAAATTACGATGTAGAAACAGCCCGCCCGCTCTGGGCGCCGGATTTTATGAGCTGGAATTCGCTGGCAGTGGAACTTGTCGATTGTTCAGGTTGAAAGGTCAATTACTCCCTTCGAGGGTGGGCAAGATGACATTAAAGCTGTTGTATCGATTCCAGTGTAAGCGCTGAAAATCACGCACATCTATCGTAATAATGTCACTTAGCCTCAAATCTTCAGCTGCCACTACAAGCGTCATATCTGCATAGTCTAATTTCGGCTGATCCGCGTAACGGATTTTGAGATGCTTAATCCGTTCGAAGTGGGCTTTCTTTAGAAAATAGACTATCAAGCTACCTTCTGAAACATTCTCTAGGAGGCGCTCTATAACGCTGGAAGGCTTTCTTGCTTTCTGAAGGAAGTAGATAACCTCATGAATGACTGCTTCCGTTGTGACGAGGTCGAAATCCAGACCGCCGAAGAATTCCAGGCTTCTACCATGCCAGGCATCTTGTTCGTTGAACAGTGAGAGTATTGGACCTGTGTCGACGAGATAGCGTTTTCGCGTTCTATTTTGCCTAGCTGATTTTTTCTGCGGCACGACGACCTAACCGAACCGTCGGCACCATTCCGCCAGTTCTCGCTAAAAAACTTCCCGGCTTAATTATTACACCGTCGATTTCACCGACAGCGAGATTGTAGGGTGCCCTGCCCAGCCCATCGTTCTTCTTTGTGCGCTTTTTCTTCTTATTGGTTTTAGGCATTGGCGCATCTCCAAATCTTCTATCAGCAGTCTAGCGCAACAAAATTGCAATGACCAGAACTTTTGAAACGATGTTTCCAGCCAGGTGTACAAATTCCCCGGGAAAATTGTGTTTTCTGGCTATATAAGCAGTGTTTTTAGGCTGAAAGGTCAAACCGATATCGCTTTTATTTTATTCCGACCTAGCGCGCCGGCACATGCCCTTTCACAAGCGAGTGATAGAGCCTCTCATAGCCGGCCATCATTTTTTCAACACTGAATAATTCCACGGCACGCAGGCGGCATTCTTTGGGATCGATGCGCGCAATTTCACCAAATCTGCTGATCAAATCGCCCACCGAATTGCCTATTACTGCGGTTTTACCGTCCACCAGCACTTCGCGCACCGAGCCGCGATCCAGCGCCAGCACCGGGGTGCCCGAGGCCATCGCTTCGGCCATAACCGTCCCGAAAGTTTCTTCATAAGCAATTGGATAGAGCACGGCAATTGCGCCCTGATAGAGCACGAGTTTTTTGCCGTAATCGACTTCACCGATAAAATCAATTTTGCCCGGTTCGAGATAAGGTTCGACGTAGGTGTGGAAGTAGGGCTCATCGGCCTCTTCCAGTTTGCCGGCGATGATTAGAGGCAGCGCTAATTTGCGCGCGATTTCGATCGCTTCCATCGTGCCGTTATCACGACAGATGCGTCCGACAAAAAGCAGATACTTGCGAGCTCTGGCTGTTTCGTCTTCTTCGCTCAAAAATTCGGACACGTTTATACCGTTATAGATAACGGCCTGATAGTTGAGCTTTTCCGGATGGTTCAGTTTTTTGAAGGCTTCGGAAAGAGCCACATAAGGCAGATGGCCATATCTTAAATAGATGGGCGCGCAGTAGGATTTGATGGCGTCGTGGTTGGTGGTAACCGTTGGGATTTTCAATCGGTCCAGCAGGGGCAGGGCCTGGTATCCCATATGGTTGTGGACGATATCAAAGGAATCCTGCATATGCTCAAGTTTAATCAAGCTGCGCAATTCGTAAGCAGGCCAGTCTTTGACCTTTACGCTCTTGTCGAAGCGCAGCGCACAGTCATGCTCGGAGACCAGCTTGGCTTTTGTCTTGGAATCGCCGGTGGCAAAGAGGGTGACCTCATGGCCGGCCTCGACCAGGGCATTGGTCAACAGGCTGACAACCAGATTAGTGCCGCCGTATCCGGAAGGGGGCACCGATTCAACGTTGGCGGCTAGCTGGGCAATCCTCATAATTCCAGTTTATTGAATAACCTTCAATTTGCCTACACTTAAAGAGGTCTCCGCTTTCGGCGCGTCGGCGGTCAGAGCATTGAGGATTTCCAGTTTGCGCTTGGTTTCAGGCTCAATTAATGACAGATAGACGTTATATTCGCCGGGTTTGAGTTTGGCCGGGGTTTTGAGATCGCCTTCCCAGGTAATCGGTTTGCCCGAGAGCCATTTATTGGTGGGCACGGCAGGCGTGTGCAGGAGAATGGCCACAGGCTTATCGTTGTTGTCGCGCAGCTCAATCTGTACTTTGTAGCTGCCGGCATCATCCTTATCCAGATTGCGCACCGGGTGCATGGCCGAGGCGTTGCCCAGATTGGTGAAGGCGAAGTTGATTTTGAGCACATCGCCGGCTTTTACATCACCTGGTATTTGCACCTTTTGCGAGACCAGCTGATAGCCGATGTGGCTTCTGAGATCGGCCAGTGCTTTGACTACCGCTTCATCCTGGGAGTCCAAGAGGTTGGCGGGCAACTCCACGAAGCTGACGCCGTCATCGAGCGCATTCTTTTCCAGTTTGCTCAACTCAGCCACGGTGATATCCGGTGTGACCTGATAACCGGTCAGAGTATCCGGGCGAAACTTGAGCAGCACTCGATATTGATCGAAGCCATGCTTGGCGTCCGACACATTTTGACGGGTGAGATAAATGCGCTCGCCGTAGCGATAGACAAGGTAGTCGGAGATTTCATCAAGACTGTCCTGGCCCGGGCGATTTGGCGTCGGCGGGTCGATATCGAGATTGAGGCGACCGTTGGGGAAAGCTTTGGGGAAAATGTCGCCGACATATTTCCAGTGCTCGACCAACTGTCTCTGCGTCATGCCGTGCTGCGCGACCAGCGGCTTTTCAATTTCTTCGTAGCGCTCTTTATTGAGCGGCGAGCCGAAGACTGGGACAATTTGCATTGAGCCGCGGGCGCCACCACCGGTGATGCCGACCGAATGCAGGGCGGGATTCTTGTCGTATTTTTTGCCCAGAGCCTGGATGAAATTATTCCAGCGCGGCAGATAGGTCGTGTCCCAGAATATGGGCATCTTGTGTTCTTTGCCCGACTCATCCTTATACGTCAGAGATTTCGCCCCGGCTTCAAAGACCCAGTCGGGAGTGTCCGAGGTTGCCTCTTTGTCGGCACCGCAGGTGGAAATCCGCAGTATCAGGGTTTTACCCTTGGCCTTGACCAGGCTGAGCAGGTTGTCCAGTTTTGTCCAATCAAATTGATCTTCTTTGGGCTCAAGATCGTGCCAGGGCAGCAATACCGAAAGGCCGTTGACTTCCGGCTTATCAAGCAGTCGGTTGATCAGAGTCGTATCGCTTAATTGCTCCAGGGGCACAATGGCGAAGAAGCCAAGTTCTTTGTTTGACAGGGGTTTGGCGCCGGTGATTTCGATGCGCTTGAAGCCCTTCTTCTTAATCACTCGGTCCTGATTTTTATTCAGCGAGTAATTTTTTTCCGGCATCGGGCTGAAATATTTAACCCACTCTTTGGGCTCCGGCTTGGCGTACACCGCTGTCGGCATGTTGGCGGAGAGCAGGAGTGAGAAAGCGGTGGCACCTGAAAGAAAAATTAGCGGCCTTATCATCATGACTGAACCTGGTGGTGAATATGGATAATAGGTAGGCCATGATTGTACTAGCCGGTGCCTCCCGCGGAGAAGTGCGTGTTGAATCTAACCTTTTTAGGACACAGCGCCGTCCGCTTTGGTGTAGGCAATCTTTGCATCTATGTCGATCCCTATCTCCAGCCCCCCGTCGACATTGACAGTCTCCCGAAGGCTTCAATTGTGCTCTTCAGTCACGGGCACTTTGACCATGGTGCACTGATGGCGGGAAAACTTTACGAGCGCTGGCATTGTCATTTTGCCGGCCCCAAAAATTTGATTAAGTGGATGGCGCGCAAATATCGAGGCAAGATTCCGGCCGATAAATTGATCGTGATCAACCACAACGAGACTATTCATTTTCAGGGCCTGGACATCACCGCCGTGCCTGCCCACCACCCGCTCAACCGTCTGGGTAAGACGATTATGGCTTTGTTTGCGCGCAGCTCTGCTCCTGGCAAGCCTGTCAATGGCTATTATTTTTCCGGTTTTTATCATTCGGGGGCCACGATTTATACGCCGCTGATCAAGGAAGCCCTGGCCGGCAAGTACGTCCACACGGCCCTTTTGCCCATCGGCGGCAAGTACGCTACGGCCTCGCCCACCGAAGCATTGCAAATTGCCGAAGAGATATCAGCTGCAAGACTGGTCCCCCTGCACTGGCAACCCCTGAAAGAGCAGGTATTTTTCCGCTTCCAATCGTCGGATTTGATGAAATTGGCGCGGCAGAAAAATTCTCCGGTGGATATCAAAGCCATGGCCATTGGCGAATTGCTTACACTTGAAGACCATTCGTCGGGCAAAGCTTCCAAAAAAATGTGATTGAGATTGCGCCCAGGTGGTAAAGAAGCTAGAGATGGGCGATTTGCAAATATGAATCTTTGTATAAGTTTGCCCGGGTTATTTTTACCAGTTGGCATCATGGGACTATTACCAGAGTTCGGGCTCAGGATTGATTTCTAATCACCAGGCGCACGTTTTCAAGCAATTCAAGCGGCCACAAACTCTAAGATAGCTACTAAGTTCTTGCCTATATCCCAAGTATAATTTGCTGGGATCTTCAGCTTGAGCTTTCAAAACGGTCCGAAGGGAGTTTCAAAGTATGGGTAAGTCAGTAGGCATTGATTTGGGAACCACCAACTCGGTTGTGGCGGTGATGGAAGGCGGACAGCCTACCGTAGTTTCCAATGCCGAAGGTGGTCGTACAACGCCGTCAGTAGTGGCATTTACCAAATCTGGTGAGCGTCTTGTTGGGCAGCTTGCTCGCCGTCAGGCGGTGCTGAACCCTGAAAACACGGTTTACTCAATCAAGCGTTTCGTCGGACGTCGTTTCTCCGAAGTAGAATCCGAGCGCAAGATTGTTTCGTACAAGGTCAAAGAGGGCGCTGATGGTGGCTGTAAGGTAGCTATTCAGGGCAAGGAATACTCACCTGAAGAAATCTCGGCGATGATTCTGCGCAAGCTCAAAGAAGATGCTGAAAAGTATCTGGGTGAGAAAGTCACCTCGGCCGTTATTACGGTTCCTGCTTATTTCAATGACTCGCAGCGCCAATCCACTAAAAACGCCGGTACGATTGCCGGTCTGGAAGTGATGCGTATCATCAACGAGCCTACGGCAGCCGCGCTTGCCTACGGTCTCGATAAAAAAGAAAACGAGACGATTCTCGTATTCGACCTTGGTGGTGGCACGTTCGACGTATCCATTCTGGAAGTGGGCGACGGCGTATTCGAAGTTAAGTCCACATCGGGCGACACCCACTTGGGTGGTGACGACTTCGACCATTGCATAGTCACCTGGGTTGCCGATGAATTCATGAACCTGGAAGGCATTGACCTGCGCAAAGACAGACAGGCACTGCAACGTTTGACCGAAGCCGCTGAAAAGGCCAAGATCGAACTCTCTTCCGTTACTGAAACCAATATCTCTCTGCCATTCATCACAGCTGATGCTTCCGGTCCCAAGCACTTAGAAATGAAGCTCTCCAGAGCTCGTTTCAATGAGTTGACCAGACATCTCGTTGAGCGCTGCCGTGGACCCATGGAGCAGGCTCTCAAAGACGCCAAACTCAATTACGATAATCTTGATGAAGTCGTATTGGTAGGTGGTTCTACACGTATTCCAGCCGTGCAGGAGCTTGTCAAACAAGTCACCGGCGGTAAAGAGCCCAACCAGACCGTTAACCCTGACGAAGTAGTTGCGGTTGGTGCGGCAATTCAGGCCGGTGTACTCGGTGGTGAAGTCAAAGGCGTAGTCCTCCTCGACGTTACCCCCCTGTCACTTGGTATTGAGACCATGGGTGGTGTCATGACCAAACTGGTCGACAGAAACACCACTATCCCCACCCGTAAGACCGAAGTATTCTCCACCGCCGACGACAGTCAGACGGCCGTAGACATCTACGTCTTCCAGGGTGAGCGCCCCATGGCTCGTGACAACAAGCTCCTCGGCAACTTCCGGTTAGACGGCATCCCGCCGGCTCCCAGAGGCGTGCCCAAGGTAGAGGTCACATTCGACATCGACGCCAACGGCATCATGAACGTAACCGCTCGTGACCAGTCGACAGGCAAAGAGCAGCGCATCACGATTACGGCCTCGACCAACATGTCGAAGGACGATATCGAACGCGCCGTCAGAGAAGCCGAAACCTACGCTTCGGACGACAGAAAGCGCAAAGAAGAAGCCGACGTACGCAACGAAGCAGACAGCATCTGCTACGCGGTCGAGCGTCAGGTCAAGGATCTGGGCGAGAGTGTCACCCCCGGGGAAAAATCACGTTGCGAAATGCTCGTCACTGATCTGCGTACCAAACTCAAAGAGGAAGCGGATCTCGAAACGATCAAGAGCATCATGAACGAACTTCGCGGTGCCCTCGTTCTCCTGCAACAGGCTGCTTATCAGCGTTCTGGCGGAGCCGCAGGCGGCCCCGGTGCCGGCGATTATGGTGATGGCTCCAATGGTGGAGCCGGCTATGATGGCGGCGGCTACGACAACGGCGGAGGCGGCTATGCTGCTCAAGGCTCCGGCGATGATGTAGTTGATGCTGAGTTTAGAGCTTCGGAAGACTAGTCCAACTGGTCGCTAAAGTAAGTAAAAATGGGGCTCGTTTAAACTCTTCCGGAGGAACAAACGAGCCCTTTTTTCGTCCATTTAGTTCTGTTGTTCGGCCCTATGATTTTCTCTGCTCGGCATCCAGCCTTTACCCTGCTGGTTTCTATGTTGACAACGGTGTATGCTGGGCATAGGCATTCAGTAAAAATGGTGAGTGGCAATTGGTTATGTTCTCAACAGTCAATTCTCGCAATGTCTTGAAGGCTTCCTCTATTTTCGGTCTGGGTCTGGCTGTGGTCGGCCTCTGGAGCGCCGTGTCTCCGGCCCTGGCCGCCGGTCCTAATGCCGCAGTTCCTGTCGTTCCCGACATGGTACTGGGCCCGGCCGACCAGGCCCTGGCCAAGGACGTCGGTGTTCTGGAAAATCGATTTTTCTTTCATTCATACAGCCATGACCCGATGGAGAAGCGCATCGAGCGGTTGGAGTTGCTCACTCTGGGTGCGGCCCAGGGCGGCTCGAACGCCGAGCGTTTGACCCGACTGAAGCAGGCTGTGGTGGAGCGCGACAAGGAAGCGGCTCGTACTATCGCCCGCGAGCAAAAAGGCGATGGAGAGCTGGCCGCCAAGACAAATTATCCGATTCTGGGCACCCTCGAGTGGCGTGTGCTGAAGAAGACTTATCCATCAGAATCTATCGACCAGCGTCTTGGTCGCATGGAGAGCCAGTTGTTTGGCATGCCGGCCCAGGCCATGTCTTATGTTGACCGCATCGAGCGGCTGAAGAAGACCGTGGGCATGGATATTGCCGCAACACCGCCCAGCGCTTCCGCCGCCAAAATCCCCGGCCGTCAGCTGGGCATGGGTGGGCCGCTGCCTCGTGCCGGTCGCAACGGCAGTGCATTCAATAACTTCAATGGTTTCAACACCGGTGGCGGCCTACAGATCCAGATCGGGCCAAACGGCATAGTCGGCAACGGTTTTGGCGGTAACAGCGTCGGTCGCGGCAGCGGTAAGGACGGCGGCGACAGCGGCAATGGCAGCAAGAGCGGCTATCTCTATGATGAAAACGGCAATGTCACCGGCTGGTACCAGAACAACAGCCAAACCTGGACTTTCCCCGGCAACAGCGCCGCGCCTAATCCGGGGCAATCGGGTCAGGGCAACATTTTTGAAGCCATGGACCAGATGAACCGGCATATGAATGAGCTGATGCGCGGTCTGAACAGCCCGGGCTTCGGTGGTTTTGGCGGATTCGGCAATTTTGGCGGCCTGGATGACTCATTTACGATTACGCCGCAGCCAAATCCAGGCAAAGTCAGCCCTAAAATGCCCCAGCAGGCACCCCAGCCAAAGAAATTTACTTCGCCAAACCATGAACTGCCGCCTTATACCGACCCCAACAGCATTTGATTTAACAGGTCTTAAGGTGTAAAGAGGTCTCTGGCCTCTAAACTTGACTAAAATAGTCAAGTGCTATGTCTGGAGTCATCTTTGTCCTCTCCCGTAACTACTGAAAGGCCCTCGCCCCAGATCCACCCAGAACTGCTGCCCGAGGCCAAAGCTCCGGGTAAAGGTGGCAAATGGGCGCCTTTGAAGCGCGCTTTTCCCGTGGCAGTGGCTCTTTTTGCCGCCGCCAACCTGGCCCTGTCCGGCGCCCTGGTGCCGAAGAAGGCCGGGGATGAGGAGAAAAATGCCCGGGGCGGTGACTTCTGGACCAATCCGGCTCTGATCGATCTGGCCGTGGCCAAGTTTAAAGAGGCCAATCAAAATCCGGCGGAGCATCCGCGGGTGGTTTTGCTCGGCTCGTCGCTGGTCATGTTTCCCTTCTGGGCCATGGATGCCGGCATCAATCCCAAAATCGCCGATATCGCCCATTATCATCAGTCCATGGCTCTGAGCAGCAGCCTCAACCCCGGCGGACCGCCCGTGCCCGTCTTCAATCTGGCTTCGGCGGGGCAAATGAGCTCCGACAGTTATCTCTATGTCAGTGAATTTCTGGACGGCGCCAGCAAACCGGACGTGGTCTTCCTCGGTGTGGCCCCGCGCGACTTTGGCGACGCCAATTTGACCAGTCCCATGGCCACTGTCTCCTTCAAGCGCATCGTCAATCTGCAAAATCTGGCCAAATACAGAGCCACATTCCTGCCGCACTTTAACGAGCAAGCCGAATTTATCGCCAACGAAATTTGCTATTTCTACGGCCGCAGATGGCGCATGCAGCGTGAATCGGATCGTCTGATCGAAAAACTGGACAATGTCATCGCTTCCAATTGTGGTGTCGCATCTGGTGCCATGGCTTCCGCCGCCGCTCCGGCTGTTTCTGCCGGTGGTGCACAACCGGCCGTGGCCAGAATGGCCGCACCTGCTTCCGAGCCCGGTGCCGACATCACCAACCGCCTTACCGGGGCTGCCTATGAGCGCTGGGTATCGAGTTTGAAAGAGTATCGCAGTCGCTATAAAGGAATAGGCGACCGCGACATCAGCGTGCAGATGAATTGTCTCGAGCGTACCCTCAAACTCTGCCAGGAACGCGGCATCAAAGTCGTCCTGGTCAATCTGCCGCTCACCCGTGCTAACCGCGAGCTGATGCCGGATAAGTTTTACGCCCGCTTCGGCGGCGAACTGGCGGCTATTGCCGGCAAGCACAAGGACGCCGTCACTTATTTCGATCTATCTATGGATAAGCAATTTACCGACTATGACTTCTGGGATACCGTGCACATGAACCAGCTGGGCGGCGCCAAGCTCCTGCGCGCCATCGTGCCGGCCTTGCAGAAAGACCTGGCCAAATAGCCGCACTACGTATTTTCCCCCCTCACATTTAATGCTGCGGGCATTTCATTCCACAAATTTGCCAACCTTTCCGTCGTACTGTGCAGACACGGAAAACAACCGGCGTTTCTTGGAGGAAATACACATGGGCGGCGAAAGACATCAACCTGACTTTATCGATAGAAATGCTGGTCGGATAGCGGATGCAGCTGACCGGGGCCAGGATGACCTTGCTGCCAAAATGCTCCGTGAAGCTTATCAATCGTATTCTCCGGCGCAGTTCAATCGTCTTGTACAAGAAACCAGACAGATGGAACAGCCTGGCCGCGGCGCCGATGTGGAAATCGTCAAAGGAACCGGTGATGTGATTGTGGTCAGTCGCCGGGGTGAGTTCCCCGCCGGTAAGATGCACCCTACAGTCTGTGCCGATACCGGACATGCCGCCGGTGAAGGTGCCGTCAAAGGCAGTATTTTAGGAGCGCTGGGCGGCGGTCTGATTCGCGGTGACCGCAAGGGTATGGGTATAGGTGCCGTTATCGGAGCCGGTGTCGGAGCAATCGCCGGCAATGAGTCCGCTAAAAACGACTGCCACATTGTCGATGGACGCGTTCCTGTTCAACGCTACGAGCGTCGCTAAATCACTAGCTTTACTTTCGATGGAAGAACTTAAACACCGTCCGGTCAAAAACCAGGCGGTGTTTTTGTATTTACTGAATCATGCCCGCCGGCACACCGTCTGGATATTTTGCAGCGATTGCTTTCTCGATGTGCTCGATGCGATGCTCGGGATTGGGATGTGTACTGAAAAATTCCGGTGTGCGTGACTTTGCTACCTGATCCAGAATTTCCATCACTTTGATCATCGCCCTGGGGTCATAACCGGCGTCGGAGGCGAATCTCACACCCAGTTTGTCGGCCTCCAGCTCGTCGTTGCGGCCAAATTTCAGGCCCACGACCTGACCAATCAGGATGGCCATATCCGCTTTGTAGCGGCTGTTGCGATCATTGGGATCGTAGGCGGCGATGACGGCTGCGCCGGTCAGGCCCTGGGTCAAGTTTTGTTTGGCCAGCTGCTGCGCCGAGTGTCGGGCGACAACGTGTCCGACTTCGTGGGCCAGCACCCCGGCCAGTTCACCGTCGGTGTCCAGGTGCTTGAAGAGCCCTTCGGTGATGAAAATTTGACCGCCGGGCAGAGCGAAGGCGTTGACCGTTCTGGGATCGGCCAGCAGATGAAACTGGTAATGGTAGGGCGTTTTGCCGGCATCGGTTTTGCTCACCAGTTCACTGCCTATGCGATCTACCTCGGCCTGACCCTGCGGATCATGGGCGGGGCCGCCGTATTCATTCGCCATTTCCGGGGCAGATTGCAGCCCCAGAGCTGTTTCCTGCTCGGGTGTCATGTCCACATGCTGTTTCTGGTTCGTCACCGGATTGTATGTGGAGTGGCTGAAATAGGCAAAAAGTGAGAAGGCGGCGACAATCAGCGCAAAGATGATTCTCAGGCTTATGCGCGGTCCGTAGGAATTTCCCTGGCGGTCTTGCATCTATTCCGAGACCGTGATGGACATGATTCGATCGCCCTTTGTGATGCTCTGGACTACTTCCATACCGGAGGTGACGCCACCAAATATGGTGTATTGATTGTCCAGGCTGGTGTGCGGTTTTAAGGTGATATAAAACTGACAGCTGGCCGAGTTGACATTGCCCGGCATGTGCGCCATGGCGACAACGCCGGCGGCATTGTGACTGACTTTGGGTGAGACCTCGAGGGGCAAAAATCGCGGTTGATTCTGACCCGGGGGGATATAGTTGCCGGTGCCGTTGCCGTAGGGGCAGCCGCCCTGGATGACAAATCCGGGCTCCACCCGGTGGAAGGTGAGGCCGTTATAAAAGCCTGATTTCACCATCTGCATAAAGGCTGCCACGGTCTGCGGTGCATACTGGCGGAAGAGCATAATATTGATGTTGCCCTTGGATGTGGCGATCACCGCGGTGGGATCGGCCATGCGGGCCTGGGTGGAAAGATTGACCGGCTGACCGCCCTGGGGCATGGGATTGCCGGGTGTCACCGGCGGTGGGCTGTTCATGTAGGCCGACGATCCGGCCGGCGGTGCGCCCGCCATCGTGCCCGGGGCGCTCATGCCCTTGGATTGAAACTGGGTGCCCGGCGGCTGACGCAATCTGTCGGCGCCTTTCATCAAAAATGGATTGACCTGCGAACCGCCAAGCCCGGGGACGCCGCCCATCTGATTGGGCATCTGAAAGCCGGGATAGCCCTGTTGCATGCCGGGTACGCCCTGCCCTGTCTGCCCCGGCACCACCTGCCCCGGGGCGGGCTGCGAGGGGGGCGCGGACTGGGGTTGGGTCATACCACCGCCCATCGGCAGGGTAATTTCGGGTGGGACGAAATCCGGATTGGTGCGGTCGGCGATGGCCGGTGCCGTCGTCAGGGCAAGAGCAGCGCAGGCCGTGAGCCAGGTCGCGGCAGGGGACAATTTTCTGTTTGTGGAGTTCGCCGTCCTGTTCATTCTTTCACCCGTCTAGAAAACTACCACCTCAATATCAAAGGCTAACACGAGCTGTCTGCGTGGCGCCGGAGGGGAAGCTGTAGTCGGCACTGAAGTCGGTCCAGACATCGGTTTTTGCATGCTGCTTGAGCAGCGACGCCGGTACTTCAACGGTAACAGGTCCCTGAAAAGCTCGCTCAACAATGTCCTTTTTCTTCTCTCCGCTGGCCATGAGCACAATCCAGCGACTCTCAAGAATGGTCGCCAGTCCCATGGTCACGCCCCGGGTAGGCACCGATGCCAGGTCCTGGAAGCTGTCTTGATTGGCCAGGCGGGTCGATTGATTGAGCCAGGTGCAATGGGTCCAGCTGCGGGCACATGTACCCGGCTCGTTGAAGGCGATGTGGCCGTTGCCGCCGATGCCCAGAATAGTAAGGTCCAGCCCGCCGTGCTCGGCGATGAGGGCGTCATAGTTATCAGTCATACAGGGGTTAAATTTATTGGCAGCCGGCAGATTTGTGTGACTGTAGAGGTGCTCGTCCAGGAAGTAATGGAAGGTGTGCTTTTCGTCGGTCTCGAGATAATCATCGAGGGCAAAGCAGCGCACATTGGACCAGTCAATCTGCCCTTCCCTCGACCACTTTGACAGATGGCGGTAGACTCCCAGCGGCGTGTGTCCCGTCGGCAGGCCGAGACAGCTGTTGCTTTTAACCTTAATTTGCTGGGCAATTGCGCGCGCCACGCGCTCGCTCAGTTCCTCATACGTGCTCATTGGGTTCCTGAGGTTTCATCTCCGTGCAAGTGGGGGTATTATGCGGTTAGATAGAGTAAATAAGCATACTAAATTACTTCAATTCGGGCGTCTGCAATTTGTGAGTTTTGCCTTGAGCATCTTCAAACGACTTATTCTCTCTTTGCTTCTTGTCTGTTTCGTTCTGCCGCCGGTCAGCGCCAGCGGTACGCGTCGTTTGCAGCCTGCCACCTTCCAGACTTATTCCAGTGGCGGAGGGGCGGTGGGAATAGGCGGGAGCCAGACTTTGCAACCCTCCACCGGTTTGCATCTGACCGATGGCTATGACCGTCGACCGGGCACCAACCCCACTGCTTATAATCCGGGCGAGCCCAGTCTCAATATGGGCCTGGTGCGCTGGGAGCCTAAAAAAATGCCGCTTAAAGTCTGGATTTCTCCCGGTCTGGCTCTGCCCGATTTACCCTTTACCGAACTTCAAAAAGTCCGCCCGGACCAGGTTTATCAAATACTGTGCACGCCCACCGATCCGGCCGTAAATCCCACCGGAGACCCCTTTATGGGACTGCCCCAGGCTAATAGCTGGACACCGGAGACGAACGCCCAGGTGGAAGCCGGCATATCGCAGTGGAAGCAGTTTGAAAGCGAAGGTCTTTTCAGTTTCACCTTCACCAATGACCCGCGCGAAGCCCAGATACTGGTCTTCTTTGTTGATGCCTTCCGCGATTCTACCAGTCCTGGTGGTATCATGGTCGGTGGCAACACCTGTGCCCAGGTTTATCCGCTGGAGCAGGCCATGCGCGTGAACATCCAGCAAAAACCAGTCATCATCGAGCTTTCCACTCTAGTGAACGAAACGCCGGAAAAAATGATCGGCGCCACCGCCCATGAGTTTGGACACGCCCTGGGCATCAAGGCGCACAGTCCCTACCGCGACGATATCATGCATGAAAACCGTGTGGTCACTCAGTTGAGTGCCGCCGACAAAGCTACAATCAGGAAACTTTATCACAGCAAGCCCGCCTACGTAATGTAATGAGCGCTCGCGAAAAAGAGCAGATTGTTCTGGCCGTCGAAGCACTCGGACGCACTGTCTCCGTGGCTCAGGTGGCCAAGTCTACCGGTCTCAACGGCAATGATGTTTATCGCGGCCTGCGTGAAATCGCCGCCGCTACAGGCAGCAATTTGCAGGTGGTGCAGGGTGGTGAAATTGTTTTTTCCTTTCCCGCCAATTTCATTGAGATTTATCATTCCAAGGACCGCTCAATCTGGTGGAGTGAGGTTTTCAGAGCCGTTTTCGACCTGTGCTTTTTTGCCGCCCGCATTGTCTTTGGCATAACTCTTTTGATTACCATCTGGCTTTTTCATCCGGATAATGGGCGGTTGCTCGCGCTCTATTTGCTCTTGATTTTCAGTGGTGCCTATTTTGAGTTGATTGACGGACGCAATGATTTTGAGCGCGGCGCGCTGGGTGGGCAGGAGAAAACACTGAAGAAATCCCTGGGCCTGGGCAGTCTCTCAAAACTGTTTTCTTATAAGTATCGTGAGGGCAAGCATGACCTGAAGAACGTTCTGGAGTTGCTGAAAGAAAGGCCTCCGGTGGAGGTTTCGTCGGCATCTCTCTTCAATATCTGTTTCTCCTATGTTTTTGGTGACGGTAATCCCAATATTCAATTTGAGGAGCTGAAATGGCAGGTGGTGGCCGAAGTAATTCGCCAGCATGACGGGGCTGTGATCATCGAACAACTGGCGCCCTATCTTTGTTGTGCACCCGATGACGAGGAGGCGATCGTGCCTGTTTTGCAGCGCTTCAATGGCTTCCCCCGGGCTACAGAGAGCGGCAATCTTGTCTATCTTTTTCCTGATCTGATGAAAACTGAAAAAGCCAGGGTCCGTCTGCCGCGCTTTCTGGCCGAGACCCCCTGGCGCTTTTCCGACTTACCTTTTCCCCAGATTCTGCCTGTCTGGATCGTTTCCAACTTGCTTTTATTGCTCGGTTACTATGAGTTTCTCCATCCCGATGTGGCCGAGTCCTTCTGGTTTCGCTTTCTGCCCGACGGCTTTCACATGTGGCAGTTTGTTTTTCCTTTCTCGCTATTTTTTGTTGTTATACCGGCCCTGCGTTTTATTTATATCTTCACGGAGAACGCCGGTATAGAAGAGCGCAACAAGCTGCGCGCTTATTTTGCTGAGCTGCTCTACAAGCCGGAGCCGGAGCTTTTTAAAAAACTTGTTGAGCTGCGCGAATATGAGCTCGACGAGAAGCTCGTCCAGAGCGCTCCTGAGAATGTGGTCTACACAACTCAAAAGGCGCTGGACGAGCAAGGTCTCGATATTTAGGATCGTCTGGTTTTACCTGACGATGATCTTGGTCCCTATTTGTACGCCGGCTTTATCGTTAGCTTCGTATTGCTCCATTTTGGATTGCAAAACATTGAGGTCCGCCGACAGAATCGCTGCGTTTGCGTCGGTCAGGAGCCCGCCGATGCGGAAATTTGCGTCTTTATTGGCGATGGCGCGGGAGTCGGATTTGAGCTGGTCAAGCTGGTCTCTGGTCAGGCGACCAAAGGCAAATTCGTCTTCCATGCGCTGCTCCAGTTGCATCCTTCTATAGGTCAAATTGTCGGGGAGTACGAGCTGACTATTGACGCTGACAAAGCGCGGTGAAACGGTCTTTGTCACATAGGTTTTGGAGGACAAAGGCAGCAGTCTGGCTTCCACCGAGTAGAGACCGGAATCGGCTTCCAGTGCGCTGTTATAGGTCACCGTCCTGGTCGTGGTGGTGGCAGGGAAGAGGCGTGCTATGTCAGCGCGCATGCGGTCGGCCTGCATACTCGTGATCTGGCCCGCTGTCAGCATGGCATCGATTTGTTTCTCCAGCGATGTGCGGTGACTGTCGACCGAAACAATGATATTGCTTGCGGCCGGGGCGGTAGTGATGTCTATGAGGTTGCCGTTAGCGTCAAAGGTGCCGACGACTCGGCGTGATATTTTGTCCATGACGACGTAATTGCTGCTCAGGGGCAGGCCGGCGACAACGCGGCTGCCGACGATGTAATCGCCGCGGATGACGCCTGTAAGCGGATCAACAACTACATAAGAACCATTCGGTTGAACAAAAGCAGGCTGTTCATAGGTTTTGGTTGTTACGGTTGTTGTGGTGGTATCAGCGTAAGCTGCGGACAGTCCGGTCAGGGTCAAACAAATGGCCAAAAGGGGACCGCCATAATTAAATGTACGGTTCATAAATTTTCTCCGGTAGAGTGGCAGATTCAGAGGTATCGACCTGACCTTGCCTGGAAAGTTCCTGCCGGACTTGCCTGTCCTATCCGACGTGCACTACCGGTCGTCTGGAGACGTCACGCTCGCTTGTGCGCAGGATTTCTCTGGTCAGTGGAGCTGTTTCGCCGTCGCCGAGGAAGACAAATTTGAAGACGTTGAAAATAGGACGGCCTTCGGTCCAGCCGAAATAGACATGGGGAATTGTCAGTGTCAGATCGCGTATGTGCAGAAGCAGGGCGGCAATGGCATTGGGTACGGCCGGACTCTGGCAGCGCAGGACTTTGAATCCGCCTTCCACTTCCACTCCGGTGACGGCCAGCACTTCGTCGGCAAAGTCGGAAGGGTCGCCGGGACTGACTTCCAGAAATATGACACTGTGGTCCGGATCGTCTAAGCCGTGTGCTTCGTGCAATTCGCTCGCCTTGCTCTCATAAGATGTGCCGCCCGGTCTGTGGGCGATGATACGCACAGCGCCCTTGCCTGCTGCCGCCTGGATGATTTTGCGTGCTTCCTTATCGAGGGCTATTTCATTTACTCGCAATTCAAAACAGCGAACAGTACGCGAAAGTAGTGAGATGAGCAGGATTGCACCGATGAAAAAGCAGGCGATTTGCAGGCCGTCCGGGCGCAGGACCATGTTGACGATGGTTGTGTAAATGAGCACGGCGGTGAGCAGTCCGGCACCGATAGCCAGTGTGCTCGTCTTGCGGATGAGGTTGATGGTGACGGCTACCGCTGCCGAGGTGATGAGCACCAGTACGCCGGTGGCACAGGCCGAGGCCTGCGCGTCCACGCTGGCGTTGAATATGATGCTGACCGTGATGGTCACCGCTGCGAAGAATACAATCAGCGGTCTGGTGGCTGCGCTCCACTCGGGGGCCATGCCGTAACGGGGCAGATAGCGGGGCACCAGGGTGAGCAGTCCGGTCAGAGCCGATGCCCCGGCAAACCACAATATGGCGATGGTGATGGCGTCGTAAAGGCTGGCTACGAGCGGGTGGAGATAGCTGTGGGCCAGATAGGAAATGGCGCGTCCATTGGCCTGTCCGCCTTCGGCAAATTCATGGGCGGGTATGAGAATGGTTGTGCAGAGACTGGAGACAATCAGGGCGACGCTCATTATGAGGGCGGCGCTGAGCAGTATTTTGCGGGTGTTGGTGGTGGCGTTGCCCTTGACCAGCGGCATCACCGAGACACCGGTTTCAAAACCGGAGAGGCCCAGTGCCAGTTTAGGGAAGAGCAAACAGGCCGCTGTCACCATGGCCAGGGGGCTGCCAAAGCCCGCGTTCAGGGCGTTTTGCCAGCCGACAAAAAGTTTGGGGCTGGCGCTGAGATGTTGCAGGGCGGTGCATAAAACCACACCATTGAGGCAGAGGTAGGCAGCAACCAGAATTGTGGAGATGCCGATGGCTTTGCGGAAACCGAGCAGGAAGATACCCGCCAGAAGCAGGAGCAGGAAAGATGTCACCACCAGCGGATTGTGCGGAAAATTGTGCAGATGCTGGAGAGTGGGACTGTTGAGGATATGGGCCGAGGCGTCGGCGGCCGACAGGGTGATGGTCATGACGAAATCGGTTACGGCGAAACCGAGAAGCACAAGCACCATGGTCTTACCAAGCCAACCTGGGAAGAGCTTTTCCAGCATGGCGATACTGCCCTGTCCGTGCGGGCTTTCCTTAGCTACGATCCAGTAGACCGGCAGGGCGCCGAAGAGAGTAATCAAAACCAGTACGGCGGTCGCGATGGGCGAGAGGATGCCCGCGGCCAGGAAGGCCAGGCCGGGCTGATATCCCAGTGTGGAGAAGTAATCGACACCGGTGAGGCACATGACTCGCCACCACGAGGCCTGTTCCGTCACTTCTTTGTCGTTGAATGTTGAGAGCTCTTGCGCTGAGGGAGCGACCGTTGATCTAACCATGATCTAAAGATACCTGCATCGGAGATCAAGTATTACTTTCTTTCTGTGGCCAAAGTATCAAGATGATCTCAAGATTGCTCAGATGTTACATATATGCTTGTTTTAGGGCCAATGCGGCCGCCAGCATTGCCTGCAGCTTTTTACTCTATCGGGCCGAAATAGGCACCGACAAATGAATGTCAGCCAGAGCGCCCTTGGTCAGGCTGCCGGTCGGTATAACAACGTCCGAAGTGGGGTCCAGGCTGCGGCCTGGGACTTTGATCGTGCCCGAGATTGTGGAGCCGCTGCCGACCATTTTTGAGGAAAAATTCACTTTGGCGTCCTTGTCCGGCTGGCCGCCGGTCCGGACTATGGCCTTGATACCCGCCGGTATTTTCAGGGGCACAGGGCTGTCATTGCGCAAACTTACCTGGAGCTGGACGTCTGATTTTGAGGCTTTCACCCCGGTCAGGTAGAGCTTGAGCGCACCGGGTGGGATCAGGCTGTGCAAATCATCGGCGGTGGCCGGATAGGCAGACATACTGGTGGGATTGACTGGCGCTATGGGCGGTGCCAGGGCTGCCACTGCAGTTGGTGCCGGACTCTCGTTGAGAGGCTGTGGTTGCGGCCAGTTGGCGTTTGCCTGTTCGGCTGTTGGAGCCATCGTCATGGCCTGGGCCGTGGCGATATCGCCGCCGGGCGATGTGATTACTTTTTGCGTTGTGATCGTGGGCATGGTCTGGTTGGTGGCGAAATTGCCCGATGGTGTGAAGCCGTAGCTATAGGCCGGTTGGCCGCTTTGAGCCTGCGGGACGACATTGCCCACCGCCTGGGTGGTGGAATTTTTATGCAGATAAGACATTGTTTTGCCGGCGCCGGAGATCATGCTCGGCACTATCTGTGGTGCCAGGCCCAGGGCCATGGCCGCCATATTGTTGGATACGCTGGTGGAAGCGACGGTCGGTGCCGCCGCCGGTGAAGTGGCTGCCGCTGCTGCCGTGCCGACTGCCTTAGTGGCGGCTGCTTCAGCGCCCGCCGGTCGCATAGCCGAGGAGAGACCATTCATGAAATTGCTGCCGATGGAGCCGGATCCGGCTGCTGCCATTTCGCCGCCTGCGGGGCCGCCTATGGCCGAGCCGAGCGCGCCGCCACCGGTGTTGGCTAGAGCCCTCGCTGCCGCTTGCAGGGCTGATGAGGCGGTGACCGGCCGATTGGAAGGAGCGCTTGTTGCCGCTGCGCCGGCCAGTGCGGCCTGAGCTTGCGCGCCCTGGGCAATCATTTGACCCTGGTCGAGACTGGATGGCAGGCCTGAGCCTGGAAGAGGATTGGATGGAGCAAAGCCGGGCACTCCCGAGAGGGCACCAAGACCGGGCAGGGCTACATCTGTAGCTCCGGCCGCTGCCGGTGCCGCCACCGCTCCCAGAGCCGCTGCTCCCAGTGCGGAAGCGCCGCCGCCGACTGCGCCCATGCTGCCGGCGCCTGATTCAATCGCATCCTGCGCTGCCTTCTGCTGCATGGTGAAGTTGCGGATACTGGCCAGGAAACCGGTCATAGAAGTGACATGACTGTCGGTGGACACAGGCTTGTACATGTTTTCGGTGGCCATCATGCCGGCCAGCGGATTTACCGGAGCTCCGGGTACACCGGGCATGGCCATATTTGGCCCTGTCAAACCAAGGGATTGAGCCGTGGGCAGGCTGGCCGCGGGGGGCTGTTCGCCACCCTGGACAAGATTGCTCAGGGCTTGCATGGCCATGCCGCTCTGGGCAAAAACCGGCATGCCGGCGGCCTGCAATTGGTTGGCCAGCTGCGCCTTATAGGCCACATAGCCGCCATCGGAAGGATAGAGCTCGACTGCGTCGCTGGCTTTTTGATAGGCCGCCGGCAGTTGACCCTGGGTCTCCAGTGAATGAGCCAGATCAAAAGACTTGCGTGCTTCGCGTTTGGCCAGAGCCAGTTTGTAACTCTGTCTGGCGGCCGCTAGATTGGGATGGTTGGGGTCTATTTTGACCACGACTTTGTATTCTTTTTTGGCGCTGTCCAGATCGCCTGTGACCAGATAGGCCCGGGCCAGTCCAAGGTGGGTGCTGGCGTCCTGAGGCCTCGCGGCCACCTGGCGCTGCCAGAGATCGATAAGAGTCTGTGCCGCAAAAGTGTCCTGGCTGTTCATCACCAGAGCGCGTGTGAGGTCGGCGTTGGCACCGACAAAATCATTGAGCTGATAGCGCACTGCCCCCAGTCTGCTCAGGGCGGCCTCGGAGTTTGGATTGAGCTCCAGTGCTTTTTGAAAGTCCAGCTTGGCCGATGTCTTGTTGCCGGTTTGCATCGCTGCGCTGCCTGCACCTATATAAGAATCGACCGTGGGTTTGAGTTTGATCGCCTGTCTGTATTCGATTTCGGCTTCCAGCGGTTTGTTTTCCGCCAGCAGACTCTGTCCCAGACTGGCTCTGGCTTCCGGATTGCGCGGGTCGATGCCGGCTTTGCTCAGATTGCTGGCCAGAAGGCTCTCGGCGCTTTCGCTGGCGCTGGAGTAAGCACTGCCGTAGGCAATGGCCATGCGAGCCTGAGATGCTGCCTCTTGAGCGTTACCCTGCTTGGAAAAAAATCTTGCTCTTTCGAGCGAAACTTTGGAGAACTCCGAGCGCAGAACAGCTTCTCTGGGATGTTCCTGCACTGCCCGACTCAGCACTTCCTGGGCTTCCGCCAGGTGACCCTGTTTGGAGAGGCTCTCCGCCTGGGACTTGATCTGGGCGATGCGGGCGTTGCTCAGAGGTGCATAGCCGTGCTCGGGCAGGCTGCCGGTAGTGGGCGGATTTTGTTTTGTCAGACTGGAAGGCAGTAGATGACTGGCTGAGGGTGCCGCCGGCGGTTTCAGTCCTTCACGGTTGGCGGTCGGCCTGATGCCCGAATTGCTGAGACTCTTTGCCTGGGCTTTCAGGCCCTCGGCCGGCTCGTCCGGATGAATCGGTTGATAGGTCACCGGGGGCCTGGCATCGGACTGGCCTGGCGGCCTTTTGCCGTAGCTGGGCTCGTATGTCGGCAACATGAGCGAATCGCGGCTCTGCATCGAGGCGTAATCGATGCGGTTATAGAGGTCGGCGCTGGGTGCGATATAGCGCTTGCGAAATTTGAATTCTTTGGTCGGGCGGCTGAAAGTCGAGCTTGGCGCGTGCGTCTGGGTGGGAGTCGGGCCGGGATTCTGGCCCTGGGCAAGGGCCGGGCCGCAGAGAGGGACAGTGATTGCGGTTACAAGTCCGAGGGCGACGCTTCCGATGAGCGCATCGATTGATTTGTTGACGGTCACTGTTTCAGCCCCTTGTTCAGATCCCCTTTATTTTACGGACCTTACCTTGACATGCAAATGTGGATTACCCCATCAGGTCACATAGTGATACGTAATCACCCCAGTGGTCGCCGCTTAAAAGCCCGATTGTGAGAACAAATTTATGCCGTCGGTGCAGGCCCGCCGCCGGCCTGTATAACATTTTATCAAGGCTGGAGTGGCGTCTATATTTTAGATAGCTAAATGCCTTACACTTGATAATCGGTCTGACTCGGCTCGCTCCGAGTTTTCAGGCGCGTTTTCCAGCAGTAACCCTTTGGATTGAGATTATGACGGCCACGACTACCGAACAAGAAAAAGCCCTCGCTGACAGGGCTAATCACTTGATGCGCCAGGCACGGCTTGCGGCCGCTGTTTTCACTCAATATTCGCAGGCTCAGGTCGACAAAATTGTCCGGGCGATGACGGCTGCGGCTATCGATAACGCCGTCAAATTGGCCAAGATGGCCCACGAAGAAACCCGCATGGGTCTGACCGAAGACAAGGTTTTGAAAAATCTGGTCGCCTCCGAATTTCTCTATCACCAGATCAAAGACAAAAAGACCGTCGGAATTATCCGCGAATTTCCCGAGCTCAATATCGTCGAAGTGGCAGAACCCATGGGCGTTATCCTGGCTCTGGCACCGGTCACCAATCCGACATCGACAATAATTTTCAAAAGTATCTGCGCTGCCAAAACCAGAAATTCAATTGTCTTCAGCGCACATTTGATGGCTGCCGAAAGCTCCAACACGACCGCCAAGATTTTGTACGAAGCGGCTCTGGCAGCCGGCGCACCCAAGGGCTTCATCACCTGGGTGGAGAAGTCGTCGAGACTGAGAAGACTGTCCGAGATGATGATGCATCATCCGGAAGTGGATTTGATTTTTGCCACCGGCGGCACCAACATGGTCACCGCCGCCTACAGCAGCGGCAAACCGGCCCTGGGTGTCGGCTCCGGTAATACACCCGTTTACGTGCACAGCTCCGCCAATGTGCCTTCGGCGGCGATGGAAATCATCGTCTCCAAGACCTTCGATAACGGTACCGAGTGCCCCTCGGAGCAGACGCTCATTATCGACCGCTCGGTTTCGGAAGAGATTTTCCGTGAATTCAAACGCAACGGCTGCTATCTGTGCACCGAAGAAGAAGTGGAAAAAATCGCCGATGTGGTCATCATGCACACCGGCGGCATGAACTATAAACTGGTCGGGCAGCCGGCCAATTTGATTCTGGAGCAGGCGGGAATACCAGTCGATCGTCATTACAAAATGATCCTCTGCCCCCTGGTCGGCGAATTGCGCCACCATCGTCTGGCCGTGGAAAAACTGATGCCGGTGCTCGGCTATGTATTTGTAGACTCGGTGGAAGACGGCATCAACCGCGCCCTCGATATCAACTATGCCGGCGGCACCGGACACACAGCCGGTATATTCGCCGAGGATGACGCCGTTATCGAACGCTTTGCCGATGCCATTAATGCCGGTCGTATCATCGTCAATTCACCCACCTCGATCGGTGGTCTTGGCGGCGTCTACAACCACCTCAATACAACGCTCAGTTTCGGCTGCGGTACCGGTGGCGGCAACATCACCACCGACAATGTGGGCATCAAAAATCTGATCAACTACAAGCGCGTGCCCCGGCGCCGCAACTATGTGATCAGTTTCCAGACCACCAAAAACATCTACATCAATCCCGGCTCCATCGAACATCTGAAGAGCCTCAAGTGCCAGAGCGCCTTCATTATTGCTTCGCGTTCGGCCAATCGCCGCGGCCAACTGGCTATGGTCACCGAGCGCCTGCCGCAGGATTGTCACGTTGAAGTCTTCTCCGATATCGCCAGCGATCCCGAATTTTCCACAATCGAGCGCGCTGTCGCCGCCATGCGCGAGAGCAAGCCGGATACCGTCATCGCCCTGGGCGGCGGATCGGTGCTCGACGCCGCCAAAATCATCCGTCTCTTCTACGACTATCCGGAGCTGAAGATTGAGGATCTGGCCGTTAACTTCCTCGATTTCCACCACCGCATGATTGAGTTTCCGACTGACATGAAGACTCAGCTGGTGGCCATCCCCACCACCTCCGGTACGGGATCGGAAGTGACACCATTTGCGGTGCTGAAGGACGGTCATCGCAAGATCTCACTGATCGACGAAAGTTTGATGCCCAACGTCGCCATCATCGACGCGCATCTTACTCGCTCTCTGCCGCCGGACATCACGGCCGATACCGCCTTCGACGCCCTGACGCACGCTCTGGAGTCGCTTGTTTCCACTTTCTCTTCCGACTATACGGACGGTCTGGCGCTGGAAGCTTTCCGCCTGATCTATGAAGCGCTGCCCGAGGTGCTGAAAAATCCAAACAATGTACTGCACCGCCACAAGTTGCATAACGCCGCCACTCTAGCCGGCATGGCCATAGGCAATGCTTCGGTCGGTGTCAACCATGCCCTGGCCCATGCCCTCGGTGCGCGTTTCAATATCCCGCACGGTCGCGCCAACGCCGTCTTTTTGCTCTCCACCATTGAGTACAACGCCCGCATACCTTCCAAGTTTGTATCCATCCCCTGCTATCCACTCTGGGTGGCGGATCGCAAATATGCAAGGGCGGCCCAGTTTATCGGCCTCAAGGATGAGCAGGGCGGTGGCGAAAGCGACGAAGATTCGAGAGAGCGCTTGATAGTGGCTCTGCGTCGGGCTATTTACGATCTTGGCCGCATGGCGAAGATTCCGCTGTCCATCAGCGAACTGGGCATCTCGGTAAGCGACCTGGAAGCGGCCATGCCCGAGCTGGTCGAGACCGCTTTCAACGACATGAGTGTGCGCACCAACCCCAGCTACACGCTGGCACCTGAGATCGTGCAGCTCTTCATCTCGTCTTATCCGCCCAGACAAAGACCTTAATCGAGGAGACAAACACATGGCAGAAAAAGTAAGAATCATGGGTGCTCTGGAAAAAGGCCTGGACCATGTCGATATGCTGCTTGCCCAGGGGCAGACCGATCTGGAGCTTGATTTTGGCGCCTGCAACTTCATCTCTGTGGACGGCCTGGAATGGCTGGAAGAGCTTCTGCTGCGTGCTGAATCGCACAAGGCGCAGGTGCGCTTCGTCAATTTGCAGCCCCCTCAATACAAAGTCCTGAAAGTAGCTCATATAGACAGTTTGATGCGTGCCTGTGGCGCACCCGGTAACGCCGCTTCCGCACCCATGTGCTAGATGCGCAATAAAAATCAAAGGTAATCGTTGGATCCTTCCAGTCCCAGTGTGCAAGAGCCGCCGGCCGTTGTGGCCCAGGGGTTGACCCGTAAGTTTGGCACGCGCGTATCCGTGGACAATCTCAATTTTTCCATTGCTCCCGGCGAGCTTTACGCCCTGCTTGGCGACAATGGTGCGGGCAAAACCACCACTATCAGCATGCTCACGACTCTGCTGGCGCCGACTTCCGGAGACTTCCAGATTTGCGGCTTCAGCGGCGTGCGCCAGAGTGAAAAAATCAAAGCCTTCTTCGGTGTCGTTTCCCAGGACATATCGCTCTACAACGAGCTGACCTGCTACGAAAATTTGAAATTTCTGGCCGAACTTTATCATCTGCCGAAAGCCGCAATAGCGGCGCGCATTAATGAGCTGCTCACCAGCGCAGGACTGCAGGACCGGGCTAAGGACCGGGCCGGAAACCTGTCGGGTGGCATGCAGCGTCGTCTGGCCATTGCCTGCGCTCTGATCAAATCTCCCAAAGTGCTCTTTATGGATGAGCCCACAGTCGGTCTCGACCCGGCCTCCCGGCGCCAGATCTGGGCCACTTTGAAGGAGCTCAAAAAGAGTGGCGTGGCCATACTTTTGACCACGCATTATCTTGAGGAAGCCGAGCTTCTTGCTGATCGCATCGGCATCATTCGCGAAGGCAAGCTTGTGGCCGAAGGCACAGTGCGCGAACTGGCGAGGAAAATACATGACCTGCGCGGCATCTCGTTTAAACTCTCCGAAGATGTGGCTGTTGCAAGCGCCGAGATAAAAGCCAAACTTGATCGTCTGGCCGCCGCTCTCAAAGTTACCGTCAATCTGGATCCCCTGCGCAATACAGTTTATATAAGTCAGCCGGAAGGCACCGAACTCAGTGCCTATTTACGATCGATTTTTGATGGTCTCAGCGCTGAAAATATAGAGTTTCATACCTTTGCCACAGGCGAGCCCAATCTGGAAGAAGTCTTCCTGGCTCTGGCTAAAAGCGAGGCGCGGTGATGCACGCGGTATTGGCCATTATTCAAAAAGATCTGCTGCAGTGGACTCGGCGGCCGCTTTATTTTATTGCCAGTGTTTTGATGGCGATATTGATTCTTGTCTGTGTCGGCGGCACCATGTCCGGTGCCGACAATATGCCTTTTGGTTTATACGATCCGGCCGGCATCAGCGACCTTTCCAAAAATTTGACCGCCACCAAACGGTTCAAGGTCAATGTCTATCAAAATCTGGAACAGGCCAAGCGCGATCTGGCTGATCAAAATATTGTCGCCCTGGCTAATGTTTCCCAGGACCCGCTGGAGGACTCGGTAGAAATATTGACCGGCGGCAACAATCCTCTTATAGATCAGCAGATAAGCACCGGCCTGCTCGCTGTTTTGACGTCGGGCACCGATGAGCTCAATTTGCCTATTCATTCAAATTCCCTTGTGCATGTGGATTTTGGTCTGCGCGACTATATATCGGCCGGTCTGGTGGCCTATTTGTGCTACGTCCTGGCTTCGATGAATCTTGGATTTAGCTGGATCTATGAATGGATGGAGAAAACCTATCGCCAGATAGTGCTGGCGCCCCAGGGTCTGGATGCGGCGATTGTGGCCAAAATGATCACGGTCACGACCGAGGCTTCCCTGGTCTTGTGGATGGCCATGGCTGTCACTTCCCCCCTGGTCGGCTATACCCTCGGGCACAATTTGGGGGGCCTTATTGGGGTAACTATCCTGTCGGTCTTTACCTTCGCCAGTATTGGTTTGTGCTTTGCCTGCGTCCTGAAGACTATTCGGGTTTACACGATGACGGTGACGATTCTTGGCGTTTCTTTGATGTTTGTTTCAGGTATTATTTCGCCCATTAAGGCCATGTCAATGTGGGAACAAAGACTGGCTTATGCTCTGCCTATGTATTACGCAGCCGATATGTTTAAGGGTGTAATGCTTGGCACGCCCGCGGACTTTGTCCGTGATATTCTCTTATTGCTCGGTTGGTCGATTGGTGGTTTACTCATTGCCCGGGGGCTTCTCACTCGAAACAAGGCCACCATGTAGTTGGTCGGCAACAGTGTCTTATCAACCGTAGTCAGAGGCAACTTAATTGAATACATCCTCCAGGTCATTTATTCGGTCGCTGCAGCAAGCTTTTGCTGGTGCTTCATTGCTGACCGCCATGGCCCTTCCGGCCGTGGCCGAAGAGCCGCAGGCCGCCACGGGCTCCGCCGCCTGGTCCAATGTGCAGAGACTTTTGCAATCTTTCCAGATGGACCGGCAGGTAAAAGTTGGCCGCTCCGGCAAGGTCAACCTGATTGCCGCCTCGGATCTGATTGACTACAGACAGATTGCCCAGCGCAGTGTCGGCAAGGCCCAGTGGCAAACGCTCACCGCCGCCCAGCGTGAAGACCTGACCTCAACTATTGAGAGCCTGGTGCAGACTCGTTACTACCCGCGCTGGAGAAAGATTTTTGGCAAGGGCGCAGTAACTTTTGTCAGTGAGTCTAAAAAGGGCTCCGATACAATCGTGACGACAAACCTCACCCTGGGCCATAAGTGCGAGCCGCTGCTCTGGCAGTTGTGCGGCAGCAATCCCAAAATCGTCAGTCTGGCCGTGGACAAAAATGATTTGCTTACGCGTCTGAAAGAGCGGATACAGGCTCATCAGGCCAAGGGCGGCTATGCCGAAATGATCTCCTGGCTCAAGGGCAAGGGTAAAACGGATGGTGGCGCCGGTGGTGGCGATGCCGTTGGTGTTGCCGATGCGCCGCTTAAAACCAGTGCCCGCACAATTGATTTAATCGACTGAAGATACCGGCTGGACGTGCTGCTTAAGGGACTTACCGAGGCGACTTTGATCAAGCGCTACAAGCGCTTCCTCGCCGACGTTGAGATGCCCGGTGGTGAAATGATCACCGTGCACTGTCCCAATCCGGGCAGCATGATGGGTATAAACGAGCCCGGGATGAAGGTCTTACTGGCCCTCTCGCCCAATCCTAAACGCAAGCTGCCCTGGACTCTTCAATTTGTCGAGACCAGAGATTCGCTGGTTCTGGTGGAATCGGCCCTGGCCAATAAGCTCTTCCATGAAGCATTTAAGGCGTCCTTAATCGAGCCGCTGGCTCACTACAGTGAAGCCACGGCCGAGCATTCTTTTTCAGACTCTCGCTTTGATTTTCTTTTGACCGGCGCTGCCGGAGATCCCGCTCACTGCCTGGTCGAGGTTAAATCGACGACCTATCTTGATCAGGGCGTGGCCCTCTTCCCCGACGCAAAAACCGAGCGCGGACGCAAGCATCTGACCACCCTCGGTGAAGGGCTGCGGCAGGGCTACAAGGCGCTGCAGTTTTATGTCGTTGCCCGCCGCGACGCCAGTCTCTTCAAACCGGCCCAGCACATCGATCCGCTCTACGCCGAGGCCCTGCGCCGCGCCCATGCCGGCGGCGTCAATGTCCTGGCCTACAGTCTTGCTTTTGAGCTGACCCCCGGCGGCTCTCCGGGCACGGTCGATCTGGACGTGCGCATAGAAAAAGCCGTGCAAATCGACCTTAACTGAGGCCCCGTCCCTCAATTTAATCAATATCTTCGTAGTCTTCCCACTGACTCAGTTGGGCGTTTTAGCTAGACTGGGTGTGATATTAAGGACTGGAACCCCATCCGCGAACTAATGTCTCAGGCTCCTGCAACTCCCCATGCATTGGACCGCCCCGCCTGACCCACATGCCCTTTTGAGGTTTTGAGACCACAATTTAGGGGTATGTAATGTCTGACCATTTTAAGGTTTAGGAGATCATCCAATGGGCGTTTTTGGCAACGAAGAGAACGATTACAGGGAACGGCAGGCCATCTTTTATGCCAATAATCCCGATGCGCCGGCCGGCCGGTTTGAGCAGCAGGCGCGGCAGCAGGCCTATTCCGGTGACGGTCGCTTCGAGCAGACTCAGCAACAGGGCGGCAGTCCGAGGCCTGATGTAAGCACTCGTATCATGGATTACATCCAGCCCAAGTCAGATTTGATTGGCGCTGATGGTCGCACCGAGCAGATTCGACCTATTCATGCAGTACAAAAGTTTGACAGCCGCGGTAACCGCGTCGGCACGAGCGAATATGTCTATCACGACAATCAGCGCTTCGGGGCCATCATGGACGCTTATGTGGACCGTGACGCCGCCGGTCATATCTCAGAATTTGCCGTGCGCAAACCCAAGACCGACCCCAACCAGAAAGACGTCTTTATGGTCTTCCGCTCCACTCCCGAAAATCCCATCAGCGAGCAGCAGATGAAGCACGTAGTGGATCTGTTGCGCACCGACCGTCCCGCCGCCGAGCGCGCCGCCAACCAGGCCCAGCTCAATGCTGAGCGCCCTCTGGAAGCCAATCTCGTCAATAATGTCGGCAAGCAAATTACGGCTATCGACCTCGATCCTCAGACAGGGCAACGATTTGTTGTGCGAGACATGGCCGTCCCGCTCAATACCAATCCGCCCAGTACGACTCTGGCGCCCTTCCTCTGCTGGGATGGCCCGAACCGTTCGACTTATCGTTATCCGGTCGCTCAGCTGCCTGCGGAAGACAAGGCCGATGTGGCCAATGCCCGCTGGCACGGCAATATGCGCACGCCACTGCGCTTCCTCTATGAGGGCGGCCAGTCCAGGACCCGGCCTAACGACGGTGGTTCGGACCCGTATGACCGTGAAAGCAATCAACCGATTATCCGACCCAATCGCGTAAGGCGCTAATCAGCCTTATCCGAGCGGTCTGCGACTTTTTTGCACCCAGGGATCGCTGAGTACAGCCTTTTGCGCTGCTTTACTCAGGCCGTAGTGGGCAAAAATCAGCTCGTCTATTTCGGCCTGCAGTGCCTGTTCACGCTCTGATGCGGTCCGGGCGGCAGACTGCGACAGCCCCGAAGTTTTAAGCGAGCGTGCTATGGCAACGGCTTCCTCGGCCAGTTTCGCCACTTTGTTTTCCAGCTCGGCGGACGGCGTTTTAAAAGGCAACTTGCGCAGATCGCCTATTTGAAAGTTTATCGTCGGGTTGAGAATACTGAGAAGATAAGCTACCAGGGCCGAGTTTAACCAGCCGAGCATATAGAGCAAGTGATAGCGCTCGGTGAAAAGCGCCGAGCTGGCGATGTCGAATATGGCTCCTTCGCTCAGCAGCCTGGCGCAGAAACCGCTTGTGCCTATATATGAATAGGTCAGGCCGGGCTTGAAATAGAAGGCTTCGCCGGGCAGGCGGCGCGACTGCCCGCGTTCAACGCGAAAGCGGCGAATCTCCTCGCCGTTATTGACCCAGCGCAGCCGGTAGTCTGTCTCGTGATACCACTTCTGGCCGCCGCCCTTATCGTAGGGTACGTAGTCCGCCGGCGATTCCTGCACCAATCCGGCCAGCTCCGCCGCTGATTTGACGAAGCGCTTGTTGTCGCAGGTGAAGAGACCATTGGTGAGGACAAAATCTGCACTCAGGTCGGCAAGGCAGGGATAGTTGGAAAAAATGGAGGCAATCTCCTGCGGGCAGTGAAAAGCAAAAGGCTGCCCGGCGATGCTTGTAATCAGGCTCCTGGCTCGGCCGTAGGAGATGGTCGATTTGCTTTGAGCGCTCAGCCTGGATGCGATCACATCTATGTGGTCGCTCTTGCCCTGCAGGCGCTGGAAGGCTATCTGGTCGTCGTCCCGTGCTTTCTTTTTCTGTACTGTGATTACCGCATTGTTGACCTTTTCCCCCGGCCTGGAGGGAAAGGCACCGGTCCCCAGTTGCACGCAGGCGGTGAGGGTGTGGTTTTGCAAAAGTTCAAGGCGAAACGCGCGGTAACGCGTAATGGAAAGAAAACTCTGCTGAACGATTGTGCTCAGTCTGCCGCCCTCCTTGAGAAAGCTCATGGCCAGCTGCATGAAGGCGGTATAGAGGTCGCCGCTGGAGCTGGGATAGTGCTCCTTGAGGAAGGCGGCGGTGGTATCATCCATGGTGCGGGTGGAAAGATAGGGCGGATTCATGATCACGCCGTCAAAGCTCGTCGGCAGCCCCTCCGGGCGGTCTTGTGTCCCTCTTTCCCCGGTCAATATCAGGGAGCCGAGGGGAGCCTTGAGGCAAAATAAGTTTGGTTGAGGCAATTCAATGGGTGCTCTGGCGCCAAGCAGATCGCGCGCCGTCAGGTAGAGACTGAAGGCGGCCAGCTGCAAAAGCTCCCGGTCCACATCCAGACCAAATATAGATTGACCGAGCAGCTCTTGCAATTTTGCCGGACGGTCTGCCGCGGCTACATCTGCGGCGGCGACGTTGAGGGCCTGGACCAGGAGATGTCCGGCGCCGCAGGCCGGGTCCAGGATAGAAAAAGGGGAGCCATCAAGTTTGTCCACCAGCGCTTCTTCGCAGAGGTAAGTGGCGATCCAGGCCGGGGTAAAAAACTGGGTTTTTGAAAGAGAGTTTTCCGGGGCATTGAGAAATTCCCTGGTCCAGCCGGCCGCCAGCGCGTCGCCTCCTATAGCCGCAGTCAGGGCTTCGGGCGTGCGAATTTTAGAACGCTTGCTCGCGGCGCAACGCCGGAGCTGTCCCTCAAGCTCCTCTACCAGGGCCAGGCAGCGGCCCTCTTCCAGTGCGGCCAACTGATTCAAAAAATCACAGCAATGTTGGGCAAAGGCTGTGGCGTCGGGGATGATTGCGACGCCCGGAAAAAACCGCGACCTCATCATTTCTAATAGAATGCTCGCCCCGCCTTTCAAACCGGCCGGTTGCAGGCCGCGGTGGGCCAGGTTTAAAAGAGATATGAGCATTGTCACGAGCCCTGCGTCCGGCGAAAGCCCGACCGCCAGCCGGTTGAGCACCGTCAGATGGGCCTCGGATTGGCCCTGGGACGCACTTTGCGCCGAGTGATTTGTGTGCTCGATTGCTCGGCTTGACAAGGCGGCATACCTAATTGACGCTTAACACCATGAAGATAAGGCTATTATTTGCCCTATTGTGCATGTCATTTGGTGTATAAAATCTTCAAATACTCTTTTTTTGGGGATCATGTCATGGGCAAGGGTGGTCTAGAGGACGTTGTAGCTGCGCAGTCGGCTATCTGTGATGTCGACGGTACAGCCGGTAGGCTTATTTACTGCGGCTACGATATCCATGATCTCGCCGAACATTCAACTTTTGAAGAAGTTATCTATCTTCTGTGGAACGGGCAATTGCCCACCAAATCCGAGCTTGAAGGGCTGAACAAATTGCTCAGAACCAGCCGCGCACTGCCGCCGGCTGTGATTGAAGCAATGAAGAAGTTCCCGAAGGAAGCGATGCCGATGGAAGCGCTTCGCACGGCCGTTTCGATGCTTTCTATGTACGACAAAGAAGCGGAAGAAATGGACAAGGAAGCCAATCTTCGCAAGGCCGTCAAACTGACCGCGCAGATTCCGACAATCGTTGCTTACATCGATCTGATCAGAAACGACAAGCCGGTTGTGGCTCCCCGTGAAGAAGGCTCGCTCGCCGAGAACTTCCTCTATATGCTCTCCGGCGGCACCATGCCGAACGAAGTAGCTGTCCGCTCCCTCGATATCGCACTCATCCTCCACGCCGACCACGAGCTCAATGCCTCGACATTTGCCGCTCGTGTCGCCGCCGCTACATTGACCGATTTCTATTCGGCCACAGTAGCCGCTATCGGCGCCTTGAAAGGCCCGCTCCACGGTGGCGCCAATCAGGAAGTAATCAAGATGCTCATCGAGATGGGCACCGTTGATAACGTTCTGCCGCATTTGCAGAAAATGTTTGCCAACCATGAGAAGGTCATGGGCTTTGGTCACCGCGTCTACAAGACCGAAGACCCCAGAGCTTTCCACCTGCGCAAGATGTCCGAAGAGCTCGGCAAGAGAGCCGGCGACACCAAGTGGTACGAAATGTCCCGCAAGGTGGAAGAGCAGGTCAAAGGCGACAAGGGCTTGAACGCCAACGTCGACTTCTACTCCGCTTCGGTCTACTACATGCTCGGTATTCCGATAGACCTCTATACACCGATTTTCGCCATGAGCCGTATGTCCGGTTGGGCCGCTCACATCCTTGAGCAATACGCCAACAACCGCCTCATTCGCCCTCGCGCCGAGTATGTCGGCAAGCGCGACCAGAAATGGGTGCCTTTCGAAAAGCGACAACAGTTAGAGGCTGCAAACAAGTAACAGCCTCGGCCTGACAGGCATCGCCTGAAGGTTTTAACTGCCGTTCAAAGCAATACAGACTAGAAAGATCGAGACCGGGAGCGGATGTACCGCCCCGGTCTTTTCTTTGGGGTCTTTTGCGACTCAGTCCTGGGCGCGCTGTTGATAGGTCAGGTAGAGCCGCTCTAAATATTCTTCGGCTTTGTCGTCGCTCAGGGTGGCCACTGCCTTGCCGGCTTCGTCTCTGTCTGCAAGGAGGGCGCCGTCGTCGTTGAGTTTTTCTTTGAAGTGCACAGCCAGTTTTTGCGCCACAGTCGGTCTGTGGGCCTTGGCCAGCGATTCGCGGCGGCGGAGGAAATCGACGAGAATGTCATACTCGCCTGGTGTGACACGGCCGACATCGACGCTGGCATCAGCCTTGGCGGCGGTGAGCATCTTTATCTGCGAGGTGGAAATCTCGGTTTTTCGCTCTCTGATTACGATCGTGCCGGCGGCCATATCGCCCAGCCGGCGCTCGTTTTTGTCGATCAGTATGAAGATGATGCCGAGGAACATGATGGAGTCGATGATGCGAATCAGGTTGCGGATGATGGCTGCGGCCCAGCCGATAGGCTGTCCGTTTTGCTCGATAACCCGGATCTCGGCCATGCGTTTGCCCGGGGTCTGGCCGCGCCAGAGGCCCTCAAAGACAACGAAATAGCCGTACTGGACGACGAAAAGCAGGAAGATGATAATCATCAGGATGACGGCAAAAAGAATGCTCTTTGTCTGGGAATCAAAGCTCCCGGCCGTAACGACAAAGGCACAGAGCACGCCAACGAGTAAAATAAAGAGGAACACGCCCAGCATGATTGCCCCGTCGATTAGCTGAGCCAGGAGCCTGTTGCCGAGACCGGCGATCTCAAGGTGTAGGTCGACGTTTTCGGGGGTAGAGATAGAATAATCGGGCTGGTGCATGGATCCCTTACTGGATAGCTGATGAACGTAGAACGCTGGCTTAAGACTCGCCGGATGTCATGGCAAAAACTAGAGGATCTCCTCAAGATTGTCGATGGTCACGGCCTGAAGGGACTTGAACGCGATCAGCTACAGGAGTTGGGTCGTCTTTACCGGGCTACCTCTGCTGACCTGTCGAGGGCCCGGGCGATGAAGCTCAGCGGTGAGGTCCAGGTTTATCTGAATAACCTTGTTGTCCGAGCGCATAATCAAGTTTATCAAAATAGGCGCAATAGACTTTCGGACATCTGGAACTTTTTTGCCCATGGCTTTCCCGAACTGGTCCAGTCTTACATCCTCTACGTGGTCGCGGCCTTTATCGTTTTTATGATTCCGGCTCTCGGTTGTTATCGGGAAGCCGTGCTGGACGCGCACTTCGGCCAGATGGAGATCACTCCCGGACACGCCCTGGTGCCCGATGAGCAATGGCATCTGATCGAGCAGCACAAGATGTGGACTGATTCTGCCCAGGATTACAGTCCGGCGGTGGCCAGTTTTATCGCCACCAACAATATCAAAGTGACGATCCTGGCTTTTGCCATGGGCATAACTTTTGGCATCGGCACTCTGGTCGTGCTCGCTTTCAACGGCATGAATATCGGCACCGTATTTGGTGTGTGTCAGGACTACGGCATGGCCGGGCGACTGGCTGCGTTTGTGGCCGGTCATGGCGTGATTGAACTTACCGCAATCTTTATAGCCGGTGGGGCCGGTCTGCTTATCGGCAAGTCGATGCTTTTCCCCGGTCAGTACAAACGTATCGATGCCTTGCGCATGGCTGCACGGCCCGCTTTTAAGCTCTTCGCCGGTTGTGTACTTCTATTGCTTATCGCCGGCACGATTGAGGGCTTTATTTCTCCTCGCACTGACATTGCGCCGGAGGTAAAATATACTGTCTCTCTGGCGACGGCTGTCTGCCTTATCCTTTATCTGTTTGCTCCGCGCAAGAAAGTCGACGAAGAAACTAAATCGTGATTGATAAGAAACGTTTGGAAAGATTGTATGCCCGCATCGACGCGGACATCGCCGAAGGTAAATATCCTGGTGCGGCCGTAGCCATGGCCAGCGGCGGCGAAGTCATTGCTGAGCGGGTCTTTGGCGTTGCCAGACTGGCGCAGGATGGTGCCGCGCCGGTTGCCGCCGATGCCCAGACTCTCTGGTTACTGTACTCGCAAACCAAACCAATTACATCGGCCGCTTTGCTGATACTGGCCGAGCGTGGACTTTTAAATTTGCATTTCCCCGTGGCCCATTACATACCTGAGTTTTCAAAGCACAGCAAAGGAGGCGTCACCGCCTTTCATTTGCTCACGCATCAGGCGGGCTTCCCCAACGCCATGGTGACTGAAGCGGCCTGGGCCGATCATAAGCTTTTGCAGAAAGAAGTCTGTGATTTCCCCCTCGATTTTGAACCGGGCAGCAAAGTCTTTTACCACTCTTATGCGGCGCACTGGGTACAGGCAGTTTTGATCGAGGCTGTAACGGGCCAGGACTTCCGCAAGTTTATTGCCAGCGAAGTAATCGAGCCACTGGGTCTGAGCGATATGTATGTCGGGGTGCCCGAGGACCAGCATAAGCGGCTGGCCGGCTCTTATTACTGTGAGGGCGATGGCTTGAAAGCGGCTGAGCATAAGCGCTCCGACGAGTTTGACAACACCGCCTTTTATCTCTCCGGCATGCCCGGCGCCGGTTGTTATGCCACCGCCCGTGATGTGGCCCTGTTTTACCAGATGCTCATTGGTCTTGGTCAATTGCGGGGCAAGCGTATACTGTCACCGCGGATGGTGCAGTATATGACCACCAATCATACCGGCGATAGACCTGATGAATTCTTCGGTGCGCCAATGCACCGTGCTCTGGGAGTGCATCTCCGGGGTAAGACTCCGACCATTCGTGGACTCTCCAGTATTGCCCATCCTGACGTCTTTGGTCATGGTGGTGTGGGTACTTCCTATTCATTTGCCGATCCGCACAGCGGCGTGTCCTTTACCTATCTGACTAATTCTCGGCTGCCCGAACCCGGTCACGGCAAGCGCCTGGATGAAATCATGACTATGGCTCAGGCCGCTGTGGTTGGGCTCTAGGCCGATGAATATCCGCGCGGTTGTCTTTGATGTCGGTGGCGTCCTTGAAGTCTCGACGAGGACTGATTGGCCCGGGCGGTGGGAGGCTATACTGGGCTTGCAGCCGGGGCAATTTGCAGAGCGATCGGCAGAGCTATTTCGCGCCGGCAGCATCGGCGCAATTTCTGAAATTGAGTTTCGCCGCGGGCTTGTTGAGACTTTCAACCTGACTCCCGCCCAACTCGATGACCTGCTCACCGATCTCTGGACGGAGTATCTGGGGCAGTTGAATCAAGAATTGGTCGCTTACTTCCGCGGTCTGCGCCCCCGCTACCGGACGGCAATCCTCAGCAATAGCTTTATCGGTGCGCGCGAGAAGGAACAGTTGCGCTATGGCATGGATGATATGGCGGATCTGATTATCTATTCGCACGAGGTGCATATCTGCAAGCCGGACCCGGCTATTTATTTGCTGACCTGTCAGCGAGTTGGTGTGCCGACTGATGAGACTGTTTTTTTAGACGACGTGGAAGTGAATGTGGAGGCCGCACGAGGTGTGGGCATGCACGCGGTGCTTTTTAAAAATAATGCTCAGGCGATTGCCGAGATTGATGGATTGCTTAAGGGGCCGGTGGAAGCGCGGTTCTGAGCTAAGAGCACTGCATGTGTAACCACACATCGTTAAAATTTAGCGCCAGCAGATCTTGTTTCCTGATCCAGAAATAGACTAAGCCGTCGCCACAGCCCCATGTCCAATCAGCTTCATCGCTGCAGTCGATTTGAAGCAAGAGGCGCCAGTCTCTTTCACCGGCGCCAAACCTTTCCAGGTTTTCAGCCGAGTAGCCTGTTGCATCACCGGTGTTGCATCCGTTGCTTGTGAGCTGGCATTGCAACTCCATTGCCCCTTGTAAGGTATATGGTTGACCCAAAATTTGGTCGCCCGCTTCACTAAAACTGCTATCGAAATAGAAGTCGTGGTACACGGTTGCGTCTGGTTCCGGTAGCTCTAAGGTATTGCTTAGTGTCCAGCGCTCATCAAATTTAAGGGCGCAGGGCGCATAGTCCTTAAAGCACCCCTCTGGCGGTTCGCGCCGCCGCAGCAAATCCATTGGACCATCGTAGAAGATTACTTTGAATCCACCTCTATCCGTTGGATCAAAGCCAGAGGGGCCGCAAAATGACAAATAGAAGAAATAGAGCATTCCGCTTTGGGGTAGTTCCGCTGCCGCTTCGAATGATTGCAAATCGGCCATGTTTATTTGGGCGATGAAATCCAATGGAATGGGAGAGGGGTGATTTTTTATATACTGTTCAAAGCTGCAATTTGTCTCCGGAACGCTCCAGCTGGGCCATTCTATGGAATCTGGTAGGTCCGGAATCAGGGCAAATCGCGACGAGCCAATCTCCTGGTCGTTGATGTCGATTTTGGAAGCGATTACCCGAATGGCCGGGCGCAGAGAATCTAATACGAGCTTGCTATTTGAAAGACCGAGAGCTTGTATTTCATCAATTATTTGTTGACGTTGGCTAACCATCAATGTTTGGTTCCGGGGGCCGACATCGGAGGTGATATTTCTACATGCACATTGTTGAAGTTAGTGTCTTCCAAACTGCCTCCATGACGGCAAACCATGCCTGCCGGGAGGGCTTTCATGCGTATTTCCTGTCCTTCTGCAATAATGCCGCCGAGGGCCTGAAATTCGATAAATCTCTCAAACAAGTCTTTAATTGCACCTTCGAATTCTTGCGAAACCATGTGAACCGAAAGGTCCGGTCTGCCGAATTTGCGCAAACCTCTCGTGTGCCACCAGTTGAATCCCGGTTCCGATTCTTCCGATACCAGGATTGCTACATGACTTAGCGCGACTGCACCGTCCGCCTCGAAGACCTCAGTTTTCCAGTCGTTGGGCGCCCACCAGCGAAACATTTGTGGATCTGATATGGCAATACCGCCATGGTCAATGAGAAATGTGAGCAGTCCGATGCTGTCGCGAAGGTAATTGAGATTGACCTGATCATCCAATGTTCCGCTAAGTATCAGACATTCCCGCGCGTCAGCGACAGCTTTGGTGAGCTCAGGAGTTTCATGACAAAATTCTTGCCAGACGTAGCCTGTTCTGAAGTCATCCAGCACGTCCTGCTGGTCGGCTTGTGAGCAGTGCGTAAGTTTTAGACCAGGGAAAACACCTTCTGTACGGTACCTGGAACTAGAGACTTCGGGCAAATTTGCAAACTCACCAAAGACGACATAGAACAGCATGGGATTGCCGTCGGCACGCTCGAAGTACGCCCTTGGCCAGTCGTTGAGCTCTTGAAGCATGATAGGTTACCTGGTTATGGCTGCGTCGGCTGCGGTCCTTGTCCTGGTTGATTCATGTGTCTGTGCTTGTGGTGGCCCATGCCACCCGCTCCATTCATGCCGCCCATGCCTCTCTGGGCCATCTTTTGCTGGCGGCGCAGACGTCGGGCTTCTTTCCTCTGTTGCCTTTGTTCTGGCGTCAAATTTTGCCGCTGCCCGCCGTTCATGCCACCTTGCATACGGAGTCTGTGTCGGCCACGATGACGTCCCGCCCTGACATTCATGGGCGCTTCCAGCCCCGCCTCTGTTTCCGCACAGGCCGGGCTGGGGGCGACTAAAAACTCAAACGGCAGCAGGCTCAATGCGAGCATGGCAACTACTAGAGCGGTGTGTTTTTTCATAAATAGAACCTCTGCTCTACTTATGCCCCTTCCGGCAACCATTTTGGCAAAGTTTTCAGGTCGAGTTCAACCAGGCCTTTGGGGATGTTCATACCACCCGTGCTCCACACCCCGCGGCGGCGCATGGGCCAGCTCATACGCTCGTGGGCAAAGAAATTTTGCATGCCTTTGTAGGTGCCGTTTTCCGGAGGGGTGATCATCATCTGCAGGCCCTTGTTTTTCAGGGCGCCGCTATCGTGCTGCAATAGTGCGCCGTAGTCGTGCCAGCGCAGCACTTCCCGGTCGAAGGGCTTGCCGTTTACGTCCCACAAAAAGTCTATGTCATGCGGCGCTACCTTCTTTGTGACAAAGCTGCCGCCGACATGCACTTCTTCAACACCCGCTACTTTCAGGGCCCGGAGCGCTTGTTCGAAATTACCCAGGAGGCGCTCGCGGCGTTCGCCGATGCCAAACTGTGCTTTGAAGTCCTGGAAGGACATACGATAGATGCCGGGCATAAGTTTGCCGTCCTCGGCAAATTCCACGGTCTTGGGCCGGGGCAATGCGTCGATATAGGCATTATAGTAGCGCTCATTGGGTGTCAGCGGCTGTCCGGTCACGGGATGCATTGCTGTTTCGCCGCGCTCTTCCATGGCTTTCAGGGTAGCGCTGGCCTTTTCTCGGGCGACCGCATCTCTATCGCTGGCTTTGTATGCGATTTCGCGCATGCGGTCTGCTTCTTCGTGTTTGGCCTGGTCGGCGGCCGAGCGGCTAAACGGGATGCCGGCGCTTTCGGTCTTGACCGCTGTCGAGGTCACGTGCCCTTCGGCTTCCATAAAGATGGCGTTTGAATCTTTCTTCGCCGCTGCACTCAAGAGTCTGCCGGAAAACTTCGGCAGCCAGCCTGTTTCCTGCACTGCCGTCGCCATGGCGCCGATTTCGCGGCCGCGGGTGGCAATGACCAGGGCCGCGGTGCCTAAGACTGCCGCTGCCACGGCCGCCTGTTCTGCGGAGGGAGAGTATTTTTCAGGGCCGCCAAAAAGAGACGATTCCATAATTTCACTGGCTCACGGAGGGGGAGCTTTATAGTCGCATCCCCAAGACGGTCTGTCAGTGGGGAAAACACCCCAAAATTTTATGTCCGTGACCCTAATTTGCCCCAATTCAGGTCGTCTTTTTGTGGCGCATCCGGTCGAGTACGACAGCGCCGATAATAATGGCTCCTGTGACCATTTCCTGCACCCAATTTGATAGGCCCATCTGTGTGCATCCTGCTCGGATGACGGTCATTATCAGGGCGCCTATCATCGTGCCCGAGACCGAGCCCTCACCGCCCGCCAGGCTGCCGCCGCCGATGACCACCGCGGCTATGGCGTCGAGTTCCAGTCCTGCGGCTACGGTTGGATCGCCCACGGTGAGGCGGGCAAATTGCATCAGTCCGGCAAATCCGGCAAACATTCCACTCAGTGTGTAAATCGCCAGTTTGGTTTTTTCGACCGAGACCCCGCACAGTCTGGCCGCCTGTTCGTTGGCACCGACTGCAAAAGTGTGCAGACCAAAGCGCGTGTAGTTGAGCATCAGGGTGACAAGAATGGCCAGCAGTATCAAGATCCAGACACCGGGCGGCACAATCATCCAGGCCTGTTCCGGTTTGAGTGCGGCCAGGAGTTCGTTGAGATAACTCAGTGGGGCGTCGATTTTTTGTTCACCGGCTACACCTTTGGCCAGGCCGCGGAAAATCAGCAGTGTGCCCAGGGTAATGATAAAAGGAACAAGCTTCAAGCGCGTGATCAGCGTGCCGTTGACTGCGCCGCAAAGTGAGCCTACAAGCAATGCAGCGGCTGCTGCAAGAATCGGCGAGACATTGTGATCGAGCATCCAGGCGACGACTACGGTGACGAGCGCGACGATGGAGCCGACCGAGAGATCAATGCCGCCGCTGATTATCACCAGTGTCATACCCAGGGCTGTGATACCGACGATGGTGGTCTGGCGCACAATCAAGGCGAGGTTTCTGCCGCTGGTGAAACTCTGCGGGGCGAGGATGGAGAAGATTATATAAACGACAACCAGAGCGGTGATCGGCATAAATTTATTGAGCATGGCCATGACCTTTGGATCAATGTTTGGCTTCATCGTTTTCTCCATCTGATTGATCGCTTTCGACTGCAATGGCTTCGGACATGATGTCGTGCTCGGTCACATCAGCTACCAACTTTGCCTTAGTCAGCCGCCCCTTACTCATCACCGCGATGCGATCGCAGGTGCCGAGCAACTCCGGCAAATAGCTGCTGATGATAAGCACCGCTTTGTTTTGCAGGGCCAGTTTGTCTATGAGTTCGTAAATCTGTCTCTTGGAGCCGACGTCAATGCCGCGGGTCGGTTCGTCCAGCAGGAGCACGTCGACGCTGTTGTTCAGCAGCCTGGCCAGCGCGACTTTCTGTTGATTGCCGCCGGACAGGTCACCAATCTTTTGCTCCGGTGCCTGACACTTGATGGATAGATCTTCAATCCAGCGCTTTGTAGTTGCTTTCACTTTAGCCGGGCTGAGATAGTGGGCGGTTTCTTTCAGGCCGACCGGCAATACAAGATTTTGTGCGATGGACAGGGCCGTCAAAAGGCCTTCGCCCTTACGGTCTTCACTGACCATGCCCAGCCCCTGGTGCCACCTGTCGGCCGGGCTAAATTTGCCCTGATAGAGAGCGACTTTGAGATCGCCGGATTTGATTTGATCGAGACCGAATATCGCGCGCAAAAGCTCGGTGCGACCGGAGCCAATCAAGCCGAAGATGCCCAGCACTTCGCCGCGGTTGAGGCTGAAGGAGGCGCTTTTGAGTTTGGTCAGACCGGTGAGGTTGTCGACCTGCACGATCGTTTCACCGGTTGTGTGCGGCGAGCGTGGATAGAGACTTTCCAGCGAACGGCCGATCATCTTGGAGACAATATCGTCTTTGGTCACATCTTTGATCAGGCCGCTGTCAACGCTCTTGCCGTCGCGCAGGATGACGTAGCGGTCGGCGATTTCTTTCAGCTCTTCCAGGAAGTGCGAGATGTAGATTATCGATTGCCCCTGTTCTTTTAGTTTGCGAATCAGGGTGAAGAGTCGCTCTACGTCCTTGCTGGTGATGCTGGAGGTGGGCTCGTCGAGAATCAGCACCTTCGCTGAGGCGGCACTTGCTCTGGCGATTTCTACCAGTTGCTGGTCGGAAATGGAGAGGGAGTTGACCTTTGTATTGATGTCGATTTTGTGTCCCAGCTCAAGCAGAGCTGTGTTGGCACGATCCCTCATTTGCTTTTTGTCCAGCAATGCATTGCGCGTTGCTTCCACGCCGAGGAATATGTTTTCGTAGACGCTGAGGCTTGGAGCCAGAGCCAGCTCTTGATAGATCATGGCCACGCCGCGTTCGCGTGCTTCGCGGGGATTTTGCGGGGCGTAGACCTGATCGTCGAGGAGCATCGAGCCTTCTTGAGGACGCACCGCCCCTGATAGCACTTTCATCAGGGTGCTTTTGCCGGCACCGTTCTCTCCGATGAGCGCCAGGACTTCGCCGGGATAGACAGCCAGGTCCACGCCGTCGAGGGCCTGGGTGCCGCCGAAACGCACCCTTGCTCCCGTCACTTGCATGCGTAGTTCGGTCATTTCTCCCCCAACATGGCGGCAAGATCTGGGGCGACCAGTGCGTGTATTTCCGGCTTTTCTAAATTGTCTTTTGTCACCAGTGTTGCCGGTATATCGATGCGCGGCGGGACTTCTTTTTTGCCGAGATAATCGACAATTCTTGCCACGCCCTGATAGGCGATCTGCATCGGGTCCTGCACGATTAGGCCGTCGATGTCGCCCTTCGACACGGCCGCCAGCAATTTCTTCGATGAGTCGAAGCCGACAAAATGAATCTTGCCCGCCAGCTCTCCATCTTGCAGTGCGCGCATCATGCCGAATGTCGATGATTCATTGGGGCAGAAGATGCCATCAACGCCCGGTTTACCGTCGGCGGTGCGCAGCTTGGCGAGAAGGTTTTCACTGGCTTTGTAGGCTGATTCTGCTGTGGCTCCCGCGTGCTGGTTGGAGCTGACTACTTCCAGTCCGGGGTAGGTCTTTATCTGATCGAGAAATCCCTGCTCGCGATGATCCGTGCTGGCATTGCCTTCGACATTGCGCAAAAGAGCAATCTTGCCCTTGCAGTTCAATAGTTTGGCCAGGTAGTCCGCGGCCATGGCGCCGCCTTTGTTGTTGTTTGTGGCAATGAAGCTGACAAAACTATTGCTCTGAAGGTCGGAATCGATAATGACGGTGGGCACGCCGCTGCGTTTGGCGTCCTCGACCGGTCCGCGCATGGCCATGTTGTCGACCGGCGCCAGAACCAGTCCGTCCACACCGCGCACGATTAGAGATTCGACCACGTCAATTTGTGAGGTGCGATCATCGCGGCGGATGGGCCCCTGCCAGATGATGTCCACGCCCAGTTCTTTGCTGGCTTTGACAGCGCCGGCGTGGACCATTTTCCAGTATTCATCGGTGGTACCCATGGGCACCACGGCGATGGTCAGGCGTTTGCTGCCGTCGGCATTGTGCGCTGAATTCGACGAGCCCGCGCAGGCGACGAGAAAAGAAGCGGCTAGCGCCAAGGTCGCGGTCAACTTGATGTTGGCGGAAGTAATTGCTCGGGTACTCGCTGACGTGGGGGCTAGTGTTTTCCTGTCGTATTCTGACACGAAAAATGCTCATGGCTGGATGAAATAGCGCTATTTGCTTGTTGTCATGTCGAGTGGTGGTATGAATTGAGCCGGCGCGTATGCTCTTGAGGCGATAGAGCCGATAGGGGTCGACCTTGTCACTTCAGGACTAATTAGTTCCTGCGGCAGCGTGGGAAAGACTTGCTTGAGTTCATCCAGATTTAGCGGCTGGTCTGACAGCTTCAGGAAAATATTTTGACCATCTATCGTTCTTGCTCCCGGGCAGTTAACTAGGGCGTCTTTGACAAACGGGTAGTACTGACGGCCATACCAGGCTAGCCATACAGGAAGCGGTGAAAGACCCACCCACCAGGGACCAAAAGTCAGGCTGTAATTGTCTAGAATATGTTGCGCTTGGTGGCCTCTTGCCTGTGGTTCGTAACGCTTCAGAATGGCAGAGGCAAAGAATGCGTCGAGTAATTTTGCTGTGCGTTGAATAAGTGTTTCGACCGTTGCAAGCAATTCCGGTTCCGTCGTTAATGCTTCGCTGTGAATTGATAGTGTTATTGAGTGATACCTCGCGTATCGGGCCGGCAGCACCTTCCATTTTGAGTCGTCTGCGGCACGGGAAAAGTACCCGTCAACGACAGGAAGTGTGCTGCGCCAGAAAACGAGTCCCTGTTTGTGTTCCTTGATGTATCTAAAAAATGGGTCCATGTTTTCGGCTTGTGCCCTGTACCGATAGGGCTGGGTGCTGCCGAAGTGAGTGGGAAGGCAACGAGGTTCAATCTCGCTCCACAGTGCTATTACCGCTGGTATAAAATTCTCAGGGTCCGCATCACCTGGTATGCACCATTTAATCTCTATTTGCGGCTTTTCGCCCGCTAGTAATACCTGTGATTGCGGCCCGGCCGGCTTCATATTTTTGCTTTGAAAAATAGTTGCGTTTGTTGCTGAATTAACTGCAAAACCGTTGCCCTCTTCTGCGGCCGCTCGATACATAGTTTCTAAAAGGGCCGACATATGAGGTGCACATCCTTCCATCGTATGGATGGTCAGATGCCATTTCGGCGATTCCATAACTTGCGAGATTGAGCGAGGCACAAAATCTTCAATCAGTTCTGCTGGGCATGTAACGACAAGTCCGGGCTTCAACTTGCCCTTAGCGGTGAGCTCGTGGATCTGGAGGCTATCGGGGTCGTTTTCCGGGCGATGGACGCGGACGTCCGTCCGTCCTGACAAGAGATTCTCCAGAAATGAAGCATCAATACATTTGTCGGTATAAATCTCGACATAGAGCTCCAAATGCTTCTTGCGAAGCATGTGCTGAAATATCTCGCGAAACAAATGTTTCATTTTTTGTTGGTTCGATTTTCGTGTTTACTGATTACACGCTGTTAGTTGCGGCTTCAACACCTGGCGGAAGTTAGTCGTGTTACCGCGCAGTTGCATCATGATCGAAGTTGTTTTCAGGAATTGTTCAGCCAGCTTTCTGTCTCTTGCATTGCCTGAATTGAGCAAATTGCGCAGTGAGGGTACGGCGTTGATTGCCGACGGTAGCGAGAATTCTCCGTGGAAAACTTTCAGATCCGATGCAAGATTCGATTCTTTCAGAGGGCCGTAGCAGATGAGCTGGGCTGGATTGATCTCCTCGAAACGTTTGCGTTGGCCAGTAGCGACAATGACGCTTCGGCCCGGTTGAATGGCCGTGGTCTGTCCGCCGATTTCCAGCTGTACGGCGTTTTTGCTCGTATCGTGCAGGTTGTAGACCGCAAGTCCGCCTGAGAATTTCAGCACCAAAACAAGCGACCTGGCTTTGATGGCAATGTTGCCCAGCGCCGTTTTGACGACGCTGTCCGAATCCGAAGCAACAAGTAATGCGCCGGTGTCTAGCTGGCTTTCACCGGCGCTCTGTTGAAGTGCCGCCGGGATTTTGCCGCCCACAAGTTCAGTATCCGAAATCCACGCCGTGCCCGGGCCATATCCGGTGGCTGAGCGTCTTCCGTAGGTGGTTGAGCCTACCATCGCGTTAAATCCATCACCGGAAGTGGTGCGGTTGCTCATTTGATAAACAGTGACGCCGCCGAGTAATGGTGCTACACCCGGTTGGGTTGCATTGCCAAGACTCGATAAAGAAGGGATCGGTATCGCTTGCACTGATTGGATTGGGTCAGAAGTGACAGCTGTTAGCTGCGTCGTGGAGCGCGCAATTGACGGGAGCTGAATCGCTGCCACGGCTTGAACCGCCGCAGTGGAGGGCGGCGGTGGATCTGCCAGGATGGTAGAGCCCTGTGCAAAGGTGATGGGATTTGCTGCGCTTGGAGTATTGAGAATTACATTTGCTGAATTGACAGTGGAGAGTGTAGCGTTTCCGGGACCGCTGCCGACTATGCCTCCTGTCTTGGCCGTCACGCCGCCAAAGACTTGTCCAGGTGTACCCGAGTGACTGACTGTGATATTGGGGATATCGCCTGTGGCGATCGGGTTTTTGCCCGTTGTCGGTACTGTACCGACTGCAATGGTGATGTTGCCGTTTGCCTTGGCCGCATCCATGGCAACGGTCCACAGTGTGCCATCAATGTTGATTTTGCCGACAGCGGTGTTGGTGTTGTTCACGACGATGTTGGTTTTAGTTTTGATGTCTGTGGCGTTGGCTTTCATGAAGACACCGCTGGATGTACCCACTGTGCCACCGGCGCCCTTAACCAAAATTGAGCCGTTGTCTGTAAAGGTATTGCCGACCGTCACAAAATTGGTCACATCTTTGCCGACGCCTGTGATGGTGACGTTTGTGCCTGCCTGCACCGTGCCGCCTGTGCCGTCATAGTCCGAGCCGGTTATGCTGATGGCGCCGGTTTTGGATTGTATTGTGCCGGTATTTGTCACCGCGCCCGTTGCGCCTTTGATGGTCAGGGCTCCATCGGCCGTTATGGTGCCCCCCTTGTTTTGGAAGGCGTTGTTAAAGAATGCATTTGCAGTCAATGTGATTTTCGAGCCGGGGCCGGTCGCCTGAATATTATTGCTCAGTGAAATCTGTCCATTAACCTTGTCGGTCGCTGTCATAACTATTGGACCGACGGCTTTGATTGGAGCCGATGATGTCACATTGAGAGCAGAGATTGTCAGGTTGGTGGCAGCGTCCACTTTGCCGTTGAAGTTCATTGAGACGTCGCCCTTTGCTGCTGTCAGGGTGATGACCTTGCTTGTAGAGATCAGGTTTACGCCAAACGAAAGGTCAACGCCCGTAGATCCGGTCAAGGTGAGGGTGCCCGCCTGGAGAGTCGGGTTGATTTTAGTACCGGATGTTATTACGGCGCCCTGTCCTACCGCGGTTAGCGTGATGCTGCCGGCGGTGCCGGCTGTAATGTTGTGGTGTAAGAATATGTCGGCACTATTCTTTGTATCGACTGTCTTCGCCGTCACTGATGTGCCGGCAATGATCGGTCCGTTCAGCACCATGCTGGAGAAGGAACTTACCACCACACTGCCCAGGGTGGCTGAGAGACCCTGCTCGGTGACTCCGCCTTTGGTCGAGCCCACAGTCAGTGTTTTGGTCGTAGCCGTTACTTCGGTCGTTGTCAGATTAACGCCGGCAGCTCCGGCCAGAGTGACGGTGCCGGCTTTCAGACTCAATCCAAATGGCGACGTTGAATCGTCGATGGAGCTGTTGGAGCCTGAGGTTATCGTCAGTGTGCTTTTGGAACTCGAAACATTAATGCCCTGATTGAGGACGATGGTGGCTCCATTGGTTACCGTGCTTGTGGTTTTCAGTGCAATGGAGTTTGTTACTGTCAAGGCACCTGCTACAGTGATGCCCTTCAGTGCGGAGACCGTCAGGGCCAGCGGATCGAGAACGCCGCCACCGGCTCCACCCAGCGTTATCGTACCCTTTGCTGCGGTAAGGGTTATCGTTTTGGCACCATTCATGACGGTACCGCTGTTTTGATTGATTGATCCGCCGCCAGATGTAATCGTGATGGCTCCGGCAGCCAGCGTATTTATTGTGCCGTTATTGATGAAGTTGATATCGGCGTTGGCATCTTTGTTTGACACCTTAACCCCAAGGTCTCCATTGAGATTACTTTTGAAAGTTATGGCACCAGGAGCGGTCACTGTGACAAGACCAGTGGAGTTTACGCTGCCGCCGAGATTTATTGTCGTCCCTGTCTTGCCGGTGGAAGTCAGAGTCACCGGCCCACCTGATATGGCGCCTGATGACGTGAGATTACCGGGTGTAACAATGGTGATTTTTGAACCCTGCGCCGAGCTTATATCTAGAGCCGTCGTATTGATGTTTGTGATCGCTACCACAGCCGTTTTTGCTGCGTTATCGGTGACAGCGCCGACCTGGGTGGCGTTGAGCTTAGAAACAGTTATAGCTCCGGTATCCGATGAGAACTGTGCATTGACGGTTTGAATAGCGGCTTTTGTAGCTGTGACGGCCCCTCCCTTACCGGAGACAAGAGTCACTTTTGCTGTAGTGCCGCTGCCGAGTGCTGAATTGACTGTGAGTGGCCCATTGGCCGAAAGACTGATAGTCGAGGCATCCATGAAATCGTTGTTGATGAGTGCCCCACCCAGATTTTGAATAATTACAGATGATCCTGTTGTTCCCACCGAAATAGTGCCGGTAATGCCATTGGTCAGTTTGGTACCGCCAACGGTGAATGGTGTCGCTGAATTCGACACAAGCTTCAGGTCGCCATTAATGAGGCTGAAATTACCGTTGACGAGTAGCGTAGAGCCGGCTTCCAGGTCGACGAAGCCGCCGTGGGCGCCTACTTTTGTGGTTCCAACGTCAATTTGCGATGGATCCACAATCATCGATCCCTTTGCATTGACTACTATCGTACCGCCGACACCGGCGGAGCCACCCTGGGCACTGAGTTGGAAACTGCCTGCGCCGGTACCAATGACAATATTTTCGTTAGCAAGGTCCGTAATTTGAACCGTGCCTCCGCTTCCGGTGGCAGCACTGGCATCCAAAACTATAGGTCCCTGCGCGTTGTGAATGCCAAGAGCCGTGATGAAAATTCGGCTGCCCTGCAGACTACCCGCTGACGTTACGTCAAAACCTGCACCGTCCAAATTCACAGCGGCATTTTTACTTAAGTAAGTCACATTAGCGTTGCCACCTTCGGCAATAAAACTGAAGTCAGCTGTTTTTGAGGTGCTTGGACCAATTGAATAAACAGTTGTTCCGAGATTTTCTACGTACAGATCGCCGGCTGCACTGGATCCACCGCTGGTGTCGATAGTGAATGGCGTACCCTTGCCTTTACTGTCCCAGGTGAAGTCTTTGGCTGTTATGGAGATCAGTCCACCCAATGGTGCATTGCTGCTATTAGAATCGAGGCCGGTAAGCGGGCCGAAGTTAATGGTGCCAAGTTTGTCCGCAAGTGTGAGATTTCCACCTTTACCGCTTGGAGCGCTTGTGGCGTCAAACTGGATGGCGTTGGGGTTTGAAATGATCAAATTCTTGGCTGAATTTACGGCTATATTAACCGTGCCGCCAGAAGCTGCAATGCCTCCTGCAACACCGTTGGCCAGTATGCTGTTTATAAAATTGGTCTTGGTGTTGTCTCCAATATAAAGATCGTCCGTCGGCGAACCGGTTGTTAACGTAATCGTTCCACCGTGACCTTGTGAGCCGTTATTGCCGACATTTGCAGCTCCTCCGGCATCCAGGGTTTGAATCTGAACGCTGCCGTTTGTGCTAATCGTGATTGTGCCGCCGGGTGTAGTCAGGGTTTTGGCAGCGATGGTGGCATTTTGCAGGCCGGCAGTGCTGGCGTTGAATGCATTGCCACTTAAAATGGTGCCGGATGACGAGATTACCAGAGTCGAGGTTGGCGTTATAGCTGGTGTAGCTGCTTGGAGCGTGAGAGTTGCAGCGGATGGAACAACTGCTGGACCGTTTGTGTGGACAGTGTTGATTGACCCCACATCTATAGCGGTACCTGTGGTTGCGCCTGCCACAGCCTGGAAATTGCCGCCTGGAGTATCGGTCGCTGTGAGGTTGACGGTGATTGCGGACGGCAGGCTGATGCTTCCTTCCTGAGCGCCTACCAGCGTACCGGTCATGGCCACAAGATTGATATTGCCGGCATTAGCTCCAAAATTTGTAGACTTGGCTTCGAAGGTAGCCAGAGGCATCGTTTTAAAATCTATGGCACCACCCAGGTCGCTGGCACCAGTGACGGTGACTGCGTTGTTGGTTTCGCTAAACAGGGCACCGGAGACTATGGTCATGTTTCCTGAGTTGCCTGTACTTGAATAGGTGCTCAGTGTAAGACCAGAGCTTGTCGTAGCTATGCCCAGGCGCGCCGCCAGCAGCAAGCCGCCGGAGGCTGTTAGCGAGCCGTCCAGATTGATGGCGTTCGATGTGGCTAGAATCGTCACTGCCATTGGTGTGGAGTAGCCGGCTGCTGGAACCGTTATTAGCCCCTGTGACTCGATTACTATGTTTGAAGTGGTAGGCAAGTTAGTGTCGAAAGTAAATGGCCCCCCGTGGATTTCCTTTATCGTCGCTCCGGGAGTGGTGAGCGAGTTATAGAAGAAAGGGGCACTCGACTGTTGTCCAGTCAGGACCTGTGCCACGCTGACTGCAGCTGTCGGCAGGGCGATGTTAAATGACGGTGGATAGCTTGCAGCAAGATTGATATTGCCTGTGCCATTGGCACCGCCTGTAGTGTCTATCGTCAGTTTGTTGGCAGCCGTGCCGACTGAGTTCCCTGCTACTACGGTGACGTCCCCGTTGCTGCCGGCACCGTTGCCGCCCGTCGCTATGACCAGAGCCGTTGGAGTTATTACTTTCGATCCTAGGCCTGAAACGCTCACGTCATCGAAGGACACCAGGGTGATATTTCCGCCGCTGCCGCCTGGGTTTGATGATTTTGCCGAGAGCCCGGTGAGAGCTGCGCCGCCGGTGGTGGTCAAATCTACATTTCCACCAGAGTTGCTTCCACCGATGATGTTCAAGCTCGTGGCTGACTCAGTAAAGTTGGCCCCAGCTATAATCGTAATGCTGCCGGCGTTGGTAGTTGATGAGTCAGTCGAGACTTTTACTGCAGCCGACGATAATACGTCGTGTGCCCCGGCAATGACTATATTTCCGCCAGCGGTAGTTTTGACATTACCGCCCAGTTCCATTTTGCCGCTGCCTGTGCCCCAGGCTGTCAGTACGATGCTTCCGGTGCCGGCTGTGATACTGCCTCCGGCAACCGACAACCAGTCCCCTGATATGTTCACATTACCAGTTGCATTGATGGCGCTGGCAAGTTGTATGAATCCGACGTTTGTCGCCGAATAGTCTCTTGCCATGGCGTTGCCGCCGGTGAATGCACCGGTGGTATCGATGGTTACTGCCTTGAGCGGATTTATGAAGCTTGGCTGGGAACCGGAAATCGTCACATCATTGGCAGTGATTTTTCCAATAAAATCCGAAATGCCGCCCGCCAGAATCAGGACATTACCGCTGCCTGAAGGACCGGTTGTATCGAGCTGGGTGGCTACCGACATTGTAACTTTGCCGTTGGCGCCACCTGCCGAGTAAGCGGCGAGCACGATGTCTCCGCCTTTACCTGTGGGTGCCGTAGTGCTTAGATTGATCCCAGCCGGCAGGGAAATATTGCCGCCGGTAGCATTGCCTCCCAAGATGGTGATGTCTGATGTGGCATTGCCGGAGACCGGTGGAGCGCCCGTCACTTTTGATGTGCTGCCTGTCCCGCCTACAACAAAGGCGCCGGCAATCATTGTTATGTTTTTACCGTCGGTACCATTGTTGGCGGATATCGATGTTACGCCCGGATCGACAGTTATGTTGCCTGCTGCAACGATGGCCAGGTCTTCTCCGACATCGACATTACCGGCAATTTCGATGTCGCCCGAATCATTGTAATATGTCGGATCGCCGACGAGGCATTGTTTGCCAATCACCAGATTGTCCGTGGAGGCCTGCACATGCACACCTTCACCCTGCGAAGTAACAGTGCCTGTAAGCTCATTGACGTTGACGTCAATCATGCCGCTGCCCGAGTTTAAATTGAGTTGTTTTGACAGCAAGTCGCCGCCAATCACACTGGTATTGCCCGTGCCGGCATAATCGGCCTGCCGGACATTGATGGCGCCATTGACTGCACTGAGTGTGCCGCCGGTATTGTTGACGTTCATAGCCAGAGACTGATCTCCGGCTACACCAAGATTGATATTGCCGTGGCTGGAGACGACTGCGCCCGTGTTGATTATGTTTGTTGATTGCAGGCTGATGTCTTTGGGCGCGCTGATAGCGGCATTGTTGATCAGGTTGCCGCCGGCTGTGATATTGAGATTGCCCGAGCTGGAGATGGTCCCCATGTTTGTGAAATCTTGGCTGGCGGTGAGGCTCAAGTCGGTTAAGCCACCAAACGATTTGGATGTGATTAATCCGCCGGCTTCATTGATGATGTCCTGGGCTGAAATGTTGGCCGAGTTGTTTGTATGACGCAGACCGACTTCCACTATTGAGCCGTAGTTGATCAGATCGCCGCTCAGAGAAACGTTCGAGTGAGCTGCTACTCTGTCGATTGCTGTTACGTTATTAGGGACGACGACGCTCGATACGTTGAGGCCGGCGGCATTGGTGACGTTATTGAGCGAAAAGGTACCGCCGGTAGCACGGCCCTGGTCGTCCAGTTTGATTGTTTGTCCTGTTCTCACCTGAGCCTGTTCTATGGCGACGAGCTCGCCGGCTGTGACTTTGTCGCCGACATGGAAGGTGGCACTGCCTGCGCCCATTTGTATGGTGACCGAGGATCCGTTTTTGATCAGGGTCGAATCCAGAACGATGGACGAGCTATTCGAGGTCAGGTCGAGTTGTACGTTTTGTGCGGGCACTGCGGCCGCAGGAAGATTAGCTGCGTGTGTGGCAAACTGACGGGCGGCATGATTGATGACGGTCGCTTGATGCAAATTTGCCTGATGCATGGCGGTCTGTTGCGTTGCCGCTTGAGGCAGCGGCAATGATTGCGAAGCCGTGGGCAGTGAAACTACACCCAGGCCAAAGGTTGCCGGTAAAAATTGGGTGGAGGCGTGGGTTTGCCAGGCCCCGTTATTGTGAAAGGAGTGAGGCTGTGCCTGAGGCGTGTTGGGCCCGGCGGCAAAAGATGCGTGCGCCGGATAGCTGTTGGCCAGCGCCGGAGCTATCGCCACCTGATTCAGCAGGACTATGGAAGAGACGAGTTTCCTGTTTGAATGGGTGCGATGCTTGTTTTGCACGGGACATTTCCTCTGCTAACGACGTGGGCTCAAGACAGCTCAAATTGGACGCTGCCGCGCCGCAAGGAATTGTATTAACAATTGGTCATCTTCGTATTAGAGGCGATTCACTTTTGCTCTGTAATCTCGTAGCGGTAGCCCACACCGTAAACGGCATGGATCAGCTCCAGATCCGGCAAAACTTTGGCCAGCTTCTTCCTGAGATTTTTGATGTGGCTGTCGATGACGCGGTCTGTGGCCGGTTCGTTTGGCTGTGCGCACAGGTCGAGCAACTGGTCGCGGCTGAATATTCGGCCCGGACGACTGAGCAGGAGCTTCAGCAGGCGGTATTCGGTGCGGGTCAGGTCGAGGGCGGTCCCCCGGGCTAAAATGCGGCCCTGCTCTTCGTCTACCTGGAAGAGCTTGTCCTGCGTTGCTTCGGTTTGACTGGGGCGTTGTCTGCGGTAAACGACTTTGACCCTGGCGACTACTTCGCGTGGACTGAAGGGCTTGCAAATATAGTCGTCGGCTCCCAGCTCCAGTCCCAGAAGTCGGTCCAGCTCTTCCACCCGGGCGCTGACCATGATTATGGGCACAGCGCTAAATTTGCGCACTTCACGGCAAATCTCCAGTCCGTCAACGCCCGGCAGCATCACGTCCAGTAGTATCACATCCGGTGGCGCCGACTTGACCAGGTCGACAACTCCCAGGCCGGTTTCTTTGTGTGTGACGGCAAAGCCCGCCTGGGTCAGATAGTCGTTCAATATCTCGGCTATTTTCAGCTCGTCTTCGACAATCAAGACATGGAAAGGTTTCTCGGTCATATCCTCTGGCTCACTTTGTCTCTGCCATCGCCGGCAGTGTCAGTATTATTTGCAGGCCGCCCATATCCGAAGGCCTGGCTTCGATGGTGCCGCCCAGCAGTTGCATATTGTTCAGACAAATGGCCAGACCCAGACCAGAGCCGCCCAGGGTGCGACTTCTGGATGATTCTGCCCGGTAGAAACGGTCAAAAATCTTGGGCAAAATTTCGGGCTCGACGCCCGGTTCCGTATCGTCAAAAAATAGTTTTACTTCCGACTCACTTATTTGATGGGCGATTTTCAGTGTGCCGCCCTTATTTGTGTAGCGCAGAGAATTTTCAATGACATTGGTCAAGACCTGGCGGATGCGCGACGCATCGGCGTTGACTACAATCTTTGTCTCTTTCGGGACTTTGTTTTCCAGATTGATGGCTTTGGCGGCACGCCTTTCTTCAAAAGATTCAAGCACGTCTTGCAAACTTTGATTGATGTCTACCGGCACCGCCGCCGGCTTGATCTGGCCGACATCGTTTTTGGCCAGCCAGTGCAGGTCGTCCACCAGTTTGCTCAGGGCCATGATTTCACTGTGCAGCACTTCCAGATTGCGGGGCGTAACCTGCTGCACACCGTCTTGAAAGGCCTCTACCTGCGCGCGCAAGACCGCAATCGGGGTGCGCAATTCGTGTGATGTGTCGGCTACCCATTTCCTCTGGCCGCGATCGAGCTCGGCCAGACTTGCGGCCAGACTCTTGAGGGCATCGTCGAGGTCCGGATCGTCCGGACTTATTCGTGCCTGCTCATAGTTGCCGGCCTGTAGTTGCAGCAGGGCCAGAGCTATTTTCTTTTCCTTGATGCGGCTGTCGTTAAAAATGTATTTGCCCAGAAGCAGAAAGACCAGCAAAATCACGGCACTGGCCTGCATTGTGCATTGACCGGCAAAATGCAGACTGGCGGCCACCACCACTGTCGAGCCCATATAGAGCATCTTGGGGCTGGTGCCGGCCTTGTGCAGTTCCGCGGCCGCCGCTTCGGATTGTTCTACAGGCTTTTGTTCCGGTGCTGAAGTCAAAATTCCGCCTGCTTGATTTACTGGTGGCTGAGAATCATCTCGGGAATGCCATTATCGGCCCTCAGGCTATAACCATCAAGTCGGGCCGTCAAGAGTTCGTTGCCTGCGGCATCAGTCAGCGCTATCGCCAGCACTCCGCTGAGTTCGGAGAGATGCGCTTCGGTTCTCCATTCCAGGCGCTTAAATGGTCCGGGCAATGGCAGGCGGTGCACCCCTTTTTGTATCCAGAGCATTTCTGAGGGGTCCCAGTGCCGGGTGTAGCTGCTGTCGATGCAGGGGCTGAAAGGATGCAAGAGGGCCCAGAACCATTTTGTGAAAGTGGATGTCGGCAGCAGGTCGAGCGGCACTTTATCGCACCACAACAGATTGCCCTCCGCCAGTGGTGTCAATCCCAGAGCCAGGACATAAGCGTCGAGGAAGGGATCGGCCTGATTGTTGCGCTCAAAAAATGCCACCAGATCCTCGCTTGCCGCAAATGCCACGCGCGGCCGAATATTTTTCTTGCTCTGGTATTGTGATTCCAGATAAAACTGTCCGCCGATATCAACCTGCACAGCCAGCTGTCTGCGCGAGCTTTGATTGGCAGTCGTCACATCATAGTCGAAGCAATGTCCCACCTTCAGTCTCAGAGCGCGTGCCAGAGCGGCGTTGCGCGCGGTGGCCGAGATTGTTTCTCCTTCTCTGGGGACTGCGTTTAGTTGATAAATTTCGCCATCTGCTTGACCGACCTGCACCGGGCAGAGGTGGAAAGGCACTGTTGGTGCGCCCGGCTCGGCGGTGTTCTGCACATGTATGTGCAGGTGCGGCTGCGGCGAACGACCGGAGTTGCCGCAGAGTGCCACCATCTGCCCCGGTGCTACGCGCTGGTGCAGACTGACTCTGGTGCTGCTCTTTTGCAGGTGGGCGAGCATGACGTAGGCGCCCGAGTCCAGGGCGATGATGATGTAGTTACCCCAGTTATTGATCAAGTCCAGTTCGCCTGGTTTGTTGTCGTTGCAGGAGCCGTTCAGTCGGACGACCGTGCCCCAGTCTGGAGACAGGACAGCTTTGCCGTATGCGTAGTAGTCGGTCAGCACGCTGCCGTCATTGGCAAAACTCTTTTCGTTTTTGGTCTGTATCAGGTCAAGGGCGTAGCGCCACGGACCCTGATGGGTGTGCTCACCGTCGAAGCCCTGGTAGATAGTCCATACTCCGGTGACCGGGCTTGTGAGGGCCACGCTGTGCAGATCGATGCCCCGCGCTTTGGCTACGGTCAGACGCTCAAGACTTTGCTCGGGCAGGGCCGGGGAGAGCAGCCAGAATCTCAGCCACGGTCCGCCACGGTTTGCGCCCAGTCCCAGCACAGTTATATAGATGGAAAGGACAAAGGGCAGGGCCAGGGGTGGCAGGGTGGCGCTGAGGAAGCTGTGCTGCATAAAGAGTGTGAGCAAGCAGGCCATGAGGGCTGAGCCCAGGGCGACAACAATACTGCGCGGCGACGGCACGGCGTAGAGCCCGCCTATGACACCGGCGGTCAAAATGCCGTTCATCTGTGCAATGAGCAGAGGCAGCGGCAGGACGGAGAAAATGGAAGTCTGGCTGTAGGCCGGACCCTGGCTGTAGTAGAGAAAGACCGCGCAGATCACCCCGGCAGCCAGGGTTAAAAGGGCCAGGTATCTCGATGAGAGGGCGAAGGCGATAAAGACCAGCATGCCACCAATGGGAGTGCCGTTGAAATAGAGTGAGCCCAGCGGGGCGAAGAGATTTAGTGGACTGTCTAGGGGGATAAACGGCGGGGCGATCATGTGCAGGATGGAGAGCTGGCCCTGTGGTGTCAGCACCAGCGGCGCCAGTCCCAGATGCGCGGCAATAGGCAAAAAGAGATAGCCGGTTAAAACATACGGTAGACCCAGCACCGGCAGCCGCCAGATTCTTCCCAGGGTGTCTTGCAGGCAGACTGTAATCAGTACGATGAAGAGGGCGCCGATAGCAACTACAAGCGCCTGCGCCGGTCCCGGTTGGTAGAGTGAGCCAATCAGCATGCCGAAGAGCAGGCCATTGACTATCTCCAGGACACCGTCGCTGGGGAAACTCAGCAGTTTGCGCCAGAGCAGCACCATGACTGCGCACTCAATGCCGCCCAGTCCGGTAAGCGGATGGAGCATGGTGCAGATAAAGAGCAAAAAGCGCGAGAGCGGATGGCTCAATCCAAAAAATGAGCCGTAGCCGTCAAAGACTTTGCGCATAGATTCGTTCATATTGCTCACCGCACGGCTTCCGGTCGACGCAGGTGATCCGGCAGGCGATCGTGCGCCACCATTGATTGCAGATTTTCGGCTTCACGTATGACCGAGACGTCGCCGTCCTCGTGCACCAGCACCACATTGGGGCGGTACTCGATAAATTGCATCCACTGGGTATTGTTGTAGGCACCGGTGGGACTGATTACCATGGTGTCGCCTACTTGCAGCGGCGGCAATTGCACGCTGGAGCGCACGACGTCGATGTTCATGCAGAGCGGACCGTAGAGTACCGTTTCCTCGGGCGGTCCCCGGGGTGGTGTGACCAGTTCTACTTGATGGTTGTACCAGTATGCGGTAAACAATAGATTGGTGCCGGCGTCGAGAATGGCTGCCTGTCTGCCGTCCGGCAGGCGCTTGGTGCCCGCAACGGTGACTATCAACGATTGTGCGTCGTCGACTACGGCGCGGCCGCTTTCCAGGACAAGTTTGGGCAGGGGGCGATTGGTGGAGCTTCTGTAGAGCGTTTCGTCGGTGAGGGTGGTGCAAATTGCTTCGGCATATTCGCTTATCGAAGGCACCACTTGTTCGGGCGGCAGATAAATGCCTTGCAGTGCATTGCGCGAGGGCAGGCCGCCGCCGATGTCGATTGTGTCTATGCAGACGTCTTCGCGGCTTTCCAGGTCGCGCATAAATTTGCACATGATTTTGACCTGCTCCTGGTAGGCGCGCGGCTCCAGGATAAAGGTGCCGATGTGACTGTGCAGGCCCTTCAGTCTGATGTGGGGGCTGAGTACGGCAAGTTTTGCCGCCTGGTGCGCCTGGCCGCTTTCCAGATTGAAGCCGAAGCGACTCCAGGGTTCGGTGAAGCCTGTTTCAAAATTGAGCCGCAGCGAAACAGTCGCCAGCCGCCCCTGCTCTTTTGCCACCGCTTCTATTAATTGCAATTCGTCCAGATGATCGATGTTGATCATGGCACCTTCGGCGATGGCACGCTCCAGGATCGCTCGGCCCTTGTTGGGGCCGTTGAAGATTATGCGCTCACCGGGGACGCCCAGCAGGCGCGCTTTTTCATACTCAAAAGCGGAGACGACTTCGGCCAGCGAACCTTCCTGGTGGAGGATGTTGCAGATGGCGCTGATGTAGTTTGTTTTATATGAATAGCCATGACTGACATTGCCGTAACGTACTTCAAAGGCGCGCTTGATGCGGCGGATATTGCCTCGCAGCTTTGCTTCGCTGGTGACAAAAAGTGGTGAGCCGTATTTTGCCTTGAGCGCTTCTATGTCGACGTCAAAGACGCGGGTGACATTTTTGTCCCTTGGTCTTCTGCCAAATTTGTTGATTTCCCCCACGCGGTGAGGCTGTATCAGAGGCGGTTCCCAGGCAAGAAGCGGTTCGGTGGTGGCCATGCAGGTGTCCTCGTAATCAGGCGGTAAATTTGTTCAAACTGGTGATGTCGCTGGCTGGCTCGGCCCGCGGGCTGCGGCCGGTCATGAGCACAGACTCAAAGGCGGCCAGATCCAGCACCAGCTCCTGTGCGTGCCGAATAAAAAAAAATCCGGGGCGCGGCGGAGAGAGGGCCAGATCACTCTGGTTGTTGAGAAGCTTGAGCACCGCCACCGGCAGGTTGCGTTCGACAGCTTTGCTCAGATAAATCCAGGAGGGGAAGCGGGGATTGATTTCTATTAAATAGATGCGGCCGTCTTCGCCGCGGATGGCCTCCACTTCCAGGGGGCCGCGCCAGAGGAGCGCCCCTACGAGCTTTTCGGCGACGTCGAGCATGGCCTGGTCGACTACCGTCACCCCGGCCCAGGCCTTGCCTTTTTCGGTGATGGCGCGCTTGCGCATAGTGACGTGGCCGGCCAGCTTGCCTGTGCCGTCGCCCAGCCCGGCCAGGTTGAGCTCATCGCCGGGGATCAGTGATTGCACCAGACAGGGGTAGCCCCATTTCTGGACCAGGCTGCCGAAGGCGATTTTTGCCTCGGCCGCGCTGCGCACGATGGTGGCGTCGTAGAAAATGCCTTTGACTATCAGTGGATACTGAAAACCTTCGCTGCCGGGGCTGTCGAAAAATCCCGGATCGGTGACGATTTTGGTCTTCGGTACGGCGATGTCGACCCGGTGACAGAGCTCGACCAGGTGGTCTTTGGCTCGCATCGTAAATTGATCGCGGCTGGGGATGAGCATCTTGATGCCCATGTCGGCAAGTGGTCCGCGCAGGCGAATGAAATTTTGCATCTCGCTGTCGAGACAGGGAATGATGGCGTCGATGGACTCCAGGTCATGCACTATCTCCAGGCGCTCGAGCAGGACCTCATCGCCGGCTGAAGGATAGGGGATGAGATAGCTGGCGGCAAAATATTCGCGGGCGTAGAGTCCCGCGTCCAGGGCATCATAGGCCAGACCGACGACGCGGCCGCGAAACTCGGGGTGTTCCATCAGGCAGCGGGCCACGGCCATGCCCGGGCCAGGATTTTCGGCGCGGGCGTTTATACCTGTTACAGCCACGGTCCAGTGCCGCCAGTCTCTTTTCAGTACATTGTTTTGCATTTTTTCCCGGCCTATAGATAACGGTTGAGCTGCATGATGAAGGCTTCGACACAGCAGAGAACAAGCTCGTAGGGTTTATTGCAGCGTTCGGACAGTTCGCGGGCGGTGGCTTCTATGGTGGCGTCGTCTTTGAGCATGGTGATGACCAGGTGGCCGGTTTTGTTGACGGTGAAGCTCTGGCCGGTTTGCGGGTCGAAGATAAATCCGGCATCACTCATGGCCAGCTGGCGCAAGCGCTCGATTGTTACTTGCTTTTCCTGTTGCAGTGTCGGTGTTGCTTGTCGCATTTTTAGAGACCTCGGGCTAATGGTTGACTGTGTTGCAGGTGTGCGAGTCTTTGTTTGCCGTCGCCGGGCTGTTCGGCGTATCGGTGCAGATACCCTGGTGTGGGGTCTGCGATTTTCAAGCTCTCTTTGTAAGCGCTTATGGCCGGTCCGGTTTGACCCATGGCTTCGTAGGCGGTGCCCAGGTAGTAGGAGACGGCGTTGTAATGATTGGCTGAATATTCGCCGGGCAACTCTACTTCGAAGCTGACATTGCCTCCCTGGCAATTGCGCAGATCTTCTATGGCCCACTGGGGCCGACCGGTGGCCAGCGCCAGGCGGGCCCGGGCCAAACGTGCGTTGCCTGAGTTTGGCTGCAATTGCAGGGCGCGATTGAGGTCGACCAGGGCCCGGTCGTACTGGCGCAGGTCCATGTAACAGAGCGCGCGCTCGGTGTAAGCCCGACTGTCGCTGGGGGTGATGGCGATAGTGCGGCTCAGGTCGCTAATGGCCGAGTATGTGCAGCCAAGGATGCCGAAGAGATAGCCGCGGCGGAAGCTGGCCCGGGCGTTGAGCGAATTTATCGCCAGGCTGCGGTTGCAGTCGTTGAGGATCTGCAGCAGGGCCGCACCCATGCTTGTGCTTTCGGCTGTTTGTTTCCAGCGGCTGAGCACCTGATCTTCGCTGCTGGATATGGCGAGGGCCGCCGAAGAGGCGCCGGGGATAAGGGAGCCCACACTGGCCTGGCCGGCGCAGAACATAAAAGTCAGGACCGAGATCTGGCCCAACGTTGTTCTTTTGCTTTTCCGTCCTTCGCTCATCACCATCACTCCTCTTGTCCGGGGGGCCTTTTTTGGTCGGCGACCCTCATTACAATCGTAGAAAGGCCCTGTGGATAACCAATGAAGAAATTGAGGAGAAATTGTGGAGGCGCCCCTTGACACCCGAGGTTTTGGTGGGGCGGGGATATCTGCTAGCATGGGGCGAGGCTTTTTTAGGATCATCGACAATGGACGAACAGGCATTTTGGTACATAATCGCCAGCTCCCTCGAGGACGGCGGCGGCTACGACGAGCAGCTGATCAGTCTCAAAAGAATTCTTCAGGGCATGACCGACGATGATCTGATTGCCTTCCAGGAAATGGTCGACCATATGATGGCCCAGGCCTATCGCTGGGGTCTGTGGGGTGCGGCCTACATAATGCAGGGCGGCATTTCGGACGAAGGCTTTGAGGCTTTTCGCGCCGGCCTGATTATGAAGGGCAAGGACATTTACGAAGCGGCGGTGGTTGAGCCCGACAGTCTGGCCGACATAGACGATGTGGAAGAGTGCGAAGACTTTTTGTATCTGGCCTGCGAAGTTTACGAAGAGCGTAACAGCGATGGTGCCATCTATGATCGCTTCCGCGAGGAAGGCAGAGCTGCGCCCGATGGCGATTCGTTCGACGAGAACGACAGCCGCTATATGCGCGAACAGTATCCGCGTCTCTGGGAAATTTACTGCGCCGACGAAGCCTAGAGCCTATATTAAAAGTTGCCGGAAGCGCCTTATGCGGTCTGGACTTCCGCTCAGGCTCAAGTAAAATAATGGTATCTAATCTGGTATCGCACCGGATATGATGCTTGTATATCTCCAGGATAACTCGTTCGGGGTATTGGATGTCGGTATTGTCCCCTGAAACAACTGAAGTCGCCCCTGCGGCCGCTGTTGATGCCGCAGCTACTGAGCCTAAGTCTTTGACGACTGCCTCATCCGTCGGCAAAGTTCACTTTCATGTCGCTCAATCCGGCAATTCCAGGGGACCCAAGCCTCCCGCCAAAAAGAAGTCGGTAAAACGTAAACGGCCCCTGCCGCCAGGCCAGCGCTTGATTCGGGCTATGGCATTTGTGGCGGTCCTGCTGAGCGGTCAAGAGGTTTTGCAGCCCATGCTCGGTCCCTGCGAAAGTACTGCCCATGGTGCCACCCGAGCCGTTCCTCTGGCCCCGCCTTTTGCCCAGACCGGCGAGCTGGCCGAGACCAAAAAGGCCGTGGAAGAGGCCTGCAAGATCAAAAAATTGACACCGGGCATTTTTGCCATTGACCCCAAGAGTGGTGCCTATGTCGATTACAACGGCACACGTGAATTCCCTGCGGCCAGCATGATCAAGGTACCGGTACTGGTGGCACTGTTCAATGCCATCGACCGGGGAGAAGTAGACGCCAAGACGGTCTTGACTATGCGCCAGGATCTCATAGGCGGCGGTTCGGGTCACCTGCAATGGCGGCCGGTGGGCACCAAATTGCCTCTGTCGCAGGTATCGGAGCTGATGATTATCATCTCCGACAATACGGCCACCAATATGATTATTGACCTCCTGGGCGGCAAGGATGTAGTCAATAAAAAGCTTGCCGGCTGGGGCTTGAAGAAGACCACCATCAACAACTGGTTACCGGATCTCGAGGGCACCAATAAGACCAGTCCCTATGATCTTGTCTACTTGCTGGCCCGGGTCGACCGGGGCGAAATTTTGTCTCCGCAATCCAGAGCTCGTATGCTCCAGATCATGGAGCGCACCAAAACCAGGACCCTGCTGCCCCAGGGCATACCGCCGGGCGCCAAGATTGCCCACAAGACCGGAGATATCGGCTCCATGGTCGGTGACACCGGTATCATCACGGCGGTGGGCGGCGGCAAATATATAGTCGCGGTGCAGGTGCAGCGACCCCATAACGATCGTCGCGCCAATGAGCTGGTACGTAAACTCTCGGGCATAACCTATGGCGGCTTCACCGCCGGTGGCGCCCTCGACCTGGCTAAATCAGGCGACAGCCCGGCCGGTATCAATCTCAATTTGAAGCCTAATTCTGGTGCCAATCCCAATGCCGCCATCGGCACCAGTAATGGTGCGGTGCTCAAAACAGAGCCCCGGGTGCAGTCAGAAAACTACATCCAGACCCCGTCGGGTGTGCAGATTATTCCCGCCGCTCCCCGCGGTCCGGGCTGAGGCAACTGCAGACCAGGGCCTCTTTGTTTTGCATAAATTCCTGCAGGTCTTCTTCGGCCTCTTTTGTCCGTTCGCATTCGGCACCGAAATTTTCCCGGCAGATGCTTACTATTCTTTTGTAGATTTCTTCCGCTTCGGCCTGGCGGTTGAGGCTGCCGTAGGCCTGGGCCAGGGCGTCGAGCACGTCGTTTTGCAGGGGTGTCAGGGGATTGTATTTCTCGGTCAGCTTGCGCACATAGTCCAGGCAAAGCTCAATGTCCTGTTCGTGTTCATGCCTGGCGGCGTAAAGCTCGGAGAGTGAGAGCAGCGCTGATTTGTAGAAGGCGGCACTGATATCGCTCTCCAGGGCGCGGCTGAAATATCGCCTGGCCTGGTTGATGTTTCGGGCGCTGACTTCGTCTTCGCTGCTGTCGCCCTGTTCCATGTAGAAGGTACCCAGCTCAAAATAACACTGGCCGAGAAACTCCTTTGTTTCTTCCAGGTCGCAGGTCTCGGCCTTAGCCTTTGTCTGCTGCTTGAGCAGGGCCGCGCCGCCGGCGGCAGCCTTTGTCATATCTTTTTCAAACTCCGCTGCTCGCCCTTCTTCGTCGGCGATCATCGCCTTTTCAAAGAGGTCCTGGCACTGTTCCAGCGAAAGCACGGGATCAGTTGATTTCGGAAAACAGCATCAGTTGTATCTCGTCGCGCTTGGGCGCCGGCTTATTTGTTTTTTGCGCCTTACGCGAGGCGGCAAGCGCTTCTTTGCAGATGTTCTTGTAAAACTTGATGCCCGGATCGCTGGGGCCGTATTCTTTTTCGCGAATGCTTATCGCTCTTTCCCAGCTCTGAATCGCTTTGGTTACTTGATTCTGCTCTTGATAAATGGTGCCCAGATTTTCCAGGGACTTGAGCAGCTCCGGATGTTTGCTGTTGAAACATTTTTCGATGATGATGATTGATTCCAGCAAGACCTTCTCCGCCTCCTTCAACCGCCCCTGGTGCAGTCTGACGATGGCCAGGTCATTGAGGTGCTTGCCGAAGAGGAGGGTGTCCTTGCCCACGCGTTTTTGAATTGTGGACAGGGCCCGCACAACAATCGCTTCTTCTTTATCGTAGGCTCCGATCTGTCCGTAAATCTGAGCCAGGCCAAAGAGGCATTCCAGATATTCATCCAGGTTGATGCCACCATTGTCGGTCAGTGTCAGGGCCATTTCAAAAAACTGCTGGGCGATCGCTACCTCACCGTTGGAGGCCGCGGCCCGGGCGGCGATCAGATTGTGGTCAAAGAGTTCGTTCATTTTGCTTTCTCAAGAAAAAACAGGCAGTTTTTATGCTGCCTGTTCAATGCTTTTGTCGATTGCCGCTTATTCGTACTCGGGGCGATTGCCGGGAGAAAGCAGCGGGCTGGCCAACTGGCTTATCTGTCCGCCGGTGATGGCCTGGGCGCTGACCGCCGCCGGGGTGAGACCCAGGGTGGAGGCACCTAAGCTGCCGTGGCGTTTGACCTGGCCGAGGATGCGCTGACCGTTGCGCACAATTGCTTGTGATTCGGTAACGCGGGTGGCGAGGCCGTTGAGATCGTTTTCGATGCGGGTGAGTACCTGGTCTGCATAATGATCGGCGCCTTCTCTGATTTTGGCGGCGTCTTCATCGGCTTCCAGTCTGATGCGCTCGGCTTCGGCGAGAGCTTCGCGGCGCATTTGCTCGACTTCCTGTACAACCTGCTTGCGGATGCGCTCGACTTCGGCCTGCACTGCTTTGAGCAATTCGCTCTCATGCAGCATGGACTCGGCCTGCCGTCTGGCGGTCGTAATGATCTGTTCGGCGCGACGCTGCGACTCGGCGATTATTTCATCGCGCTGCTGGAGGACGTCGGCGGCTTCCCGCAATTCTTCAGGCAAACGAGCTCTGGCTTTATCGAGCACGTCGAGGAAATCGTCGGCGTTGATAAATTTGAACTTGTAGACGCCGGTAGCATCATCGATGAGATGCTCAAGCAAATCGAGATGTTTGTAAATCGTCGTTTGCTTGAATGTATTGGCGGCCTGGGGAGTGGTCGGTGCAGTGATCATTGTCATTTACTTGATGCCTCTGCTGAAATGCTCATTTAAGTAGTCATTTACTGGAGTTGGTACGAATTGATGTACGTCACCGCCCAGATGGGCGATTTCGCGAACAGTTGAGGAGCTTATAAAAGAATACTCGGCTTTTGTCATGAGAAAAATAGTTTCTAGTTCAGGAAAAAGTTGCTTATTTGTTTGTGCCATTCCTAATTCCGCTTCGAAATCTGAAATAGCTCTTAACCCGCGAATCAGTACCGTTATATGGTTTTGTCTCGCGTATTCAACAGTTAACCCTTGAAACTGTCCTACTTTCACTCCTTTCAAGTCTTTTACGACTTTCTCGATCAAGACCATTCTTTCGGAAACCGGTAAGAGTGGTGCTTTCCCGGGATTGCCGACCACTGCCATTATCACCTCGTCAAAAAGCACTGAGGCTCGACGAATGATATCGAAGTGGCCCAAGGTCATTGGATCAAAGGAGCCTGGGTAAATGGCTCTGACCAAACCTTAGCTTCCTCCTTCCCAAAGTACGCGGAGCGCACTTTTTATGCCTTCTGAACGCCAGTCCAGAGAGACCTTGTCAACGGATTGATGATAACACGACGGAGCTTGAAAACCGAAAGTATAAATGGATAAGTTGCTAATGTTCAGGGGATTTACCTCAGTTGGCAGAATGTAAATCCGATGTATTTATGGGGTATATGCGATGGTGGTAGAAAATGCTTTTAGGTAACCGCTTCTATAGATTCGCCGCCCGCTGCCTGGCCGACTGAATTCTTAATATCGGCCGATTCGCCGTTTGTCGCCACAGCGCTTCTGCCGTTGCCGTTTCCATTGCCGCCGGCGCTTTCGCCCGGGTCGGTGTGCCCGGCCTGGTCGTCGCTATCGCCCTCGGACTGGGCTTTTAGAGCCGGCAGATAGAAGCTGAAGGTGGAGCCTTCGCCCGGGGCCGACTGCACATCCATGGTACCGCCGTGTTTTTCGATAATTTTCTTGACGATAGTCAGACCCAGACCGGTGCCTTTGATCGTGTGGACTTTCTTTTCCACCCGGTAGAAACGGTCGAAGATGTGGGCCAGAGCGTCTTCCGGGATGCCGATGCCGGTGTCTTTGACGTGCACGGCCAGGCGGTCGTGGTCGGCACTTTCCACAATGATGGAAATCTTGCCGCCCTCGGGGGTGTACTTGATGCCGTTGGTCAGTAGATTGATGATGGCGCGCTCGATTGATTCCTGATTGATATTGGCCAGGGGCAGCTCGCCTTTCGCCACCAGCTCCAGCTCGATGCCGCGGTCCTTGGCCATGAGATTGAGGGAGCGAATCGCCGTTTCGCATGCCCGTTGTATATCGAGTGGGATCATCTCGAATTCGCGATCGGCTTCTTCGATGCGGCTTAATTCCAGCACATCATTGACCAGGTGCATGAGGCGATCGGCTTCGGTGTCGATGATTTGCAAAAATTCGCGGTGGATTTCGGGGTCCAGTTTTTCGCCGTGATGGCAGAGCGTGTCCACATAGCTCTTGATCGATGTGATTGGCGTGCGCAGTTCGTGGCTGACATTGGACATAAACTCGTTTTTCATTTTTTCGAGTTCGGCCTGTTTGGTGTTGTCCTGCATGATCATGACTGAGCCCAGCAGTTCTTTGTTCAGGACGATAGGCGCGATATTGAGACGCACGGTTTGTTCGCCCAGTTGGATCTGCTGTACGACCGGCTCCAGCGAGCCCGGGGCGATTGTCGTGTCGGTGAAGGCCTGCACGACCAGACATATCTGCGGCTGGTCCGGACCTTCGGTGCAGACCACAAGCGGCTTGCCCAGCAGGTCTTTTGCGTCCTTGTCAAAAATCTCGGTGGCGGCGCGGTTGACTATCTGTACTTTATTGTCGCGGTCGCAGACGACAACGCCGTCGGCGATGGACATGAGCACCAGCTCCAGCTTATTGCGCTCGGAGATAAACTTGTTGCGCTCGGCCATCAGATTGTCGACATTGTGCTTGTCGTAGAGCTGCAGTCGGCTGCTCATATAGTTAAAAGCATTGACCAGCTGGTCAATTTCCTTGCCGGCGCGCTGCACTTTGATCTGGTGACCGAAATGGCCGGCGGCAATCTGGCTGGCTCCCTGGGAGAGGGTGCGCAGCGGGGCGTTGATCAAAGTGTAGTTGGCCCAGACGCCGAGGGCGCCGAGCACGCCGACCAGACAGAAGATGCTGATGAGGAAGTTGGATGTTTCCTGCTGTGTGCCCAGGATGGTGAAAACATCGTTGTTCAGACCGACCCAGCAGAGGCCCAGGTCTTTATTGTTTTTGCGCATGGGCACGACGATGTTTGTAATCGGGTCGTAGCCCGGCGGACTGTTATAAGTGTTGGGGACGGTGTAGTTTTCCGGGTTTTCCTTGTACAACTTATAAATAGGATAGACATGCTCCATGCCTTTCTCGGGATTGGTATCGAGCAGGATATTGCCGGCCATATCCTCATAGATAATGTAGGCGATGCCTTTGATGCGGCCGCGCTGGGCGGCGATGTAATAGCGCAGGCTCTCCAGGTTGCCGTTGTTGGAGAGGGTTTCGGCACCGCCTCGGGCCAGGGCCTGGGCAAAGCCCAGTCCAAATTGTTTGACCGAATCATTTATAGAGGCCTGGGCGCGGTTGAGCCAGACCCAGGCGGTTATTGTCACCGCCGCGGCGATACAGGCCAGACCCAGGACCAGCAGCTGCTTCTGCGCCGGTACTTTGGACCAGAGCAGGCGCAATTTAGTCATCAGTCTGGTTGTTCGCAAAGGCAGGCCCCGGAGAAAATTCAGGTTGGATAGTCCAATTGTAGCCAAAAAGGCTCTGGCGTCAGCCATTTTGGCTGAATTAGGAATAAAAGCGACATAAAAGGCCGGGGGCCAATCGCGGTTTAAATTGTAGATGTCAAGGGCACATTGTCTTGGGGTGGCTTTGGGAGTGTCAGGGTCAAGGACAATTCAGGAGATTGGACCTTGAGCAGAAAGACACTGGTTAGAAGTGAAGAATTGTTGAGTGAAATGCCGTCGCGGCATGACCTTTCGGGCGGCGAGACGACCGAGATTGTGCGTCTGCACATGCCTCTGGTCCGCCAGATAGCCCGGAAGTACAGCCAGTTTCAACCGGATGGCTTTGAGGACCTGGTGCAGGTTGGCGCCATCGGTCTGCTCAAGGCCATTAAGTATTATGACCCGCATCGGGCACGCACGGCCAGTTTCAGGACCCTTGCCACCTGTTATATACGGGGCGAAATCAGGCATTATTTGCGCGATCATTGCTCGATAGTGCAGGTACCGCGCCGTTTGACCGAGCTCAATACCCAGCTCTCCCAGCTGGAAGAGAAGCTGACCCGTTCGCTGGACCGCGCTCCTACTGTCCAGGAACTGGCGGCCGCATCAGGCTTTTCGGTGGAGGAAGTGCTGGAAGCTCAACAATCCTGGGAAGCGCGCATCCATTATGAATCCCTGGACAGCAACTCCGATGAGGAGGAACGCGACGACCGGCGCTCGCTTTGCGAGGTCGTACCGGACCGCCGCTATCAAGATTCTTTCAATACATCCGAAGACAGAGAATTGATCAATCAAGCACTCAAGAGGCTGGGGGGCCGAACGAGAGAAATTATTGAATTTGTCTTTCTCTATGATCTTTCGCAAAAAGAGACCGCATATGTCCTTGGCCTATCTGAGATGGGTGTATCGCGTGCTGTTCATAGCGCTTTGAAGAAACTAAAGGAGATAATGGCCGCCGATTCCAGGCGCTGAGCCAAATTTCACCACGTTAAGCACTTTGATTAAATTGTGTCTGGAAGTCGGATCGTCTGTTGACAATCCGTTAAACTCTGCTAACATTCTCCACTTGTGGCTACGGCCATGCCCAATTCAGCACAATTTGAGGTTTTTCCTCATGTCCTCTTTACCAGATGAACATCCAGTACGCCTGGAAAAACTCGACGATCACTTGAAGGCGATCCTGAAAATCAAGATTCGCGAATTCGTGCATCTGAACCCGATTTTCAATTGCATTCCGTCAATTGACGTTGAAAATTACACCAGGATTTCGCAGCCGGCAAAAGAAGATCTGCCGGTACGCCGCGGAATGCTCTCGCAGCTTGAAACCGAAGAAGCGCTTGCCGCCGCCGGTCAAACATACTTCTCCGGCTTCGATATCGAGTGCCCCAACAAATTTAGATTGACTCCCGCCAGACGCAGGCATACCGGTCGTCCGATTAGCTAAGCGGCGACGTAATGAACTCGGCCAAAGTCATAAACGAAATCCTGCGCATGATGCGCGATGGTTTGGATATGCGCGCCGTTTTGTCCTTTGCCGCCGAAGCGCTGACATCGGGGCTTGAGGCCTCGCGCTGCGTCATCTGGATGATCGAAGGCGATCAGCTTGTCGCCAGCGAAGAATTTTCAGCCACCAGTATTCTCTGCTTCGAAGAAACAGCTTTGAGCGCGCAGGAATCGACGATGGTCGTGCTGGATTTTCTCTCGCGCTTTCCTGATGAAAGTGGCAGAGGGGTGATCGCAGTTGATGATGTTTTGTCCGAGCCGAACCGGGTTGTGCTTTCTCCGACCATGGCTTCGCTTATGGAGTTGGGGAAGGTGCGCTCGCGCTTGATGTGTCAATTGCGATCCTGGGGAGTGTTTTCGGGTTTTGTCGATCTTCACTATTGTGAGGCTCCCAGACTGTGGAGCGAAGTGGATATGCAGGCCCTGGAAGAAGTAGCACTGGCGCTTTCGGTGCTGGTGCAATTGATTGCTGATAAGCGCAAAATAGCCGCTGATGTGACGGATCTCAAAACAATCAACGCCGTCAGTGAAATTTTTGCCCAGGCGAGAGAGGCGAAAACAGCGCTGGCAAGTGCCGCTTCGCTGATGGCGGAGAAAATGGGTTTTGAGCACTGCCAGATCTATCTGCGCGATCTCGAGGGTGCCGGCGACAATCTCATAGCTCAGATTGAAAGCACTGAGAGTAAGAAGACGATTGCTCTGAGCCAGGCCGACAACCCCTTTGCCGCGGTTGTTGCTTCCGCAAAACCGAAGTTTATCAATGTCAGTTTAGAACGCAGTACAAAAAGGGATCCCTGCTTCAACTATGAGGTAGCTGTGCTCTTTCCGCTGGTGACCGGCGGGAATACTGTGGGCGTGATTGGATTGTGGCGGCGTTTGCCCAGGACCGGCTCGTTCTTGCCTCAGTCCCATGAGCTGTGTATGACTATTGCTCAAATGATAGCCACCTTTGCCACTAAGGTGATTTCACCCTAGCTGCAGGCTCCAGGTCAACTGTAATGCAGTTTTCGCAGAGCCAGATTTCCTGCGCTCCGCTGAACGTACTTGTACCGCAAGTTTCGCTGTCACAGGTGATGATGCCACAGCTATTGCAGTGTCTCACCTGTTGAAGTTTCTCAATTGAGGCCTGGCATAACAAGCAAAACAGAGCCAAAGCCCAGCCCCCCACCTAAAAATAAGTCCCCAATCTTTATCTTACACCCGTTATAAGGCTGAGAAGGCAATCGGGGCAGACCTTTTAGGTTAATTAGAGAGCTTCACTAATTGGAATACATGCGTCGGATCTTTAGGTTCCGTTACCAGGACCTGGAGATCCTCGGCGGCGACGGTGTTCGGCATCTGAAATACCAGGGTCTGAACGTTCGGTACTTCCGGGTCCAGAGTCATTTCATCCGGTAATCCTGTCGCCGCGCCGGACATGACATTGGCATTGGTGGCGGCCTGGTCTATGTCCATAACTTGCTTGGTGCTTATTTGCATCAGGTGTACGGCTTCCTGATTGGGGATCGTAATTTGCTGACCATGGTTGATGACTTGGTAGCGTACGAGAAAGTAAACGTTGCCGTCGCTCGGATGCATTGACGGATTTTCTTTCAGGCCGACGAACTGCTTGCCGGCGGCGTCCATAAATTGATATTCAAGGTCGCCCAGGCGAAAGGGTTGCATATACGGCAGAGCCGTGGTGCCAGGCTGGCCGCCCTGAATGGCCGGGGTTTTGGAATAGGACTGGGCCGGTTTTTGCGGGCCCTGTCCCGGTTGCAGCGGTTGCATCACGCGAACCGGATGCGCCGGAGCAGCCGGTTGAGCGGTCTGGCTCGTTGCATCCGGGGCCGACGTTGTTGCTGCTTCCTTACTTCCGGAGCAGGCGGTCAAAATCAGGAGCGAGACCGCAAACGGTGCGCCCAGTGCAATTTTTTTCTTCAAAGGTTTATACCTGAATAGCTATCTAAAAAGACCTGGCCAGTGGCGATATTTGGAAAAATCGGGGCGAGAGGATTCGAACCTCCGGCCTCACCCACCCCAAAGGTGCGCGCTACCCCTGCGCCACGCCCCGATATTCACGCCACTGGCCAGGTCTGGAATTATACCCCAGACTATACTACATATGATTTCAAAGGGGATATGGGCTCGGGCCTCGGCTTAACGAGCGTTATTGAAACAGGCCGGCAAAATGCCGCAAGTTGCCTTCAGTGCTGCTAAAATCGACCTTACCGAGCACCCTAACAAAGGCCAGGAGTCCCCACACCACATCCGTGCAAGTTGACGTACAACACCTTTTCCCCTTTAAGTTGGATGATTTTCAGCTTGAGGCAATAAGGCATCTTGAAGCCGGCAAAAGCGTGGTGGTTTGCTCTCCGACCGGGTCCGGCAAAACAGTCGTGGCCGAATACGCAGTTGAAATGGCGCTAATGTCCAATAAGCGCTGTTACTACACGACCCCTTTAAAGGCACTTTCCAACCAGAAACTGTACGACCTGCGGCAGAAATACGGCGAGAACAAGGTCGGTCTGCTCACCGGTGACCTTTCTATCAATCGTGACGCTCCGATTGTAGTCATGACCACCGAAGTTTTCCGCAATATGCTCTATGGCACCATCCTCGGTGACGTCTCCAAAAACTTGAAGGACGTCGCCAGTGTCGTGCTGGACGAATGTCACTATATGAATGATTCCCAGCGCGGTACTGTCTGGGAGGAGTCGATCATATATGCGCCTAAGGATATTCAACTGGTGGCACTCTCGGCCACCGTTGCCAATGCCCAGGAGCTGACCGAGTGGATCAATGAGACCCATGGTCCGACCGAGCTTGTCATATCAGACTTTCGCCCGGTGCCTCTGCGCTTTCATTACTTCGGCGAAAGGCGACTTTATCCGCTGATCAATCCCGGTGGTGGAGTCAATACTTTTCTCAAGTCGCGCTTCGGCAAGAAGCAGCGTTTCCAGCACAAGGACAAAGATAAGAAGCGGCGCCCCATGGGCGGCCTCTATACGCATCCTGCAGATGTCCTGGCCAATCTTTCGGCGCGCAATATGTTGCCGGCCATCTATTTCCTCTTCTCCCGGCGCGGCTGCGAAGAAGCGATGAAAATGTCCCGCGGCATTCCCCTGCTTCTGCAAGAAGAGCAAGCGGAGTTGCGTCGACAGGTGGAGCAATTTACCCGCGACAATCCCAATCTCGCCAATCATCCGCACATACCCTACCTGATGGAGGGGATGTCGGTGCACCACGCCGGCATGTTGCCGAGCTGGAAAGGCATGATTGAAAAGCTCTTCCAATCCGGACTTTTGAAAGTTGTCTTTGCTACTGAAACACTCGCCGCCGGTATCAACATGCCTGCCCGATCTACCGTTATCAGTTGCATCCAGAAACGCGGCGATGAAGGTCACCGCGAACTGCGCGCCTCCGAGTTTTTGCAGATGTCCGGCCGGGCCGGTCGTCGCGGTATGGACGAAGTCGGCCACGTGGTTGTTTTGCACAATCCTTTTGAATCGGTTGAGGATGCCGCCAAACTGGCTCAGGCACCGGCTGACCCCCTGTCCAGCAGATTCACCCCGTCCTATGGCATGGTGCTCAATTTGCTTGAGCGACATTCAATTGATGATGCCCGCGATCTGATCGAGCGCAGCTTTGGTCAGTTTCTTATCAACCGGCAGCTGGAGCCAACTTTTGCCCAGAGAATGGCCCTGGAAAACGAGCTTGAAAAATCGCAGTCGCCGCTCTGTCCCGGTGAAATCGGCGATCTCAACCTGTATGCCAAACGACTGGAGTCTATCCGCGCCCGGCACAAACAACTGAAGACAACCGAAAAGGCGCTTAAACAGCACACTCCCAAGGGTGGCGGACCGCACCCGGGACTGGCCGATCTGGAAGCGACACGCAGCGAAATACATGCCACCTTGCAGGAAGCTTATGCCATGCCCTGTCACGGCTGCCCGGTGCAAAAGCCTTGCAGCAAGCAGACCGAGCGCATCGGCCAGATCAATAAGCGTATTAAAGAAATAGACAAACGCGTTGTGCGTGAAACCAATTTTTACTGGCGAACGTTTGAGGCCCTGGGCAACATTTTGCGCACCCTCGGTTATTTGGACGGCAATAAGCCGACCAAACTTGGCAAAATGGCCGCCGCCATCCGCGGACAGAACGAACTCTATCTCACTGAAATGGCCATGAGCAATATTTTCAATCAGTTGCACGGGCATGAGCTGGCGGCTCTGCTTACCGCTCTTGTCGGTGATGAAGCGCGCGGCGGTCATGACTCCATGCGGGTGAAAGTCTCACCGCAAGTCGAGTATGCCCTGGAAGAAGCGCACAAACTGCAACGTAAGATCCTGCGCTTGCAAAAAGATTTCGATGTGGAGATGCCTATTGAACTGGGACCACATCAGTCCGGTCTGACTGAAATGTGGGCTCAGGGAGCCACCTGGCACGCTATCCGTAACGCCACGCCCTATGATGAAGGGGATGTGGTGCGCAGCTTACGCCGCACCCTCGACCTCTGCCGCCAGTACATCCGGGCCGCCGGTATGCCCGAGGCCGTGGTCGATAAATGCCGCACCGTTGAAATGCTGCTCAACCGCGACGAAGTATCCGAAGACTTCTAATTTTTTTGATTAGCTCAGCTGGGCAGCTTGGCGTAGGCGACGATGGCCGACCACTGGAAGCGGTGATTGCCGTTGTTGTCTATTAGCCACTGAATTTTGAAACCGACCGGGCCCTGTCTTAATAAGGCCGCTTCAGCAGCCGTCACGCCATAGGTCTGGCGCAGACCATCCGGGAACGTGACCTGCATTTTATTGACATTGAGATCCACATATATGGAGCCATTGTCTTTGCATTGCATCAAATACTTTGTCAGGGTCGGATCGATGGTCAGTCTGCCTTCGCTTCCCTCGATCACCTGGGTGCCGTCGCTGGTCAAAAGCATGTGACGAGGTTTAGCGCGTTTGCCGATATAGAGCTCGGCATTCTTTTCGCCATTGCCAACTTCGGTGATGACGGCACGCTTTTCGCGGGTTTTGATCTCGTAGGAAACTTCGTGATAGGTCTCGTCGAGATTGAGTAAATTGATGTCCACACCCTTTAATTTGGAGTGCTGGTAAACGGGTTTGGCTCCCTGTCTGGCTGTCAGCGTGTCACCACCGGCGGTGACTATCGTCTGGGCCTGACCGCGGGCGTCATAGGCTACCTGGAAGGCGTCTGGAGCCGGCAATTGATGGCCGGACGTCTGCTCCTTTTGCTGCACTCCCGGCTTGGAAGCCGTCAGCTGACCGGACTTAATTGCCTGATTGATGTCTTTGATCGTCTCTTTGAGGGCACTCTGCGCCTCTTGAGCTTCGGACTTTTTAGCTTTCCTAGCAACCGTGGACATACTTGACTCCCATCGTTATCAGCCACCTGTTTCTTTTATGCCCGCTCAAATCGCCGGTTGAATGTTTAGCGGGGATTAAGATTAGCGCTTACAAATATTAAAGTCGAGACGCCAAGTCCTGTGCTGGTCTTGGGGAAGATTAAATTCTCCAGCCGCAGCCCTGTTGTCATGGGGAGAATTGATTAAATCTCCTTTTGTATATTGATCGTTCGATGAATATCCCCCTGCTTGCATATCCCGGGGGTAGGATCGGATTGGGGGCGAAGGAGCAAGTTATGGAAGAAACCGGCTCTGAAGAATACCGTTGTCGTCGCGCTACGCATAAGTTTTTGCAGGCCGGTCATCCGACTGCCTGTACGATGCCGTTCTCTCATCTGGCGCCCGGGGTGCAGACCTACCTGACTAAGCGCTGCCGTTCCGCTGAGCCGGACCTGCCCGTTGTCGCTTGTTTCCTCGATAACGACAACTGGTGTCTGCTCACAACCCGGCTTGTGCACTGGTCCAGAGACGGTGCTTATCATGTCCTGCCCTACGGCGAAATTAAGCAGGTTGGCTGGTCGGCCGGCCCCGGCGCCGCGAAGAAGCGCACATATGTTGATCAAATTGATATGTGGATGGAAACTGACGAGGGTCGGGTGCGCACTAAAAATGCCAGTCCCTGGTTCTTTATTTTTGAAAAGAAAGGCCAGAGGCATGAGTTGCAGTTGGAGGTGGGAAGTGCTCTGACCGGCATCTGGGACGCAATTGAGATGCTGATCCGCCTTGAGCAGATACATCCACGGGCGGAAGTGCAGAAAATTTAGGGGCCGATTTCTCGATAGAGCCTGGCGTAGATAATTGTCGATGGTATGCCCATCACCACCGTGCGGGTGAGATCCTGTTTGCCCACCATCATGCAGACAACTTCATTTTTTGCGTTGACGACCGGTGCGCCGCTTGATGCAAGGGCAGTGAGTGAGCCGTCCATCTGGATTGTCACACCGCTATTAAAGGAGCGCACGACAGTACCCGGGTAACGATCCACTTCTCTGCTTCTGGCCTGCATTTCTTTAGAGAGCACCCAGACCCTGGTCCCCACCGGTACCAGAGTGGCGCTGAGAGCCAACAGCGGCAGGTTGGTGTTATTGGGTAATTCAAAGGCCATGAGATCACCGCCCAGATCACCGCGCGCTTTTTCCACCGGTACGCCTGTCTTGAGAAGAGCTTTGCTGGCCGTTGTTACAACGGACGTGCCTGTTAAATCAAGGACATCGATCGAGGTTACTTCTCGGTTGACGTCTTGCGGTTCTATATAGCGTGGCAGACCGGCCCCCGGTCCGAGCAGGTGCAGCGGCGCCAGCAGCAGCTTGCGACCCTTAAACCACTGAATGGCGAAGGCGCGACCAGCACAATGCGTGGTGCCGTCGCGCAAATGGAAGCGCGGCACTCCCACCGGGCTGGCATTGCCTATGTACTGCGCCTGAGCCGGCTGGGCAAGGAGTAGCAGGCCGATGATCAGATTCAGTAGAGAAAGTAAGACATTCATAATCGCTTTGGGCTGGTATCGTATCCGGTGCCTTGTCTGACCGCTTATAATTGCGGGCGTGATTATCGGTTTATCCGCTGAGTATAGAACGATTGGCGGGAAAATAAATTTTTTGCCGCGAAACTTCATTATTTTACGTTTGTGAAAAAATGGACAAGCTATCGCCATTGTTGCCTTTTACCCACTTCTGTATACTGTTGCAAGCGCTTGTTCCGCGGGTCTGACGGGGCTGAAAAGTACCGGCGGACCTGGCTCTAAACGACTTTTGACCCGTCGTTTTTTACAGGACGGGCTGATTTCCGTTCCATTTATAAACTGCAAAATCGAGGAAAGACAAAGAATGCGCATAGATACATTCAAGATCTCGCTCACGTTGTTGGCCGCAAGTCTGGCTTTCAGCAGCAGCTTTTGCTGCTCGGTCGGGGCGGCCAATGCCGCGCCGGCAAAAAAGGTGATCGCTGTGAAGAGCCCTCTCTGGGCCAGGGGCATCAAGACACCATATCGCTCCTGGATCCCGGTCAACAAACCCCAGGAAGTCCTTCTTTGTGTGCACGGACTGGGCTTCAGCAGTGCTTCTTTCTCCCAGTTTGGCCGCGTTATGGCCGGTCATGGCTTTGCTGTCTATGCCCTGGATGTGCGTGGTTTTGGTGAGTGGATGCATCGCAAGGGCGAGGCCCAGGTTGATTTTGAAGCCTGCCTCAGCGACGTTGAAGCGGCCTTGAGAGTGCTGCGCAAGACCTATCCCGGTGTTCCCATCGTTATGGTCGGTGAATCCATGGGCGGCGCCATTGCTCTTGCGGCCTGCTCTCGTCATCCGGATCTCGTCGATGCTTTGATTTCATGCGTACCTTCAAGTGATCGCTATGCCAAGACCAGTTCTGAGCTTGTGATTGGTGCGCACTATCTGGCTGATGCCGACAAACCGGTCGATATGACCCCCGAAGTCGTTGACCGCATTACCGATGATCCCGCCCTGCGCGCAAAAATGGAATCGGAGCCACTCAATCGCATGAAGATTACTCCTAAAGAGTTGAAACAGTTTGAGTCTTTCATGAAGGGTAATAATGATGCCGCCAAACTCGTGGAGAAGATGCCGGTGCTGATGTTGGCTGGTTTCAAAGACAAGTTGGTCAAACCCGAGGGCACGATCGAATTGTTCAACGATCTCTCCACACCGGATAAACTGCTATTGATCGTTGGCGACGGAGAGCATTTGCTGCTCGAAGAAAACCAGTTGAAACATCAACTGGCCTTGCTTCTCACTGACTGGATTCGCACCGAAGGCACGGCGCATAAGCCGGCGCGCTAATTATTTTACTGGAGGTAAAAATGAACAGTTCAAATCGTCAAGCTCAAACTTTATTGATGCTGGGAGCCGTGCTTTGTTTTGCGTCTCAGCCCCTGCTTGCCAGTGAAGAGAAATGGACTATCGATAGCCGCGCCAATAAACTGATGCAGGAAATCAACGAAGGTCAAAAGAGAGGCGACTTGACCGTTAAGGAGGCCAAGAAATTGCGCAGTGACCTGGCGGATATCGCTCACCGTAAGCACGAAATGAAAGGCGACAACCAGGGCAAAGTTTCACCTGAAGACAGGCTGAAAATTGAAGCCGCCCTGAATAAAGTCAGTACCAAGATACACAAATTGGAACTGGAAAAACGGGTCAAGCACGACTAAAAGGCATCCCGGGGTATCTGCTATGAGCATTCAATCTCTGTCCCAATTATTTCTGGCACTTGAGCGAAACTGGCCTACCGTCTCGGAGACGGTCGCTCGCGGTAACATCAATATGCTGCGGTCTTTTCTCGGGCCGGCTTTTAAAGGACTGGTATTGCAAACCTCCCGGGGAGCTTCATCCACGTTGATGACTGCCAGTCATGATGTCCATTATGACTGGCAGTATCTGCGGGAATTTCCGGCCATGGCCAGGCTCTATGAAGCCGCCAAGTCCGGACAGTGGAACGTCAATGACGAGAGCCTGGACTGGAGTCGTGAATTTGATCCTCTCGATCAGGTCAATCACCTCATCCCTGACAGTTATTGCCCGGGGGTGGTGCTTCCTATCTGGGGCAAGATGAGTGAGAAAGAAAAGGCCGAACATCGTCAGGCCCTTCTCTCCTGGATGCTCAGTCAGATTTTGCATGGCGAGCAGGGGGCGCTCTATGGTGCGGCCCAGGTATTGCAGGCGGTGCCCTGGCTCGACGGTAAGCTCTTCGGTGCCACGCAAGTGGTGGATGAGGCCCGACATGTCGAGGTATTCCATCGCTACCTCAACGAAAAATTGCATCGCAAATATGAAATAAACGAAAATCTCTATGTGCTGAGTGAGGCTCTGGTGGCTGATCCGCGCTGGGATATAAAATTTCTGGGCATGCAGATCATGATCGAGGGGTTTGCCCTCGGTGCCTTTACGATGATTCGCGGCATTGTCAATGAACCCCTTCTGCGTGAAATTTTGCGCTTGATAGTGATCGATGAAGCCCGGCACGTCAATTACGGAGTGCTCGCTCTGAAGCGCTTTTACGAGACCGAGCTGAATGAAAAGGAAAGGGCGGAACGCGAAGATCTCGCCTTTGAAATTGCCCTGCTTTTGCAAAGACGCTTCCTTATCCATGAGATGTATGAGGAGTACTGGGGCAATTACTTTACCCTCAAGGAATGGAACAAGTTTGCCTCAGACTCGCAGCTGATGACGTTTTTCCGCAATTCAATGTTTCGTCTGATGATCCCCAATTTGAAGCGACTGGGTTTGCTCACCGAAAGATCAAGACCGCGTTATGCCGAGATGGGCATACTCAGCTTTGAGAGTGGTCGGGCTATGCCCGATCTGACAAGTGAGGACATACTGGCCGCTACGCCTTAACGGCTGATCTGGCCGTTGCCCGGAGTGCTGCCGCCCGTTAAGACGCTGCTGCTTCCGGCGACGGAATTGATGGAGTCGTTTATTACTTTGAGCGTGCGGCTGAAATCAGTGTGGAATGTTTTGCCGCCTGTAGCTCCGCCTTCCCTGTCGGCAACGCCTTCGGCGGCGGTTTCCTCGCGACCGGCGCTGCCCGGTTGCAGGAAGTACGAGAGCGGTGCTTTGTCGGCGGCGGGCATAGCCTGCAGATCATCCTCATAGGCTTTTTTGAAATCATCCTGCTCCGACAGCTTTTTGATCGTGTAGTCAACGGCATGGCCCGTTTCGTGGCGCAGCACTTCCTTGACTCGGCCGCTGGGCATCCATTTTTGCCCGGCTATCTGTTGCCTTTCCTCGGCCACTATAATCTCGTTTTTGCCCGCGCTCCAGCAGCCGTCCACGCTGTCCCAGGTAGCTCCCGCCGGCCAGCCGCGCGGGGCCTGCCCTTTGAGCTCGGGCATGGCGTCGGTCAGGTGATGCACTCCCACTACTTTGGCGCCGCTTTTGCTGACAATAGCCCTCGTCTCGGCCGACATGGCGTTGTAAGTGGTCGTCACATCGGTGGTGAAAGCCGCACTGGGGGGCACAATCGGATCGACTATCGCCGCATTGGGAGTATTGGCTGTGGTACTGTCTGTGGTGCCGGGCTCGGGCACCACATCGCTCTTGACCGGGGTGCTGTTGGTGGGAAGGCCACTGCTGTCAGTCCAGGGCGAAACAAATTTGATCTCGCCTTGATGAATGCCGCCTATATGGTCAAAGATGGATGTATAGTCCCGGTCCTGCGGATGCACATGCAGCAAACCGTCGCCGTGGGTCTTGCCGTCTGCGCTTTCGGCATGGAGGTGCAGGACGATTGTTTCGTCTTTGAGCATCTCGGCTGTGCCGATCGGCGGCAAATTGCGACTGCGGTTGGCCGGAAGTCGCAGTGGACCTTCAACCGCTAGTTGCTCTCCACCCAGAATATCGACGCTGTTGAGTCCGTTTGTCCCACCAGTCTTTTGCTCCGCGCCGGTGGCATCGCCATTTGCATGGCCGGACTTGGGGACGTCTTTATGGTTGTCTGATTCTTGTGCCATTTCTGCTTACGGGGGAAAGTCTTTTACGGCACTTTCACTTTAGTAGGCGGAGATGGTTTTGAAACTGGTGTACTTACGTATATAGACCGGATTTTATGCCGGGCTGCCGCTTTTGCTGGTCGATTGTTGCAGCCGGCTTTTGACCAGGCTCATCAGTTTGTCCACGACCTGGTCGATGCTCAAATTGTCGGTGGAGACTTCAATTGCGTCGTCGGCCTTGGTCAGGGGCGATACGTCCCGGGTGGAGTCGCGGTGGTCGCGCTCGTTGATGGCTTTCAAAAGCTCGTCGAAGTTGGCCTTTTCACCCTGGCGCTCCAGGTCGATAAGACAGCGGCGAGCCCGGACGTCGGGGGAGGCGGTGAGAAATATCTTCAGGCCGGCATTGGGCAGTACGACCGTGCCGATGTCGCGGCCGTCCAGAACGGCGGCTCCGCTGGAGGCCAGCTGCTGCTGTTTTTTCACCAGGACTGTGCGCAGCGGGGCCAGGGCCGACACCGGGCTGGCCCATTCGGTGATTTCGCGGGTGCGGATGGCCATGGTCACTTCTTCGCCGTTGACGAAGACGCGGATGCGCCCTTCCGAGGTTTCATCGGCGGGTTTCAGAACGATATCGCTACCGGCAGCCAGCTGGGCGATCTCGTCGGCCTGGGACAGGCTCAGGTTGTGTTTGCGGGCCAGCCAGGTGGCGGTCCGGTACATGGCCCCGGTATCTATATATAGATAGCCCAGAGATTCCGCCAGCCGTCTGGCCACGGTTGACTTACCGGCCCCGGCGGGACCGTCTATTGCTATCTGGAGTGCACCAAACTGCGTTGCTTCGGTCTGCGATTCGCCGGATTTGGCCGATTTATCACCCATGGGCTGTTTCAGTCGCGGCTTAGACCTTTCAGATGATTGGTCAGCCAACTCTTAACCGATATCGGTTGAGAGGTCGGCGCCGTCTTCTCCTTTTCTTGAGCAGAGGCTGAGCTGTCAGAAGGTTGGTTGTTTGCAACCCCTTTCTGCACGATGCTCATTATCTCGCCTTCGTGGGGAAAACGGCCCAATTGCTTCTTCGAAAAAATTAAAACGCCGTGATCTTCGACTTCAAACACACCGCCGGTGGACGGGGAAATCTGCACTTCGGCATTGAGCTTTTGCTCTAGTTCGGCGGCCAAACTGGCTGCCCGGCTTCTGTAGCCTCAGGAAGTACAGTAGGTGATTTTAAATCGCTTTGATTGTGATTCTGACATGGGCACCTCATGGTTGGCTCTTGAAGATTTTTTTCCACCAGGGAAGAGCCAGGTAAGCCTGGTATTGCTTTTTATGCTCGGCCAGAAGTTTCTGGGCCATTTGCAGATCTTCTTTTAATTCCGATGTTTGCGTGGCGTTCATTTCGAGCAGGCGCATATTGTTTTGCATCTGGCTCATCAAGCGCATGTCTTCCATGTGCAACCGGCGCTCTTCGGCCAGTTCTTTTTGCACGTTGGCCAGTTCGCGCAGCAGTTTTTCCACTTCGTCCGAACGATCGATGACGATTGTGTGCTCGACATCGAGGCCGGCTGCGTGGTTTTGACTGTCCACCATGAGCTGGTTTTTGACATTGAGACCGAGCGAGGCCAGCTCTTTTTGCGCTAACTGGCTGGCTGACTGGAAGAGTTTCTCCAGGGAGAAACCGCTCTGCGCTTCCGCCGTCTTGCTTGTCACGTCTCTGTCCTCGTTGTTGTAGTCGTATTCGGATTGGTCCGGATCGGCATTGAAAGTCGTTTTTGAGTCGTCGCTAAATTCTGTGCCCAGCGGCGATTTTGCGTAAGCCTCTTCCAGGGCTTCTTGCAGGGCCCTTTCCTTGGCTTCGATCAGGTCACGCTTGCTCTGCTCTTGCTGGAATCGGGCCAGAGCCTCCTTCGCGGCAGGATCAAGCTTTTTGGAATGTTTCACTCTGAAGCCGGGCGGCGGCACGATGCGCCATTCGTCCTTGCCGTCCATGCGCACTCTGCGGGCCTGCCAGCCTTCCGGCAGCTTGTTGCCCCAGCGGCCGACGATTGAGCGTTCCACTCCGCGCACCGAGCGGCCCAGCATGCTGGCTGCTTCTTCGATTGTCAGCCAGGGACGAGGCACTTCATAGGACCAGCAATCTTCGGCGTTTACGTCGACGCTTTCGCCGGCGTATTCGTCGGCATCGGTTGCGTCACTTACGACATCTTCGTCGTAAGCAAAATCCTGCATCTGCTCTTGCAAATTTTCGGCGGTGTGGCTTTCTTTCATGACATTCATCCCAGGGCGCAACTAGATTCTACTGTTTTCAAGAGGCTTTGTCTCGCGCCTCTCTGTTGAATTCTTTGTAACCATAGTCAAAAGGGCGACAAGCCTTTGCGCTCGCCGCCCCTTTGTGTTGCTTTGTTGCTGCTTACTTGAGCAAGCGAGCTTCTACTTTGTCCCAATCGATGTTGCTGTAGAAAGCTTCGATGTATTTGGGGCGATCGGCCGGTACATAATCCAGCAAGAATGCATGCTCCCAGGCATCCATCACGAGGATGGGCTGGAAACCGGCAATGTTGCCTTCTTCATGCAGGGTGATCCAGTGGTTGGAAAGGGTCTTGGTGAAGGGATCCTGGAAAAGGATGGCCCAGCCCACTCCGCGCATGGAGCCGACTTTGAAGAAATCGTTCTTCCAGACTTCGATGGAAGAATAGGTTTCGGTGATCAGTTTGCCGAGGGCGCCGCCTTCTTTCAGTTCCGAACCGCCGGCTTTCATGTTGCCGAAATAGTATTCGTGCAATCTCATGCCGTTGTATTCGAAGCCGTAGCGACGTTTCAATTCAGCGTATTCAAGGGAGCCGCTTTTGCCGGCTTCGGTCAATTCGATGATTTTTTCGTTCAGGTCGTTTGTGTTCTTGACATAACCGGCGTAGAGTTTGAAGTGGATCTCCAGGGTTTTATCGGAGATGCCATTAAGCCCTTTCAGGTGGCTGAAATCCTGAACCGGGTAGGGCTTGTATGAAATCTTTTGTTGAAGCATGAAATAAATTCTCCTATGCAACACAGTATGCAGTCTGGGTGCGGATCTTGAGGGCTATTCATACCATATCCGGCAACTCAAGATGGGGCTTTCCTACATAAAATGTGGAAAAAGCAACGAATGTTCTTAATTGTGCACCACATATGGTGCACAAAATTGACTGAATAAGTGCAAATCTTGTTGTCTTACGGAATCAGATCGGCCAGACGTTTTTTCGGCGAAGAAGGCTTCGTTTCGCCCTCCTTGACCGGTTCCATCTCGCCGGTGTCGGTCGGTTTTTTGCCGGGTTTGACCTGGGCCGAGGGTGCAATTGTCTGTTCCAGATCGACTGCGGCCACGGCCTGGGAAGCGGCTACCTCCGGGCTCACCGGCTGCGGCTGTACTTCTTGAGATGCAGTGGGGCCGGGGGCTTTTTCCGGCGCCGACTGCGCCGGCAGAGTCAATGTGCGTTCGGCCGTAAGGTTATTGGAGTTGAGAAGCATGACGCTCCAGCCCAGTTGTCTGAAAGCTTCCTCGATTGGAACCTGGCTTTTGGCGCAGATTCCAAGGGCAATCACCGCTTGCTCGGTTTTCAATACACCCTGGCGCAAAAGGTCGGCGCATTTGAGGGCAACAGACAACAAGTCGGCGTTGATGGCGCCGGTGAGAAGCAGCATCTGTCCCATCAAGTGTGAGTCGCGCGAGCCCATTTTGAGCGCATCTTCAATGTCTTTAGCGCCGATCACACCGGCCAGTTGCAAAAACTGATAGAGCGGAATGTTGCTGTTGGCCGCCGGAGCGGGCGGCGGGGGCTGTACTCTTTCAACGGCTTGCTCCAGGGTCAGGCCTTCTTTGTGGCACAACTCCAGGACGTGTCCGCTGTGGCTCTTGCGCAATTTGCCCGAGCTGACCATTTGCTGGATTTGCAGAGCGCTCTGCAATAAGGCTTCTTCCACCATGCCGTTTTGCACCAGCACCTGGCCTATCGGTTGTTCGTTGATCAGACCCAGTTCAACTGCCTGCATCAGCTTTTGTTCGTCCAGCAGCCGGGCCATGACAAGCAATTCGCCAAGGCGCACGCTCTCGGCGGAGAGCACGGCTACGCCGGTTTCAGCCAGCGTTTCTTCGATCGGCACCTGCCGTTCCTTGGCCGAGCGCAGGCTGGAAATGGCCTGTTCGCGGGTAACGCGCCGGTCGCGGATGAGGATCTGAGCATTGAGAGCGGAGGAAAGCAATTGTTCGCTGACGGCGCCGGTGACGACGAGCACGCGGCCAAGAGGGAGACCAGAGGTCTGGCCGTGGGCCAGGGCGGCCTCGAGCTGCTGCTTGTCTACAAGACCGGATTCGAGCAGGAGCTCGCCCAGTTTATTGGTCACTTGATTTGTCGGCTGGGCGTAGCCCATCTTACTGAGGGCTTCGTCCAGGGAGACGGCACTCTTGGAAATCACTCTCAAGCCGCCAAGAGCCGTTTCCAGGTCGATGAGGCCGTCTTTGAGCATGGACTGTGCCTGCACAGCGCCCTGCAGATGAGCTTCCTGCATGTAGCCGGACATAATCAGCACGCGTCCGACCGGCAGACCCTGCGTCTTGGCAATCATCATGGCCTGGCGCAGATCCTCCGGCTTGAGCAGACCGGCTCCGGTTAAAAGGTCGCCTAATTTGACTGTTGCGCCGGAAGCTGCACCGGGCTCTGGTTGTGACGAGGACATGTCAGTAATTCCGATCTAACAAGCTGTTACGTGAGATTTTATCTTACCTTCTGGGTGCGCGTACGAGTGTACGTAAGATATCTTTCCCAAAGTCTTTCAAGATCAATGCTTATGTTGCAAAAGAGCCTAACTTTTTTTGCCCCGGCACCGCATCTGGTACTAAGCAAAAGCCGGACGACTTGCGCCCGGCTTATCTACCATATCGCTTTGATATGAAAAGCCACCTAGTGGTGGTTTTGCCCGTTAGGGTATCGAAAGTAGACTTCAGTTTTGGCTGATGTTGCTCTAACCGATTCCTCCGTTCGAGCTTTGTCTACGAAATCTTCTTACCCACGGGCGAGCGACTTATAAACCCTAAAAATTGTTGTTTAAGCAACAATTTTCTCCCCACTGGGGAAACCCGTATATACAGGCCCTCGCTCCAGGTTGTAGACTCGCCTGAGCTACCTTGATAAGGGGCAAAAGGCCCTCTTGAGGCTAAACAGGCTGAGATGAACCAACAGGCCATCGACAATTTTGTTCTGAAGCTGCGCATTCGCTACATAGTGCCGTTTGTCTTCTGTTGCGCCCTGGCTCTCTGGCTTTTCCTCTGTCACACGCATTACGAGAGCTACTGGAACGGGACCATTCGTAAGGTCCAGACCACCGATTTCAACATTTTGCATCACACCATGCCCGCCACTCTCTCGGCTCTTATCGTGGCCGGGCGCGACGATCTGGTGCAGAAAGCGCTGGACTCCAACTATGGCCTTTTCGGCCTGGTTTTGACCGATCCCTCGGGCGAAAACATCGTCTATAAGACCGAGGCCACCTATCACCATGACTCCTGGCATGATCGCCTCAATAAAGAAGGCCTGGCCAAGGAAACCGAACCCTTTGACTTGATCACTGATCCGCCGCAGCTGGCGCCGCTTTTCGCGCATGATTCGCCGCGCTCGGCTAAAGCTAAGGTGATAAACAATCCCACCCGGGCCAAGATCCTGGGGCGTCTCTACTATCTGCGCGATACGCCGCCGACTTTTAATTCGGACATCGCCAATTTCATATTTTCCAATATGGCCGAGCTCTCCGGCGCCAAGCGCGGCTACTTCTATATTTCGCTGACTGTTTTGAGTTTCGCCACCGTCACCCTGCTCCTGATCTTCCTGCGCCGCCGGGGCCTGGAGCTGAAGGAGCGCGAGGTTGACTTTATCCGCCGTGAGCTCGAGATCCGTAAAAAAGCCCTTGAGCACCTTAATAACGAGCTGGCTACCCAGAAAGCCCGGAAGGTCTGGCTGGAGCGCGAGGCCGACCAGGCTTACAAGCGAGCGATAAATCTGAAAAATTCGCTGGAGAAATTGCGTGACGCCCTGGCCGGCGCCATTGCCCAGCAGCAGCTCGGGGCTCCCGGTCAGCATTATCCGACCGCAGGCGACGGGCCTATCATGCTGGACCCTGCCCGGCGCAGCAAAAGCAGCGATTCGCATCTGCGCATCCGCCCGGTGGCCAGTCCGCCCAGCACCATCCTGGAAGAAATCGAAGTATTAATCCCCGACCTCTCCGAAAACGCCAGCGCCCTGCGCTCGCAGGCCGATATTTTGCATGACTATTGCAATGCCCTGGAAGAGCGTCAGGTTGAGATGAAGCGCATTGTCGAGACCGCTTTTGTGCGGGCCCAAAAGATGCAGAATCAGCCACTTGTCGGCACCGGCGGACCGGGAGGCCCGGCTGGCCCCGGTGCAGGCGGCGGTACTCCGGGCGGGACTGCCGCCGGATCGACGAATATGGCCCCCGGCGGCAATTTGTCGGCTGCTGACATTCTGGACATGAGACCCAACTAACGTACTTCATATAGATGGGGCCGTTCCATGCTAAGCTTGGATTGCTGGTCAGTCTTCCCACGGGGGGAAGACATCTCTTACCGCTCGTAAGCGGTCGGGGAAAATTATCTGGCTAGCCAACCGTCAGAAACACAGACGGTTACGACGCCCTAGTAAGGCTAACTTTGCATGAAGCAGATATCTGGGTCCGGCAAAAAATTGGCACTCACCCTTTCCTCGGTCCAGGAGGCAAGTAGCGAGCCAGTTTATCGTCGCGGTGTGCAGTATTACCGCCGCAAAAAAGTGCTCAAATACACCGAGGACGAAAGTGCCGGCATTATTGAAGCGCTTGTCATTGGTTCCGAACCGCAACCTTATAAGATTGTCGTCACGATCGATTCCCCCGATGTTTTTAAAGCCGAGTGCTCCTGTCCTTATTTTGAGGAAGTCTGCAAACACTCGGTAGCCGTGCTTCTCACCCATATCAATCGCCACAATCCCGGGGCGCGTTTTGATCTGGCCGAGCCCGAGCAGCGCAAAGAAGGGCCGCAGGAGAAAGTGCCCAAGGCTAAAGATTTGCTCGACGACCCGCGCGAAGAAGGTGTCGTACCCGACGCTCGTGATTTTGAGCTGGGCCTGCTTGTACTGGAAAAACCGCTGGCCATGATTGTCGGCGTTGTGCCCAACGAGCCGCACGGCAAGGTCAATATTCTCAAGGTGCCGCCCGAAATACTGCCCACCCTCGAGCCCGAGTCGCGCATTTACCGGCTGACCAAATTCCTCACTTCCCTGCCCCAGACAACCAAGGGCACAGCCGGCGGACACCGCATTCCCCGCGGCGAAGAAGGCATCGTTATTGGTCATTTGAGCCTCTGCTGCAATTTGATCAATACCAGCAACGGTAATACGATCAAATTTTCCAGTGAAAGTCTCAAGCCGCGAGCGGTACTTTCCGAGACGGAAAGCGGCGAATTGCTTTTGCGCCTGGAAGGCATCAACGAGGCCGGAGAAGCCGTCGACCACCCTGTTTTCTTTATGGGTACATCGAGCTGGATTCTCTCCAACGATACTTTTTATCCCATAGATCTCTCGGCTATTCATCGCTCTTTTCAGTACTTCGACAGCTTCGGCCATATGACTGTCAAGCTGGAGGTCGTACCCAAGTTTCTCTCAATGGACCTGCCCATCCTGCTCAAGCGCATGCCTGTGCTCTTTGATGAAACCCAGGCGCCCTTCCCCGTGGCCATCACCAATGCACCACAGGTGGTGATCAAGCTCTCCGAGCGCAAGATGCCCGGCGGCGGCAGTTCATCCAATATCATCTCTTCGCATTCCGGTGCCAGTGCCGTTGTTGCTAGGCCCTCGGTCGATACATCCAGTCTGGAAGTTTCGCTCGGTTTTCGCTATGGCGATCTGGTCCTGCAGTCCCGGGATGAAACCAGTGCGGTCGAGTCCGAAAAGTTTACCCGCACAATTTCAGAAAGCGGCCAGAGCGTCTGGGTAGAGCGGCAGTGGGAAAATGAAAACTCGGTCCGCCGTTTCCTCACAAACATGCAGCCCCTGCGCAGCATCGCCGATAGATTCTCCTTTGTGGAAGAGCCGGCTCTGGAAGTTTTATTCCAGCTCTCCTCCGAGCAAACAATGGACTGGGATACCACCGGCTGGGAACAGCTCAACGCTTACCGGGTGCGCAAGCAGCCGCTGGAGTTGAGAGCCAAGCTCGCTCTCAAAAAAGAAGCTTACAAATTCGAATTCGATCTGCAATGTTTTTCCCAGGGCGAAGAAGTACCGTTCCCCTCTGTGGTCGAGATGCTCTTCCGCAACCGCAACTATTTGAAGCTGCCCGACGGTGATTTTGTCCGCATTCCCACAACCACACTTTTGACCCTGCTCAAGGCCATCGGCCAGAGCAAGGACAGTGCCCGTCCGCTCTATCAGGCGCTGAGCATTTTGCATGCCCTCGACACTCAGGAAATTGAAGTCGAGTGCGACAAGGGCTTCGAAGAGTTTATCTATCGCATTCATCACTTCAAAGAGCTCGAATCCTTCGAGATTCCGAAAGATTTCAAAGGCGAGTTGCGCGAATATCAAAAAGAAGGCTGCAACTGGCTTATGTTCCTGCGGGAATACGGGCTTTCGGGCATCCTTGCCGATGACATGGGTCTGGGTAAAACAATCCAGGCGCTCTCCATGTTGCTCTCCCATTACAGCAGCGGCAAGGCCAACAAAGACCGTAAGCCTTCGCTGGTTGTGGCACCGACATCGGTTGTCTACAACTGGTTGTCCGAAGCATCTAAGTTTACGCCGACTCTGAAGACAGCGCTCTTCCTGGGCCGTGATCGCCAGGAGTTGCTCAAGACTCTGGCTAAGGAAACCGGGCCCAAGCCCCAGGTGATTTTCACCACCTACGGTATCATCCGCCGTGACTATGAAGAGCTGAAAAAATTACAGTTTGAGTTTCTCATTCTGGACGAAGCTCAGAACATCAAAAATCCAGAGTCGGTCGGCGCCATCGCCGCCAAGAGCATCAAAGCCTTCCACCGACTGGCTCTTTCCGGTACGCCTGTGGAAAACAGGCTGAAAGAATTGTGGTCGCTGTTTGATTTCCTCATGCCGGATTTCCTGGGAACGCACAAAGATTTCAACGAAATCTTCGAGCGACCGATTGAACTGGGACTGGAAGGCGCCGGTCAGAAACTGCGCAAGGTAGTCCATCCCTTTATTTTGCGCCGTGTCAAAAGCCAGGTGGAAACCGAGCTTCCCGACCGTACCGATATCATTCAACTGTGCGAACTGGACGACGAACAGCGCGCCCTTTATCTCAATGTGCTGGATGAGTGCAGACAAAAGGTCTTTAGCGAGATTGCCTCCAAGGCCAACAAAAAACCGCAGTTTTCCATGTCGGTCCTGGCTGCTCTTCTGCGCCTGAGACAGGTTTGTTGCGACCCCAGCTTGCTCAAAAACATGGATGGACCGGTTACCCAGCAATCGGCCAAGCGCGATGCCTTCGTTAATATGATTGGTGAAATCATCGACGAAGGACACAAAATCCTTGTCTTCAGTCAATTTGTCGAGATGCTTTCCATCCTGCGCAAGGATCTGGAAAAGGCCGGCTATACCTATGAATATCTCGATGGCCAGACCCCAGCCAAGGACCGTCTGGACAAGGTTGAGAAGTTCAATGCCGATCCCAGTATCCCGATATTCTTGATCAGTCTTAAGGCCGGCGGCACCGGTCTCAACCTGACCGGCGCGGATTATGTCATCCACTATGACCCCTGGTGGAACCCCGCCGTGGAAAACCAGGCTACCGACCGGGCCCATCGTATCGGCCAGACCAGACACGTATTCAATTACAAACTGATTACCCGCGGCACCGTGGAAGAAAAAATCCTGGCGCTGCAGCAGAAGAAGAAAGAGCTTGCTGACCTTGTCATAGGCGGCGATGAAAATGTGGCGAAGGAATTGACACAGGAAGATCTGGAGTACCTCTTCTCGTTCTAGAGCGCGCCAATGCTAAGCCGATTTCGGATTTTTCTTGTTATCGCGGCGGCCACTCTGATTCTGTGCGCCCAGTCCGCCCGGGCCGCAGCGCCTGAAAACCGCGCTCTCAAAGTAGTCTATGCCTCCATGACTCTGGGCGGACGGCGCTGTTTGATTGCTCCCAACGGTGTCAGTATTGAAAATCCGGCTAGCGGCGTCACTGTTGTCAGCCAGGCTCCGGACTGGACAGTTTATGCCTACAATGTGCGCTCCAAGCTCTACTTCCGCTGCCACATCGAGGATTTCCCCAGCGACTCATACGAAAATCTTTCGCGCGCTGACGTCTATACTTTGACCCGTTCAAAATGGCAGCAGGTAGGTCAACTAACGGTGCTCAAAAGGCACTGCGCCAAATACGAGATGCGCCGCAGCGCCAAAGCCGTGGCTAAGAGTCTGGGCAGTTCACTGGTTTTTGCAAAATATGTCGCCGCCGACGACTTCACCCTGCCCACTTGTGGCCAGCAGCTTCTGGCCAAGGTTTTGCATCTGCCCAATCTAACCGGCGTGCCGATGATGCTCAGCTTCTATGATCAAGATGACGGCTGGGTGCACTCCCTGACCTGCCGTCGTATCGATGCCGTTGCTCCGCCAAAAGACGCTTTCACCCTGCCTGTCGGCTACAAGCTGAGTAAAACCGAACAGGCTGTCTTTGTCGATCCCATGAGCAAATCGGTCTTCCAGGGGCTGAACGACTTTACCCAGACCCTGGCTCACTGAGGCCGTCTGCGGTTTCCAAAAGCTGTTTTCCGGGAATAATTACTCTGGGATCCCTGGTAGTTAGAGCTTTTCAGCTTCCTGCGGGGGAACGAAAAAGAGATGTCTACATGCAGCTTTGGCATAATCAAACTGGCACTGCGCCGGTATAGCGACGGCGAAAATATTTTTGCTCTGATGGAGCTCAAGTCTTTGCTTAAGGTCGAGCGTGATTGCTGGACGGCCTATCTTGTGCGCGGCAAGGTGAACGCCGCCCTGCACCGCTACTATGAGGCGATTGCCGACTACAGCCTGGTGCTGGAGATGTCCGAAAATCTCAATCAGCGCAATCGTCGGCTGATCATTCAGGCCCTGGCACTCTGTTCTTCCAGGCTGAGCGCCCTGCAAAAGATTGACCTTGAGCGCTATTTCCGACGCGGACCGGAGCTGCCGGCAAAAGATACCGCCGCCAGGAAGCTTCCCCCGATAACAGCTCCGGCTCTGGACAAGAGAGTCGAGCCTGGTCGTATCGCCCATATCGGCAAGTTTCTCATCGACTCCAGCGGCGCGCAAAACATCGAGCACTTCATCGCCAATGGTTTTTCATTTCAGTCGCGGGTGCGCATACTCAGCTTTGACGTGGTGGAGAAGCTGAAGAATATTTTGAAAAAGGTTGATCGTCAGCCCGGGGTTTTAGGCTCCTGCATTATCGGCGTCGACGGCCTGCTGCGGGTCACTTCGCTGCCCAGCGAGTACGACAGTGAGGCCCTGGGGACCTGTGCCCTGGCAATCTATCTCACCGCCGGTAATACCTGTCGTAAAATCGGCGGCAAGGCAGTCCATGAAATAATTGTCCGCAGCACGCAGGGCTATATGGTCATCGCCGAGTTTGACGACCTGATTTTCATCACCCTTGCTTCAGAGCAGGAGCCGGACAGGCTTTCGCGCCTGGTGCGCAAGATTGCCAGGGCAATAAATACTTAGATCTAAAAACCAAGGCTGGCTGCAATCAGGCGGTGAAATTGATGCACCCCGGCTTCCCAGGTCGGTGAATAGCGGCCGCTTTTGTAGACCCGCGACTGGATGCCGCGCTGGACGGCGTGCACTACTTCTTCATCCTCGAGCTCGGTTTGATTGATGTCGGCCGTTGAATAATTGCCGAAGCGTTCGGGCCGCCAGACATAAGTGAGGAAGCGCACCTTCGTTTGATTGTAGGCCTGGGGTATTACCAGATTTATTGATAGCCCCCAGGGATAGAAATTGAACATCATATTGGGATAAAGCCAGTAGTAGTAGGCGGCAATATGCTGGCCGTAGTCGGGGTGCGATTGCGGCAATTCAAAGGCATCTGCCTCATTGGAGGCTACGCCGACCTGCAGATTGCCGTAGGGTAAAAGCTCGGTGCGGTAGGCCCTGGTATCGAGGAGAGTGGCCAGACTGGGATGCACGTATGGGACGTGCAGGCCCTCCAGATAATTGTCGCAATAGAGTGCCCAGTTGGCATTGATAAAATAGTCGCGCGACAGCTCCGGCGCGTAGTGGAATTGATCGAGGGGCAGGAAGTGCAGGCGCTCTTTCATGTCGCCAATCAATTCGTCCAGGGTGAAGGCCGGTTCGATTGAGGCGAAGTGAAATTTGCCCCAGGATTGCATCGGTATCTTTGCCAGATTATCCTGCTCAGTGGGAAAATTTTCGGCCTGTTCAAATCCCGGTGCCGAGACAAAACAGCCGTCCAGGCCAAATCTGCGTCCGTGGTAGCGGCAGCGCATGGTTTCGACATGACATGGTTTTTCCACAAGCACACTGCCCCGGTGGGTGCAGACATTGGAGTGCAGGCTCAGTGCGCCCGGCTCCGCGCCGCGGATGAGGATGCAGGGCTCGTCCAGACAACCTTCCAGAATGTTGACCGGGACGACATTTGTGCCATCGCTCAAGATGGTATCGCTGTCGCCGATGAACTGCCAGGAGCGGGCAAATATTTCATCGCGCGAGCGCTCGTAGAGATCCTGGCTGCGATAAAAACTTGCCGGCATCGTGCGATCGGCTTTGACGCCCTGGGATTTGTTTGTTTTTGTCGATGTCATAGTCGGTCCTGATCTTGGTTCTACTGTTTGATACCGGCTTTTGCCTTGCAACGGCTGAGGGCCGTCTCTATCTTCAGATGAAATTTGGGATCGTGTTTGTGCTTGGCCATCACCACAAGCGCCTGGTGATAGGTCTCGGCTGCGCGCGCGTACTCTTTTGCATGCTCCAGGCGCTGCCCCTGACTGTAGAGATTGAAAGCCGTGAAGTGCGCTTTGCCCGCCTCTACTTTTGAGGCTTCCTTATACAGATCCGGATGCGGAGGGTGCTCGCCCTGGTTGGTTTTTGTCGAACCGGCATTATCAGTGGTGGTTGGGCTTGCCGTTCCGTTTGGAGCCGGCTTTTCGGTGGGGACAAATTTGACTCGACCCATGATGCCGTTGGGCTGCTCTTTGCACTCTTTGTCCTTGCCCGGTGTCGCTTCTTTTGGCCTGTCCTGGGCCAGGGCGGAAAGGCCCGTCAGAGCCGCCAGCATCGCCGCGGCCGCATAACGCCAGACCCGGGTCGTGGCTGATCTGATGCGAGCCAGGCCCTGCGGGCAGTCCTTTGTCATAATTGTGCCGTCGCTGCGACGATAAAGGCGCATACAGATGCGGCCGCTTCTGGCCGCATCGCTGTTGATCAACTCTTCAGCCTGAGCGGCACTCAATTCTTTGACGTTGTAAACATTGAGCTTGCATGAAAGGCAATGTCGCATCCGATCGTCGCCGACCATATTCTCCCAGGCGACCTCGCAGGGAGCTGCAATCATTACATTGTCCAGGGTGTATCTGTTGTTCTGTTCGGCCATGGCCCGAATTCTCCCTTGGTGGCTTAAATATACCCTGTCCCGGTCTTTTGCAGTAACTTGAAGAGGGCTCTGGCAAATTGCGAGCGGCTTTGCTCCGGCTCCTGCTTTGTCATGGCTCTAACCTCGGCTTCCCAGTCGGCCAGATGGCCAAATCGCTGATTGGCCCTTTCAATCAGGTCGGTAACATCACTTTCGGTTATTGATTTTTCAGGGTGGAAAGAGAGACTGTCGCCTTCCACCTGCAGCAGACCGGTAGCCGCCAGCACCTGGGCGGCGGCGAAGCAGTCGTGCTCCGGCGGCAGGTCGTCAAACCAGAATAGCGGCGCTCCCTGCAGTGCCAGGTCAATTTGCAGAGCCAGCAATTGATCGAAGGGCTGGACAAAATGCAAAGGGCTTTTTTGCGCTTGCAGGGCAAGTCGGGCTATGGCACCGGCGGCGGTGCCCACTGCCCACTCAATCGGATGCAGTCTGTAGGCGCCGTTTGTAATATGTGTCACGCCTATGTTTTTACAGGCGGCGATATAGTTGGGGCAGTATTCGGTCAGAAGCGCCCCGGTAGGCACCTGAAATGGTTTTGTTTGCTGGGCGGCGCCGGGTACTTCCTGGTAGCCGTGGATGTCGACGGGGTACAGGCCGATGCCGCAGCTGTCCTCAAAAAGTCTTGCGCGCGCTCCTTCATTGCTGCCCTCCACGATGTCTTCCTCGACAACCACGGTTGTGGCCGCCAGGCGCCTGGCTTCGCGGATGTACGGATATTGCGAGAGGCCGTCGCTGGTCCCCAGGACATTGGTCACGAGCTTGAGTTCGGGATAGCCCATGCCCCCATCGTCTCTTGGCGCTTCGGTCTGCAGCCAGTAGAGAAAGCCCAGGCTCAACCGCTTGGCCAGAGCCAGATACTGCAGCTGGGTATCGGCATCTTTGTCGATTATATTTTTGCCGCGCAGGTCGTTGCTGTCCCAGTTGATCATTGAGACGTCCGATTGATAGGTGCCCTCTTTGAAGAGCGCTTTGTCGATCAGACGGCGGTAGGTCCAGAAGGGCAGTAAATGGCGCTTTTTGCCGTCCTTCTCGTCATCGGTTTCGACGAACATTTTGTAGCCGTCGAAGGAAAATTTGCCCTCTTGATTGAAGGCGTCGTAGTCGGCTGGTTTTTCAATCGTGTGATTTTCACCGGGGTGGAAGGTGACGACAAAAGGATAGGTGAAATCCTGCACGTTATCCGCATTGCCGGTCTCGGGCGCGTGGGCCTCAGCGGTCAGCCAGCGGGAGTCGGAACCTGTTTGATAGGGGATTCTGGCCATGGGCATCAAGTCGCCCAGCTCGGTGGCGTCGATGGCGACGGCGCACTCAATCTCGACAAATTTACCGCTGTCGAGATTGACCGCCAGCAGTGCATCTATGCGTGAGTCGGTTTCACTGACCAGATGCACGGCCACAATTTTCGTTCGTTTCAAAAGCCGCAGACGGCCGCTGTCGATGAGAGGCGCCAGCATCCTGTCGATGACGGCAACGGCCACTTGCGGTTCGAAGGCCAGCCGGGTTACCCAGCTTGTGCCCGGATGCAGAAGCGGATCGGCGCTGGCCAGCTCGGTCAGACTGCCCCGGCGGCGGTAGGCGTCGCGGATGTTTTTGCGCAGCTCCAGATAATTGGCGCAGGCCCCGGTGGTTTCTACATATTTATTCTCGTCCAGGGCGGCCACGCCCTGACTGGATAGCTGCCCGCCCAGCCAGGAATTTTCTTCGGTTAAGACCATCGACGTGCCGCAGGAAATTGCGGCGGCGATTCCGCCCATGCCACCACCGGCAATGGCGACGTCGCATTGCAGGATTTCGGGGGCTGCGGCAAATACAAAAGTCTTGATGGCGCCATCGTTGCCGTCGGCTCTCACAGACTCTACATCGAGTGTGCGAAACAGTGTGATCTGGCCCTGGAAAAACTTGCTCATCTTTAAATTATGCTCTGGAAACTCTGCTTCTGCCTCTTTACAATGGCGCGGCGCCCACCGTTATTTAAGCATTACAAGCATTACAAGTTCGCTTGCCCCGCCTGATATTTTGCCTTTTTTCGATATCATTAGGTGAAGTTTTGGAGATGAGCGATGGAAAGCACGTTGACTGTAAAAGACTCGGTGATGGCAAGAGCGGCCAAAGTGAAGCTCATTTTGATGGATGTCGACGGTGTTCTGACCAACGGCAATCTTTATTACTTTCCCGGGCCGGACGGCAAGCCAACCGAGTTTAAGAGCTTTAACAGTCAGGATGGAGCCGGTATCCACTGTCTCAATTTAGTCGGCATCAAGACCGGTGTCATCAGCGGCCGTGATTCCCAGGCTGTAACAGAACGCGCTCGCATTCTCAAGATGACCTATGTCTACCAGGGGCATCTGGAGAAGGAAGGCATCTACGAAGAAATTTTGAAGAAGGAAAATCTTGAGGATGAAAGTGTTGCTTTCATCGGTGATGATTTCCCCGATTATGTGATTTTGAAGCGCTGCGGTTTTGCCGTTGCCGTCGGCAACGCCAGACCGGAGCTGATTGAGCGCGCTCATTACGTGACTAAAGCGAATGGTGGTGAAGGCGCGGTGCGCGAGGTGGCGGAGCTGGTTATCCGCGCCCGAGGCGAATGGCCCCTGGTGCTGAAAAAATTCGGTTTCACCGACTGATTCAGCTGGCCATCGATACCGGCTGCGCCGTCAGTGGTTTTACCGTATTGGCAGCACTGGCCATATTGTCGAGCAGCGCTCTGCGTTCATGTTTTTCGCCCAGGGTGGCGTTGGCCGCGCTCAGGGAGTCGGCGATTTCATCCTTGGCCTTCATCGCTTCGGCTACCAGACCGAGATCTCCGTGCTGGGCCAGTCCGGCTACCATGGCCGAAAGAGCACTCATTTCACCATAGAGAGCGGCAACGTCGGAGGCGCTGATGTGACCGCTGGCGGCCCGGGCGCGGATGGAAGATGCCATGCCTTCCGCCTGCGAAACTTGAGCTTTGGCCTTGATAGCTTCACCGGAACTGGAGGAGTCACCGGAGGATCTGGATGAGGAAGACTTTTCACCCGGCACAGCGGGCTCGCCTTCGGCATTGTAGGTGTGTCCCACTTGATCGCGGATTACACCATTGGCTTCAAATGTGGTGCCATCGGCAAAGTGGATACCCTGATTGCTGTAATCATCACCGTCAGCGGTTCTTACGTGACCGTCGCGGTACTCGTAGGTATCGGTTTTGAAGGATGGTTGGTTGCCTTTGAAATCAATCACACCCTGGGAAGTACCGTCGCGGCCAACGAGCTGGACAGTCTGATTGGCGACGTCAATAACTTGCTGAGTGCCGTCTTTTTTGTCGGTTACAGTCAGGGTCTGGGCGCGTGTGTCGGCGGCGGCATCGGCTGTGCTGGCTGTGATGGTGCCGTCTGCAGCGGTCTGTAATTTGTTGCCCTTGCCGTCATCGAGGACACCGGTCTGACCAAAGGCGCGCAGGCGGTCCATTACGGCCTTGAGCACCACGGCCTGGCCGCCCAGTTCTTTGTAGAGTTTGGCGATGGCGGCCTGACTCAATTCCACTGGTTTGCGTCCGTCGTTGTACATGATGACCATGCGGTCGGGGGCGCCGTCTTTACCCGGGTAGCGCACGACCTGGCTGTGGGCATCAAGACTCATGGCCGAGGTGCCGTCATTGCCGACAAACATGGTTGAGCCGTCGGGGCTGGTTATGACTTTTGAGTCGGCGTAAACCTTGATCTGGCTGTGACCGTCAAGCATGCCGTCTATTTTGATTGGTGCCACGCCGATTGAGGCCAGGAGGCTCTCATCGCTGGTGGTGATGTCGGTATTGCCGACCGTTGTTTTGGGTACGCCATGCTCAAATGTCGTGACGGTGGTGCGTCCATCTTTTGTGATTTTTACACCGCGACCGAGGGGCGCAAATTCCACCTGCGTGCCGTCGGCGGTTGTGCCTTTGAAACCATCATCGCCAAAGGTGAAGACGACTTTTCCGTTCTTATCCTTCAGGACTTTTTCGTGTGTTCTGACATTGTATTCGGTGGTGGTGCCGCTGGGATTGTGTCTGGTTTCGATGTCGCCGTGGCGTTCAAAGTCGATCCTGCCGTTTCTGTCGCGGTGTACGAAGCCATCGGCAACTTTTGTCGAACGGCGGTCGTCGCCATCCGGCTTGAAGGTTGGCAGCCACTGTTCACCTTTGATTGTGTGGGTGACATCGCGCCATTGCTCTTCGGTCAGAGCTGAAATTTCGCTGGTCTGTGATTTGCCGGTATCGATTCTGGTGGCGGTGCTGGTGACGTTGAGAAGTCCGCCGCCCAGGTCGAGTGAGGAGGAGGCCGGGCCGTCGCTGACCTTGCAGCTATCGCCGCTTGAGCAACCGGTGGATTTGAGATAGTCGCCCAGGCTGTACTTTTCTTGCTTGTTGGTTGTGTCGACTTTGGCAAAGGCCTTGGTCATATCGAAGGATGAAGTGGACGAAGCGACCGCTCCGGCCATCATTCCGGCTGGACCGAGGGCTGCCGTGAGCGCCACGGTGCTGGCAATCTGGGTCACATGAGATTCTGGTTTAGCTGCATTATCGCTGTGAGCGGCGGCGGCTGGTTTTGCCGTTTCGGGCTTAGCCGCAGGCGCAGCGGGGGCGGCCGGCTTGGCTGCGGCCGAATCGGTCAAATGCAGGTTGGGCAGATAGTCCAGGGCGCCGCCCAGGAAGTGTGCGGCATTGGTCATTCCGCTGCTGATGGCCGCTCCGATTTCACCGGTGAGCTCCTGTGCCTTGTGCACGAGATCAGTCGGCTTGGCCGCCGCCGCTTTGGTGGAGTCGGCTGCCATCTTGAGGGCGGCCTCGTTCGCAGCATGCTGCGGGGGCGAAGCGTCTTTGGTGGCATCGGTCGGATGTGGCACTTCAGTCACTGACTACTGGACTCCAAACGAAAACTGGTAACTGCAACCTGACCTTTGTGTATATGCGCGAAAGTGGAAAGTCCGACGTTTCTGGACGAGATTTAATAAAAGTCTGTTTTTCGCCGGACGGTTATACTGAAATTAGGCCAGGTTGGGGATTACAGGAAAATTGTATGGACGGCGATGAACAATTTATAGTGGATGGCCGTTACTGGCATGCCGTAGAGGGCGAAGAGGCGATTGCCTGCGACCTCTGCCCCCGGGCCTGCGTGCTCAAGGCCGGCGACCGTGGCTTTTGCTTCGTGCGCCAGAACCTGGACGGCCGCATGAAGCTGACGACCTACGGGCGCAGCACCGGGTTTTGTGTCGATCCAATTGAGAAAAAGCCGCTCAACCATTTTTTACCGGGCACCAGCGTGCTTTCCTTTGGCACCGCCGGCTGCAATCTGGGCTGTCAGTTTTGCCAGAACTGGTCCATCAGTAAATCGCGCGAAATTGAGCAACTGAGCGAAAAAGCCACCCCGGAGGCGATTGCCCGGGCGGCCCTGGGCCTTGGATGCGCTTCGGTGGCCTTTACATATAATGATCCCGTCATCTGGGCCGAATATGCCATCGACACGGCTAAGGCCTGCCGTGAGCTGGGCATCAAAACAGTGGCCGTGACCGCCGGCTATATCACCGATGAGGCCAGGCCGGAATTTTATTCGGTGATGGACGCCGCTAATGTTGATCTGAAGGCCTTCACCGAGCAGTTTTATCGCAGGGTAACTCTATCCAGCCTTGAACCGGTGCTGAATACACTGAAGTGGTTGAAGCATGAAAGCAATGTCTGGTTTGAAATAACCAACCTGGTCATCCCCGACCTCAACGACAATACGACTGAATTTGAGCAAATGTGTCACTGGATACTGGAGGAGCTTGGCCCCGATGTGCCCCTGCACTTCACTGCTTTCCATCCCGATTTTCGTATGAATGATAAGCAGCCGACGCCAAAATCGACCCTGCTCCGGGCGCGCAAGATCGCCCTCAAAGCCGGGCTCAATTACGTCTATACCGGCAATGTGGATGATTCCAAGCATCAGAGTACCTATTGTCCGTCCTGCAAAAAATTACTGATCGAACGCAACTGGTATGAGCTTGGCCGCTACAATCTCGACGGCAATAAGTGCCGCGCCTGCGGCTCTGCCGTGGCCGGAGTTTTCGCCGCCGAAAAAGGCAATTGGGGTAGAAGGCGGTTGCCTGTTAGTATAGAAGACTGGTCGACCCCCTAGGACAAATCGCAGAGCGCTTCGCCACCGATGACAATCAGAGATAGAGCAAGAAAAGCAAGGGGGGCCGACGGTACGCGCCTTCTCTCTATCAGTCTCAGTCTCATCCTGTCCATGTCCGCCCTGGGAGTCCTGGCCGAAGAAGAAGCCGGGGCCGCCCAGAAGCCCGCGGTCGAGACCGATGTCGTGGCCGGTTCGGACTCTCTGCCCCTGCGCAACGCAGACCTGCTCAATCATCTTGATGATGATCGGCTGCCCACCAGACCGCGGCATTTTCTCAAGCAGCGCTTCAAACAGGTGCGGCAGGCCAAGGACGAGAAGATTTTGCAACTCCTCTTGCTTTGCGTCGGTTTTCTGGGAGCATTTGTAGCTATTCTTGCCCTGCGTAGCGTGCCGCCCGGCCGCGACGTTCAAAAATAAGGAGCGCCTGGTGGAAGATTTTATCCAGAGAGTGCTGATGTTCCTTGTGGGCCTGGTCTTTGTCGGCGGCGGGGCAATCTTTACCCGGCAGGCCTTTGAAGATGCAAAGAATGTCTTCGAAACGCTTATTTTTGCGCTTATGGGAGTGGCCGTGGGCCTGACCCTGTGCGTCTGGACCTTCACCGGACCGCCCGGCTAGAGCCTCTGGCGGCAGGAGCCTGCTTCATCCTTAAATGTGATTACTACAAGAGCGGGCCGGTCCTGCTAGACTTTGCCGGTCCTTACGTCTTTCCTGCTTTTTAACGGTCAAACAAGAATGAAGAAAAGTGCACTTAGAAATATTGTCTGCGCCACCATATCCGGTGTACTGACGTCCTCTTTGATTTTTAGTCTGAGCAGCCCGGCGCTGGCCAAAAAATCCACTACCGATGAAAACAAAAATGGTCGTGCCGGTATGTGGAGAAGCAATACCCAGGGTGCGCCCTCGATTGAAGCCTGCCGCAAGGTTGTGGCCGAGAAGCCCAACGATGCCATCGCTCATAACGATCTTGGCTGGGCCCTGCGTCAAAATAAGGATCCTCAGGGTGCGGAAGCCGAACTGAGAGAAGCCATCAAGTTGGACGATAAACTGGCTTCGGCCCACTCCAATTTGAGTGTCTGTTTGAGTGATCAAAGCAAGTTTCAACCGGCCCTCGATGAGGCCCGCAAGGCCGTCGCCATCGACCAGAGTCAGCCGATTTTTCACGTCGTACTGGGCAACGCTCTCTCGGCCACCGGCGACAATGCCGCCGCCGTTGAAGAATATAAGATCGCCATTTCGCAGCGCGACGACTATGAAAATGCCTACTACAATCTCGGCCGTGTGCTTGACGCCATGGGCGAAAAGACTGAAGCCGGCAAAGTACTGGCCAACGCCCTCAAGCTCGATCCCAATGACGAACGCGTCCTGAAGATTCTGGACAAAATAGTCAAATAGGCGTGAGCCAGGCCAGCCAGTCGGAGTACGGCGAAGATTTTGCCCACGAGGCGGTGCCCCTGGGTGAGCGGCGCGGCCCTGTAACCATGACCCTTTTGTGGATTACCATGGTGACGGCCCTGCCGACTGTACTGATTGGTTTCGAGTGGTACAAAAAAGGACTCAGCCTCTCGCAGGTGATTATCTGCTCGGTTTTGAGCAGCACCCTTCTTTTGCTCTACTCTCTGCCGGCCTCCTGGATGGGGGCCAAGAGCGGCCTCACCTATGGTCTTCTCGCTCGTCAGGTCTTCGGTCTGTGGGGCACAAGACTGGCGTCCTTCCATGCCATCTGGTTGATGCTGGCCTGGTATGCTCTTGACGCAGTCCTGCTCGCCGATGCGCTCAAGGGGCTATTCCATCTCAACTGGTACGCCCCTGTTTTTGCGGCAATTCTGTGCATGGTGATGGCCGTCAATAACTTCTTTGGCTTCCAGGGCGTGGCCAATTTTGCCCGCTATTTTGCGGCACCGCTGCTCATTCTCTGGGTGGTTTTGACCTTCTGCAAAGCCCTGCCCACCTGTCCGGTCGAAACCTTGAGCATGGGCAGCCAGGTTTCGTTTATGTCGGCTATGACCATAGTCTCCAGCTTCGTCATAGGCTTTGGCGTTTGGGGCAACGAAGCCGACTACTGGCGCTACAGCAAAGTAAAAAAGAGCTATCTGCTCTGGTCTTTTGCCGTGTCGCTCATGGTCGGTGAGGTGATTTTCCCCGTCACCGGCTGGATGGTGGCACGGCTGTCGGGCATCACCGACTACATGCAGGCGACCAATTATATGAATGCCTACTCTTTTGGCGGCGTGGCCATCTTCGCCGCACTGGTGGTCTTTGCCAACTACTGTGCCGCCAATGATTCTAATATGTACGGCATGATCAATAATCTGGAAAACATCGCTCCGGTGAAGCAAAAACCGGGGGTCTTTCTCCTGGCCGCGGCCTCGGCTGTCCTGGCTTTCTGGTTGTCCACGGCCGGCTCCGCCGGCTCGCTTACCTCGATCGCCAATTTGAATTGTGTGATACTGCCGGTGATGACAGTGATTATGTTTACCGAATTGTTTGTCGTCAAAAAGTACTGGCTCAAAGATGAGGATATTTCGGCGGTACTGCCGCTCGAAAGTCTGCCTCAGTTCAAATGGCCGGCCCTGATCGCCTCCAGTCTGGGCGTGTGTGTCGGTGTCGGCACCGCCGGGGTCATACCCGGTCTGGAGTGCTTCAATGTCGGCATCTGCTCGGTGCAGGCCTGGCTTGTCGGTGGTTTTCTCTATCTGCTTTTGCGTCTGCTGGAGCTGAATCGCAATAAATCAGTGAATCAATGAGCGCACAAGTGTATAAACGCTCTGTCGAGCGACCCTCATACCGGTGCGCTTGACTCCGGTCTTGATCGGATGCGCCTTGGGATCGTTGCCGATCATCGGCTCATCGCCAATGTTGGCACCTTCGGCGATCTTGCCGCTGCTGTCGCGGAACATCTCCTGTTTGTCGTACTTGAGTTTGCCGTAGCTCGAGTACTGGGCCACGTCAAATTTGTCGTAGGGGACAAAAGGTCTCATGGCCAGGCGCTCGTGCATGACTATATCGATGCTTTTGACATTGCTTGCCGGTGTCTGTCCGCTGGCGGGATCAATGGCTCGCGGATTGTAGAAAAAGTCCGAATTGGGATTGGTTTTGGCTTCGTACTTTTCGTCGAAGCCCTGCATGTGGCTGCGCTTGTGTTCGGCTTGAGGATGCGAGGCTATGTGCGCCAGTTGCATCTGGCTGTATCTTGCGCGCTTTTCGGACAGGGTCAAATCGGGATCATGCCAGACCTTGTCCAGTTCCTGCGCCAGGGCCAGCTCCGGAGCCAGGTCTTCGGCATGCCAGTATCCGGGCAGGCAGGTCAGGACGGTGCCGTCGGGATCGAGGACAAAGAGCTGGATATTGTGCGGTCCGGCTCCATTCGTTGTGTCCACGGCATTTTCGTCGGGCATGTGTTTGCCCGATGCGCCGGCGTATTTTTGATTGCCTATATCTCTGAAGCCGCAGACAAAATTGTCCTTGAGCATCGTGAAAGCTGGTTCGGAAGAGAGCGACACGGCCCTCAGGCTATTGCCGGCACTTCAAGTGGCGCCGTCGATTTTGCCCAGCATGTGCATCCAGAAGACGAGCTTGCCGTCTTTCTGTGCCTCGGCTTCGGCTACCGGCAGTTTGGTTTCCCATTTGATGCCGGTTGTTAACTTGTGCACCTGGACGGAGCAGACTTCACCGGTATAGACCTTCTCGGCCAGCGCCGCCGGAGCAAGACCGGGCAAGAGACTGCCGGCCAGGGCCAGGGTTGCCGTGAGCGTGGATGCAACAATTTTCATTCATTTACACCTCTAGACGATTGCATGTTAACTCACGATTGTGAGCCTTCCGTGAGGTTTAATCTTCGTCGTAGCCGCGCCTGGGCAGGGGCAGTCTGAACCAGAAGCGCGCTCCGGCGCCGGGCTCGTTGGTGACGCCGATGCCGCCGTCATGGGCCTCGATGATTAATTTTGAAATCGCCAGTCCCAGGCCGAAGCCCTTGCCGGCGCCATTTTCCAGCTGTGCGTACTTTTCAAAAATGCGCTGCTGATTTTTCTTGGCTATGCCGGTGCCGTTGTCGATAACGCTGACTGTCAGGTAGGCATCACTGGCGGTGGCGAGCACTCTGATCCACTGATTCTCGGGTGAAAATTTTATGGCGTTGGAGACTATGTTGGTCAGCACCTGTCCGATGCGCAGGCGGTCCGCCAGCAGCTTCACGTGCGGGCACTCGTTCACCAGCGTGATATTTTTTTTCTTGGCCAGTTCCGCCAGGCCGGTGAGATTTTCCTCGACCACATCACAGATATCAATCAGCTCCGGATTGATCTCAATCGAATTGCCTTCCAGTTTGTCTACTTCCAGGAGGTCGGAGGTGAGCGATATGACCCGCCTGATATTGGTCGTCAGCGCGTCTATCTGTCGTTTGGCCATGGCCGGCAGTTCGCCTATTCGCTTGTCGGAGAGCACCTCCAGCGAGACCTGGGAGGACATGAGGGGCGAGCGGATATCGTGTGCCACCATTTCCATCAGGTAGCGGCGCTGCTCCGAGGCATTGCGCAATTCACTGGCGGCATCGTGCAGGACTTCATCAAGATAGCTGAGTTCATCTCCGCCCTGGACCCTTTCGTTGAGGGGTAAAAGTTTGGGCAGGAGCTGCGCGTTTTGCACAAGGATGGATAGCCTGCGCGTGATGTCGTAGAGAAACAGACCGCCCATAACAAGCGCCAGCAGCAGATTGAAGCCAATCAGTAATTGCAGGCCGACTTTGATCTTTTCGCGTGACTGAATTTGTTTTATCCGCTCCTGCTCCAGTTCTTCTTCCTGGGAGATGGCCAGATCCGTCACTTTTTTAGTGGTGGTGCCGGCCTGGCTGATGAAATGCAGGAGCCCCCGCGAGCGCAGGCGCATCAAGATGTCGGCCATGTCCTCGGGGGAGTGGTTGCGGGCCATGCCCATGGTCTCGAGCTGTTTCAACATGTCGGCGCCCTGGTGGCGGTACATGGCGAAGTTGGCTGCAATTTTGGGGTCTGTGACAATGAGCGGGGCCAGCTTGTCAAACTCCTGATTGAGCTTGACCTGGTAGTCCTGACCCGCCTTCAGTGAGGCCTCATCACCGGTGGATGCATAGGTGCCGAGTTGGCCAGAGGCGGCACTGTACAATGTCATGATGCAATTGGCGTGTTTGACTATCTCCATATGCATATGTTCGCGCGTGGCGATCTCTTCGGTTTCAGAAACCATGTGCAAAAGCCAGATGCACGACGCGGTATCTATGGCGCAGGGAATGAGGATAAAGGCCAGACCTTTAACAAGAATCTTGGATTTAACCGCAAACCTGGACCGCATGTCCGACTCCATTGAGCACGTCTATATATTAGTGCAAATTGGGTCGGTCGGCGGAGATTATTGCAACTCTTGCAGTCTGGCCATCATTCGCGGGACAAAATTTTTGTCTACGAGGACGGTCTCGTCGGAGAGATGACTGTTAAGCTCCGCGGCTCTTCCTACCTTGAGCAGCTCGGCTAAAAATTGCACTTCTTCTTTGACGGAGTTTTCGGCGAGGATAGTAAGGGTGGGCAGTGTGTAGCGATCATAAATGATGGGTTGGGCACAGGCCCCGGTCCCGACAGTTTCCATTTTTTGAAGCATGGCGCGTCCTCCAGAATATCGGTTGCATTCCCAGTGACGCCACAATAGCCTGCTTTGATGGCGCACTTCGGGCAAGGGATTGGCACTTATTTGGCAGAGAGATTAAATGGAAATGTCGGATCTAATGGCAGAAAAAAGCCCCCGTTTTCAGGCGGAGGCTTTTTCTATTCGTTTTATCGATTTTACTTGAGGTCCGAATCAAGCAAGACCGAGAGAACGAAATCCAGGTTGGCCAGGGCGATGAGCTTGTCTATCTTGATCAGGCCTTTAACTTCACCGGCTTTTTCTTTGCCGCCCCGGGTCTCGATTTCCAGACCGAGGGACTTGAGGGTAGCCTTTTGAGCAGCCGTGAGGCTCTGTGTTTTGATTAAGACCATCACCCGGTCGCCCTTTCTCGTCAGGCCGGCGATTCTTACGGCATTGTTTTTGATGAGCATCTGGGCTGAGGCCGAGAGTTTGTTGAGGGCGACCTGAGAAGGACCGCTCTGGCGAGTGCCGACCGACTGGGCTGTTTTTCTTTCTTCAGCGACTTCAAGTTTACTTGCTTTGTCGCTGCTCGAGAGGGCCAGGCCCTTGCTGGCCACCTGCATGTTGACCACACTGGGCCAGGGAGCGGGCGAGGCTACCGGGGCGCCCGGGGCACCGGCGGAGGAGGCCAGGCCGTTTTCGTATTGATAGGCACGCTTGGCATAGGGGAAACGCAGGAAGTAGTTCTGGCGGCTGGTCCAGCCGCTGCCGGCGTCGGTCGCACTCATGGGAGCGCCTACTCCTGCACCCATCCCGCCTGCACCGGCGACGGCCAGGCCTTGCTTGGCCTTAAATCTGACCGGTCGATTGACGCTTGCCGACTGCCGTCTGACTTCGGCGTCCTTGCCGAAGATGTGCTCGCGCGATACGCCATCGGGCACTTCCACTGGCACAGTCACTGTCATCAGCTTGCCGTTTTTATTGACTATCTTTTCGTCGACGGCGACAAAGGATGTGTACTGAGTCATGATGTGGTGAGCCAGCGCCGTGGCGACGATCTCTTCTTTCAGTTCTTTATTGACCGCTCCGCTTTGCGCTCCGGCCAGGTCTTCGCTCATCAGGCGGTCCACTTTTGCCCGGGCCCAGAGTGAGGCTATGCCTGAATTGGCCGTGTTGTTATCGGGGAAATTTACCGCGACCTTTTGCTCGTATGGTTTGCCCCCGGTGTAACCGGAAATGGTGATCGTGCCCGCACCGCCGGCGGTGTACTTACCTTTGAAGTACAACGGGCGTTCGGCCCAGACATCTGAAATGTCCCGGGGATAGACATCCTTGAGTGTCACACCCTGATAGGTCAGTTTGACGTCGGTCAGTACAGGAGTGGAGATGCGATCATAAAATTTCTTGCCCGCCGCTTCTCCGCTGGTGTTGAGCAGTACGTAGTCAGGCTCTCCGCCGCCCTCTCTGGCTATGCCGTCGATGAGCATACGATTGACACTGTTGCCTGTGCCGAAGGGGAACCAGCGCGACACCCCACGCAGTTTTTTGACCATGCTCAATATTTCAAAATCATTGCCGACATAGCCGTCTGTCATAAATGTGACTATGCGCAAGCGATGACTGTCGGCCGGTATCTTGCAGGCCGCTTCCACCGCCGGCGCCATCCAGGTGCCGCCGTTGGCCTGCAGATCCGAGATAAATTTGTGCGCCCGGTCTTTCATGGCCTCGCTAACCTTTTCGGGATGGGTTGAGAAAGTGCGGGTCTGATCGCTGAAGGCAATGATCTGGAATGTATCGTCGACGTTCATATGATCGAGGATGTAGTTCATCGTCTCTTTGCACTTATCCAGCGGCGGGCCGCTCTGGGAGCCGGAGCAGTCGATGACGAAGATCATTTCTTTGGCGGCGATTTTGCTGGCCGTCACGCGTTTGGGCGGCACCACCATCAAGGTGAAGAAGCCTTCCTTGGCCTGGGGCTCTTTGTACGTCAGGTAGCCGCTTTTGAGATCGTCCTGGGCGACGTTCCAGGAGAGGACAAAGTCTTTGTTGGGAATCGTGTTTTTATTGACCAGGCTGATATCGGCCACGCCTGCGCCTTTATTGTCGATATTGACCTGGTGCAGCGGCGAGGCCAGCTCGCTCATGGCCATGCCTGCGTTTAGATGTACATTGATTGAAATATCATGTCCGGCGCGCTGGCCCTGTGCCGCTACCGGCGGTGTTATGCGCGAGGCGTCCGGCACCTGGTCTGTATCCTCTGACCAGCCGCTGCCCGTGCGACCTGCAGGCGCGCCCGGATTGAAGCGCGGGCCGACAACAGTGGGGAAGGCAAAGCTGTATTTGCCTTTTTCAAAGGGCAGAGTTTCCACATATTTGATCGTGATTTCAATTTCTTTGCCGGGCTCGATATTGGCCACCGACTGCGTAAAGATATTGGTCCGCTCTTGATCCAGGAGTGAGGCCGTCTGTCCGTTGGCCCGGGCGCGCTCGTAAATCTCTCTGGCTTCTTCGCGTTTTTTGATGGTGCCGTGCACCACACGATCGCCGACTTTCATCAGCATCTCGTCTACCGCCCCGTTTTCCGAGAGGGGGAAAGTGTAGAGCGCTTCTATTTTGTCTTTATATGGATTGTGGAAAGTCTGTTTTACCGTCACCCGGGCTATGTAGCCCGAGATGTCGCAGCTGACGTCGGTGTGCTTGAGGGCGCAGTGACCCAGCTCCTTGCCGGAGCTGAGCATGGCTATCAGTGTGCCCGAGCCCTCGGCCGATTTGAATTTGCTCTCGCTGCTGTCGCTTGTGGCCGGGGTGCCGGTGCGAGACCTGGCTGCCGGTGCGCCTTTGCTTGCCGCCAGCAGATTGTTTTGCGATTGGGCTGGAGCAGCAAAATACAGGGATGCCGGTAGAGACAGTGAAGTGCAGAGAAGTGCCAGGGTCCCAGCCATACTGACTGCGTGTCTCATTTGTTTGGACAATCCGGTGTGCGTGTGCATAATTACTCCCTCAAAAAGGTCGGCGCTCGTTTGTGCCTGCTACAAGACTAGCCGCGCAAGCGACTTTTAGACCTGGGGTATAGCCTAGTTCTTCCCCCGGGGAGCTACGGAAGAGTTGAGGGTAATTACAGCCTTATAAAGGCCAAAATACAGAGATGCCGCACCTATTTATATTGATAGGCGCGGCATCTAAAGTTTTGAAGGTGGGATGGCTTAATGCCTTACCTGGTCCTGTTCTTGCTCAAGCTGGCTGAGCCAGTCACCGGGTACTTCCACACTGGCGCGGTGTTCCAGCAGGGCTTTTTCTTTCAGATCCCAGAGGCATTCGAAGAGCCCCTCGCCGTGACCGGCACAGAGTCCCTGGCCGTGGCGGCTTTGAAATAGCTTGTTGAGTCTTTCTCTCAGTTCGCTGGTTTCGACTGTGATCAGCTCTTTCTGGCTTTTTTTCTTTGCAGTGCCCATGGCAAAATTCCCCAATAGTTCGGTCGCTTCTGAGTGTCTTATTCCCGGGTCACCCCCATCATTCACCGCCGGGCGGCCTGTCAAGTGATTAAATCGCCCCCGGGGCCTCCCCGGCAGGCGGCAGCGCCGACGCTAAAAAGCCCCGCGACCAGGGTCAGCAGGGCTTTTGTAGATTTATTGAAAATGAGACGCTTCTATTAGGAGCGGCGTTTTCTGGCTGCTTCAGCTTTGCGCTTTCTCTTCACGCTAGGCTTTTCATAACGCTCTCTGCGCTTGATCTCAGACAAAATCCCGGCTTTCTGGATTTTTTTCTTGAAGCGTTTGAGCGCTCCTTCGATGCTTTCGCCTTCAGCTACTCTAACCTCTGACAACGGTTCTCACCCCAATTCAATCTCAAAAAGAGTCGTATAAAAGTTGTAATGGCGCCGCCCTTTGGAAAGGCGGCTATACGCACAATATGCGTAATGGCCATACTAGCATTGCCGGGCCGGCAAGATATTGCCGAGAAGCCAGGCTGCGACACTACTTAACTAAATTGACGGTAATAAAAATCTTTAGAAAGACTTCTATTTAGGTTATCTGACCTTCTCTTTGCCGTTCTGGATGGGGGCCTGGCGGCCGTCGATTGTCTTGGCAGGGGCTTCGTACATCTTTTCGATCGGGCGGCCCATCAAGTCATGATCCTCGGATACCTTGGCTTCAAAGAAGTTGTGGTAGACCTTGTTCCACGATTTGGTGATGATCGGGAAGGCGTAGCGACCGGTGTTTTCGTCAAAGGAAACCGAGGTGGGCGCCGCCTGGTTGCCGCCGTTGAGGATGACGTTCAGGGTTTTGGTGCCGGGCAGGCCGAGCAAATCGGTACCGGCGCAAATGAAGAGTACCGAGCAGAGCATGAAAGAAGGGCCGAGGACCATGTGAGCCAGCATGCCTTCCTTTTGCTTGACAAGGGAGCGCTTGCTTGGCGGCAGGTGGATGAGCCAGGGGGAAATAAGGGTGGCGGGCAGGAAGCCGGACCAGTAGTAAAATCTGCCGAGAACCATGGCCTGCCAGCCTTTCCAGATAAATGAAAGGCCCAGCACAATGACGACAATACCCAGCGCAAACTTCAATATCGGGTGTTCAATCAGATAAATCATACTAATCTCTGCTTCTTGGCTAGTAAATGCGATGACGAAAAATACTAAAAGGGAAATCTATCACTTCTCTAATTTTAGTCTACAACGTTCTGGCCATTACACTACGTCCAATTCTTAACAGGCGAGCGGATTTTGGCGCCTTCATGCACTGAAGTCGGCTAAAATGGGGCTTTCTATAGACTTTTGGGAAGCTCCGCGATGTGAGCGGCAGATTGGAGGATTCGTGGGTGGCATAGCTCTTAAGCGCGATCAAAAATGCGCTCAGTTGGGACTGGACCTTGTTGGTAAGGAAGTTACGCTTACCGGATGGGTGAACGTTGTCCGCGATCTGGGCGGCATAATCTTTGTCGAATTGCGCGACAGCACCGGTCGTGTGCAGCTCATTGCCGACCCGAACAAGAACAAAAACATCCATGATCACTTTATCGGTCTCAAAAGCGAGTATGTGATCGCTGTCCGCGGTGCCGTTTCCAAGCGTCCCGAGGGTACAGCCAAGGCCGAGGACGGTGTCGGTGCGATCGAGATTTATCCCACCCAGTTTGAGTTGCTCAACACCTGTCGTCCCCTGCCCTTCCAGCTCGACCAGGGCGACAAAGTGGACGAAGCCCTGAGGCTCAAATATCGCTATCTGGACCTGCGTCGCCCCGAGATGCACAACAATCTGGTCACCCGCCACCGGGTCACCCAGGCCATTCGCCATCATCTCGACAAAGAAGGTTTCATCGAAGTCGAAACGCCTATTCTTTGCAAAGCCACTCCCGAAGGCGCAAGAGACTTCCTTGTCCCGAGCCGTCTCAGCCCCGGCAACTGGTACGCCCTGCCGCAGTCTCCTCAGCTCTTCAAGCAAACTCTGATGATAAGCGGGGTTGACCGCTACTATCAGGTGGCTCGTTGCTTCCGTGACGAAGACCTGCGCGCCGATCGCCAGCCCGAGTTTACCCAGATCGACATGGAGTTTTCCTTTGTCGACGAAGAAGAAGTGATGCGCGTCACCGAAGGTGTGCTGGTTGAGACATTCCGTTGCATCGACGTTGAATTGAAGCCGCCTTTCCGCCGCCTCAGCTATGCCGACGCCATGGGCCTCTACGGCTCCGACAAGCCCGACTTGAGATTTGGTCTGGAGTTCAAAAATCTGACCGCCCTGGCAAAATCATGCCAGTTCAAAATGTTCCGCTCGGTCGCCGATGAAGGCGGTGAGCTGAAAGCCATCACCCTGACCGGTAAGGCCGAGGGTGTCTCGCGTAAACAGCTCGACCTCTGGGCCGACTATGTCAAATCCACCGGCGGCAAAGGCCTGGCCTGGGCTGCTTTCAATAAAGATTCGGTGCGCTCCTCCGGTCTCGATAAACATCTCTCGCCCGAAGAAATGACCCAGCTGAAAGAGCTGGCCGAAGCCAAAGACGGAGACCTGGTTTTGCTGGTGGCCGATACGGCTAAAAATGTGGCCAACATCCTCGGACGTCTGCGGCTCAAGCTCGGTGAAGAGCTCGGTCTGATTGACGAAACCAGACATGAGCTGCTCTGGGTTGTGGACTTCCCCCTCTTCGAATATGACGAAGAGCAGGGCCGCATGATGGCCGTGCACCATCCTTTTACCTCGCCGCGTCTGGAGGACCTCGACACGCTTGAGACCCATCCGGAGAACGCCCGGGCCCGCGCTTACGACATCGTCTACAACGGCTGTGAAATCGGCGGCGGCTCAATCCGTATACACAATCAGGAATTGCAATCGCGTGCCTTTGCCGCCATCGGTCTGGACCGTGAAACGGCTCAGGAAAAATTCGGCTTCCTGTTGGAGGCCCTGGAATCTGGGGCTCCTCCCCATGGTGGGATAGCCCTCGGACTGGATAGAATGGTTATGTTGCTCTGCGGATGCAAATCAATCCGCGATGTCATCGCCTTCCCCAAAACACAATCCGGAGCATGCCCTATGACCGGCGCACCATCGCTGGCATCAGCCGAACAACTGAAAGAATTGCATGTCGTCAACCGCCCAGTGCCCGAAAAAGTCGGCAGCGCGCAGGGTAGCGGCGCCTGATGAAGCAAGCCTTGCTAGCGATTTGTTTGCTGGGGGCTCTTTCAATTTCGGGCTGCGGTCTTGTGCGTCCACCCGCCAACAAATTTCTGATCACCGGCAATGAGTATTTCAAAAAAGGTGATTACGAAAAGGCTGAGAAGGAATACCGCGAAGCGCTACTGAGTGATTCGCACAGTGCCACGGCGCTGAATAATCTGGGCGTCATACTCTATGTGCAGGGCAAGTACGATGAGGCCGCTTCTATTTTGCAGCGGGCGATCGATATCGGACCGACCAACGCTACGGCTCATTATGTGATGTCCGAAGTGCTGGCCAAGCGCTCTAAATTTGAAGAGGCCTACAAAGAAGCCTTGCTGGCAACGCAGCTCGATCCGCGTGAAACCCAGGCCTACTGCGCGCTGGCCGAGGCCTCTCTCGGCAGAGGTGATCTGGCCACCGGTATTTCATCCTATCGCAAAGCCTGCGAGCTTGATGACACCAATGATGACACCCATCACAAACTGGCCATGGTGCTCGGTTTGTCCGGGGACTTCGATGGTCAGATCAAAGAAGAAAAAGCCGCCCTCGATATCGAACCCAATAACGATGACGCGCGTATCGGCCTGGCATCGGCTTTGAGCAAGCGCGGTGATAAGGAAAGCGCTCTCACCGAGCTGCGCAAATTGCTCAAGGATGAGCCCAATAACGTCGAAGCGCGGGCGTTTTTAGAGCGTATTCAATCGGCTAAATAGAACGGCAAAAGATTTTCTGCCTGAGAATTGAACTTTTTCTTGACTGCAAGCGTTTTGCTCTTTAGTCATGGCTGTATCAGGTTCTCGGGGAGGGCTTATGTTTGCACGAGTATTTTCAGGTGCTGTGCTGGGTGTCGATGCGTTTCCTATCGAGGTGGAGGTGGACTGCTGCGCCGGTCTCGGTCAGATATCGATTGTGGGCTTGCCCGACACCGCCATCCGGGAGGCTTGCGAGCGGGTGCGGGCAGCCATTAAAGCCTGTTCTTTCCTGGTACCCCCGGGTAAAAAATGGCTGGTGAATCTTGCCCCCTGCGATATCCGCAAGGAGGGCCCGGCCTACGATTTGCCAATTGCTACCGGCATTCTGGCCGCCACCGGATTGATCCAGAGTGAGCAAATCGCCAATCTCTGGTTTGTGGGAGAGCTCAGCCTGAGCGGCTCCGTGCGGCCGGTCAATGGTGTTCTGCCGGTGGCTATGGCGGCCAAAAAGGCGGGGGCAACGGGCATTGTAGTACCCGAGGACAACGCCGAGGAAGCGTCTCTTGTGGAGGGACTGGCCGTCTATCCAGTCTCTCATTTGATGCAGGTTTTGAGCCTGTCCCTGGGGCTATCCAATGGCACCGTATATGAGGGCACAGGCAAGTTTCAATTTTTGAGGGCAAGTGAAAACATTTCCTATGACAAGGATTTCGCCGAGGTCAAGGGGCAGGGCGGAGCCAAGCGGGCCCTGGAAATTGCCGCTGCCGGACGTCACAATATGCTGATGGTGGGTCCACCCGGCTCGGGGAAATCTATGCTGGCAGAGCGTTTACCCAGCATCATGCCGCCCCTGGAATTCCCCGAGGCTATTGAGCTGACCAAACTTTTCAGCGTCGCCGGTTTGCTGACTGATAAATCGGGCGTGGTTACCGAGCGACCTTTCCGCAGTCCGCATCACAGCGCCTCGGTCGTTGGTCTGGTGGGCGGCGGCAGTTCGCCCAAGCCCGGAGAAATTTCGCTCAGTCACCTGGGTGTGCTTTTCCTGGATGAGCTGACCGAGTTTCCCCGGGGGCATCTGGACAACCTGCGCCAGCCCCTGGAGAGCCGCCGGGTCACCATCTCCCGGGCCGGCCAGACCCTGACCTATCCCGCTTCCTTTATGCTCATTGCCGCCTGTAACCCATGCCCCTGCGGCTATAAGGGTGACCCCGTAAAATTTTGCGGCTGCTCTCCTTATAATGCCGACCGTTACTGGTCGCGCCTTTCCGGTCCCCTGCTCGACCGCATAGATATGCAGGTGGAAGTGGCCCGCCTGAAGGAAGAAGAGTTTGAGCGCCATGGTCCCGGGGAGCCGTCAAGTGCTATTCGCAAGCGAGTGGTGCGCGCCATTAATCGCCAGCGCAATCGCAACGGCAGCGCCGATCCGCAAAAGCCGCTCATCTTCAACACCATGATCAGCCCGCGCCTGGTCGATGTCCACTGTGCCATTGACGAGCCGACCCGCCGGCTCCTGGCCCGCGCGGTCAATCAGTTTGCACTGTCGGCCAGGGCCTACGACCGGATATTGCGTCTGGCCCGGACGATAGCCGATCTGGCCGACTGCGATAAGATCGAGGGTGACCATGTGGCTGAGGCCCTGCGCTTCAGGGTCGGCCGGGTGCATCGCTAAATTGTTAATCGAGACTCCGTGGTGCTATGCTAACGAGGGTTTTGAAAGGGTTTGTACCTGGTGTCATCGATTCTCAAAAGGTCAGCTCATAGCTTACGTCTGGGCGATTTGCTCGTGCAGGCCGGACTGCTAACTCAGGCGCAACTTGCCGATGCGGTGCGCTCATCGCGCAATAAGCGTATGCAAATAGGGCAGGTGCTGGTGATGAACGGCTTGCTCTCTCCCCGGGATTTGCAGTCGGCGCTGGAAGCACAGTCGATGTTGCGCGACAAAACTGTGGAGCTCAACGAAGCGCTGCGCTGTTTGAAAATCGCTTACAAGGTCGGCGTACCCTTCAAGGACATACTTACCGAATATACTTCGCCCAAGCGCTCACAGACGAGCAAGCTGGGTGAATTGCTTGTGGAGTCCGGACTGGTCACCTATGAAGTCCTGGCCAAAGCTGTGGAGCAGAGCTACGCCACCGGTTTACCCCTGGGCCGCATGCTGGTTTTGCAAAAGACTATCAGCAATGAGGTTTTGACCACCGCGCTCGATTTGCAGGTGCGTGTGCGTGACGACATGCTCGGCCGTGACGAGGCCATTGCCACCCTGCGCAGTCAGGCTGGTCTGTCGCCGCTTGAGCCCGGTCAGATTCCACCACCGCCGGTCAAGGCACCGTCCCTGCCCCACCAGGACGCCCCTCGTAAAAAAGGCGTGCGTCTGGGCGAACTCATGGTTATGGCTTCGGTGCTTACCGAAACCGACGTGATGAATGCTCTGGAATGGGGCCTCGTAAATCAGCAAACGATTGGACAGGTGCTGATCACCCAGAAGTTGGTTTCACAACAACTGCTCGATGCAGCTCTTGAGCTGCAAAAGCTTGTCGACTCCGATGACCTGGAGCCGATCAAGGCCAGCGAAGCCCTCGCTCGCGTGCATGCTGGCGTCAGCCTGGAAGAGGCTGTGAGTGACGTCAAGGCTGAAAAAGAAGGCACGGACAAAACACTGTCCTACGAAAAATTATTGATGCTCGCCCGTGTTGTCACCGAGCTGGAAATCGAAGATGCCTTCGATGTCTCAACCAAGAGTGCCGCGGTGCTGGGTAAAATCATGGTGCTGACAGGCCACATGGATGTGCCTACTCTGCAGGCTACCCTGCGCTGCCATCAGCTTTTGACCAAGGGCCTGCTCAGTCAGGACGACGCTGTCGTCACTCTGGACTACGCCCTGCATCATATCTCCGGTATCTTGAAATTTGATGAGGCACTGAAGCAACTCGGCTGGTCCAAAGACAGAGGACTGCGCCTCAAGGGTGAGCCGGTTGACGCTGCCCCGCCGCCTCCGCCGGCCGCTGCCAACGTGGAAGTGACAATGGTTGAGGGTGCGCTGGCTTCAGAGAAGACTGCTGCTGAAAAAGGCGGAACTGCTCCCGTCGATAAACCCCCCGGCACTGCCGGTGGTGACTCCGCCATGGTCTCCAACATCGGTGAGGGTGCGAGTCTGTCCTTTCATGTGCGGGATGATGAGCGCTTGACTGTTGATGATTCCCACGCCGCTACCGGGGACAGCATAACTTCCCTGAGTGGTGCCTATGCGCGTCAGAGCACTGAAGCGACCGACATGTCGCCCCACGATGAAAAGATTGAAGATCAGGAGCAGACCGGTGGTGACACCGAAGATGCTGCTGGCGGCGCTGCTGCCGATTCTGCTGCAGACGCCGCTGCGGCAAGCAAGTCCAAGCGTCATTCACAGACGATCCAGCCGGAGGACGCGCGCGCGTCCCGATTGGCTACTTTCATGAAGAGTTCGGTCAAGGCCGACAACGACTTGCTCGTTAATTTCGATCCTGCCAATGATCCGCCCGATGCTCTGCACCGTGTGTTTGAACGTCTGGCCCACAGTTATTTCACCCAGCAAAATTATGAGAAGGCCCAGGTGCTCTATGAGCGCATCCTCGTCCATCGCCTCAATCATTTCGGCCCCAATGATTCCGCTCTGGTTGTGGATCTCAATAATCTGGCCGGTGTGCTGGTAGCCCAGGAAAAATTCAACCAGGCCGAACCATTTATACGCAGAGCGATAACTATTCTGGAAGCAAGCTCGGTCAGCGAGCCGCTGAAAATTGCCGACTCTCTGTCGCTCCTGGCAAACATTTATATGAAGCAGGACAAACTCAAAGAAGCCGAGCCGCTCTTCAAACGTGCTCTTGAGTTGCGCAAGGCGCGACTGGAGCCAGGTCACGCTGATATCGCACAGTCGCTTTCAGACTACGCCAAGCTGCTGCGCCGCTTGAAGCGCGAAGATGAAGCCGAGGCGATGTATCAGGAAGCAATCGGCATCATGGCCAAGATGGAAACCTCGACGGGGCAGTTTACCGCCGTCGCCGGGGACCTTGTCGATGAAGAGCAGGAGTAATGACTGGCTGAAGGTGGCGAGGCCCTTTCTCGTTGTCTTCGTCTGCTCGTTTGTTTTGCCGATTTCTGGTATTGCTGCTGACCTGCCGCAATCCGAGCCGGTCATAAAAGACAAGTACGACTGCGAGTTAATTTTCGTTGGTCAATGTCTGGGGGCTAAGCTGAGCTCTAACGTGAGTGAGACTCAGCCACCAGTGGCGCGCTTCAATCCCTATCGGATATTGAAAGGGCCGCCGCTGCCTACCTACTATAACGTCCGCTATGATTTTTGGAGTGGTCTTAAGCCAGATAACTTTGACTACAGCCAAATTACCCAGTCTCTGATGCCGTCCCTCAACAGCCTCTGGATTCTATATATTCCAATCGCTGTCCCGTCTTCCGATGGTAAGAGTGAGACTTCTCTCAAAACCTATCGCGGAGCTGAGGGCCGGGAGGAATTGACCCTGGCTAATTTCGATAAGTTTGTAGCGTGGCGGAATGCCTGGCTGAGAAGTCACAACCTCGATGTTATTGACCGAGATCTGGAGTACTGGCAGCTAATCAGCGCGGCTTATTCTCGCAATCCCGAGCTTTTCGTTCAGCAGGATGTCGTGCTGAGTGGGCGCTTTGGCGTACGGTCCAATGCCAATCCTGTCCTTTACACAGACGCTGGCCCACCTGTGGAACTATTCAATGCTAATTTGAGAGCAATACCGGATGGTTCCAAACTCCAGGTCGTCGGCAAATTGAACTATGCAGAACCTGATACGGCGGTAGTTTCTTCTCTGGGTGTTGCTCCCGGCCATTACTATTTCAATGCTGCTGGTAGCATCGTCACTGTGCTTCCCGGCGAAGACAACAAGGTCAGATTGAAGTGCTTTGGGCGGCAAGCTTTGGGTACTGCAATTTCTTGGACGCCTCGAAACAGCTCTCAGGCCCGGCATGACGAGGAGCAGCGCACACTCAAATATTGGCTTGAGTCCAATTCGACAGTAATGAATTCACGCTCTGGAGAAGTTTTCAACGGCTCTCCCGTCACGGTGTCGATCAAATTCGAAAACGAGAGTGACATAGGCACTGTCAGATTATTGTCTGGAAGTACTCCTGCAAGGCGGATGACACTAGATTTGCTTCGCCGCCTGCTCCCTCTGCCGTCCCCGCCGAACGGATTGCCGCATCAAAAAGGACTTTTGGTTCGCTTCGATACCCGAAAAATCACTCTTAAGATAGCTGCTGACGACTAGCCTCCAGCGTTAACAGTTCGGCAACAACTTCGGTTTAGATTGGCCGCACTGAGTCAATTAGCTCTTGCGAGGTTTTTTCTTATGTCCAGTGAAAAACAAGTTTCCTACGACAGTAATTTTGCTTTCGAGCAAAACGCAGCCGGTGGTGCCGCTTCCCGTTCGCTCAGCAGTGAGGCGATGGATGAGTTTAAAAAGGTGCTGGTCAAGCGTGAAAAGCTGATTGTCAGTCAGGGGGACTTTATCGGCGAGGCCGTTCAGCAATTTAGTAATCTTGATTCCATAAATAAAGATGGCAAGCTCGACCGGGACGAATTGGTAAAAGCTGCCGCCAGCGACGACAAGAAGACAGCCAAACTGGCGACGATTTTATTGAACAATACCGAGCTGATTGCCGCTGATGGTAAGGAAATTACTCTTAAGGACCTGGCCAATTTGCAGACTCAAAAAGCGGGTCTGCTGCAGGAGCGGAAGATTGTGACGGGCATAAGCGGCGCCAGTCTCGACAATACTTATAATGCCGCCAACACCAATAAGGCCGACGACCTCACTGTTGCTGAGCTTACAGCGCGTATGCAAACAAAGAAATTAAGCCCCGATGAGCGCGCTAAGGTCGGCTATATCCTGAGTAACTTTGAAATCATCGATAAAGCTACCGGCAATGACGGCGCTCTGAGCGAGCAGGATATCCGCACTTATGCGGCCGGTCGTTCGGCTCGTATTATAGATGTCGAGGGCCTCGACAATAAATTTGATAGCCAGTCCAGAAAGGTCTGGTATGAAACCAAGGTCGTCCGCATTCCTTCCCGTCCGTCCGCCGGTGGTCACGCCTGGGCTTCTGACGCTGCCGAGGCCGGTCTGGGTGGTGCGGCGGCTATGTCCGATGGCAGTGGCATGGTGCAGGGGGCGGCTGGCATGGCCGCAGAGGGTGGGGCCAGAGCTACCGGCCCATCTACACAGCCCTCGCGTCATCGCAGCCATCATCATTGATGATGGCCCCGGGCTAGCGTGCAAAACGACACGATAATGCCACATGGTCGCCACGTAAGTTCCACACTAGTGCCCTGCAAGAATTGTTAGATTGCCTTTGTACCAGGCACCAAGGTTTCGAGCTTCACACTTACCAGATTATTTGAATCAGCGACTGACTGTTCAGTCGTTCAGGTGAAGCTCGTCATCGTTTGGTCCCAGCCTGCCATCGGGAGGACTAACAGTGAAGCAGTTTGATCAAAATGACAGTATCTCAGGCGTAAACACCGGCGATGCCGCGGTGCGTCCCATCATTGATATGGCTAATCCGGCTGACGCCAGAGTCACGCTAACCAGGGCTGAACAAAAGCCCGCTGGAAGCGATATTTTGAATCACGATGGATCGGTAAATTTCTCCGATATCTATCAAAATTCCATGCATCATCACGATGGCCATCACCACGGACACCATCATCATCATCACCACCATCACAGGCATCACGATGGTCATCACGACAACGGCGACAATTCTTCCGGCGGCGGCCATCATGACCAGGTTGGGGACTCTCAAGCCGCTATTTTGCAAAAACTTACTAATGAAATTCATGCACTTGAAGCTGAACTGGCGAAGCTGGAAGCCTATTTGAACAGTCATGGAAGCGGCGGAGACACCCCTGTACCGCCCGCTAAGCCTCCGGTCGGTGGCGGCGGAGACACCCCAGTACCGCCCACTAAGCCTCCGGTCGGTGGTGGCGGAGACACCCCAGTGCCGCCGACGCACCCTTCGCCGACCCTTGAGGAATTGATCAAACAGTCTCCGCTTGGATTTAACGCAATCAGGCAAGAAAAGGCCGGCAGCAAGGGCTGGGAACAGATTCATGAGCGGAACGTTGCGCATGCGGCCGACGCCGCTAAGCAGGGCTCTGCCCTTGAATTTTTCGGGGATTCCATCACTGCTAATCTGGCTAAAGACAAATTGTCTACCTTTGCCACTGACTTCGCCGCACAAAGACCAACGGCCTTTGGTAGCGGTGGTGATACCGCTTCCGATTTGTTGTATCGCATCAATCACGGCGAATTCCAGGGTCATCCGAAAGTCGCGGTAATTAACATCGGTACCAACGATACCTATCGTATAAAGTCCGGTGCTGAGTCTATTGACGATGTGACAAAGGAAACCGAGAAAATCATTCAATCGATCAGAGAGCGCAGCCCTGACACCAAGGTACTGTTGATGGGCATTCTGCCCAAGGGCGGCGACATGGATATCGTCAAGCAACTCAACCAAAAATACAGTGGCCTGGCGGACGGCAAGAACGTAGTGTTCTCTGATATCGGCAGTAATTTTGTGGACTCCAAAGGCAAGATTCGCCCTGAACTCTACAGCGACACCGTGCATCCGAATGCCGCCGGCAATCAGGTCTGGGAGAAGGCGCTGAAAGGCACAATCAATCAGATGCTGCAGAGTCCAGCCGATCACATCGGTGGCCCGGGCGGTCATACAACTCACGAAGTTAAATTTGGCCCGACGCCTTCCTGGGCTAACGATACTTCAGTGATTAACAATAATCGCAGCAAAGTGCCGCCGTCGTTTTATGCCCAGCGCATCGGCGACCACGCCACCTATCTTGAAGCCAGTATAAACCAGCCTACCGGCGGCTTTGACGAAGGCGAGATGATAGATGAGCGCGGCATGGACCCTTCGAAGCTAACCACTATTCCTATGTATGGAGCCGATAACAACTGGCTGACAAATAAGACCAACGGCAAATACTACGGTGAGATCCAGGTGCCAAAGGATTTGCTTGTCCTGCGCGAGGCTCACACTTACAAGAGTGGTATCTCGGTCAACGGCAACAGTGCCGTGACGATCATCGATCCCAACGGCAAGGAATGGAGTTTTGCCAAGACATACATCGGCCCCGACAAGTCGCTGCGTGAAAACGGCAATGTCTTGATTGGTGTGCCCGATGGTCATGGCGCTTCGTACATGGGTAATGAAGGCATGCTTACGCTGGATGAGTTGCAGAGGGCCATGGCCGATGGAACGGCTCCTGCCCACGCTTTGAATTTGACCGTGCCCAACGATATTGAGAGCAACACCGATGGTGGTTTTGTTTATCCTGCTCGGGCTGCCGATCACGGCTACCAAACCGCTTACAAAGGTACAAATCCCAATCTCAAGCAGGGCTCACATCTTGCTGTGCCCAAAGGCGTCACCGCCGAAGAGCTTGGCCTGAAGACCAATCTGGGCAAAGCGTTGCTTGCTTCGATGGAGGAGTTTGGTGGTTATGTTGATGACAGCACCCATCCGGGAGCAGGCATTTCTATTGAGGCGCAGTACGGAGGCACGAAACAGATCGGAATGGAAGAGCATAACGGCAATGCTTTCAGGAAGTCTGACTTTGCCCAGGACTTTTCCAAGATCATGGCCGCTGCCAAAATTATTCCGCCGGCCTACTGATCTCTATGCCCCGAAGAAATGGTCGTGAAGCTGTTTGACTGCGCGGTCGGCGTCTTCGTTGACTACCAGGAAACTCAAGTTGATTTCGGAAGCACCACCGGAGATGACCAGGATGTTCACATCTTTCAAAGCTGAGAAGACTTCACCGGCGATACCACTGCGCTCTCTGAACTGACGGCCTACAACCGTGACGATGGCTGTGTTTTCGATGGTGCTGATGTCGCCCCACTCGCTCAGCTCTGCCTTGATGTCTTCGAGGTGATCTGTGTTGTCGATTGTCAGTGAAATTGAAACTTCAGAGGTGGCAATCAAATCGATTGATGTCTGGTGGCGGTCGAACACTGCGAATACTTTTGCCAGGAAACCATGAGCCATGAGCATCTTGGGTGACTGGATGAAGACGCAGGTGATGTTCTTTTTGGAAGCGATGGCGCAGATGCTTTTGGCTACGGCCGGAGCGTCGGCGGGGAGATTTGGATGGACGCTATCTTTTACTGTTTCGGGGGTGACCGAATGTATGAGAGTACCACCTGAATCCGGGCGCATGGTGTTGAGGATTTTCACCGGGATGTTTTTCTCAACAGCCGGTTTGATCGTCAGGGGATGCAAAACTTTGGCACCAAAATATGCAAGCTCGGAAGCTTCCTGGAAGGAAACATGCGAGACCATTTGCGCTTTGGGTACGATTCTCGGATCGGCGGTCATCATGCCGTCGACGTCGGTCCAGATCTCGATACAACTGGCTCCGGCTGCTACTCCGAGGAGCGAGGCCGAGTAGTCCGAGCCGCCGCGACCGAGGGTGGTAGTGACACCATCCATGGTGGAGCCGATGAAGCCCTGGGTGATAACCGTAAATCCATCTTTTACTAATTGAGGCACGACCTTCATGGCGCGCTTGCTGATTTCTTCAAAGTTTGGCGTGGCGCGACCGAAGTTGTCGTCGGTAATCATCAGCTCGCGAGCATCCAACCATTTCACTTTCATCCCCTGGTTCTCGGCATACTCTGCCAGTACCCGGGAGGAAAGCAGCTCGCCCAGAGCGGAGACGGCATCGATTGAGCGCTTGGATAATTCGCCCAGATAGTTGATGCCGCGCAGGACAGAGTCTATTTCTGAAAGTAAACCATTGAGGTCAGCAAGGAGAGTATCGGCTCTCTCCTTGCTGAATAAGCCTTGTACGGCTTCGATATGCTTCTTGCGAATCATATCTATTTGAGCGAGGGCTCCGTCGAGGTTTCTTTTGACCGCCAGATCGGCGGCTTCAATCAGGGCGTTGGTCACACCCGACATGGCCGAAACTACAACTAGAGGCGGGCCTTCTTTGGCCTTAGCGTTTGAAATCAGGGCATAGACTTGCTCAAAGCGCACCTTCGAGCCCACGGAAGTGCCACCAAATTTCATTACTATCATTGGCTGAAGGCCCTGTTGCTTACCTTCTCCAGATATCTGCGCCCAGGCCTCTCAACCGTTCCTCAAGACCGTCGTAACCGCGGTCGAGGTGGGAGAGTCCGGTCACTTCGGTTACACCTTCGGCACCGAGGCCGGCGATGATCAACGAAGCGGCAGCGCGCAGGTCGCTGGATTTGACTTCTGCACCCATCAGCTTGGGCACGCCTTTGATTATGGCGGCATTGGCTTTCAACTGGATGTCAGCGCCCATTCTACGCAATTCGCCCACTTGCATGAAGCGATTTTCGTAGATTGTTTCAGTAATTATCGATGTTCCGTCGCAGGTAGCCAGTACCGACATGATCGGCGCTTGCAGGTCGGTCGGGAAACCGGGATAAGGGACAGTTGTGTAGTCAGCCGGTTTGAGGCGGCCGGTGCACTTGATCTTGATTGTGTCCGGAGCAAATATGGAGCACTCGGCACCCATGTCGTTGATCTTGCTGATTACGGCATAGAGGTGGTGAGCATTGACACCATCGATGACGATATCACCGCCGGTGGCCATACAAGCGTAGAGGAAAGTACCGGCTTCCAGTCTGTCTGGAATGGTGTCTACAACAGCGCCGTGCATTTCTTCGAGAGGCACGCCGTCGATGACGATCTGATAGGTGCCGGCGCCGGTGATCTTACCGCCCATGGCATTGACGCAGTCAGCCAGGTTGACGATTTCGGGATCTTGAGCGGCGTTTTCGATAATGGTCTGGCCTTCGGCAAGAACGGCAGCCAACATGATGTTTTCTGTTGCGCCGTTGCTTGGACGATCGAGATAGATGCGGGTGCCGACGAGCTTCTCGGCGCTGGCATAAACGTAGCCATGATCGATGCCGACTTCGGCACCAAGCAATTTGAGACCACGCTCGTGCAGGTCGATGCGGCGCTCACCGATGGCGCAACCGCCGGGGAGGCTGACCTTGGCTTCGCGGCAGCGAGCCAGGAGCGGTCCGAGGACCACGAAGGAAGCGCGCAGCTGGCTGACGAGCTCGTAGGGAGCTTCAATTTCTGTCAGGTTGCGGGCATCGATGGAAACTTCATTGTTGCCGATTTCAACTTTGGCACCAAGGTGGCGAATGACTTCGGCCATCATGTGCACGTCGGTGAGATTGGGCACGTTCTTTAATACGGTGACGTCTTTGGCAAGAAGCGCTGCGGCCATCATCTTCAGTACGGCATTCTTGGCGCCGTAGATTCTTACCTGACCATGAAGCGGCTTACCGCCACGAATAATAATCTTTTCTTCGGGCTCTTGCGGTCCCTGTTTGGCGGGGGGATCGAGTCTGTGTACTTGTGGTGGTGTCATGGTGCCGCTCTTCTAGGAGATGGTGGTAATACTGCCGGTCGTATATGCTTTGGTTTCTCGAAACTTGTGATAAGAGTGCTACCGGCAACCAAAGAATTTTAGGAAGCTCTTGTTGCTGGCTAGAGGCGAGACCTTGCAGACCTAGATAATTTGCCTCTGTAGATAATGTACAACGACAAAGTAAACTCAATGTTAAGCATAATTCTAGAAGGCTTTTTCAGCACTTTGAGATAAAGCGGCATCCGCGGCTGGTCTTAAAAAGGGGTATTGATAACGGTTATAAAGTAGGATGTAAAAGTGCGGTAAACTCTGGCTGCCAAGGGGATAATTCATGTCATTTAACGAGCATTTCTGCGGGCTTAAGCGCTATCAAAAAGGGGGGCATCCCGGCCTCCAACTTGTTGCTTTTGCGCTGCTGATTGTTGCGGCTAATGCATTAAACGGTTGCGTCATGTCCGAGGAAATGAAGCGCATCTCCGCCCAGAAAAAAGCAGAGGAAATGCGCCAGGAATCAGGGTCTACTAATCTTACCGGTGAGCAGATTTTTGTCCGCACTTGCAATACCTGCCATCCCCAGGGTCGCGCCGGAATGGGTCCCAGCCTGGAGAATCTGGCCAAGGATTTCCCCGATGACGCCAAGCTGAAAGCCTTTATCCGTCAGGGAAAAGGCATCATGCCCGGGCAACCGAAAGAAGTTTTGAATGACCAGGAGCTGGATAATCTTGTCGGCTATTTGCGCGCTTTGACCTTCGACAAATAGCTCAGTGGATGAGCATTTCCAGCACCCAGATAATCACTGCCAGGAAGGCCAGCAAGATGATGATGCGCGATATCAGCGCCGGGCTGGAGAGGATGATGGCTTTGATGGGCGAGTATTTGATAAAAACCTTGGCTATGCGCTCGCGGTCGGACAGATATACGATGGGGATGAGCAAGAGCCAGAGCCGTCTTTTGCCTACTTCGGGATGGTAGAGGGCGATTATTAACTCGGGGCTCAAATAGAGTCGGGTTACTTGTTTCCAGTTGACTGTCTTGCGTTGCGGCCAATATGGACCGCGATACTTGATGCCGTATTTGCTTACCTGCAGTGCCGATGGCGTCAGGTAAGGGCGCAGACCGATGAGAATAGCCAGGAGCGCAATCGAGAGGAAAAAGCCCTCGATGTTGAAAAGCAACTTCCAGTCTTTAGCCAGGAGCAGCGGCGTCCAGCAGTACTTGGCCAGACCGAGATAGGCCGAGGCCAGGACCAGGCACATAAGCAGTTCGCTTGGCTCTTTAGACTCAACAAAATTTTCCTGAGAGTCGCCTTCCGATTCCACTTCAATTTCAATTTCCGGTTTCGCCTCCGCTTCTTTCTGCGGATCGCCGTAAATGTCATCGTAGGGGTCGTACTCGGGATTGGGCATTTCAGCAATTATCGGCTGTCTGTCTGAGGTTTAATTTCTTCTCGTAGGGTAGCTTAAAAGCTCCGCTCAAGGCAAGTAAATGAAGTCGCTTTTGCAGGAGCGGTCAAGGGCCAAATAATTCTTCGTGAGCGAGTTTTGCCCGGGCGGCAACTTCGGCGCGCACGACCTCGCTGCTCTGGTCGGCGCTGTCGAGCCAGGCACCGCCGCGACCGGCCACAGCCTTGTAAAAGTCTTCGTCGAAGGGGCGTGTGCGCACCACCACCGGCATCGGTACTGCGTAGCCGAGCACCAGTGCCTGCTGCTTGGGGTCCATTTGTGCCAGCACCGTCCGCAGGGTCTGACTGCCGGAGACGCCGGTAAAAACAGCGTCAATATCTTTGTCGTCGTTGAGCAGAGCGGTGACTCTGGTGCCTATCTGGCTCAAAACCTCGGGATCGATGCCGGAGGGCCGCTGGTCGACTATCAAAAGGGTGACGAAATACTTGCGCATTTCGCGGGCGATAATACCAAATATGGTTTGCTTGGCCACCTGGGGCGAGAGAAATTTATGCGCTTCCTCAATCACGATCATCAGCTTGCGGGGCGGCGCGACGCGCTCCGGGTCACAGATGTAGAGCTCCGACTGGCGCACGTACTCGGCGTGCAGGCGGCGGGTGATGATATTGGTGGCCAGCATATAGGAGAGCAGATTGTTCTGGCGGCCAAACTCCAGCACGATATGCTTGCCGGCTGAGATCTGGCGCAGAATCTCTTCTATATAGTTGTGGCCCACGCGTGGTTTTAAATACGGTGTCTTTTGCACCACGGTGTTCAGTCGGCGCTGCAGTGTTTTAATCGCCGTGGGATGTCCCTTGTAGTTATTGCAAAATTCCTCGATTTCCTCGCCCGACATATCCAGCAGGGCCGATATCCAGTCTGCTCCGAACTTTTCCTTGACGATGTAGGCGTTTTCCAGGGTCGCTTCCGAGAGAGCCAGCTCGTTTTTCAAAAGGTCGAGGTCTTCAATTTCAATCTGGTTGTATCCGATGTATAGCTCGCGCGCGTCGGGGATGCCGCGCGCCTGCGAGGATTCGCGGTCGAGGCTGAAGACGACTACACTGTGCCCGAAGAGCTGCTTCAGACCTTTCACCCTGGGAGCGCTTTTGCTCTCCGACATGGCCTGCCAGCCGTACTCGTTGTGCATGTCGAAGACAAGTACCGAGGCCAGGTCCTTGGCGATGATGCCACCGAGGAAGATGCGGGTGAGAAATGACTTGCCGGTGCCGGACTTGCCGAAAATGCCGTTGGAGCGCTCGATGAAGCGGTCCAGGTCGACGCAAACCGGGACTTCCATGTTGAGTGGACGGCCGATGTTGAAATGACTGTTGTTGGGGTCACGTTCGTCTTCCTCGCCGAACACCAGGGCAAAGTCGGAGGCGGCGGCCTCGTAGACCGGTGAAAAGTGCGAGGGGATGGTTTTGACCGGGCTCAGCTCGCCCCGGCCGGAGGAGCCGAAGGTCTGTGCCTCCCTGTCCTTTTGCAGCATGAGCATGGGCTGTACTTTTACTGTGCCGAAGGTGGTCACACCGGAGAGGACCGACATGAGGAAAGGGTCTTCAATCGGCGGGCTGAGCAAAATGGTGGGATTGCTGGCTGCCAGCGTCACATCGGTGAGCATGCTGAAAAATCTGGAGCCGGCGCCTTCGACGACGACAAACCGGCCTACGCGCAGGTCTTCCACCGACTGTCCCGGGTCGAGTCTCATTTCCAGGCCCGTGGAAAGAGAGCCCTGGATGATCATCCCAAGATAAGTCGCCTTCGGTTTTGCCAAGGTCCGTTCGCTGCTAGAAGCCTATTGCGGAAGCAAAAGCTGCAATAGCCGTTTGCTTTTCGTTTTCGGCGTACTCTTCCCTTCTGACTATATCGCTTTCGTCGGATAAGCGGTACTCAGTCAGAGTATAGAGCACGGGCTCATGCAAACTGCGTTCCAGGCGGTACAAATTGCCGTTGGTGCCGGTGGCGCCAATCAGGCCCCAGACACCATCCAAAGCCTTGTGGATGTCGTCTATTGTGTGCGGCCACTGGGCACGGGTAATGATCATTTTGACCTCTATTGCCGGAAAGTGAATAGTTGCCAAATTAAAGATTTGTCCGGGAAGGGACTTGAACCCTTACGATTGCTCACACGCCCCTCAAACGTGCGCGTCTACCAATTCCGCCACCCGGACGTAGACCTCACAGACTCCTGGTCTGTCGACCGCATTGTTTTTAGCTTTGAGGGAATGGGCTAAAAGTGGCGGTCACGAGGTTGGCCCTCAAAGGACCACGTGCATAGTTCATCATGGTAAAAGACGCGTGTCAATACCGGGGAAGCCAGTGTAAACGTCAAGTCCTCCGTTGCCGCCCCCGGTCGGGGATTGTCAAAAACCGCGTGATTTGGGCGTCCGCGGTATATCCACTGGTATAGTGAAAAGAACCCCGAAGCCGTTTAAACGCCGTGAAGCCAGTAACAGCCTTACTTCCGGCCAAAAAATTTATCTTCAAATCACATAAAATCAAGCAAATTGGGCACAATGAGAATGGTTACCCGCTCGGAAGTTCTTCTTAATGATTGAAATGTTTGTCGCTGGTATAGCTCTGGATGTCCGAAACGGCCACCCTATAGTTTTACTTAACGACGAAAGCAAGAGGCGCGCCCTGCCCATCTGGATTGGCAAGGCCGAGGCCATGGCCATCACCCATGCCCTTGAGAACCATAAGCCCGAGCGACCTATGACCCATGACCTGCTTTTAAACACCATTACCGCTCTGGGCTATCTCGTCGACCGCATTGAGATAAACGAACTGGCCTCCAATACTTACTTTGCCACGATCATTTTGAAGATCAATGACCCGAGCAAGAAGCTGGATACGACCAAACCCATAGACTCCCGTCCTTCGGACGCCATAGCGCTTGCTCTGCGGGCCAAGGCGTCCATTTTTGTCTCGGCCCAGGTGGTCTCCGAGGGCACAATCCCTGCCAACCAGGAAAAGGACGAGGAAGAGGCCAAAGAGTTCAAGAAGTTCATTGACGACCTGAAGGCCTCGGACTTCAAGAAATCCAAGGGCCAGGCCGATTAGCAACAAAACCTGTGGGACCGTCTAGTCGGTGGCTTTAAGGCCGTGACTCTTGCGGTAAGTGACGCTGTGCTCTTTGTGGATCTGCCACTGGTCCGGGTTTGCCTTAGACCGGTGCAGGACCCAGTGTACTTTCATGCCGGTGTCGCCCTGGTGTGCGTGGAACACTACATTTATAGCGTTCTTGTCCAGCAATTCACGTTTCACTTCGACTCCGTCGTATTCGGTGGATTTGCTGATTTTCGCCATGGCCGGGTCGGCAAAGGTTTTGCTTATCTGGGCGCAAAACTTGCTGCGGTCGTATTTCGCTTTTTGCACGGGGGCGCCCTTGCGCTCGACGTCCGATTCTATCGTCGCGTCTTCGGCATAGAGATCGGTTAGTTTGGGATCGCAGGCCTGATCAAGCTTTTTGTACTGTTCGAAAAAGTCGCGGGCTGCGGCCAGCTCTTTGTCCTTTTCCGATTCGGCCGCCCGGGCCGCGCTGTTTGTCGCGGCACCACCGACAATTGCGGCGCATGCCGCTGCAAAGCTGAGTGCCCGGCGAAGATTATTGCTGATCATTATTTGCCGCCCCGTTTTAAAGCTTTTTCCAGCGCTGTCTCCAGCGTCTTTACTTGCAGTTCCAGCTGGTGCACTTTATCCGATTGGATTTCAGTTTGCAGCTTCGCGTCCTCTGTTTTCCATTCCAATTTTTTCTGTTCGATCTTGAGATCTTTGCGCTGGGTGCGCCAGATACAAAAGACTGTTACTGCGCCGGCGGCGTAGGCCTTGACCAGGACAAGCGCCAGGGGGAAATTCATGTGATAGGAGAGGAAATTGATCGGCATGGTAGCTGTATTGCAAGCAGCCAGGACGATGATATAGGCGAAGGAGAGAACTGCCAGAGCTATCAGTGCGTATTTCGACAACATGGTAAAAGTGCCTCTTCAGTCGGCCGCTATTTGAGCTTATTCAAAAGCTGTTCGAAGTCTTTTGGCGGCGCGGATTCAAATTCTAACAGTAAACCGCTCTGGGGATGAGTCAAGACCAGTTTGTGGGCATGCAGGGCGTGGCCTATGAGGCCCTGTTTGTGGCGCCATTCCAGGCTGCCCGAGTTTTTACTGTTGTAAACTGTGTCGCCCGCCACCGGCGCTCCCAGATGCGCCATGTGTACCCGGATCTGGTGCGTGCGGCCGGTTTCCAGCTCGAGGCCGACCAGGCTGTATTTAGAGAAACGTTTTAGGATTCGATAGTGGGTTATGGCCACGCGGCCGCCCTGGCCCTCTTTCAAAACCGCCATCTCTTTGCGGCGCACCGGATGCCTACCTATATAGGTCTCTATGCGGCCGCTTTCCTCTTTAGGGAAGCCCTCGCAAATGGCCAGATAACTGCGACGGGCCGACTTGATCTTGAGCTGTGCCGAGAGCCCGGCGTGGGCCAGGTCGGTTTTTGCCACCACAATCAGGCCGCTCGTGTCTTTGTCCAGGCGGTGCACGATGCCGGGTCTGATAACACCACCAATGGATGAAAGTGAGCCGGCGCAGTGGAAAAGCACGGCGTTGACCAGGGTGCCGGAGGTGACGCCGGCTCCGGGATGGGTGACCATGCCGGCTGGTTTGTCGATGACGATCATGTGTTCGTCTTCGTATATGACTTTGAGCGGGATGTCTTCCGCTTTTGCCTCCAGCACCTCGGGTGGTGGCACACAGATGGTTATCTGATCGCCTGGTTTCAATCTAAAACTTGCTTTTTGCGCGTTGTTATTGACCAGCACCGCACCGTCATCAATCAGCTTCTGCACCCGGGCTCGGCTGAGCTCGGCCACCGCTTCGGCCAGGTATTGATCGAGTCTGTTTTTGCTGCCCAGGTCTTCGGGGACGACCAGTTCAATCAGGGAGGCGTCGTCTTCACTCATGGGCGTCGTCGGAGATGCGTATGGTTTTGCCGTTTTTAAAATGGTCGATGAAAATCAGTCCCAGTCCCACGTCTATTAAAGCGTCGGCGACATTGAAAATGGGAAAGTCAAAAAAAGTGAATTCCAGAAAGTCAGTCACGCGCCCGCGGGTGAAGCGATCAAATAAGTTGCCGATGGCGCCGCCCATCATCAGTCCGGCGCCGCATTTTTCCAGGACGTAATCCCTGGGGTGGACGCGATGACCGCGCGCGGCCCAGACTACAAGCGTCAGGGTGACCAGCGAGGCTATGACCGTCATCAGCGGGGCGTTGTTCTGGCCGACCGACCAGGCCATGCCGGTGTTGGCCGTGAGATGCAATTGCATGAAGCCCGGTATGAGCGGTTTGACCACTACGTCGCGCAGATTTTCCAGCACCCAGGCTTTGGTCAGGCGATCGAGGCTGAAAGCAAACATAGCGGTGGCAATTTGCGCGCCAATGAGACGGAGCCGCATTACTTAGAAGGCGGGCTGTTTTTGTAGCCTTCCTCTAGCTTTTCTTTCTCGGTCTCAGCCTTGGGTTTTTCGTCCTTGCTCGCCTCGGGCTTGGCTTTTTCGACTTCGCCTTTGGCCGGTTCTTCCCCGGCTTTGGTCGAAGAGTCGGCAAACTTGTCGGCGTCGTCACTCGGGTTGGCGGCGGTCGTGGTGTCGTCCTTGATCTCCGGTTGATCCGGCACGACGTTCAAACGTCTGGTCATGAGCGAGACACCCATAACTGAGTTGTTGGGATTGACCAGGATGACCGTGGCTGAGAGCAGCTCATTGTGATTGTCTTTGTTGGCTGACATGACCCGCTCCAGTACCGGTGTCTGATCCGGTTCATCGGAGGAGGAGCCGAGGCGGCGCGTTTTTTCCTGCGGTGATTTTTGCGGGAAAACCAGGGGCTGGTTGGTGATGGAGCCGACGGCATGCAGCCCCGGGGGCAGGTTCACTTCCAGTTTGGCGGCGTAGAGTTTGCCTGCCTTGACCTGTTCAGGAGCGGTGAAAGAAGCGTTGAGATGCTTGGCCAGGCCAAAGGCGACTTTCACTTTTTCGTAGTCGATGCGGTCGCCGATAATTTTCCAGACATTGCCCAGACGCTTGAGATATTGCTGTCCTTCGGAAACCGACTGCAGCTCGCCCAGGCTGTTCATGTCTTTCATTTTGGTGGTGCCGGTGGCGGTGTCGCGCGACTCTACTGTGGCAAAATTGCCGTCGACGCGTATTTCTTTGGTGCGCGAAACCGAGTGGGCATCAGGATATGTCTTCCAGAAATCTTCGGTGAGTTTCTGCACGGCTTTTTTGTCGAGGCCGTCGTTGTTGTAATAGTCGTCTGCATAATTGGCCATGACGGCCTTTATGTCGTGGGCATTCCACTGAGATTCGATGTTGTTCAGTATGCCTTCGATTTCTTTGCGCTCGGAGGCGTGCTCTTTATCGTCACCCTCGGCGGAAAAGTCGCTGTTCCCGGCCGGTGTCGCAATCGGAGTGGTAGCCGCTGCTGTGGTCGCAGGCTCCGCTGCTTCGGCGCCCGGGCAGGTGATTGCGCTCAGGCAGGAAATTGTCAGGCCGAGCGCGGCGGTGAGGGCGAGAGAAATAGTAAATGGTTTCATATGCGGTATCACAGTCAAAATTGTTCCGGGAATGTGAGGGGGCGCCAAATGGCACCCCCTCCATAGTCTACTCAGATTTTGATTAAACAGCCACGAGGAGCTTGTTCATCAAATCGATGTTTTCCTTGATCGAAGCAGCTGACTTGGCCAGTGCTTCTTTTTCCTGGTCGTTCATTTTGATGTCTACGATCTTCTTGACGCCGTCCTTGCCCAGTACGCAGGGCAGGCCAATGTAGACGTCTTTGAGGCCGTAGTCGCCATCGGCGTAAACCGCGCAGGGGAGCAGTCTGTTCTGGTCTTTGAGGATGGCTTCAACCATCTGTACGACCGAACGGCCCGGAGCGTAGAAGGCGCTGGATTTCATCAAGTTGACGATTTCAATGCCGCCGTTCTGGGTGCGCTTGACTAGCTCTTCAATTTTTTCTGCACTGAGGAACTCGCTGAGAGGTACGCCGTTGACTGTGGCGTAGCTGGTTACCGGTACCATCAAATCGCCGTGGCCGCCCAATACCATGGCGCGGACGTCCTGTACCGACATGCCGGTTTCCATACCGATGAAGGTCTGGAAGCGAGCGGAGTCGAGCACGCCGGCCATACCCATTACGCGGGAGGCGGGCAATTTGGTGGTCTTCCAGGTGAGGTAGGTCATAACGTCAAGCGGATTGGTGACGCAGATATAGATGGCGTCGGGTGAATGCTTGATGGTTTTTTCGGCTACATCCTTGACGATCTTGGCATTGGTCTTAAGCAAGTCGTCGCGGCTCATGCCCGGCTTGCGAGCAATGCCGGCGGTGATGACAACGATGTCCGAACCCTTGGTGTCGGCATAGTCGTTGGTGCCGACGATTTTGCAATCGTGGCCGGTGATGGGCGCTGCCTGCATCATGTCGAGTGCTTTGCCCTGCGGCAGGCCTTCGACGACGTCGATGAGGCAAACGTCCGAAAGATTATTGTCCGCCAGATACTGCGCTACTGTCGCGCCGACAAACCCGGCTCCTACTACTGTAACTTTGCTCAAAGCCAATTCCTCCCCCGGAACATATACATTGCTAGGTCGTCAGACTAACACGGCAGGAGGGGCCCTCCCCTCAGCTTAAGGTAGCCTTCATACATATGTGGGGAATTTACGGACGACAGTGCCGCCAATTTGAGATAGAGTAAAAATTACGGCCCCCAGTACAGTGTTTCACCGCTTTGATCAAGAGACCATGACAAAACGAACGGAATCAGTTGAAATCGCCAGAGTTGCCAATAAAGTGCGGGGCGCTCGGCTCTGTCTGGCCGCGCTTCTCTGCCTGGGCATGGTTGCCGGTTCCCCGGGTATGGCCGAAGAGCAGCCCGTTTTGAAGCCCGACGTGCCCAAATTTGACAATGCGCCGCCGGCGGCCTCGACCCATGTGCTCAAAGGCAATCTCATCCATCATGCCAAAATTGCCCCGGCAAAGCCCAAGCCCAGACCCAAGCGCCTCAACAGCCGCCTCGACCGGCAGGACAGCGCCCCGCTCAACGGTCTGATGAAGGGCCAGGCGGACGGCACAAAACCATTCAGCCTGGGTGAAAAGTCCACCACCCTTCGCTCCGAGGTGCAGCAGCCTTACACCCTTGAGCGGTCGGTGGGCATTATCGGCATCAAGTTTATGAAAGTCGGCGGCGAGCCGCCCCTGGTCAATCGAGTCTTCCCCGGTACGCCGGCTTACAAGATGGGCTTCAGCGTCAACGACACGATTGTTGCCGTTGATGGGGTGCCGACCTACGGTCTGACCAAAGATGAGTGTTATGACCTCATAGTTGGCACGCCCAACACGCCCATCACGGTTACCCTGCTGCACCGGGGCAATTTTGAAGTCAAGAATATGATGCGCATGGATTTTAATGAAATCCCCGATCCGCTTGTCAGACGCGATTATCTGAACAGCTTGTAAAGGCAATTAGCGCTCTGCTAAAGTGGCGGGATGAAATTCGCTTTTGATGCTACCAGGTTTGGTAGCGGCCTGGATGGAGCTGTTGATCTGGCTGCGGCCGGCGGTTTCAGCGCTGTCGAATTTTCCTTCGCGCCCTTTGTGCCGGCCAAAAAAAGTCAGGACGCCAAAGAGAAAAAATACTTCGAGAGTGTCTATGACCTGGCGCTCAAAAAAAATGTCGAGTTTGCCTGTCTCAATCTTGATTTCACCCTCGATTGCGCCGACAAAAAGTCGCTCAAGCAATTTTTGCCCATGATCACCAAGCTCTCCGCGGTGGCCCGGACGATTGGCTGCGGCAAGGTTTCGTTTTTTCTCAAGGCCGGTAGTGACGACGATTGGATGCAAACTTTTGCAGGGGAATATCCCGCCCTGAGCGAGCAGCTCATGGCCAATGATGTGCGTCCCCTCGTGCGCCTTGCAACTCCGACCGATTGCTGCGGCGTCAGTTTGAAAAAGTGGCGGGCGATGGAGCCGCAGGAATGGCGCGACCTGATCACTGCCTGCCCCGGACTGTCCTTTGTTTATTCACCGGCCGATTTGATCTGGCTGGGTATCGACTATCTTTTAAATCTGCCGGCCATGGTCTCGGCCATCGAGCATGTGGTGGCTCACGATATTGAAATCAATCGTTCGATTCTCACCGACTCCGGGCTCTACGGGCCGCTCTGGTGGCGCTACCGGCTGGCGGGTAAAGGTCAGGTTGACTGGCGGCAGTTTATTGAAGCGCTCAAGCTTTACGATTATCAGGGGACGTTTTCGCTGCAACTGGAAGATGAATTCCTCGGTGATGATCCTCATGCACTCAACGATGCCCTGGCTGAGGGCAAAAAATATTTTGCACCACTATTGCGGGGGTAATTGATTGTGGCCAGTAAGTCCTCTGTCAGCACCCTTTATCTCTATTTGCACACGCACTGGGACCGTGAGTGGTACTGGAGCTTTGCCGGTTATCGCACCCAGCTTGTCAGCGTCGTAAAAAATATTTTGCACTTACTGGAAAGTGGTGCCCTTGATAAATTTATGCTCGACGGGCAGACCGCTCTTATCGAAGACGTGCTGGAAGTCAGTCCCGGTCTCGGTCCGCGCATCAAGTCGCTGGTGAAGGTGGGCAAGTTATCCATCGGTCCCTGGTATGTGCTGGCTGATCAGATGCTCGTCGGTGGTGAGTCTCTGCTGCGCAATTTGCAGTATGGTCTGCAATTGTCCCAGCAATTTGGCGGTGCCACCATGGTCGGCTACTGCCCCGATACCTTTGGTCATACGGCCGATCTGCCGCGCATATTGCGGGGCTGGGGTATCGATACCGCCGTTGTCTGGCGCGGTGTGCCTTCGATCAGCGACAGTCCCCTCTTTGACTGGAGAAGTCCCGACGGCTCGGAAGTACTTACCCTCGACCTCACCCAGGGCTATTATCAATCGGCTTTTGGTGAGCATCTTGACGCTTCCGCTCTGGCTAATTCACTGGCTGCATTTCTTGAGCTGGAAATAGATAAGTCCGGACAGCTTGTTGAAAAATCTTCTTCTGTTCCTACTCTTGTTGCCCAGGTCAAAGGGGCGCTTGTTCCGGTGGGGGCTGATCATGTAGGTCCCCAGGCCACTTACAAAGAACAACTGAAAGCGGCGCTGGCGACTTTGAATAAGGCGGCGAACGCTGATACAAAAGTGGCCGCCGAGACGATTTCACTGGCCGAATTTTTCAAGAAAGTACGCAGCGCCCGCACCGGTACGGCTTCCGATGAGCCTCTGGCCCTCATTGACAGTGAATTGCGCGACAATAAAAATGCCTTTTCATTTGCCCGTGCCTACATGCTCGATGGTGTGCTTTCGACCAGGTTGTATCTCAAGCGCGACAATCGCCTGAGCGAGTACAAGATGTTGCGACGTCTGGAGCCTTTCCGGGCTCTATTGGCCAGACACAAGATACTGCCTTACTGTGCTGAAGAAATTGACTTCAACTGGAAGTTGCTCCTGAAAAATCAACCGCATGACAGTATCTGCGGTTGCAGCATCGATAGTGTGCACCGTGAGATGCAGAGCCGCACCGCAAGCTTTAATGACAGCTGCGATTTGCTTATCGCCCAGGGTAAGGAAGCGATTTTAAAATCAGTTCTGACTGCAAACAATGCGCCCTCCGATCTGGAGGTGCGCTTCGGTGCTCGTCATCTGGATGTGATCGAGCCAAATTTGAGTCTTGACCGATTGCTTGTATTCAACCCGCATACCAGTCCTTATGCCGGTCCCGTTCGGCTGCGTCTGGCGCTTGCTCAAAACGGATCTTTACCGGTTGAGAGCCGCCTGCCCCGGGGCTTCCAGACGATTGCTTCGCACCAGGCCAGTGAGACTTTTCTGGGTCTTTCGCAGGTGCCGACATTTAAGGATGTCACTGTTTTTGACGGCTATCTCGATGCCGGTTTGATACCCGGTGCCACACTGCAACCATTTTCGCTTGATGAAAAGGCAGACGGCAAGGACACTGATGCTTCAGTGCGCGACGATGCTCAGAGCTTTGGTTCGGTCAAGGTCAGCAATCAGTTTTTTACTCTCAAGTTTGACAATGACGGCAGCCTCATTGCCCAGGTGACAAATGAGGACGGCAAGGGCTTTACCACCTTCAAGCTTGGTCATAAGCTCGTTGACGTGGCCGATGCCGGCGATAGTTATAACTTTGATCCGATTGCCAACGACGAGCCTCTGGTGGCGAAGCTGGTATCAGTTGCGCCCGGCAAAAAGGGACCACTGGTATCTTCTCTGGTCGCTCATTATCAAATTGATCTGCCCGAAGGACTGGTTGCCCGGGGCAGCCACGGCAAGGCCGGCGAAGCCGAAGACGCTCCCCATCTGACGGTTTTTGAAAGAGCGCGTATCAGGGTGCCGCATAAAATCGAGACTGAAATCACGCTGAAAAAAGATGTGCCGGTCGTGTTTTTTGAAACAACGATGCAGCATCACGTGGCCGATCACAGGCTGGAAGTAGTCTTCTCCCTGCCTGAGGCGGTCGATCATACGCTTTCCGAAAATCACTATTCTTTGATCAAACGTTATCACGACAAAAAGGCGGTACTGAATCCGCTCGTGCCCCAGGCTGAGCTGGTGGACCTGGGTCATGAAGCGCCGCTGCGTCGCTATCCCTGTCAGCGTTTCTTTGTCGCCGGGCGCAGTACTTTTATGAATCTCGGTCTGCCCGAGTATGGTGTGGGTGATTCTTCCGTATCGATAACACTACTGCGGGCCGTATCCTATCTATCGCGCAAACGCTTGCGCACCAGAGGCGGCGGCGCCGGGCCGATCATGCCCACTCCGGAGGCCAACTGTCCGGGTCTCATGCGGGCTTCCTACGGCTGGGCCCCCACCGATATCGCTCCTTATCTGGCCGGACACAGAGTTTCGCTTGAAGCTGCCCCGTACGTGCTGGCTGATATTTTTGAGGGCGAGCCCCTTGCTTTTCTCTCCCCGGCAGGAGGAGTAGCCGATAAATCTTTAAGTCTTTTTGCCGTCGATCATCCCGACATCCAGGTAACTGCTACTTTTATCGATGCTTCCCAGCGTCTGGTAATACGCCTCCTCAATCCCACCAGCGAGAACAGAAGTGTTCGTCTGGCCCTTCCCGGCGGTGCTAAGAACGTCAGCCTGGCGGACTTTGACGGCAAGACAAATGCGCGCAAGCTGCCTTTGAGTCAGTCGGCAGTGAGTCTGGAATTTAAACCCTGCCAGCTTCTTACAGTATTTTGTGAGAGCTAAAACTATTTGCACTGGGCATAATGGTGTCGGAGTCTGAGACGAACAGATAAGAGATATGGCAAAAGTTTTGAATTTGAGATTGAGTAAGATCCCGGCCGTCCTATTGCTCGCCTGTTTGCTGGCGCCGACAGCTGTGGCCAAGTCGGTGAGCGAGTCTAACCTGCCTCCCGTAGGGGATCAGCAGCTCAAGAAGTCGCTCAGCTACATGCGATCCGGCAACTGGCAGCGCGGCACCGAAGCGACTGAGATGGCCGTGGCCGGTGCTCCGGATGTGAAAGCCTGTCTCTATGCCCTGTCGCAACTCGATAAATTTGGAGCCCAGGCAAATAAGGCTCGCCGTGCCTGTCTTGCTAAGGCACTCAATCTTGCCACCACCCATGAAGAACTGGAAGAAGTGGCTTTCAAAGCCAGACAGGCCGGATGCTTCGATCTTTCCAAGGAAGCGCTGGACAGCCTTGTCGGCAGCACAACATCGATACCACAATTGACCGAGCTGGCTATGAAGGCGCAGCGCTCGGCTCTGCCGGATGTGGCGCACATCGCCATGGAGAAGGCCTACAAGCTGGTGAATAACGAGCCCGATGCCCTGGACTTTGTCAAACAGTGTCACGATATGGGACTGGATGATCTGAGCCGTCAGGCTCTGCGCGACCTCGTCGATGATCAGGCGAGCGTAGCCGACATGGTGAAGTTTTTGCCTACCCTGGAACAGTACAAGATGATGGACATGGTGCGCTATGTCTTGAAGGTGGGCCTGGATAAGGCTAAGGACACCGATGAGATGCTGCTCGTTTACGACAATGCAAAAAAGTATGAGCAGGCCGATATTGTCAAAGTGGCTCAGTTTCGCGGTCGCAAGATGGTGCTCTTGAAGAAGGTTAAGACGGAAGAGGCTACCAGGGCCGATGCTGAAGCTAAGAAGGCGGAAAACGATCCGGCTAAGGCCCTGCAACGACCTACGGGCTTTTAGTCTGTGAGTGCGCCGCTAAAAAATCCTCTGCCCAATGTCGGCGATCTGGTTTTTGTAGGCATCTGTCAGTTGCTGCTCTTTATGCGGCCCAACTTTATTTTTACCGACGGATCGACCGGCTGGCACCTGGTTACAGGTTTGTCTATCCTGTCCACCGGTGTCATACCGCACACAGATATAATGTCTTATACTTTCCCCGGCAAGGCCTGGGTAGCCTATGAGTGGCTCTCCGACTTGATCATGGCCGGTCTGGTTAAGCTGGGTGGTTTGAATCTTCTTGCTCTGGCCGTGTCCGCTGCCATTGCCGCGCTTATACTGGCTATTTATCAGAGGATGCGCGCCAGCAACTGTCCGTTTTTTACCGCTCTTTCAATCTGTATCGTCGGTCTCCTGGCCTCGGCTAACCACTGGCTGGTTCGGCCTCACATATTCACTTTCTGGGGTGTCTTTTTATTCGTCACCAGACTGGAAGATTTCTACAGCGGTAAGCTCAGTTTCAAAAAACTCTGTCTCTGGCTCTTGCCCTATATGATTCTCTGGGTCAACTGTCACCCGGCTTTCCTTCTGGGTTTTGGCATCTGTGGCATGTATCTTTTTGCCGCGGCCCTGAAAATTATCAGTGCCGGCGAGGAAGCCGAGCGCAAGTCTTTCATGATGCAGGCTATGCAGCTTGGCCTTTTGCTTGTCGGTCTGCTCGTGGTTAGTTTTATCAATCCTTACGGCATTCAGCTCTATCAGTACATTTCCGAGTATCTGCACGGGACCTCGATTCTGGCCCACACCGATGAGTTTAAATCGCCCAATTTTCATTTCAATATCCATGCGCTCTGTCTGGAGATATTGTTCTTTTGTCTTGCTCTGGGGCTGCTCAAAGGCGGCAAAAGATGCAGCCTGCCCTCATTTATTGTCACTGTCGTTTTTGCTCATTTATCACTCTGGGCGGTGCGCAACATATCGCTCTTCGCATTTGTTGTCATGCCGCTTCTGGGCAGACTCTTTGCTAAAGATGAAGAGAGCGCCCCGTCGGAGTCGATTGTTTCCCGCGCTTTTGCCAGGCTCTCACGTCCGCTTGCCGAATTTGACGCCCAGGAAAAGACCTCGACAATGCATCTCTTGCCCATTGCCTATGTCCTTGTTCTGGCCTGTGTAGCCATCTTTGGCGGAAGGGATGGGGCCAACGCCATGATGCGCAGTGGTTTTGATCCTGAGAGTCAGCCGATTGAGACCCTGGCTTATATCAGGGACAAAAAATTGGAGGCGAAGGAAGGACTCAGTCTGGACAACTGGGGCGGTATCATTCGCTATCAGCTGGACATGCCGGTTTTCATAGACGACCGAGCCGATTTTTACGGTGAAAAGTTTTACAACGACTATGGCACTATCTGCGAAATTCGCCCCGGCTACATGGTGCTTCTGGACCAGCACAAGATCAACTGGGTGCTCTTCCCCAGAGACAGTGAGCTCGTAAAAGCGCTGAGGGCCAGGCCTGACTGGAAGCTTGTCAGCGAGGACCGGGCATCGAGTCTACTGGTACGCAATCGGTAGTTGGGCGGGGCCAAGACATTGAAAACTACCGAAAGTTTTGATGATTCCCATAATATTACGCTGTCCGGAGCGGCAAGCGGTGCGCCATCCCGTGAGCTGCGACCCGGGGATGTAATCGGCGGCTCTTATAAACTGAAAAGTCTCCTCGGCCGTGGTGGCATGGGTTATGTTTTTTGCGCCGAGCATACTGTACTCGGTATCGACTATGCCTTGAAGATGTTGGCGCCGGAGCGATTGAACGATGTCAGCCGCAGGCGCTTTGAAGTAGAGGGCCGACCTATCGCCAAGCTGGATCATCCCAACATAGTCAAAGTTCATAACATGGGACTGGACCGCGGTGATTGTCCCTTTTATGTGATGGACCTTCTGCCTGGTAAATCCCTGGCCGACTATATTTCTGAGGGACGCAAGTTTGCCCTAGATGAGCTTTTGGATATATTTATCCAGATTGCAGCGGGCCTTGCTTATGCGCATTCTAAGGGGATCGTGCACCGAGATGTGAAACCGTCCAATATCTGTTTGCTGGAAGAGCGCGGCCGCTTGAAGGTCAAAATAGTCGACTTCGGTATTGCCAAATTATTGCCGTCCGCCAGTCTGCATGTGCAATCGCAAACCAATGCCGGGGAGGTTTTTGGCTCCCCTCTGTACATGAGTCCGGAGCAGGGTCTGGGTGGTCAGATTGATCATCGCTCGGATATGTATTCACTGGGCTGCACATTTTTTGAGGCCATTACCGGTAGGCCTCCCTTTCGTGGAGAAAATCCGCTGCAGACAATCATGATGCATCAGGATGCCGAGCAGCCGAGTGTCGCGGAGGTAACGGCCGGTGCCTATCCAGGCAGTGTCGATCAGCTCCTGAGCAAAATGATGGCCAAGCGCCCGGCTCAGCGCTACCAGTCAATGCAGCAGCTGATCCACGATCTGGAGCGCCTGGCGGCCGGCAAAGGGATTGGTTCAGGCGTTGTTTATGCTGTTCATGAGGCGGATGAAGGCGAGACTGAGAATCCGGCCTCCTTCAATCCCACTAAGATTTTCGCTCTGGCTGCTGTTTTGCTCCTGGTCGTAGCGTCCGCTGGCCTCATGTACCTGCTCAGGCCGTCAGCCGGGACGGAGCCTGTCTCTGGTAAGGGCAGCGAAGGCAAGGGCGGAAAAATGGAGAAGAAGGGAGATATCGCTTCGCTCACATCCGCCGTCCCTGGTATCGGCGGCGGTGAGGATATGTCAGATCCTGATCCTGATGTGCAGGCGATTTTGATCGCTAAGACGGCTAATTCCGCTCTTGGTGACGTACTGATAAAAGAAAAGGCCGAAATTCCCGCCACTAAAAGAAGTTTTGATTCTGCTCCTTTGATCGTTTCTCGTCCTGTCATTCTTCCCAACGGGCAGAAAGGTCGACGTTTTGTTTTCCCCTCCCGTTCCATGGGCCTGATATCCGCTGCCGGTCCGCCTCCTTATAATTCAGTTGATGCCGTAGGCGTTAAGGATGTCGTCGATGCCCCTCTTACTTTGAGTGTCGGACCGGATGCTCGGCACATCGTTTTTTACGTCCCTTCAATCTTTGACAAAATCGGAAATAACGAGTTCACAGGACTTATTCTTGGCGGCCTGCACATCACAGATAAGTCCAATAAAGATCTGGGCTTGCCGTCGGAATCGGCTGCCGCTGAGCACATGCTAAAAGCAGCCTCCCACTGGAAGAAGCTTGAATCTATTCATCTGAGCAAGCTCAACCTTACCGAAGGCATGCTTAAGATATTGAATGGCTTTTCTCGCTTCAATGTTCTCGGTTTGAATAAAGATACGGTTTCGTCGAAGGCTCTCGCTCAACAACCTTTTCTTCTCAACGTGACCATATTGATTCTGGACGGCATCAAGGATACCCGGCCAGTGCTGGAAAAACTGGCGCAGTCCAGAGCGATCAAGGGATTGCGCTTGTTTGACTGTGGGCTTAAGCCCGATGATTTTAGAATTATTGAACGGTTCACAGGACTTCAGAATTTTCAAATTCAGGAAGATGATCTCGGGCCGCTTCTGCCCGAGTTGGCCAAACTGGCTCCGGACCTGGCTATCGGCGGTCCAAAGCTCAGTGCTGCAGAGATTCATCTGCTCTGTCAAAATCGGAATCGGCAGAGAGTTATACTGCGGCCGGAATTGTATTCGGAAACCGAGCAAAAACAACTGCAGGCCCTTGAACCTAAAGTCTCATTCCTTCCATTTTAGGGCTGTTAATACCAGCATGGTGCGGCCTTGGCCCAGCGACTTGCCGGGTACTGCTGATGCAAAACCAGATAAGCTTTGCGCGAATATTTTGAGCCCGGGGCCAGTTTGCTGTCCGCCTGATCCTCTGATTGATCCTGACCGCTCCATTTTGGTAGTTTGACTACAACATAGAGCAAGTGCGGCACCCGTGGGTCTTTCGGATGTGCGGCGGCCCATTCGAGCACGGCCTGGCCGAGGAATTTTGAGGGATGATTTTTATAGATGATGCGACGTTCCTGCGCCGCCTGTTTCTTTTCTTCTGCCGACAGGACCTTGTTCAGATGTGGTTTTGAATAGCCTAAAACCATGGTCTGGATACGGTCCGAGCCGATGAAGGAGACCCCCTCGCCAAACGGATCGTATTCGCTTTCTTCACTTTCCTCCTTCGGGGCAGCCTTTTCCTCCGGGGCGAAAGGCTTCCAGAAATTTGCCTGGTAATAGTCGAATTCTTTCATGCTCAGTCCATGACGCTGGACGCCGCCTTCCACATAGGGGCTCATGCCGTAGTTGTTGAAGACCAGGCAGGCCAGGGCAAAGCGCTTTTCGGAGGAGTCTGTGGCTTTGATGTAGTCGTTTATCTCCTTCTTCAGGTTGGGATGAAATTGCATCATCAAATTGTCTAGTTGCGCATTATCCTGCTCCAGTAATTTTGAGCGTACCCAGGCGGCACGCACAATGTTTTTGCGCAGTGCTTGCGGCAGGGTACTGTTCAAGGCCAGGGCCAGCCACTGTGACTGGGGCAGATTTTTATTGATGTCGCGGGCGACCGAGCCGTTAGCGAAAGTAGAACAGGCCTGGACATAGCCGCTCTTGTTCTCCAGCGCGTACCAGTTGTCCGGCATTTGGGCTGTATTTGAATACGCAGGTGTTGCCTGCGCCGTTTGCACGGCGCTGTTCAGGTATTCTGCGGCACTGCCGCTGGTGGCGAGTCTCTGGCTGAGAAATAGATTTCTGCTGCTGGGGGTGAGGTCGGCTCTGCTCAATATCGGCAGGAGATGTTTTTTCGCTTCCCCTGGGCGGCCGGCCTGGATCAGACTGTCTATCAGATAATACTGCACGGTCTGGTATGCCGGTGACTGCGGTGGCACCGCTGAGGCAGCCACAAGCAGATCGCGCTTGTCCTTATCCTGGGGGTTGTTGTATGTTATTGCCGCCACCAGCCAGGGCAGGGTGTGCGTGGCGCGCCAGCGGGCGAGGCAGTGTCCGGCGTTTTCTTCGCGTTCTTTTTTGAGTTGTTTTTTCTCTTCGTCACTGCTGTAGTACCAGATGGCGTTTGATTGCTGAAATGAGCAGACCCAATCCACCAGGTCATTAGTTTTCATTACCTTTGATTTCAGTTCTTTGAGGGTCGATGCTTTGTCGTTTTCGCTCAGATTGGCCGTCATAAAGCTGTCCAGTTGTCTGGTCATACTGCCGATGTCCCCGCCCAGTCGTTCGTTATTGGGGCTGAGGATGGACGTGGAAAGGTGCTCCAGATCGTAACCTTCGCCTTCTTCAAATTGCAGCATATCGCAGAGATCCAGCAGGTCTGCCCGGTGCTTGCTTCTGGGATTGGCTTCGATCTGGCCGCGTATATAAGCGAGAGCTTTTTTTATTGTGGATGTATCGTTTGGAGGCATGGCCGCGTTGGCGCAGCAGCGTGCAGCCAGATACTGGGCCAGTTCCGGTTTGGGGAAGTGCGGGTTTTTGGCCAGATTTTCAAATTGTTTCCGGGCCGATTCAAAGTCATCCCCGGCATATAATTTTGCCGCCGCTTCCTGATAGGCATGCAGTGCCCCCAGATACGGGTCCGTCTTTTCCTCGGCGCTGGGCGGCTGCGGCGCTGACTGTTTCTTCTTGTCGTTGACGCCAAAGACATTGTCTTGTGAGGCGAGCCAGGATTTGACGGCGCTGGAACTCATACCGTAGCGTTTGACCAGATCTTTCAGGGTAGCCAGAGCGTTGACAAAGGCGTCGTCAAAAATATCCGGGCAGTAATTGAAGTCGTATTGATTAGAGCCCGGTTTGAGCTTCTTGCCCTGGACTTGCGCTCGATATGTAAAATATTGTGTCACCGCATCCGGTGCCGAGTAGTCTATACGATTGGAGTTATTTATCGATCCTCCCAGTCGTTTGCACCACAGCGCCATCAGGCTGGACTGTTCGATTTTGTTCAGGGGTTTGCCGCTCAAATAGCGGTAAGAGGTAATCTGATAGGACTGCGCCCAGCCCGGCTGAATGATGCCCAGACGACCGGCGGCGAAATGCTTGAGGGGCAGATCCGGATGAATGCCGTTTATTATTACCGCTTCGGGAAATTCAGGCGCGCAGCTTAGAGCACTGTTGCCGCCGGCAAAAATTATCGCTGCGGCAAATATTGCGGCACTGAGTTTTGTTCCGTAAGCTGCTCTTGCCCGTCCGCTCATTGTCCTTCACCCGTGCCTTTTTCCACAGTCGCCACTATTTCTTCGTATCTGCTTTTTGTCCAGCCCATCGGGCTAAAAGCGTAGACCCGCCTGGCCTGCTTGATGCAGGCGCGCTTATGGAGAATACTGTTTGTCTGCCTTTCGTTCAGGGCGATGCCGATACTTTGCTGGCACGGCGCTCCGCTGTCGAGGGCGTGGTTTTCCAGGGCGGCCAGGGTCTCGCGGCTGTCCTTGCCCAGGCTGAACATCATGGCCACTGTTTCATTGACCGGGGCCTGTTGCAACCATTTATCGTAGAGGCACCAGGAGCCCAGTGCCGTGATGGAAAGGGCTGTTTGTGCCGGCAGCTTCGATTTTAGATTGCGCAAAAAAGCCAGGTAAGGTTTGCGGTCACGGGCACCGGCGTCGAAGTCTATCTGTACTTCCTTGCCGGGATGCTGCTGCAGATAGTCAATCACCAGGTTGCAGGCGCTTGTGAAGGCCAGGTCTGATATTTCTTCGTGGGGGTGCGCTAATTCAATTCTAAAAACAGGGAAGGCCGCGGTCCCTTCGCTCAGGCGCAGGAAGTTTTTACGTCTGGCCAGTGAGGCAGTATCCCGGCCGAGGGTGATGGTGCCTGCATAGTAGGCGACGGCAACATCGCCGGAGTGGATGAAACGCAGATTGTCATCGTGTTCCCAGGACCAGATTACCAGTCGCGGACCCTTTGACGGAGTGCCGGTCTGCCACTGCGGTGCAACTTTCGACGAATAAACGGCAGCGGTCAGAAGAGCACCGGTGGCCACCAGCGTGCCGCAGATTAGGGCTTTTTTCCTGACTTTGCGTTTGGCCATATGCTCATGCCCTCGGGCTCACTTGCTATGACTTAATGACGAGGGTACCGGGCAAATTAGCGGTGAGCTTGATCTTCCTTCATTTTCACTAGCTCGTCTCCCGCCAGTATTTTTCTCATAGTTTCACCGCCATGGATGTGGCCAGGCGTCTCGATGCTTCGCGGCCCAGGACGATGCCCGGTATCACGCCCAGCGCTCCCAGTCCGTCTATAGAATAGCCGCTGCAGAGCTGGTGGTCGTGTTTGTGCCATTTTTCCGCCTTGCCCAGTGGTGTCAAATGCGGTACCAGGTCATGGGCCACTTCGATGTCCACAGACCAGGTGTGCATGGGTTCTACCGCGGCAAGTTCGGGCAGCCACTGCCGGGACGCCGCCGCCATGTTGGCGTGGTAGCGCGCGTCGACGGCGGCACTGGAGCCGACTTTGCCGTAGCGGCCGCCCGAGGCGGTCAGGCGTCCGTTGCCGGCGCGGAAGTCATAATAGACATAGGGAGCGGCGTCCCAGAAAAGGGGAAAGTCCGCGGGCAGATCGCAGTTGAAGCTGAGTGCGTAGATGCGCGCTGTCGGCGCGGCGGTCGGACCGGTGGCGCGGATCAGGGCGCGGCTTTTGACTTTGCCGCCGTCGGCAAGCGTCAGCTCCCAGTGTCTGCCGCCGCCGCTTTCCACTTCTGTCGCTTCCCTGACCGGGGCGGCACCGATAAATTTGGCTCCGGCCCGGAGCGCATCAGTGGCCAGCTGAGCCAGCAGGCTGAGCGGCTGGATGCTGCCTTCGTCGGGGTAACAAATGGCCGCCTGCACACCTTCGAGATTGAGGCGGCCCCCCGACATTTTCTTCACTTCGGTGCAGTCGATCATATGGGCATTCAGTCCGGCAGCCGTTCTTGCCCGGGCCTCCTGCTCCAGTCTTTTGACCGCGGTCTTGGACCGGGCCAGGCCCAGGCCGCCGCGCTTTGTCACCTGGACCAGACTGTCTTTCTGTCCGGCCAGTACCTGTATTTCTTTCAGTGTTACCGCCGTCTGCCGCCAGAGCTGGCCGCTTTCGGCATCCTGCGGGGCGAGGGCGATAGGCATGTTTATGCCGGCGCACATGATCCCGGCATTGCGCCCGGTGGCTCCAAGACCCAGGGTCTCGCCGGCTTCCAGGCAGAGGACCTTCAACTCCAGACGGGCCGCTTCCAGGGCGGTGGCCAGTCCCGCCACACCGGCGCCCACTACTATCAGATCCCAGTCCTGGGCCAGCAAATTGCGGCAGAGGTCGGGCTCGCTCTGCGCGGTCGGCAGGTCCAGGGCCTGCTTCAGGGCAGTGCTCAAATCCTGCCACCAGGGGATTTTGACCCTGGTTTCATTGACGGGCTCTTGCAGACAGGCTGCGGCGCTCAGCTTCATCTTCACCTTGGCAATAAATAGAAGGGTATCTTGACGACGGTTTTGCTGCCCCTCAATTTATATCACCCGGGGCGCTTCTATTTATATGCGCCGGTGAGCACGCGCAGGTAAATCAAGAGTAAGTCGCGCAGTGAGCGCAGAGTGTCTACGACGATGCGGACAGTCGAGCCCTCGCGGTCCTGCCAGTCGACATAGACCTTTTCAATTTTGAGGCCGCGGGAGCGGGCAATGACCAGGATCTCCAGGTCAAAGAGAAAGCGTTTTGTCCGCGCCCGGGGGAAAAGATCGCGCGCCGCCGCCTGTTTGAAGGCTTTGAAGCCGGCCTGGGTGTCGCGGATGCCCGGCAGGAGAAAGTTACCGACAAGAAAGCGTGAGCCCAGGGCCAGGATGCGGCGCCCCAGGCCGGGATACTGGGTTTTTTTACGGCGCTGGGCAATGACAACGTCGGCGCCTTCGTTAATCTGGACCAGGAAGTCGTCGAGCAGGGCCGGTTCATAAGAGAGGTCGGAGTCGGTGAAGACTATCGTCTCGCCGTTGGCGGCCAGCACTCCGGTGCTGACGGCGTTGCCCTTGCCTCGGTTGACGGCCAGCTCGATGACATTGAGTTTGCAATTGTCCGATTTGAAGGTGCTTCTGGCGGCGGCGGCGGTGCCGTCGGTGCAGCCGTCACAGACCACAATCACTTCGGTGCCCGGATAGTGCTCGCTCAAAAATTTCGACCATGCTTCCATGGTCATACCGATGCGCTTTTCTTCCTGGTAGGCCGGAAAAACTATCGACAGGGTGGCTGAATTTGCGGGCGGATGTTCTACCATAGGAAGGTGCTCGGGGGCTGCCAGAAAAGGAAATAGTTTGCGGCTTCTTTCTCTTTTACCCAGGATACTGGCGATTTTCCTTTTAATTTTGCCCATCATCGTTGCTGTCAGGCAGCCGAAATTGATGCAGGGCTGTGATTTTGTCATGACCTTTTATCCGGCCGGGGCCATGATAGCAAGCGGCCAGGCGGCAAGCCTCTATCCGCCGGCGAGCGCAACATCTTTTATTGATGCACCATTCAATTTATACGTGCACAAAGTGCTCACCTTTTTGCCGCCGGCTTTTGTCGGCATCTATATGTACAGTCCGCTGGTGGCGGCGGTCTTTGTGCCCTTCAGCTTCCTGTCCGCTACAGCTGCTCTTGTTTTGTGGCAGGGGATAACGATTTTGACTCTCCTGCTTGTGTCCTGCATGCTGGCCGAGAAAAAGGGGAAGCGCACCTTCGATTATTTCTTCATGATGGCCCTCTTCTGTCCGGTCTTTCATACCCTACTTATCGGTCACCTGGGTGTGGTGCTTGGACTTTTGCCCATGGCCCTCGGCTACTATCTCTGGCTGCGGGGGCGGGACCTGGCCGCCGGTTTCGCCTGGGGTTTCCTGGCTTTTAAACCGCAGTTTTTGCCCGCGGCCATGCTGGTGGCCGGTGCCCTGCTCCTGATCAAAAGGCCCAGACTGGCTCTGGGCATGCTCTGTGGGCTGGCGACATTTGCCGGCCTGAGTATGGTGGCGCTTGGACCTGAAATATTTTCGGCCTGGCTGCACAGTTTGAAGATGGCCGACACGATTTTTGCCAATCCGGCCTATGGCTTCCCCGAGTACATGGTGGTGTCACTGCCGGCGGTGCTCTTGCAGTCCTTCCCCCATGCCGCCAGGGCCGCGGCTAAATTGCCTATTTACGGCCTGTCTGCCCTGATCGGACTCTTCAGTTTGTGGCAATGTGTCATGCTCCTGCGCCGCCGCCCTGTTTTTGAGGCCCGGGAAAAAGCCCTGGTTATGTCGCTGGGGCTGCTGGTTTTACCCCTGGTCTTGCCCCATTATCTCTTTTACGATATGTGCGGCATGGCGCTCTTTTGCGCAATCGCGTATCAGGATTTCTGGACAGCGGTGGAAGGCGGCATCATGCGTGCCGTGCGGCGGCTGATGTGGTGGGTATGCAATCTCTACTATCTGGGCTTTATGTTTTTGACCGTCAAGCCCCTGGGGCAGTGGTACGCGCTCTTGCTGGTGCTGCTGTTTGGTCTGCTTTATTACCGGGTCTGGCAACTCTTCCAGGCGCCGGCCGAGCCCTAGTGCATGACCTGCTGCGCTTGTTTTTTCTCAATTGCTGTTTTGAGCTGGCTGTTGCTGTCGTCGGTGGACGTTACTTTCTTCGGCTTGTTGAGGACGTTGTAGAGCACCGGCAGCACAAGCAAGGAGAGGAAAATACCGGGAATCAGTCCGCCCACAATTGCTATGGCAAAGGGCTTCTGGCTCTGGGAGCCGATGCCAGTGGCGACGGCGGCGGGCAGCAGTCCGACCACGGCCACGGTCGTTGTTATCAGGGCCGGGCGCATACGCACAAGAGCGCCGGAATAGATGGCTTTGCGCAGACTGTAGCCCTGGCGCCGCAGCTCCTGTATCAGTGAAACCAGGATGACGCCGTTTTGTACCGAGACCCCAAAGAGGGCGATAAATCCGACCCCGGCTGAAATGGATAGATGTGTGCCGGTGAGGAGCAGGGCGATTATTGCCCCGGGGGCAGCCAGCGGCACCGTGGACATGACGATGACGGCGATGCGCGCGCTGCCGAAAGCCGAATAGAGAAGCAGGAAGATCAGCAGCAGGGTAACTGGAATGATTATTGCCAGGCGGGCCATCGCATGCTGCGCCCGGGCAAACTGACCGCCCCAGACTATGGAATAACCTTCGGGCAGGTGCACCTGTCTTTCCACCAGGGCCTGCGCTTCTTTCACTGCCGATCCCATGTCGCGGCCCCGGATATTGGCTTTGATGGCCACGCGCCGACTGTTCTCATCGCGCAGGATGGAGGTCGCGCCGTGGGCGTCGGTGATTGTGGCGATTTGCGAGAGCGGTACCTTGCCACCACTGGCGGTGGGGACGCGAATGTCGGCCAGGGTGGCGACGTCCGAGCGGAAGCCGCTCTTGAACCGCGCTATCAGCGGGAAGCGCCGTTCGCCCTCGATTACTTGTGTTTCGGCCAGACCGCCGACCGAAGTCTCGACGACGTTTAATACATCCTGTGAATTGATGCCGTACCTGTCGGCGCGGTCGCGGTCGATCTTGACGATGACCTGCGGCTGACCGAGCATCTGGTCGTAGGCGACGTCGGCCATGCCCGGTACACCCGTCACTATGCGGCTGATCTGGTGTCCCAGGTCAGTCAGTACTTTCAGGTCGGGGCCATAGATCTTGATCGCCAGCTCACCTTTGACGCCGGAGATTGTCTCGTCCATATTGTCTTTGATGTACTGCGAGAAGTTATAGAGCAAGCCGGGCTCGTGCAGATTTAAAACCTTGTCCATGGAGTCGACGAGCGCTTCTTTGGGGTCCCTGGCATGACGGAATTGATCTCGCCACTGCGCCTGCGGTTTGAGATCGACTAAAAATTCGATGTTGCTGTAGTTATTGGGGTCAGTACCGTCATCCGGTGAGCCAATCTGCGAGACGACGGTCGTCACCTCCGGATACTGACGCAGGAGATGCCTCAGTATGCCGGCGATTTTTACACTCTTGTCGAGGGAGACCGAGGTGGGCAGGATTGTTACGCGGAGCCAGATATTGCCTTCTTCCAGTTCGGGCAAAAATTCCGAACCGAGAAAGGGGAAGAGCGAGCCGCCGGCCACCACCACCGCTGCGGCAAACAACAAAACGCGTCTTTTGTAGAGCAGGCAGTATTTGAGAATGGGGGCATAGACTCGGTCGGCGAAGGCCAGAATTGGACTTTCCCGGTGCGATGGCGGCCGCTGACAGAAGGCCATGGCGCAAAGGGTGGGCACTATTGTCATGGATGCCAGGATCGCTCCCAGCAGGTTGAAGCCCATGGTTATGGCCAGTGGGCGGAAGAGTTTGCCTTCCACACTCTCAAAGGTGAGGATAGGCAGGAAAGTTACAAGAATAATGGCGGTGGCAAACATAACCGGCTTCACTACCTGGCAGGCTGCGAAGTAGATGGCGACCAGTATCTGGCCGCGGTCTTTGCGCTGTTCCTCGTCCAGAGATTCGATACAGCGCAGGATGTTCTCTACCATGACGATGGCGCCGTCCACGATGATGCCGAAGTCTATGGCGCCCAGGGACAGCAGGTTGGCGGGCACATGGAAAATGTTGAGGAGGATGAAGGCTGTCAGCAAAGCAAGCGGAATGGCCGTGGCACAGATGAGAGCGGCGCGCACCTGGAAGAGGTAGAGCATCAGCAGCGAAACAACCAGGATGACGCCTTCGGCGACGTTGTGCCCGATGGTTTCAACCGTCTGCTTGACCAGGGCCGTGCGGTCATAGAGGGGGGTCAGCTTCATGCCCCGCGGCAGCGCGCCCTGGAGTTTCGGCCAGTTAGCCTTGATGTTGTCCACCACCTCACTCGGGTTTTCTCCCCGCCGCATGAGGACTATGCCTTCGACAATATCATCGTCTTCGTTGATGCCCACCTGACCGCGGCGCACGCCCTCGCCGATGGAGACGTCGGCCACATCGGAGACCTTGGTTGGTACTCCCCCGGCCGATGTGCTGACGACCACATTGCCTATGTCTTCGACCGAGTCGAGCAGGCCTATGCCCCGGACCATAAAATTTTGATCGCCCTGCACCAGGTAATTGCCGCCCGTTGAGCCGTTTGACCTGGTGATGGCATCGACCACCTGCTGCTGGGTTACCCCGCGTGCGCTCAGTCGGTACGGGTCGATGTCCAGTTTGTAAATCTTGGACGGACCACCATATCCGGTGACATCAATCACCCCGGGGATGGATTTGAATTTTCTGTCCATCACCCAGTCCTGGACTTCTTTGCGCTCCATCGGCGACAGGCTCAGACTGTCTATTGTGTAGCGGTAGACCTCGCCGCAGGGGCTGGCATTGGGGTCGAGTTGCGGCTGTACGTCAGGGGGCACGGCGGCCTGGGTTAAGCGCTCCAGTACCTGCTGTCTGGCGATGTACGGGTCGACGCCATCGTCGAATACTACGGTTATGACCGACAGACCAAAGATTGAAATCGAGCGCGGCGGCTTGCTGCTGGGGATGCCGTTCAGTTCTTTTTCGATGGGAATGGTGACCAGGCGTTCGACTTCCTCTGCTGCCTTGCCAGGCACCTGGGTGATTACCCTGACCTGCATGTTGGCAACGTCGGGGTAGGCTTCCAGACCCAGATGCAGATAGGCCTCCACTCCCGCGGCTACGAGCAGGAGGGTGAGGAAAACTACCAGATGGCGGTTGAGGAGGATTTTTCCTATCACTTGGATACCCTGGCGCAAACGAAGACAAAGACGAAGACAGCACTTCTGGCGGCACACATAAAAGAGATTAGTAATTAAGAGAGAAGAAAACGTGAGGATTGAGGCCATAAAGCAACTTTTTACCGGGCCTTTGCGGGCCGCGGCTGGAAACTCCTGTCTGGCTTGCTTCCTGGGGGGCGGCGCTGGACGTCAAGATAGTGTCAAGACTGCAGCCGGGTGATATAGACTGTTATTGGGATGTTGTGCTCTGCGGCGGGAAAATGGACAGAGACCTTGTAACCGATGATTTTTCCCCGGGCGAAGACCCAGCGGTGCAGCCGCCGGCGCCGCTTGCAGATGAACTCACAGTGACCAATACACTTACTTTTAAGGACATGCTTTTTTGCAACAGCATGCCCTTTCACCCGGCCGGCAGGGTTGTCTTTCTCAGTTTTATCTGCGTTCTGCTCACCATATTTATTACCGGCGGTCGCGGTCTTGCTGCCGAATTCTGGCCGATATTTCTGCTGCAAGCCCTGGCCATCGGAGCCATCATTCCGCTCAATTCTTACTATTTTTTGCGCAAAAACAAAGATCGATTCACCGATCAGCACATCGCCATCGGTCCAGCCGGTATTTACAGCAAAGTCAAAACCGAGGCCAGCTCGCTGATTGCCTGGCGCAAAGTGGTCGCCATCAAGCGTCGGCACGGCGCCATTATTATCCAGGTGAGCAAGGGGCCGGCGATGTATTTCTGGATTACGCAAAAATCATTTGCCGATCCGCAGGAGTACGACAGGTTTTATCGGAGAGCTTTGGATCTCTGGCAGGCAGCGCAGCTCGATGTGCATAATGAGCTTGTCAACTACGATGCGGCCTCTCCTGCGCGCGACGAAAATCTCACCGATTACCACCGGGTGCAGGCTCATCTTACGCTATCCGAGTCGATCAAGGGCAACTGGGCCCGGCGCGGGGGGCTGGTTTCGATGCTGGCGCTGGTGGTTTTTATGCTGGCGGTTGCTTCGTCCTTCCTTGAATATTCCCCCATTACTTACAGCGCCTTTCTTTATGGCTCGGCTGTCTTTTTGCTGGCTCTTTTGCCGCTTCAATCCTGGATAATTTACAGGCGACATCCGGAGTGGATGAGCGGACTGATAGCCATAAGTCCGGAACATCTGGTTTCACGCGGTTGTGGCTACGACGGCATGGTGCCCTGGAAATCGGTGAAAAAAGTGGAGCGAAAATACAAGCTGATTATTTTGCACCTCAAATCCAACTGGAGCATAATCATCCCGCAGCATTGTTTTGCTTCTACCGTCGACGCCGATATTTTCTTCGACGATGCCAGTCGCTATTGCGCCGCCGCCAATCTGGCTCTGCCCCGCGCTAAGTGAGAGTTGCGCCGCGGCCTTATCTGAAAATGTGACTGCCCAGAAGGGCCATGCCGACCAGGGTCAGGGTCTCGCTTGCTTCTACGACGGCACCATAGGTGTCGCCCGTGTGCCCGCCTAATCTTGTGTTCAAATAGGCTCCGGTTGTCAGTCCGGCCAGGGAGGCAAAAAAGGCGGTGACATAGGCCGACTCACTCACCACTATGCCGCCAAGTATGGTCAGCACCAGGGGCAGTATCAGAGCCAACAGCACGTCGCGCGGCACTTTTGTGGTGTCGTGCCAGACTTTACCCTTGCCCTGCGGTCTGGCATAGGGGTAGTGGGCAATGGCGTAGACTTCGGCGAAGCGCGCCCACATCGGTGTGAGGAAGAGTGCAAGCGGCAGGGCCTGGGGCGACATAGCCGCCATGGCCGCCACTTTTAAAACAAAGGTGCAGATGCCGCTGATGGCGCCAAAATTTCCCACCCTGCTGTCCTGCATGATTTCCAGCATGCGCTCTTTGCTGCGATGGGAGAAGATACCGTCGGCGGTGTCCATCAAACCGTCAAAGTGCAGACCACCGGTGATCACCAGCCAGGCAATAGCAAGTATGACTGCGTTTAAAAGCGACTTATTGGCGGTGCTTTCTCCCAGGCCCAGGAGCAGGGCCATAACGCAGAGAGGCAGCCCAATCAGGGCTCCGACGGTCGGTAAATATTTGGCCAGACCGGCGAGGATCTCCTCGTCGCCCAGTACCGCCGGTTCACCTTCGATCTTGATAAATCGACTGAGCGGGATGATCGTTATGTATGAAGTAGCCAGAGCAAATTGCGCCAGCGGATGTTTGTAGGTCGGGCGGCGCTTTTTGCTGTCTGGCACTTTTTCCGGTTCAGCCTGAGATTCTTCAGCCATTTATGAGCCTCAATGAGTGTTTTAACGGCCGGGCAGGCCGGGCAGATAAGGCAAATTGGGTACCTCGGCCGTGTACTCAGGCCGGTTGGGAAAGGCGGCGTGATTGGTGAAGACCAGAAGGTCTCGCTTGTCGTGATAATAATCGATTGCTTCCTGATATTCCTGAATCAGCTCGGGCGATGCCTCCAGGGCAAAGGCCCGCTCCAGAATATTTTCCACCAGGCGCTCCAGTTCTTTGGGCGTCTTGTCTCCCTCCCAGGGCATGGTCACATCCTGGGCCAGGCAACCGACAATGTCGGGCACCAGGGGCAGTGGCTGGTCGGGGGTGAGGGCATAGGCAAAAATTGAGCGCCGCTCGCTGTTTGGGATAAACGCCTGGTGCGGCCCGATAATATCGGTGGTCCAGGTGAGGGTGAGGAGGACGCGGTCGGGGCGGTCCGGTCCACGGTAGGCATCGAAGGGCAGTCCGCTCAACTGTCCCAAAACCGAGCTCAGGGGCCGCGAGCGCAGCGAATAATATTCCACGCCCTCCTGCTCGATCGACAGGCCGGTGAGCAGTCCTTTGAGCATTACCACCATGGCGGCGATGTGCGAAGGTTCTTCCTTGAGGTCCAAAATTTTCACCGTCGGTCGCAGCAAAATTGTGCCGTAGAGCACAAATAACCAGTCGCGGCTGGACATTTCCTTCTTAGTGGCAACCAGCTTCAGACGCTTGAGGACAATGCGCCGGTGTTCGACCTCGGTTTTTTCTTCTTCGTTTTTGGCCAGTGGTGCCGCTATATCAAGCGCTTTTGTGGCGGCGTCGACATTGCGCAGGAGCGTATGGCAGACGCAAAGATTGAGATAGGCGTCAAAATCCTCGGTGTTGCGGCCGGCCACCGAAAAATGTTTTATCGCCTCTTCGTGCCGCTTGAGAGAGAGCAGGGCAAATCCCAGCTCGTAGTGCACATGCTGGTCGTCTGGCAACTCCTTAGCCATTTCTTTGAGAAGCATGACAGCCAGTACATACTGCCGATTGTCGACTAGAGCGTAGGCGGCGTCAAATAGTTGTTGATGATGTTTGTAAGGAGGCGTATGCGGGCTGCCGGTCAGTCTTTTGCCCAGGGCATCGAGCTTGTCGGCCAGATCTTTGAGGCCGGTCTCGCGTGCGATCTCGGCATAGATGGTTACCGCCTCGGGGGCAAATGGCCTGGTCAGCCAGTATTCGGTGACCTTCTCCCGCGATTTTTCGTATTCGCCCTGATTTAAAAATTGGCGCGCTTGCAGGAGTCGTTTGTCGTTCGCCGCCGCGTCCACTTCCACAGCCTCTCCGCCTTTATCTGCCGGCAAGTTGTTCTGCCTTTTCTTCGGCATGATAAGAGCTTCTTACCAGCGGACCGGAATGCACCATCTTGAAGCCGATTTCCCAGCCATAGGCGCCGAGTTCGTCAAATTCGGCCGGCTCGACATAACGTTTGACCGGCAGCTGGTCCCGGGTGGGGCGCAGGTACTGGCCCAGGGTGAGAAACTCCACATTGTGCGCGCGCAGGTCGCGCATCACTTCTTTTACTTCTTCATTGGTCTCGCCGACACCGAGCATCAGACCCGATTTTGTCGGGATGTCGCGGTCGATTTCATGGGCCATGGCCAGAATGTTGAGCGAGCGGTCATATTTTGAACCGGGGCGGACCCGCTTGTAGAGCCGGGGCACGGTCTCGATATTGTGATTGTAGACAACCGGCTTGGCGGCCAGGACAATCTCGAGGGCGTCGCGGCGCCCCTGGAAGTCAGGGGTCAGTACTTCAACGGCCACGCCGGGGATGGCGTTTTTGAGCGCCGTGATCGTGCGGGCAAAATGATTGGCGCCCTGATCCGGCAGGTCGTCGCGGTTGACCGAGGTCAAAACCACATGGCGCAGGCCCATCTGGCGAGCGGCCTCGGCGATGCGATCCGGCTCGTCTTCGGCCAGGGGCTCGGGCAGGCCCTTGTTGACGGCGCAGAAACGGCAGGTCCTGGTGCAGAGCGCGCCCATCAACATAAATGTAGCTGTGCCGCGCGACCAGCATTCGCCTTTATTGGGGCAGCGGCCGCTTTCGCAAATTGTGTTCAGGCGCTGTTCTTTGAGGATTACCCGGGTGCCGCGATTTTCCTCGGTCGTCAAAACCGAGCGCTTGACCCATTCTGGCAGGCGCAGGATTGGCTCACCAGCGTCTTCGTGGCGGGAGCTGAGGAGGGCGAGCCGACTTTTGCTTTTGTCGCCCGGCTGCTCCTGTTTGTCGTCCAGTTGCTCCTGGTCAAATCGTTCTTGGTCTGCCACGCTCGCCTCGTGTTGCTTTCGCTTTATAGATTAGGTACTCGATCCAGATTCTAGATGATTGGCATGTACAATGAGCCCAAGTGTTTTTAATGATGGGAAAAAGTGATGCGCAAAACAATCATAGCGGGCAACTGGAAAATGCATAAAACCGTCGCCGAGGCCAGAGAACTGGCCCAGGGGCTGGTAAACGGCGTCAAGGCTGAGCTGGGCTCGGCAGCCCTGCCGGACATCGTCCTCTGTCCAACTTTTGTTTGCCTGCCCGAGGTCTTAACTACAGTTAAGGGATCCTCCCTGGCTGTCGGTGCGCAAAACATGGACTATCGCGACAGTGGTGCATTCACCGGCGAAATCGCCCCGGGCATGCTCACCTCCATCGGTGTCAGCCACGTCATCATCGGCCACTCCGAGCGTCGTCAATATTTCGGCGAGACCAATGAGAGCGTCAACGCCAAGACCAGAGCCGCACTTAAGCATGGTCTCATCCCCATTGTTTGCGTTGGCGAAACCCTGGCCGAGCGCGAAGAAAATCGCACCGATGACGTGATCAAACAGCAAATCAAGGCCGGTCTGGCTGAAATATCGGTGGAAGATGCCGCCAAGCTGGTCATTGCTTATGAGCCGGTCTGGGCCATCGGCACCGGAAAAAATTGTGAAGTAAATGAAGCCAACCGCGTCTGTAAGATGATTCGCGCCACCATCAACGAGATCTACGGCCAGGCCGGCGGTACCGTTGCCGACGGCATCCCCGTGCTCTACGGCGGATCGGTCAAGCCTTCAACCATTGATGAACAGATGGAGCAGAGCGACATTGACGGAGCGCTCGTCGGCGGCGCCGCTCTTAAAGTTGAGGAATTCCTGCCCATCATCAAGGGCGGAGCCAAGAGACACCAATTGAGCGCATCCCGCGCCTGACATATTAAGAGTAATTACTCTTGGTCGGCAATGACTACTTGACCACGGTCGGCGTTGGCCGCGCGTATTATAATTTGCCGTGATCGCCTGGAGAGGTGTCAGAGTGGTCTATCGTGCAGTCCTGGAAAGACTGTCTGCGCTAAAACGCAGCGAGGGTTCGAATCCCTCCCTCTCCGAACTTTTAAACGTGGGAAGTCCATGGAGCACTTTGTAGAAAAACTCAAAGACATTGAGAACACCTTCAAAGAAGTTGAAGAGAAGCTCTCGGACCCTGACGTTATAGCCGATCAGGCAACTTTTAAGCGCCTGGCCAAGACTCGGCACCAGCTGCAAAATACGGTCGATACTTTTCATCAGTGGCAGCAAGTGGAAAAAGACCTGGCCGGTGCCCAGGAAATTTTGCGCAGCGAAAGCGACCGCGAGATGCGTGAGCTCTGTGAGGCGGAAGTCGAGCAGTTGAAGGCCAATTATGAGGCCTTGCAAGAACAGCTCAAGCTCTTGCTCTTGCCCAGCGATCCCAATGACGAAAAAAACATCATGCTGGAAATCCGCGCCGGTACCGGTGGCGACGAAGCTTCGATTTTTGCCGGCGACCTTCTGCGCATGTATATGCGCTATGCCGATAAGATTGGCTTCACGCCTGAGATTGCCAGCGCCAGCGAAGGTGAACTGGGCGGCTATAAAGAAGTAATTGTCAGCTTCAAAGGCGAAGGGGCTTTCAGTAAATTCAAATTTGAATCGGGTGTGCATCGCGTGCAGCGTGTGCCGGCGACCGAGGCCCAGGGCCGGGTGCATACATCGACGGCGACGGTGGCGGTGATGCCTGAGGCCGAAGAAGTGGACTTTGAACTCAACGAAAATGACCTGGAAATAAGCACCATGCGATCCGGCGGTGCCGGTGGTCAGAACGTAAACAAAGTAGAGACGGCCGTGCGCATCGTGCACAAACCGACCGGCACGATGGTGGCATGTTCGGAAGAGCGCAGTCAGTTGCAAAACAAAGAGCGCGCCAAGCAAATTTTGCGCAACAAGCTTTACCAACGCAAACTGGAAGAGCAGCAGAAGCTCATTTACGACCAGCGTAAATCCCAGGTGGGTACAGGCGATCGCTCCGAAAAAATCCGCACCTATAACTTCAAGGACAATCGGGTCACCGATCATCGCTTGAATCAAAACTTCTCCCTGACGCCGATTCTGGAAGGCGATCTCGATAAGCTGATCGAGTCCAATATTCTTTCCTATCAGCAAAAACTTTTAGATGAGCAGGTCTAGCCGCTATTTTTTACGGTGACGCTAAAAAAGAGCTGCGCCAGAGGCTGATAAATATAGGCATCGAGCCGCAGGAAGCGGGCTGCGAGGCTGAAATTATGCTGTCCTCGGCCTCTGGTCTCGATCGCGTGGCGCTCGTACTCAAAGGTCCAGAACCGGTTCCGTCCGAGGTGGAAGCTGAACTTCAGGCTTATATAGAGCGGCGCGCCCGGCGCGAACCGCTACAGCATATTCTGGGCGAGGCATTTTTTATGGGCCTGCGCTTCCATGTCGGGCCGGCTGTGCTCATCCCCCGACCCGAAACCGAAGTGCTGGTGGAGCACGCCTCGCAGGCCATTATGGACAGCCTCGACGGACGGGCCAGAATCCTCGATATCGGGGCCGGCTCCGGTGCAATTTGCATCAGTTTGCTCAAGGCCTTTCCCCACTCCACAGCCCTGGCCCTGGAAATTGACCCAGCCGCCGCCGACATCTGCCGCGCCAATGCCCGCGCCCTGGGGGTAGAGGAGCGTTTGGCGGTGGTTGTCGGCGATTTCTTAACCGATATCGGTTTGGGAACTAATGAAGAACCCGGAAAATTCGACCTCTTTGTCTCCAACCCGCCCTATATACCGGCGGCCGACATCCCCGGTCTGGCGCCCGAAGTCAAAGACTACGAACCTCACCGCGCTCTCATTGGTCCTGATCCGGACGGTCTTGGCTTTTACCGGGCCTTCGCCCGGCGCTTACCGGCGCTCGCCTCCCGCCCCGGGACATTGCTTTTTGCCGAGTTTGGCCGGGGTCAGGGAGCCCAGATCAGGCTCCTCTTCGAGCAGGAAGAGTGGCAGGGGCTCATGCTCTTGCGGGATCTGGCCGGTCTGGAACGCGTACTTAAGGCCGCCAGCCCCAAGAAGCCCCTTTAATTTTTGTAATCTGCTGCTAGAATGGGAATTACAGCCTGTTTTCAGTAGTGCCTTTCAGGCTCTTTCAGAGGATCCCGGTAGAGATGAAAGATGGACTCCTTAAGGCAATGTCCTCCGACGGTACTATCCGGGCCGTAATCGCCACGACGACCGAGCTTGTTGAACTGGCTCGTCGCAAGCACAATCTCTCTTTTACAGCGACAGCCGCCCTCGGTCGAGCCCTGACAGCCGGGGCGCTTCTGGCGCCTATCCTGGCCCGAGAAGGCCAGGTTGCCCTCAAATTTCAGGGCAACGGCCCCCTGGGCAAAGTGGTGGTGGATGCATCCCCGCGAGGCACAGTCAGAGGTTATGTAGAAAATCCCCAGGTTGAGTTACCCTTGAACTCCCTGGGGAATTTTGATGTTGGGGGCGCTATCGGCCATCAGGGCTATCTTCATGTGACTATCGATCATGGTTTTGGCATGCCGCAGATGTCGACGGTGGAGCTTGCCTCGGGGGAGGTGGGCGAGGACGTCAACCGATATCTGGTGACTTCCGACCAGACAGGATCGCTGGTGGTGGTCGGGACCCATTTGAGCAAAAACGGAGTCGAAGCCGCAGGCGGCCTGATAGTCCAGCTTTTGCCGGATCACACCGAAGAGACTATCTGCAAAATTGAAAACAACATCTCCACTTTCGGCACCTTTACCTTTCTCATGCGCCGCGGCATGGACCTGGAAAACATTCTTTCGCGCATATTGAACGGCTTTGATGTGACGCCTCTCACCGAGGTCAAGCCGGTCAGCTTCTACTGCAAATGTACCAAGGAGCGCTTTGTGGAAGCCCTGAAGGTGCTTTCGCGCGAGGATTTGATGGATATGGTGGAAGTGGAAGGGCGGGCAGAGGGGCGCTGCCAGTTTTGCAATGAACTTTATCTTGTGGAAAAGGAAGGACTCCTAGATATCGCTCGCGGCAAATAGCAGAGGCTATTGCGAACAAAATCAGGAGTCCGTCAAATTATCGGTCTGTCCGCGGGGGAACTAGACTGCTCTTTGAACCTTACCGGCCTTGATGCAAGATGTGCACACTTTCATGCGTACAACGGTCTTGCCTACAACGGCTTTGAAAGGTTGCAGGTTAGGCAGCCAGCGTCTCTTACCATGAGGGTTCCAGTGCGACCGCAAGAAGGTGTACTGAACACCAGTGCGGGGACCCTTGTCGCATACATCACAACGTCTAGCCATGAGATTTATCCTGTCTGATAATTGATGCCGTGCACATCCTGGTCCAAGCTGGGCTTTGAGCGTCCTTGTAAGGGGCTCAGAAACCGGCGCTCGAGAGGGAGCACACGCGAATTTTTAATTGTACCACGATGGATATACAGCCAAGCCAATATTGCTAAGTTTGTAATAGTTCAAAGTGAAAGAGGACAATCTGCAATTCAGGTATAAACGAGTCTAATCAATCGTGGTAGATTGAAGTAGTAAAAGCTCTGATTTTGGTGTTGTCAGTGCAAGGACTTATGCTGCCAAGAGGCTTGGCCCTAAAATCCTCTTAAAAACACCTTCTTGGGGATCAATCGCCGGTTTACAGGATTGGCTTACTAGAAAATATCGGTTACTTTTTAGAACAGTTATCAACGGCTCTTCTAATACTGTACAAATCGTGGTATCAATTCGTAGCGGACCCAGTTATGCTGCTTGAAATCATCAGAGTGAAATCAAACAGATATCTGGGTATCACAAGCAAAGTGGCTGATGGAGATGACCTAGCCTGACGGGCAGGGGGAAGCAGGAAACAGGTAATGGCACTCGTAAATTACGCGGCTCGTGAAATCAACTGCAAAATCGTTTATTACGGCACCGGCCTTGGTGGCAAAACTACGAATTTGAAGTACATCCACAGCCAACTCGCCCCAACAACCAGAGGCGAGCTCATCAGTCTTGCTACCGAAACAGAAAGAACCCTCTTCTTTGACTTTCTGCCGCTTGACCTGGGCAGCGTCCAGGGCTTCAAGACACGCTTTTCGCTATATACGGTACCTGGTCAGGTTGAATACAACGCCAGCCGTAAGCTCATTCTCAACGGCGTCGACGGCATTATTTTCGTAGCCGACTCTGATGTCATGAGATCTAAGGACAACGCCGAGTCTCTGCAAAACATGGTGGAAAACCTGGCTGAGTACAGTCTCACCCTGGATAACATCCCCTGGGTACTGCAGTACAACAAGCGCGACCTGGCCAATGCTATGACCATCGAGCGCATGGAAAAAGAATTGAATCTGCGCGGCGTCCCCAGTTTCGAAGCCGTGGGCTCCGAAGGTCTGGGCGTTTTCGCAACACTCAAAGCTATCTCCAAGCTGATTCTCAACCGCTTGCAATAATTTCCCTTGTATTAGCCGTCCCTTTCTTTTAGGCTAAGGGAGTGGGTTTCGCCGAGATCTCGGTGTATATACAGGCTCTATATTGCCAAAAATCGTGGGAGCGCCTAGACCAACCAAGGAAGCTGAGCTTTCTGCTTTGCGGCGGGCTATTGCCGTCGAGCGCCGCGCGCGCTATTCGGACTTTCAGGGCAGGCATTCGACCTTCTCGCATTTCATGCGGGTTACCTCCGACCGCCTGATGCGGCGCTATCCGCTTGACGCGGTCTGGGTGACCGTGCGCTCACTATTTCGCCAGTATCCGCAGTCGGACGTGGCCACTCGCATCTCCATCATCAATCGCGCCGCCGAGCTGCTGCAGCCCTACTGGGAAGTGGCCGGCATCTCCGCCGAGAAATCCGAGCTGGAAAGCGCCGCCGAATCGGTGGCCGAAACCGCATCCAAACCGGCTTCTAAGCCCGAGAATAAGGCTCCGGATAAAAGCGCGGCAAAACCCAATCCACCTAAAGCGAAAGCGCCCCCGGCTCAGACCGTCGAACCGGCGCAGAAAGGTCCGCCCACAGCCATACCGGTGCAATACGTCAAAGGTGTCGGGCCGAAACTGGCCGGGCTGCTGGCCACCCTCGACATCGCCACCGTCGATGATCTTTTGCGCCACTACCCGCGGCGGCACCTCGATTTTCAAAATCGCGAGTGCATAAAGGACCTCAAGGTCGGGGAAGAGGTCACTATCTTCGGCTCGATCCGCTCGGTCAGCGCTTATCAGTCCAAGCGCGGCAATATGTCCATACTCAGTACGATCATTTCGGACGGCACCGGCAGCATTCTCGTGATCCGTTTCGTCGGCGGCAAGTCCAATAAATATCTCCTCGACAGATACAAGGCGCAGTATCCCAAAGGGGCTCAGGTGCTGGCCTCCGGCGTTGTGGAAGTGGACGAGTATTCGCACAAGCTCAAGCTCAAAAATGCCGAAGTGGAAATACTCAGTCTGGAAGGCGGCAGCGAACTCAACAGCGGAGTGATGAGTGGGGGTTCGGCCGCCGGAGCCGGTTTTGACGATGATGAAAGCGGGCAGCAATACGCCAATGTACCCGAGAGCATTCACGCCGGTCGACTGGTGCCGGTCTATCCCTTAACCGAAGGCCTGTCGCTGCGGCATCTGCGCAATGTCATACACAATGCCCTGACCGCTTACGGCGCCCAGATTGAAGATCTATTGCCCGAGTCTCTGCGCCAGACCTATGGTCTGATGCCTTTGCGCGAGGCGTTTCTTAATATACATTTCCCCCAGGATCCGGCCCTCAAGGATGAAGCGCGGCGGCGTCTGGTTTTTGACGAATTGTTCGCCATCCAGCTGCAGATGGCTCATCGTCGCTATCAATATGAATTGCAGGAAGACGCCCTTTCGCTGCGCTATGATCCCGGCCCCGACAGTCTGGTCGAGCGCCTGCGCACCAGTCTGCCCTTTACATTGACCGGCGCGCAGACACGTGTCTTCGGGGAAATCGCCCGGGATCTGGGTTCCAATAAACCGATGCATCGTCTGGTGCAGGGGGATGTCGGCTCCGGTAAAACCGTGGTTGCCCTCATGGCTTTTATGGTGGCTATCGAAAACGGCTTCCAGGGCGCCATGATGGCGCCGACTGAAATTCTGGCCGAGCAGCACTTCCGTCAATTTCAGAGACTGGTCACTCCGCTCGGTCTCAAGGTAGTGCTTTTGCTCGGCAAGCAGGGCGTCAAAGAACGGCGCGAAGTGCGTCAGCAGCTCGTCAGCGGTCAGGCGCATATTGCCGTCGGCACCCACGCTCTCATTGAAGATGATGTGGAATTTGAAAAACTGGGTCTGATTATTATTGATGAACAGCACCGCTTCGGCGTCAAACAGAGAGCCAGGCTGAAAGCTAAGAGTCAGAGTCCCGAGCTTCTGACAATGACAGCCACTCCCATTCCCCGCACCCTGGCGCTGACTATGCACGGTGACCTCGATGTTTCGGAAATCGATGAACTGCCGCCCGGTCGCAAACCCATCATCACCGAATTGTTCCGACCTTCGCAAAAGAAAGAAGTGTGGAAGCGGGTGCATGAGGAGATCGCCAAAGGCCGGCAGATTTATATCGTCTTCCCTCTGATTGAAGAGTCCGAGACACTTTCGGCCAAGGCCGCCACCCAGGAATTTGAAAAACTTTCGCAGGGTGAGTTCAAAAATTTCAAACTGGGACTGATGCACGGCAAACTAAAATCCCAGGAAAAAGACGCTGTGATGGACGCCTTCCGCCAGGGTGAATATCACATACTGGTATCAACGACGGTTATCGAAGTGGGCGTGGATGTGCCCAATGCCACCGTCATGGTGATTGAAAACGCCGACCGCTTCGGCCTGGCTCAGCTCCATCAATTGCGCGGCCGGGTGGGCCGCGGCGGCGAGCAGTCCTATTGTTTCCTGGTCTCCGAATTGAAGTCGGAAGCGACCCGCGATCGTCTGGAAATTTTGACCCAGACCAACGATGGATTTGTGGTGGCGGAAAAAGATCTGGAAATTCGCGGGCCGGGAGAATTTGTCGGATTCCGTCAGAGCGGTCTGCCGGATCTGGTCCTGGCCGACCTGGTGCAGGACGCTAAGATCCTGGAAGATGCGCGCAATGCCGCCATTTCCATCATGCGCAGCGATCCGGATCTGGTGGCATATCCGTCCTTGAAAAAAATGGTGGAGATGAAAGTCACCACCGAACACAGCGAGATGATGCGCTCGGGTTGAGCAATTTTTCAGGCCGCGTTCATCTCTTCCAGAAATCCGTGGTCCATGGCTTCGGGGTGGTCATAGCGATGATCCCAGTTGGGGACCGATTCTATGTACGCCGTGACCGAGTTTAGAATTTTGCGATTCCAGTTGACGTCACTGCGGAAGATCAGCGGATACCATTTGTCTCCCCAGACCAGGCGCATTATTTTGCGGCGGAAAGGTGTCAGTCTGACCGAGGGATCCACCGAGATGATTGATTGCAGATGACTTTCCCTGCCGCCTCTCACTTTCAGCCTCACCTGCCGGTCGACCGTGGTCCAGAAATTGCCCTTGAGCGTGACGAGCATGGTGCCTTCTTTTTCATCCATGCTGACGATTTTTGATTTAGGCAGATCGGAGGTGGCCGCCAGGCACAGCTCGAAGGCCTCGGCTTGGGGCGCATCGACTGTGATTTCGCTGTTGTAGTAGGAGGGACCGTACTTGCGCAATCGGTGTATGAAGACGCGCTGGTGGATAAAAGCGGAAATACCGATAATCACCATCGTCTCGACGATAAGAAAGGCCGCCACGGCGGCGAAAAGCCAGAAGGCGATGATGTTGCCGGTGAGCAACAGCGGGCTGAGCAAAAGACACTCCAGGGCTGCGTATGTGGCTGCACCCCGCATCGGCCGCCAGTAATCACGCAGGCCGTAGTGTTTTTCGTCCAGAACTAGAGGCGGATCAAAAGGTGCGCTCTTTTCTGCGGCGCAGAGTGCTTTCAACATCGTAAATCACCCGGGCAAAACTACTCTATGGTTATATGCCCGGCCTGGTCTGATAATCGTGGCCGATTTCTATTAACTATCCGTGGTCTGCTGAGGGGCGGCCACAGGACCGCCGGGCTGGCGGATTTTTTCCAGGGCTGTCTTTACAGATTCGCTGTAGGGACCGGAGGGATCAAGCTGCAAATATTTTTCGAAGGCGGCAATGGCCTGATCGTTTTCGGTTTTGGCCTGATACAAAAGTCCCATCGCATAGTAGGCGTTGGCATAGCCGGGGTCGAGTTTGACCGCCTGCTGGTATTCGGCCAGGGCGCCATCGGTGTTGTTTTGCCCGGTCAGGGTCAGGCCCAGATTGTAGTGAGCAAGGACGCTGTTGGGCTTGAGCTCGACGGCCTTTTGATATTGCAGGAGGGCGTCGGGGAAGTTTCTCTGACCAAGATAGATGTTGCCCAGATTGATGCGCGGCTCGACAAAATTGGGGTCGAGCTCGATTGCCTTTTTGAACATCGAGGTGGCGCCGGACACGTCATCCTTCTTGCCCACTGCCAGGCCCAGGTCATTGTAGGCTTCGGAGGAGCGGGGATTGAGCTGGATAATCTTTTGATAGGTCTCGATCGCCGTCTCCAGCTTGCCCTGGGCCGTCAGGTTGTCGGCCAGAAGATTGAGCAGTTCCAGGTCCGCCGGGTTCTGGGCCAGCAATACGCGCAGGCGCTGCTCACCCTTGGCCGCCGCCCCGTCAAGCAGGTCCAGATTGGCCATGGCGAGGTTTATGCCCCGGTCGTAAGGAGCGAGGGTGAGGGCGCTCTCCAGAGCGGAACGGGCACCCAGATAGTCTTTTAGCTTGATCAGTGCCTGGCCCAGTTCCTGGAAGGCGCTCGGGTCGGTGCCGTCCACGCTCAATCCCTGACGGTAATAGCCGACTGCCTGGGGCAGATCGCCGGCCAGGAGGAAGGAACGGCCCAGATTAATCAGGGCCTGGCCATCATTTGGGCTTAATTCCAGGACTCGTTTAAACTCACCCTGGGCCGCCGGCTGATCGCCCTGTTTCTGTTTGATCAGGCCGAGATTGTAGTGGGCATTGGCATAATCGGGCTTGAGCGAGAGCACATGCATAAATAGAGATGCCGCATCGTCCAGGTCGCCGGATGTTTGCAGCAGATAACCCAGGCTGTAGCCGGTGTTTACGTTGTTGGGGTCGATGGACTGGGCCTTGCGATAGGCGTCGATGGCCCCGGGCAGGTCTTTTTGCTTGGTCAGGGCGTCGCCGAGCTGGCTGTACCAGTCCGGGCGGTCATTTTTGATGCCCAGGGCGGTGCGAAATTCAGCGGCGGCCTCGGCATATTTATTCATGGCCAGTAGCGAAGTGCCAAGCAGGGCGTGGGCTTCGGGGACCGTGGTGTCGGCGGCGACGGCTTTGGTCAGGCTCTCGCAGGCGGCGGGATAATCCTTAAGCGATATCTGGCAAGATCCCAGGTTATAGAGGATGGAAAAATTCTTGGGCTGGTGCACAAGGATCTTCTTGTACTCGGCGGCGGCCGAATTGTAATCGCCCTTGTCCTGGAAAGCCGCTGCCAGCTGGGACCGGGCCTTGAGATGCTCGGGGTAGGCCTGCACAACCTTACTCAGTTCGGTGATGGCCTCTTCCTTGCTGCCGGCGATGCGCAAAGCTATGCCCAGATTGAGATGGAATAGCGCCACGTCGGGCCGCAGGCGGATCGCTTCATCATATTCATTGACCGCGGCCTGCAATTCACCCTGGGATTGCAAAAGGGTACCCAGGGCTACCCGGGCAAAAGCGTCGTATTTCCGCAGTCTGATTGCTCTGCGGTATTCTGAAATGGCATTGTCGGTATCGCCCATTTGCTGTAAAACGGCTGCCAGGCTCAGGTGTACCAGGGGATCATAAGGGGCGTTTATAGCCGAGGCCTTGAACGCATCAAGGGCTTTGTCCAGGTCGCCGCGCTTGAAATAGGCCACACCCTGGTAGTAGCGCTCAAGTTGCGCCGGGGGCATGGATTGGGCGACAGGGTCGGCCTGGGCCAGGGCCGGACTGACCTGGATGGCTAACGGTCCGCTCAGCAAGAGCGAGCCGGCCAGGCTGAAAACCATTCTCTTGACCGGGTTTGAAGACTTGAGTGGGGGCATTGGCTGGATAGCGACCTCTGCTGATAATGGCCTTGAATGAGCCTCTGGCGGAACATGTCAATTATTGCCCATGACGTGGGCTTTCGAAAGGATGTTCCTTTTAAAGTTCACCCATCTGACCATATATTGGATGAGAATATTGCGATCTGGGCAAACCCGCTTGGCAGGCTCGTTGTCATCAGGTTTCCGTGAAATGTTAGACAGTATGGCTAAATTATTGAGACAGTTTTTGTACAGGTTGCACATTGTTTCAAGATGCGCTTCTGATGTACATTAGGTGTATAAGGGCAGAGAAAAAACCTCAGAGATGGCCGCTTTTAGCGGAGTGTTCCTCGGGTTGAAGTACATAGAATAGCTTCCTTTGCTCGGAGTCCCGGTAAGAGACTAAATAAAGCGAGTCGGTCCCGGAAATTTATATGCGTACTGCAAATACAGCGCTATTAAACAACAAAGCCAAAAAGGCACGTGCCCTCAAATCTACTTATAAGTAGCGGGGCCCAGCATTTTTCGATGTTCTGGTTTAGCTGAACGTACCGCTTGCTTGGGTATTTAACAGCGCTTCAGAGCCACATACTGACTTAGTCATACACATAAGATTTTGGTTCTTCAAGGGGCCCGGTTAGTGCAACTCACTAGCCTTGGGTGACGCTTAGGAAGAGCCTGAGGATAAAACACACTCATGGCCGTTTACAGGAAAGACATCAGAGTTAAGCGATTCCCCGTCGTAGAACGCGGCGGCGACCACTACGAAGATATCGCAGCAAAAGCTCTCGATAACAGCATCAACCACCTCAATCATTGTTATAAGAGCAAACTTTGCGGAGCCGAAGGCGCTGTAGAGTTTCGCGACGGTGGTGTCTACACCTACGATAACCACGGCAAGCGCTATCTCGACTGCCTCGGTGGTTACGGTATTTTCAATGTAGGCCATCGCCATCCAAAAGTTATCAACGCCGTAAAAGCTCAGCTCGACCAGGTTTGTCTGCACAGTCAGGACCTGCTCAATCCCTGGGCCGCCCATCTCGCCAGTCAGCTGGCGGCGATTGCCCCCGGCGATTTGCAATACAGCTTCCTCTGCAACTCCGGTACTGAAGCCGTTGAAGGCGCCATTAAATTGGCCAGACTTTATACAAAGAAAACCGAAATCATCTCCACCAAAAACGCTTATCACGGCGTCAGTATGGGTGCGCTCTCGGCCACCGGTCGCGATGTTTTCCGCAAACCTTTCGAGCCTCTGTTGAATGGTTTCACCCATGTGCCCTTCGGCGATATCGAAGCTATGGAAGCGGCCATCACCGAAGATACCGCAGCCGTCATTCTTGAACCGATTCAGGGTGAAGGCGGCATCAATGTTCCCGCTCCCGGTTATTTGCGCAAAGTCAGACAACTGACCAAAAAGCACGGCATTCTTCTCATTCTCGACGAAGTGCAGACCGGCATGGGTCGTACCGGCCGCATGTTTGCCTGTGAGCATGAAGGCGTTGTGCCCGACATCCTCTGTCTCGCCAAGGCTCTTGGCGGCGGCGTCATGCCCATTGGTTGCTTCATGTCCACATCCAAAATCTGGAAGGTGCTTGAGCCTAATCCCTCCATTCACAACTCTACTTTCGGCGGCAATCCGCTTGCCTGTACCGCAGCTTCGGCCTGTATTGAAGTGCTTCTCGAAGAGCACCTCCCCGCTCGCGCCGCTGTCATGGGCAACTATTTCATGCGCAAATTCAATGAGCTGAAAGAAAAATATCCCAATCATATTGCCGACATCCGCGGACGTGGTCTGCTTATCGGCCTGGAATGGACAAGTAAGGAACTGCGCGAAAAAGTGCAGGTTGAACTTTTCCACCGTGGAGTTCTGGTGGCCGCCACCATGAACGCCAATCGCACCATGCGTATTGAGCCGCCTCTAATCATCACCGAGTCGCAGATCAATTTGATGATCGACACCCTCGAAGGCATCATCTCCGAAATCGACGATGCCGAACTGGTCGAACTCAATGCCACCGCCGCCGATGAAATCAAAGCCAGCAAAAAGGCTAAAGCTGATGCTCCCAAGCCAAGACGTCGCCGCGTCGCCTGCCCGCGCTACGGCATGAAGCTTGTCCTGGCACCGGTGAAGAAAGGCAAGAAAAAAGACGGCACTAAAAAGAAAGCCGATAAGGAAAAATCCGGTCCGAGCAAAAATGCCAAGTCCGGTAAGAAAGGCAAAAAGGGCGCTGGTTACAAAAGCAAAGGCAGAAAATAATGCAAGAGCAGATGATTTCCGAGCAACAACCAGTCAGCTTCATCGCTGAAAAAATCAAGCGCATGCAGCCGGCCGCGGGCTCGCCGGAGATGATGGCGATGATGCGTGACTACCTGGCCAATGAGCGCAATGCTCATGCCGTCGTAATCTATGAAAACACAGCTGCTACCGCGCGAGTAATCCCGTTTGCACGCATGCGTGCTCTGGGGTAAATCGCCAGGTGCAACTTGTTTCTCACGAAGTGACCGCATCCGCTCATCTTGAGCGCGTCTGGTCGAAGCTCGTCGACTGGCATACCTGGACGCAGTGGGATGGCGGCATGGAGCGCATTACCTTTGATGGTCCAATTGATGTCGGTGCGGTCGGGAAGTTGAAATTGAAAGGCGGCCCTGAAGTTTTGCTGCATATCAGCAATATGAATGAGGAGCAGTCTTACACTGACTACTTTGAGTTGTGGGGAACCAGGTTTATTTTTCACCACGAAATAAGCTCGAAAGCCACTGAGGGCGGCCCTGCTGTTCGTATTCACTTTTCCGCCGAGGCGGAGGGAGCGACCGCATTTTTGTTTGGCAATCTTCTGCGCGGGCCGCTTGCCGCCAGTGTCCCCAAATGGATGAACGATTTCAAACGCCTGTGCGAGGCGACGACCTGAGGAAAATTATTTATCGTTCTGGGCCGGTGTGCCGCACATACTGGGCATGATCCTGTCCGCGCGTTCACTCATCGTGTTTGCTTCGGCGTTTCTATGGAGCTTGTTCAAGACGTCGGCATAGCCGCGAAGGCTGATGGCCAGCCCGGGATCGTTCGGTCCGTGCTTTTGTTCTCGCTGTGCCAGCACTTCTTTGTACAGTTCCGCCGCTCGCTTCAAATCTCCGGACTCGGTCAGGACAATGGCCAGACCTTCGCGATTGTCGGCAATCACATCGCGCACTTTGTTTGAGGCCACAGCTTGCGGCGAGCTCTTCCACCTTGCCAGGGCCTGATTGTAGAGTGCTTCGGCCTGTTTGTATTTTTTGCCTTCGCGGCAGGCCACCGCCAGCGTTTCGATAGAGTAGATTACTCTCGGGTCGTTTATTTTATAGAGCTTTTGACGTATCGCCAGGGACTGGCCGTAGTAGCTCTGTTCGTCAACAAATTTGCCCTCGCCCGAGGCATTCTCGCCGCGATTGTCCAGATCTATTGCATCCTGCTCTGTCTGACTGGCCAGGCCAGGTCCGGCGCTGGCGGCGGAAACAATGAGAGCTGCAATCAACGCGGCCGGCTTCAACTTCTGCAACAAAGGCCTGATCTCCGTTAGTTTGGGGTGAGCCCCTGGGCATTCTTTCAAGACCCTATAATTTACCATTGGTCAAAAAGCGAATTGAAATATTTTGCCAAAATACTTCGCTCTTGTTTGCATCTCGTGGCCGCGCTTTCGGTGGGACCTCCACTCTTTGACCCGCCCAACAGCTATGCCGCTAAAATCTCCAACTGGCACATTGAGTGTCCCACGACCGTTTATGGTGTTGACAATTTCGGATTTCGCAAGGGGCGGTTTGTACTTCATTTCTTAGACAATGGTCGGCACTACGCCATACCAATAGATATCGAAGATCTGGATTGCTATGACCGCCATGTAAGTGTTTTTGGCCGATGGAAGGCAGAAAAATTTTTGACCAATATTGCCGTTAGTGAAGGAAAGGCTGACCTGTGGCTGACTTTTACCGCTAATTCGTGCCATATGATTCAGGTCGAAAATATTGAAGTTCTCAGTGGAACATCGAAAACTGTGCCACCGCCGTTTGTTGATGAGTGGGGCTGGGACCACCTTAGAAATTGTTGGTCTTACGATTTTGACAATGAGCAGGTCTATCTGGATAAGCAGACATTGCCTGTCTTGTGGGCTTGCTCCGGCCCGCTGTTGCCGCTTCTGCTGTTTATGTTTGCACTCTGGGAAAATCGTCCCGAGAAGATTGCTCGGGCGGCTTCTACAACTTCAAGACGCGGCGTGCGTTCTCGTGGCAAATCTTGGCTCTAGTCGTTTCGCTCACAGGTGCATTGTTGATGAAATCAGCGGCTATAGCCGTGGATTCGTAAGGGTAGTCTATGGAGAATAGTACATTGTCGTCTCCCAGCGCGTCGATGGCACATTGGAGCGGTGCCGGATCACAGACACCGGATGTGGTGACAAAGAAATTATCGCGGATGTACTGTGACGGCTCCTTTTTCAGAGCAACAGGCAACTTTACGATGACTGCGCGGCTGTCTATGCGCCAGAGCATGAAAGGCAGCATTTCGCCCATGTGGCCGAGGATGATTTTCAAATTGGGCAGTCGATCAAACAGTCCGCTGAAGATCAGTCTCAGCGCATGAGCCCCGGTTTCAACTCCCCAGCCCCAGACCGGACCGGACAATTCCGGGTGGTCCTTGTACATGTGCGGCCGGTCAAAGTGGTCGGCCGGATGTATATAGATGGGCACATCCAGCGACGCCACATGCTGCCAGAAGGGAAGATATTGAGCTTCATCGAGGTAGGAGCCGTTGGTGTGGCCGTTGATCATGGCGCCCTTAAAACCAAGCTTGTTGACGCAACGGTCCAGCTCGGCGGTGGCCGCTTCTACGTCCTGCAGGGCCAGGTGTGCAAAGCCGGCAAAGCGCTGGGGATGGCGAGCAACGGCCGCGGCCAGGAAGTCGTTGGCTTCGATGGCTCTGCCCACAGCCAGCTTGCCATCGGTCTCGCGCTGCAACCCCGGCGATGTTTGCGATAGAACACACCGGTCAATGCCGTGCTCGTCCATGACTGCCAGGCGCAGTTCATCCAGGTCTTCCAGTCCCTTGTTGAACTGCTCAAAAGTGCCGCTGGTCATGCCCTCGGCTATGGCTTTTTCGTACTGGCCAAAGCCCGGGGCCATAAAGTGTTCTTCCAGGGCGATTTTTTGCAAGGATTAAGCCTCCGACTCTTTGCGCCTATTATGACTCCAGCATTGTCCTTGAGGTTACAACGCTTTTGTCAAACCATGCGGCAAGGTGGTACAAATACCTCGGTGGAGGTTATCTCCCGTTTTGAGGCTTTGGAGGCAAATATGAAACCCCTGAAAGATGTGCGTCCTGACCCGCAGGAGGTTCTTGACCTCGAGCCGGAGCAGCTCGCTCCCGATGTTTTGCACTGCTTGAGTGGGACCACTGAGCCGAATATCAAGCGGGCGATTATTGCCAAGCATCTCGCCAGTGACTATCACGAAAGTTTGCAGCACGAGATTGCCCACGCAATTCAAGAGGCACTCGGTTGGTTGTTTGCCCAGTGTTTACTCGGCGCCAGCCCCTATGACCAGGATCTGATCTTCCTGACCCGGCGCGGCAAAAAGGTCGCGGCTGATTATAAAGCCGAGCTCGAGCAGGAAAAAGAAGAGTCCGAATCTAAGAAGTAGTCGAGCTTATGTAATGACGGTCGGTTTATCGCGGCCTGTCAGTGCTTTCAACTGTGATACTTCATCGGCAATATCAATAAGCTCTTTCAGCGCTACTTGAGCGTCGAGCCCCTGCTTGGCCGCGTCCAGCTCAAGGCTTTCCAGATAAAGGCGGATGGTGGCGCCCCTGGTGCCGGTGCCGGATAGACGGAAGACCATGCGCGATTCATCGGTAAAGTGAATGCGGATGCCCTGATTCTTGGCCACGCTTTGATCTACCGGGTCGGTATAGCTGAAGTCATCGGCAAAGTCGACGGTGCGGGAGCCGAATTTTTTGCCCTTCATCGAAGCCAGATTGGCGTCCAGTTTTTCCATCAGATCATGGGCTTTTTCCGAATCGACTTCTTCGTAGTCGTGGCGCGAATAATAATTGCGACCATATTCCTGCCAGTGTTTTTTGACGATATCGGCGACCGATTCTTTGCGCGCGGCCAGGATGTTGAGCCAGAAAAGAATGGACCAGACCCCGTCTTTTTCGCGGATATGATCGGCACCCGAGCCGAAGCTTTCTTCACCGCAAAGATTGGCCAGTCCGGCGTCCATGAGGTTGCCGAAGAACTTCCAGCCGGTTGGTGTTTCGTAGCACTTGATGCCCATCTTGGCGGCCACTCTGTCGGCGGCACGGCTGGTCGGCATGGAGCGGGCGACACCGGCTATACCCTTGCTGTAGGCCGGGATGAGTTTGTGATTGGCTGTCATCAAAGCGATACTGTCGCTCGGCGTGACGAAGAAATTGCGACCGAGGATCATGTTGCGATCGCCGTCGCCATCGGATGCTGCGCCAAAATCGGGCGCGTCTTTGCCGAATAAAATTTCGACTAGATCGTGGGCATAGGTGAGGTTGGGATCCGGATGGCCGCCGCCGAAATCTTCAAGTATTTTGCCGGCGATGACAGTGCCGGCCGGCGCACCGAGGCGCTTTTCAAAGATGGCATGGCCGTAGGGGCCGGTGACGGCGTGCATGGCGTCGAAGCACATGCGGAAGGAGCCGCCTTTGATCAGGGCGTAAATCTGGTCGAAGTCAAAAACCGATTCGACCAGCTGTTGGTAATCGTCAACAGAATCGATTACCTGCAACTGCATCGCTCCGACCTGTACTGTGCCGATGGTGTCGATGTCGATATCGGGGCAGGACAGGATTTTGTACGATTGCAATTCTTTGGACCGGGCAAAAATTGCTTCGGTTACTTTTTCGGGGGCGGGGCCGCCGTTGGAAATATTGAATTTGACGCCGAAATCGCCTTTGGGGCCGCCGGGATTATGGCTGGCGGAGAGGATGATGCCGCCGTCGGTTTTGTGCTTGCGTATGACGCAGGAGGCGGCCGGGGTGGAGAGAATCCCGCCCTGACCGAGGATGATTTTGGCCAGACCGTTGGCGGCTGCCATTTTGAGAATTATTTGAACTGCGTGGCGGTTGTAATAGCGACCGTCTCCCCCGACGACGAGGGTTTTGCCGGCGCAGCCGTCAAGAGAATTAAAGATCGCCTGGATGAAGTTCTCAAGATAATGAGGCTTCTGGAAATCGACAACAGACTTACGAAGTCCCGAGGTGCCCGGCCTTTGGTCGGTGAAGGGCGTTGTGCTGACGGTTTGAATGTCCAGTGTTTCGGTGTTCATAATTTCCTCTGAGGCCAGATAGCCGCCAGAGTATATCAGGTGGACATGCGCCTTTGCTTTACTTTTCCAGTTGAGCGCGAATGGCCAGCAATTCTTCGTGACGCTTCTTGTTCGTCTTGGGATAGGCCAGGTCGAGCGCGGCCAGGTGATTGACAAGAATTTCGGAGACAATCAGACGTGAAGTCGGTTTGTCGTCGGCCGGTATGATGTACCAGGGCGAATCTTTTGTACTGGTGGCGCTGATTGCTTCTTCGTAGGCCTGGATATAGTCTTTCCAGAATCCGCGTTCGGTGATGTCTTCCGGGGTGATTTTCCAGTTTTTCTCAGGCACATCGATGCGCTCTAAGAAGCGCTTGCGCTGCTCTTCCTTGGATATGTGCAAATAAAACTTGATGACGTCGGTGCCGTCTCGATGCAAGTGACTTTCGAGATCGGCAATAGACTTGAAACGATTTTTCCAGAATGTATTTTTGTCGATCAGCTTGGGCGGGATGTTTTGCTTGGCCAGGATCTGCGGATGTACTCTGGCAATCAGCACTTCTTCATAGTAGGAGCGATTGAATATGCCGATCATGCCTCTCTGCGGCAGGCACTTACTTGTGCGCCACAAAAAATCGTGGGCAAGGTCTGTCGAGCTGGGAGCCTTGAAGCTGAACACATCGCAACCCTGCGGATTGACGCCGGACATGACGTGTTTGATCATGCCGTCTTTACCGGCTGCGTCCATGGCTTGGAATATGGCCAGGAGGCTGTAGCCGCCGCTGGCATAGAGCATCTGTTGCAATACGCTCAGTTTGTTGGAACTGACGAGAAGCATCTGATGATACTCTTCCTTGGTCTTGAAGGGCGCTTCTATGCGGGTGGGAATGTCCTTCAATTTCACCTTCGTGCCGGCTGCAACACGAAAGTCAGTCCATTTGATTTTGCCGTTCTTTTTCTGTGCCATTTATATAATCACTCCCAGCTCCGCCAGCTCTTTGGTTACCTGCTGCACTGATTCAAAACGTATGGTGTTCATGCGCAAGCTGCGCGGTGCCACCAGATTATTTTCCCGGTCGTCGATAAAAACAGTCTCCGGCGCTTTCTTCTGCGTGATGCTCAAAACCCGATCAAAGATTGCCTGATCCGGTTTTTTGAGGCCCATAAAGCAGGAGCTGAAAAATGCCGAGAAATATGGTGCCAGTTTGAATTTTTCGATGCGAAAGTTATTCAAGTCGGTGGATTCATTGTTGATGGTTGCCATCAAATATTTCTTTTGCGCCGCCAGTGTCGCTGCCAGCGCGATCGAGTCTTCTTTAGCCACCGACTGCTCTTTCATAAACTGGTAAAAGTCGCTTTTTGAAAATTTGCGCGGCTGGTAGAAAATTGCTTTGTCAATATATTCATTGACCGAGAGCTTGCCGGTGTCGAGGTCGTCAGCCAGCGGTGCATGTTTGTTTTCCAGCTCTTCGAAGTTCAGGCCGAATTCATCCGCCGCATTCTTGCGCGAGATATGATTCCAACCATCGTTGAGTAAGACTCCGCCGACGTCAAAAAATATGGTCGTGATGTTTGCCAAGGGGCCTCGGTGGTTAGTGTTCTTGTAATGGTACTACGCCGAGAACTCTCTACGAACGAAGTCGATCACCATTGGTGCCGCGACAAATCCTATCGTTGCCGCCAGTTTGGCTCTGGCGCCGCCGAATCGCATTCCCAGATAGGTGAGACCTCCGGTTATGGCCGCGTCGGAAGAAACATTGACGACGTTCTGGAAGTTGAAATGATTAGTGATGTTGACGACGTCCTGCGCTTCGTCCGCGATGCCGTTGACGAAGGGATTTCTGCCCAGCAATTGCCGCTCGGTGTTGGCTTGATTGATCACCATCGGTGTGCCGTTAGGTGCAAACTTGAGATCGACATTCACCTGGCCGGGTGAGAAGAGCACCGTGCGCATCCACCCGGGCAGCGGGTTCTGCATCGTTGCTCTGTACACGCGGCCATTGGAACCGTTGGGGCCGTCGGGCATTTCGGTGATGTCCTGAATCTTGCTGGCGAGATTGTATCCGGCCACCTGCGCATGCAGTGTCAGGCCGTTGATATTTTTCAGCTCGGGATAGCCGTTTGCCTTGGCCAGGTCAAAAGATACTTTGCCCACTTCCAGAGATTTGAGCGCGCCGACTCCGAAGTTTACATCCAGCGGAATGTTGGCTACGACTTTGCGGTCCATTGTAATGGTGTCATTGTTCTTGGCTATGAGCGTGGTGTTTTGAATAAACTTGTTGACCGGATCATTGAAGGTGACGTGAGTTGACTGGGTGATTCTGTCGAAAATCGCCGACGGGTTGATTGAGCCGTTGGAGATGGTGCGGGCGGCATCAAAAATATTGTCCACGTCTTCTTCTATGCCATTGACCCCGCGCTTTTGAATCGCCGCCTTGAGCTGTTTGACCGTGGTCAATTCATCGACTGGTGTCGACGTCTGGACCTCTACATTGTCTCTGGGATTGGGCGGCGCCGTGCGTGGATGATCCTTGAGGAAATTCCATACCTGCTCCAGGCGATGCGCGGGATTATCCAGGAAATGATCGACCCCTTCGAGGGTGACGTGCTCCACGGCGGTGCCGTTTTGCGGATTCTCGGAAAATTCAATCGTCTCATTGCCGTGACGGACTACCGATGGTGCCGCTTTTATGCCGTCGAGAGCACGGTAGTAGTCGGTGCCGTAGTGTGCAGGCTGAAAAAGTGGTACGCCAACATCAGTTAGCACCGGCGGTGTGTCGGTCAATCCGTTATAAGGAATGATAGAGTCGGCGGTGCCGTGGATATTGATTAGCGAGAGAGGTGCTTTCGGCTGCGGCTCCTTGCCGCTCATCGTCGAGCTTAAAATGCCTATGCCTGCGAGCGTCCCCGAGAGTGCCGATGCGGTTGTATAGGTGAGCATGCCACCATTTGATAAACCAGTCATGTAGATGCGCTGCGGATCTACATTGACCTGTCTCTTTGTAGCTTCGATGATGTCGCCCATAAATTTGACGTCGCCGGCTTTTTGTCCCGGCAGCACAAGACCGTTGCCGGTCTCCCAGGTGCGCAGATCTTTAACATCAAACCAGTTGACCGACTGCGGATAGACGGCAATAAATCCTTCTCTGTCCGCCAGTTTGTTGGCGTGAAACATTTCTTCCACGTCCTTGGCCGTCTGCGACATGCCCGAGGCCAGAATCATCATCGGCATGGGCTTTGACTTGTCGTAGCTGGGCGGCACGTGCACGGTGAAACTGCGCTGGCGTCCTTCAATTTGCATCGTCTCGGTGTAGTCGCCGGGGCCGGTGATTTTGAAAATCGAAGCATCAGTCGGCGGCAGTGGCGCGACCGGTTTGGCAATTTGTGTGGCGTCTCCGGGGGCCGCTTGCTGAGTCGGTTTGACGTGATCGGCGGGTTGGTCGGGTTGACCAGGTTGGCCGGGCTGAGCCGGTCTTCCTGGCTGCCCAGGTTGAGCGGGCTGTGTCACCAGCACTGTGGTGGGATCAAAGTCGCTCTTCAAATAAGCGCCGAAGCGGCTGGCGAAAGGCGCCATAATATTGTTGACCCAGGCCGGATTGGACTCAATAAACTTGGCCACGCTGCCGGCATCGGTCAGTGCGTCTCTCAGCACCAGGCCCGGTAGAGTTGTACCGACCTTGGAGGACAGACTGTCGAATATTTCGCTATCGCGTGGGTGAGAAACCCGGCCGCGTTCATCTACCTGAAATGTGAGCGGTATGGTGCTGGGGGCATTGAAAACTTTTTCCACCGACGGCGGCAGCGGATTGTCCACCTCAAGTGCAAATTGACGGCTGCCGTCATTGTTTTTTGTAATGGCAATACTTTTTACGTCGAGCTTCTGGTCGTGACCAAACGTACGGAAGCTCAGGGTGATGCCGCTTATATTTGTGAGATTCTGCGTGCCGTCGGCAGCAGTTGTCGCGGTGAAGGATGGATTTTTTGCTTCCAGAGACCGAAGCAGAAGCTCGTTGTTGAGATATGAATGATTGAGCGCAATCGTGTAGTTTTCGCGACGCGTCAGTTGCTCTTGCGGGTCAGCCTTGGCTGCAGTGTCGGCAATGCCCGCCAGAAAGCGCCCCATCGTGTGAGCACGGGGGCTGTGTCTGGGTGCGTCGGGTTTAGCGACGTGCACCAGATCCAAACCGGAAGGCGAGTGATTTTCTTCAAGCGGCTTGGTCCCCTGCAGCTCTAGCAGGGGCTGATTGGCTATTGGATGTGCCTGGTCCAACTTTGCTCTCAGTAGGGGTGTCTACACGGGTTGCATCGATTTTGTATCGGTTTATGTAATAAAGCAGTGTGGTTTATACGAACCTCCAGGTTAATTTTGAGTCAAAGCGTCTACAATCAGTCGCCGTATGACAGTCCACAAATAACGACGTTCTGCGGAGAATCAAAAAAAGAGTGCCAGGTCTAAAATGAGAAGTCATTCAAAGCGTAGAACTGTTCTTACTGTCCTGGCTGGAATAACACTCAGCCTTCTCAGTTCCTGGGATGTTTACCAACCCAGCTGTCTGATTGAGAATCAGAGCGGAACAACTCTAAATGACATACAGACCCTGTTTGATATAGGGGATGAATGTTGGGTTGAATGTCCCACAAACACTGATTACGTGGCGTGTGGCTACACGTGGCTGAACTATGCAATTCTGTCGATGCACTTTCGATGCGGTTCACAGAAGATTGAGAAAATATTCAATCCGCCTGTAGTCATTGCTCCCTACGAAAGGATCCGTATTGTTATAGGCCCTCGGCCTGATTATGTTTTAACAACTCGCCGTTCGAAGTCAATTTTGGCTCAATTATTGCCTATTCCCAGGGACAACAGACCGCCTCGTCGAAGTAGTAGCCTTCATCCGTCGTCGCGGTGAAGGATGGATTTTTTCCCGCCAGGTTAATTTTTGAGCGGCCGGAGACCCCACACCGCCACTTCTTGCGCCTCAAGGAGGTGTGAGATGGGCTATATTGGAGAAACGGGTCACACTGGTTATCGAATGATTGAAATTGGACGAGGACTATTGAGGCGAGACTTTCGCTGGCGCAGAACCGGTGGATAACTGATGAGTGAGAGTGCCGAAGCATCGCAGAAATTGAAGTTGCGTTTTCGGCTGGAACCGAAACATCGTTGGCCTCTGCTCGCGTGGTTTGTGGTGGCTTCTTTGATGCCTGCTTATGTTTCTTATTCACTGTCCCCTGTTTGCACCGCGCAGCAGGAAAAAATATTGGTTGTTCTTCCCGTCTTCACTGCCTTTCTCTATGGTGTCACACTGGTCGGTTTTGTGGCCGCACTTGCTTTGGTTTTCACCGGTAGTTTTCGTCATGCTAAGACGCTCGCCTTGCAGAGTCTTCTCATAGGCAGTGCATTGGTGCTTGGTCTGTTCGGTTCGGATTTGATCCACCGAAATGCTTATGTTGATTTGGCCGAGCGATCGCGTGGACTTGTGAATGCAATAGAGAGATTTGAGAGGAAGAATGGCAGTCCCCCGCCAAATCTGGATGCACTGGTGCCGAATTATCTCGACAAGATTCCGTGGACGATGATGGGCGCTTACCCCAATTATGAGTATTCGGTGTTCGAAACTAAGAAGCCGGTTCCCTGGGCGCTGCAGGTCCGGTGCCCGCGTGGACTGTGCACTAGTGAGGTGTTTGTCTATTGGCCTGCGAAGAATTATTCCATTCCCTGGGGGCATGTTCAACGCATCGGAGATTGGGCTTATGTTCGACGCATCAGCTATGGTTCTGCTCCAAGGCCTATTGATGCTGTTGTTGATGATCAAGACGGCGTCGAGACAAAGCCTTAGAAGGGGCAAGAATGATTTCGACCTGTCTGCCTCCGTCTTATACCAATTTACGGCGCCAAAAACTTAAAGGCCTCCGCTTTTTCAAAATGACTGGAGGCATTTCCTGAATAAGTCTTGCCACCAACAATGGTGAGTTTCTTCACCGCCGCACCTTCGGAAAAGTCCATATCCGCTAGCGGCACCCAGAAGGCGTTTGGACTTACAGCCGAGTCAAAATAATAGATTTTGTGTTTTTGATCCGCGACTGTGCGCCAGAGGGTAGAGGCGACGTTTGGCAGGTCGGGCACCGAAATGCCGAGCGGCACGGATACGCAGCGGATGACGCTGAAGGCCTGGGCGATCGATTGTAGCTCGTCCGATGTCTGCGGCAGATTCTTCATATAAAAGTATGCTCGGGCAAAGCGGTCGGCGGGATTTATCGTGCCTGGCAAAAATGTCAGACCGCCTATTCGTTCCCAGTATGTGTTGAGTGCCAGCTGCTGGTCAAATGTCGGTGAATTGGTCATGACTGTATATTGTCGACCGTGGTGCACGACGAGCTTACCTTTGATGTACTCAAAGACGGCGCTGTCGCCGGTTGGATCAGTCAGCGCCAGATGCACGGCACCGACTCGGCCGCCGGGCATGGTTGCCGTCACGACCTGAAAAGGCTCTTTGCTCAGACCTTCCACAGCTTCGGCGACGGTTGCATAATTGTCCAGCGCATACTGATTCCAGGCGGCAATTGTGATGCCCGGGCGCGATGGGTCTGGCTTGCCGTAGTCAGATTCGGACAGCCATAATATGTTTGCCACCAGACCTTTTTCGTTCATGCCGTCGGCTGTGGCGAAGTCGAAGCAGGCGGTAACGAGACTGCCGTATTTTGAAGTCCACTTGATTGCATTCTTGCCGGTTGCTCCGTCACGTTTCATGCCGCGGGGGAAGAGCCACAAATTGGATTTCATGTCTTCCTGCCAGTCCATCGAGCGGGTCGTGACGACGGTATCTTCGGTGCCGAGATAGACTGCGCGGGTGCAGGACCAGGCTTGCGAGGCGAGGGATGTCAGGCTCGCTAAGGCCACTGCTGCGCCTGTTATTGCTTTCCGATAGTTTCTCACCAAAAAATCCCCCGGCGTGTCTGACTAAGTTGACGCCATTGTACGAGAGCCGAACTGAATTTACTTCAGCTCGGCCCTGGCAATTTTCTTGGTTATGGTTATCCGTCGGTGCAATCGCCTCCTTAGTTGAAAAGCCCGACGTCGCGTAGCGTCGCTATTAACCAGTTGATCAGACCGGGTGTGCAGATACCGATTCCCACACCGAGTGCCCCCAGCATCATTTTGCTGAACGCTTTATCGGCATTTCGCTTCCACATGCAGATGCTTATCAGCACTGTGATGCTGCCCCAGAGCAGGCCCAGAGCTTCGATCGCCCCGGCTATGAGATTGGCCGTTGCTTCCAGATTCGCCAGGTTGTTAACGCACACGGTGCCTGCGGTGTTGACACCCTGGACTATGATGCTGTCAGCTCCGCTCGATCCTG